>JBBRBG010000245.1:0-12243 GCA_038206055.1 Haliangiales bacterium
GACCGGGCGATCCCGCGACCTCGCGCCCGTCCGCGAGGCGAACTGCGACGAGCGTGTGCGTCGGTGGCGCCCGCATCGAGTCAACACGAACGATCGGTACCGCGATGCGAACCCCTGCTTCGTTCGTCGACCACACGACCGCCCCCACCACCAGCGAGCTGATCGCGATCTCGCCGCTCGGCGTCGCGATCATCGCCTCCGGCGGGAGGCAGATCGGGCAGCCATGCTGCTGCCGACTCGCCGCTTGCTCCGCCGTCGCCCATTGCCAGCCCGGCGGCGGCGTGGGCGCGCCCGGCCCTTCGACCGGCGGACCACAATCTTGCAAACACACCGCGTCGGGCGCGGGTTTGGGGTCCGTGCACTTCGCATCAGTCGTGGTCTGCCCCGAGCCGGTCCCGTCGGTCGTCGGCGGCTTCTTGGGGTTGCTCGAGCAAGCGATGACGAGCGCGATCAGGATCAGCGGGGCTTTCATCGACGCGAGCATCCATCCCGCGCACCGACGTTGTCGAGACGCGGAAACACCCCTTTGTGCTCGCGTGGTGATCGAGTTCGTGCCCAACTGATTGCGATGAAGGTCTCGAGCGGTCTCGACCGTGTGATCGGCTTGCTGAAGTGGCCCGTCGCGCTGGTCAGCCTGATCTTCTTGCCGGGGATGCTCTACGCACTCTCGTTTGTCGCGCGCGACATCGCCCGTCACCCACGAGCCTTGATCCCGCTGCTCGTCGGCGCTGCCGTATTTTTGGTCCTGTGGCTCGTGCTGTTGCTGCCGAAGACGTCGCGCCACTACATCGTCACGCTCGAGCACGAGCTGACGCACATCCTGTTCTCGCTGCTCACGCTGCATCGGGTCGGTGGCGTGCGCGCGTCGCTCGTCGGTGGTGGCCACGCGCGCTACGAGGGGCGCGGGAACTGGCTGATCGCGATCGCGCCGTTCGTCGTTCCGGTGTTCTCGATCATCGTCGTCGTGATCGCCAGCGGGGTCCACCAACCGCGCGTGATCTCCGGCGTGCTCGGCTTCACGCTCACCTGGAACGTGATCGGGAACTGGGCCACCGCGCACCGTCATCACGGCGATCATCGCGAGGCAGGACGCATCTTCTCGTTCCTGTTCGTCACCTGCGCATCTCTGCTGTTGCTCGGACTTGTCCTCGCGTATGCGACCCAGGCACGTTCGATCACCGGCCACCTCGCGCACGTCGCTGGACCGACAAGAGCGTTCTTCGCCTGGATCGTGAACCTGCTCGATCCGAGCTGAAGGGCACAGCTACTTCCTGGCCGTTCACCTGCAGCGCGATGACCGGCGTTGCCTCGAACTTCACGAGCGGTCCTTGGCCACGCGAACGGTCAGGTACGCCGCGATCGCGATGTTGGCGACCAGCGTGACGACCTTCAGCACCGAACCCTTCTTCACGACCTCGTAGATCTCGAACGGGATCAGCGAGATGGTGATGACGATCGTCAGGTACTCGGCCCACCGATTTCCTCGAGCTGACCAATGCTCAAGCCGCCGAGCTTCCCGAGTACGGCACGAAGTGATCCGCTGCGCGCGTCGAGGCCGAGATCACCGAGCCAGCGCGCAACGGTCGATTCGGGGTCCTTGCCGATCAAGTGCAGCATGCCGACCGCGACGGCCACGAGCATCGCGGCCTTGATCAGCTTGAAGATGCCGATCGCGACGACCAGTTTTCGCGTCTTCTTGCGGGTCATGACGCGTCGGCAGTATCCCTGGCACCGCCGCGCCACGCCATCGATCACGCGCTAGCATGGTTGGTCCCGTGCAGAGCTTCTCCGCCCGACGTAGCTCTCGACCGAAGCTCCTGCTCGCGGGTCTGGCGTGGTTGGTCGTGTGTGGCGGCGGCGCAGCGGTGCTGGCGTTCGCTCGGGATGCCCCTGCCCTCGCGCCGTATCTCGTCGGTGCGGGTGGGCTCGGATACGTCGTCGCGATGATCGTCGCGATGATCCCGCAACATGTCACGCTCGCCGTGACCGCCGGCGAGCTCGTTCCGTCGTGGCGACCACCGGAGCGCGGCTCGCCCGTGCTCGGGACGTGGGTGGTGAGCGGAATCGATGCGCCGATGGGCCTCGTGCTGCGCGTCGGTGCGCTCCGGATCGGCGGCGACGGCCTCGACGGTGCTGGCTATTCCGTCGTCGGCGCTGCGACGCGCACGGTCGATTGCACCGTCGAACGCGACGCCTTCGAGGCGATCTGCGCTGCGGTTGGACTTCGCAAGGGCGACCTCGGTCCCGTGGTCGTGCCGCTCGTCCGCAGCTCGCAATCCGCGAGCGGCCTGCTTCGCACGATGGCGCCATGGCTCCTCACGATGGCCGTGGTCTCGGTACTCGGCGTCGTCGCCGGCCAGTCCGACCTGATGACCACGCGTACCGGCCAGCTCGTGCTCACGACCGTGACGCTGATGATCGTGGTCGTCGGGATCGCGGCGATGTTCATCCGCAGCCGGCGGATCCGGGCGCCCGAGCTCGAGCTTCGCGTCACGCCCGATGCGCTCGTCCTCGCGAGATGTGGTGGCGAGTCAATCTCGCACACGCCGTGGAGCGCGGTGCTGGCGGAGCGCCGCCGGTTCACCCAGACGTCCCGCACCGGCAGCTACACGATGCCGCTCCTCGTGCTCACGCTCGAGGGCCACGAGCCGCTACGCCTCGGCGCCTGGGATACCCGACTCGCGTGGCCCGGGGACATCGAGAAGGCCTGGCGTGGCCCTCGCTGGATCGTCGGCTCTGCCGTGTGGCCGCGGCTTATCGAAGAGCTCGGCCGATATCGCCGCCTGTGATGTCATCTGACGGCCACGCGCGACGCACCGACCCACGCGTTCAAGAACGCGTTGCAGCGCCTACGTACGCGAACGACAGCCGCCCCGGACGGTGGTGGCTCTGATACCCGCCGATGTCTTCCACGGTCAGCCCCGCGGCCTCGAGCTCCCGCACCACGTCGCGATCGAGATGGTAGTTACCCGACACGGTCCGCCACAGCGGCGTGAGACGGCGCTGCCATCGAGCCACCGCTGGATCGGGCGACCGTCCGTGCTCGAGGAACAACAGACGGCCGCCGGCGCGCAGCACGCGACGCGCCTCGCGCAATGCCGTCCCTGGATCATCGACGCTACACAGCGTGTACGTGAAGACCACCGTGTCGAACCGCTCCGTGTCGAACGGGAGGGCCTCTGCGGCGCTGGCGTTCGAGCGTGATGGCGTTCGTGCCGCAGACGCGATCCAGGAGGTGCGGATACACCCGCTCGTCCCAGATGCGTCGTTCGCGCGTATCGCAGAAATCGGACGTGCGCTTCACCTGGGCATCCAGACTGAGCGACGGTCCTGTACATACTGGCGCATCGTGCGCGGTGGGCGCCCGAGCAACTCCGCGAGTGTGGGATCGACGCGCTCGGCCTGACCGAAGCGAAGCCCGGCGTGCAGGACCGTCTGCACACCCGCCTGTGTCCAGGGAGCGCCGCGCCTTCGCAGGTGGGCGAGGTATCCTCCGATCGACGCTGGCTGATAACGGATGACACGGCCGATTGCTTCGCTGAGCTCAGCCGCCGTCTCGGTAAAACCGATCGCTTCCGATCCAGTGAGCGTGTACGCCTTGCGATCGTGCCCCGACGACGACGCGAAGATCATCGCCGCGAGATCCGCGATGTCGCGCACGTCGACGAACGCGACCCGTCCGCGGCCCGCGGGCACGTAGATGCGCGCATCCTCGACGATGTCCCGCCGGTACGCGTCCTCGAGGTTCTGCGCGAAGAACCCTGGCCGGAGGATCGTCCATCCCCGCGTGGGCGCGAGATGTCGCTCGACCGCATGGTGTGGCACGAAGATGTTGTGTTCGGCACCGGCGACCGACAGGAACACCACCTGCTCGACGCCGCGTCGCCGCGCTTCGTCGATGAACGGCACGAGGGTGTGCTTGGTGTCGGAGATCGCCGGCGGACGGACCAGAAACACAGCCCGTACTCCGTCGGCCGCGTCGAACGTGGTCGGATCGGCGAAGTCCAACGGCACGGTGGCGACGTCACCACGCGGTCCCTCGATGTCTTTGATCGGAGCGCGTGATGCAGCACGCACGGATATCCCGCGCGCTACCAGCGCACGCACGACTTCTCGCCCGACGTTCCCGGTGGCGCCGGTGACCAGGACGACACCCCGTGCATTGGGTTCTTCGGACACGCGCGACACCATGAACTGGAAGCCGCCATTCAGTCGACCACAATCACACGACGGGATCGTCGCGCTCAGCGGCGTGTCTTCGGAGCGAGCTGCCAGATCGGAACGTGCTCGCCGCTGCCGAGGGACTCGTCGTGCCTGAACCCGACAACCTCCATGGCGTACATCGCCGCGAGCGCGTAGATGTGATCGACCTCGGCCTTCGGGCCACCCGACCCGGCCTGCGCCTTCTCGAGCTTCCCGAGGAGCGCGCGCGCTCCCCACGGGACGGCTCCATCGAAGGTGGGCACCGCCACGCCGTCGCTGCCATCGTATGCGATCGACCACAGCTGCTCGCGCTCGTGGAACATCGCGATCTCGAACGTCATCGCCGAGTCCTCTGTGGACAGGTAGAGGACGTCGCCGCCCTCGGAGAGTCTCGCGGCCCCTGCTCGCTTCACCTTGTCCATGTGGTCGAAGCCGTCACCGATCACGACGAGCCAGTCGTCGACCTCGAGCGCATAAAGGCCCGTGTCGTAGACCTCCTCGACCAGCTCGCCGACGACCTTGAAGTTCAGACGCTCGAGGACGTCGGCGCGGTCACGGCCGCGTGTGGCGAGCCATCGGCAGCGATAGCCCATCCAGTAGAAGCATGGCCGAAACCTGCGAGACCCGCCCGAGCAGAAGGCGGGTTTCGTCAGTGCGTACGCCTGAGCCCGTCGTGATCGCGCGTTCTGTCTGGTCCTCGTACCTCGGCCGCATCGTGCTGCAGACGCTGGCAAAGGTTCGACCAAGCGTCGAAGGTCTGTCACCGCAGCCCCGTGGTTCCGGGACGTTGCGCCGGGCACCATCCTTGCTCTCGCTGGAAGCCATGCGCGCCCTCCTCGCCCTCCTGCCGACCCTCGTTGCCTGCACGTCGCAGAACGTCGTTTCACTGGTCGAGTTCGGCCCGATATCGGCATCGATCGCCGTCGAGCTGGGTCCCGTGTCGGCGGAGAGTGGCCGCGACGTCAATCCTCGGATCGACGTCAGCTTCTCGCACAACAACCCGGATTGCCCGGTGTTCGGCGACGACGTCAAGGCGACGATCGACGGCGTGCGACCGGACTCCTTCGAGCGCGGCTACTACGAGGAGGCCTCGGGTTACGACCACAGCGACGGCGCGAACTGCCAGCCGCCATACTTCTCGATCGACAAGGTGCCGCCAGCCCAGCCCCGATCGACCCTGCGACTCACCGACCCGACGGCCGACCTCGTGCTCGAGGTCGATCGCCTGTTCGTGAATCCTGCGATGAGTCTCGCGACGCCGCTCGTGCGCGGACAGCTCGCCCGAATCGACGTCGCCGACGACCGGCAGATCACAAACGTCGGGGCCGAGTGGTGGGTCGAGGATGGAACCGGGGCCACCATCTACGACGTGATGGCGAGCGTCACGCCGACCGGCATCTCGCTCCGCATGCCATCGGAGGTCCACGGCGACGGGCGCCTGGAGATCCGCGTGCAGCTCGCGACCCCGCAGCTCACATGCAACGGATTCTCGAGTTGCTCGGTGCAGATCAAGGGATCGCAGACGTTCGACGCGACCCTGAATTAGTCGTTCGCGGGCCCGCAGATTTCTTGTGGCGTGGGCGCTGATGCTGTCGTCCGGAAGGAGGAGAGGTCACGATCATGCCCAAAGCTTCCGATACGATTGCGATATGCCTGCTGGTCTCGTCGCTAGCGACGGGTTGTTCTCTGATTCCGGCGAGCGACGATGCCGATGACACGCGGTCCGAGTTTCACGATGTGACCGTGAGCTGGCACCTCAAGAAGCTGGACGGCACCCCGATGTCCGCCTGCCCGGCCGGCTTCACGAAGCTGGTGGCGCATCTCTACAAGGCGGGGTATGTCGAACCGCCAGACTCCATCATCCGGATGCCATGCACTCCGAGCGGATCGCTGACCCAGTCGCTGCCGACGGCTGGCCAGGTGATCGACGAGAGCACCCGCGGCACGGCCGCCGTGGCGCACTTCGACTACGAGCCGCGCAAGGACATCTTCATCGATGTCACCGAAGAGACCGAGGAGACGTTCGCGGCCCAGACTCCCATCTACTACACCACGCTGACCTCCGACCTCAGCATCGACTTCGACATCTACCCGGACGGCGGCGTGGGCGTCTCGGCGTGGACACTCGTATCCTCGTTGACCTCGGGCAAGCTCGCGAGCTGTGCGGCGGCAGGCGTGGACGAGCTCGAGTACGCGGTGAGGCCTTACAGCGATGACACCGCGCCGCTCGTCGTCGGCGGCAGCTGGCCGTGCGATCACGCGGACCCCTTCTTCTACTACTCACCACGCGGCAACTTCGAGATCCCCGACCCCGCGGAGCACCAGCTCGGCGTCGGTCACACCAAGGGATATGCCCCCGGAGACTACTTCGTGGAGCTGCGCGCCAAGCGAGCAGGCGCGGTCGTGGGCCGAAGCATGAGCAGCATGATCATGGACGACAAGAACTCCGCGATCAGGATCGCCGGCGACGAGATCACGATCAGCGATCGCTAGGAGAGCCCGATCTCGCACGAACGCCACTTGCGGCGGGATTTGTTACCTGTCGAGAACGGCGCGCAGGAGAAAAGCGACGCCCGCGTCGAGGACTCCATGATGCACGATCGAGTTGTCCGTGTAGTGTAACTGAGGATCACAGATAGGAGGTTATTGAAGTCGTGGGCGACTCCGCCGGAACACGTGGCCTGGCGCGATCATCGAGTCGCCGTCGGTGTCGCTGTCAGCGCTGGCTTGTGGACTGCGCGAGGGCGGCGATCTGTAGTTCACCGACAACGGCCGTCGGTGTTCCGTCGCGCACGAGCAACGTCACCGAGCTGATGCGAACAGCGGCCGGCGCCTCGTCGTACTCGCGCCGCACGTGGTCCACGAAGGCTTGCATGCCCTCGATGCCGGCGCCCACACCGCCGACCAGAAACCGGCCGCGCCGGGGTACCGCGGCGAAGTACACCCTGCCCCCGAGGATCTCGTGCAGCGCGGCCAGGTGATCCCGGTCGAGAAACAGCTCCGCGGCGTAGACCCCATTGGTGGCGAGATTCACTCCAGGCAATTGGTCGAGCGACTCGTTCGAGAGCTCGTCGTCGAGCATCGTCAGCAGCGCAGATCCACGCATCTCGTCGAGCTCCGCACGTTGCGACGCCGGAACGTGCACGAATTCGCCGGCAACCTCGACCATCCACGCCACCACCGGAATGAGCTCGTGCTCGCCGAGCGGGCTCACCGGCGGATTCGGGATCAGCCGCTCCACCAATGCGTCCGCCGGAGCAGACCCGGCGGGCACGAGTCGTGGCACGTAGCGCTGCATTCGCCTCTAGCGGAGCTGCGCCGCGACGATGTAATCGAGTCGCGGAAAGTTCGCGTTCAGGTATGCGTTCCCCTGTGCGCTGATCTGCGCCTGATCGGGCGCCTCGGCGTATTCGGCGTTGAGAGAGTCAACGACATCCATCCCCGAGATCACCACTGCGAAGGGCGCGAAGCGCATCTTGTCGAGCCTCGCGTTGTTGCCGAGATTTACAAACAGCTGTGTCGTTCGTGAATTCAGCGCCGAGCTCTGGGCGAACGTGACGTAGCCACGTGTGTTCGAGCGCACGACAGGGTCGTCCGGAATGGTGCGCGTGCTCCACAGTGAGTTTGTGGCGGGGTCTCCGTTCATCCCGAATTGCGAGACGAAACCGGTGAGCACGCGAAAGAACCTGGCGTCGTTGTAAAACCCTGCATCCACGAGCTCGCGAAACCGAGCGGCGCCGTTGGGCGCCCACGACGGATCCACCTCGACTGCAAACACACCCTTGCTCGTCGTGACGTCGACGATGAACGCATCTCCCGTCGGCGCTGCATCCACCGTCGCCTCCGGTCCACTGCATCCGAGGACAAGAAGCCCGACGGCTCCGGCGAGAATGATGCCAACAGGTGCGGACGCAATCACCGGCGAGACGCTACCACCCGCTCGAGCCGAGCGTGCCCTAATCATCCGTTGCGGGGAACGGACATGAGGGCTCGCGCTAACGCTCCGCGAGCGCGGCGATGTCGGCAATCTCCAGCACCTGCTTGGGAGCCCCGCTCTGGGTGCAGCGAATCATCGCGCGGCCAACTTGCGACAGCGTGAGGGCGCGAAAGAACAGCTTCAGGACCGGGGCGAACACGAGGGCGACGCGATACGAGGTCTTCAGGTGTTTCTGGCCGGGCTTCGGCGTCATGAGGCCAGGACGGAAGTTGTAGACACCCTTGAACGGCAGCCTCGTGAGCGCGTTCTCCGCACGGCCCTTCACGCGCGCCCACATGGTCTTGCCCTGTTCGGTGCTATCGGTGCGAGTACCCGTCACGTGCGTGAAGACCATCGTCGGGTTGAGACGCGCCAGGGTCGTCGCGAACACGACCGGCGTGTCATACGCGATGATCGTGTAGTCCGCTTCGCTCATCCCGACCGAGCTGACGCCGGCGCAGTAGAAGCACGCGTCGTATCCGGTCAGCTTCGCCTCGACGTCGCTCGTCTCTCTGAAATCGGCAAGGAGAAGTATCTCGAGCTTCGGATGCGTGTGGTTCGTCGGCTTGCGAGAGACGGCGAGCACCTTCTCGACGGACTCGTTCTCGAGGCATTCGAGCATGACGCCTTCGCCGACCATGCCGGTGACTCCCGTGATGATGATGCGCACGAGCCAGTTGTACACCCCGACGCAGGCGAGCCCCGCCTCGACAGGGCGGCCACCCAGACAACTACGTCTCGCGATCGTGCATGATCGCCGGCCTCCAGATCGAGTACGCGCTCGTCTCGCGCTGAGCCTAACGTGCTCGCGGCGTAGCCCTCGCTCGCCATGCGTCCACGCGCTTCGCCCACGCTCGCGCCCTTGCTCGTCTCCATCATCCTCGGCACCGGATGCGACGAAGACGCGCTCCCCTAAGCAAATGAGTCGTAGCTGGAAATCAAGCTGAAGAAGCGCTTCGCGCTTACTTCGTAGTCTTGGACGAGGCGGAGCCCGACGTCGTCGTGGTCGTCGTGGTCGTCTTGCCACCCGAGCCAGTCGAACCCGTGGCGCCGGTCGCGCCGGTCGAGCCGGTCGAGCCGGTCGAGCCGGTGTCGCCAGTAGCGCCAGCCGAGCCGGTGTCGCCAGTCGCGCCAGCCGAGCCGGTGTCGCCAGTCGCGCCAGTCGCGCCGGTCGCGCCGGTCGAGCCAGCTGTGCCGGTCGCGCCAGTCGCACCGGGTGCACCGGGCGCACCGGGCGCACCGGGCGCACCGGGCGCAGCAGGCGCAGCAGGCGCAGCCATACCGCCGCCCATTGCCTTCTGCATGCACTCGCCCATCGCGATGGCGATCTCGTTGGACTTGTTCTGGTCGGCTTCCGACATCTTGACGGGCTCCTTCGTCTTGCCCGCCTGCTCCTGGCTCCACTTGGTCATGTCGTCGGTGACCTTCTTGGCGCAGTCTGCATTCTTGCAGGCGCACATCTTGTCCTTGTACTCGGCCATCGTGGCCATCGCTTCACCGGCGCCGCCGCCATCCTTCTTGCAGCCGAACGACATCAGAGCCGTGGTGGCCGCGAACGCAACAACGATCTTGTTCATGACCCCTAGAATCAAACAAGCAACGCAGCACCGCCACGAATCAATCGTTTTTGATTGTATCGATCAGGCGACGAGACGCGCGGACGGCAAACATGATGTCACTGCGATCGCGCGCCCGCTGGCATGTTGATGAAGTAGCTCCCGGGGGCGCGCAAGACGATCGCGCTGATCTGGCGCAAACGCTCGTCCATTGAGTAGACGCTGCACCGCATCGCGGCGCTGCGTGCCTCCCGGTCACGCGAAGGCGTACGTAGAACAACGTACAGATTCCATGAGTAGGCCCTCCCTTCCGATGTTAACGGCAATGCTGTAACCGCTCTCGTGTACGTGACGTCGCGCAAACGCGATGGCCGCGCGCGCGACGTCGCGCTGCGCGATCGCGCCGGCGAGGACCAGATCTGCGCGAGCGATCACTACGCGGTGGTCGCCCACATCCAAAGCTAGTGCAGTCGGTTATCGCGTGCGAGTGGTGGATCGCTGGATGAGGGCCTCTGATCGGACCGATCGACGAGTGCTACAATGGCTCTGTGGCCGCCACCGACATGCTCGCAGAGATCCTGCGCCTCCCAGTTGAGGAGCGGGCCAAGCTTGCCTTCGAGTTGCTGCGCAGCTTGGATGGTGAGCCCGAGCCCGGCGCTGCCGAGGCCTGGGACGCCGAGGTCGAGCGTCGCGGCGCCGAGGTTGACACCGGGACCGCCGACACGATGACGCTGGACGAGTATCGAGCTCATGTCCGTCAGCGTCGTGCCGCACGCGCCGGCGGGAGCTCCCATGCGCTTGGGTAAGTCGCGTGGATTACGCGAACCCGATCCGCCCACGGCGTGATGTCGATGGCGCCGAGCTCGCCGAGGTCGAGCACCACCGGCCGACGTTATCGGTGCAGCGGACCGGCCGTACGGCTCGTGCGACCCCGCAAGAAGTGAGCGATCAAGCCCACGACGGCGACAGCAGCACCAGATGGATCGCGCGCGATGCGACGTGAAAGACGGTGAATCCCATCAGCGGGGACTCCAGCAGACGGGCTCGCCCGCCGATCCACGCAACGCGGAATCCACGCCCGAGATCGACCTCGTCGACCTTCACAGCGATCTCTTCGACGACATCGGGTTCGCAGCCGATCACCTCGCGAACCGCGTCGACAACGGCGAAGTAGTCGCCGATTTTCTCGAGCCCCGTTCGGGGCCGCACTCGGAGGCGACCTGCACCGGGCCGACCACGAACGCCACCGATACCCGTTGGCGGCGAGGAGAAAGCGCACTGTTGTGGGATCAGGCGAAGTTCCGCTTGGTCTCAAGGATCGCGAGGACGTGCGCACTGTTGACGGGCTTGACGATGCGCGCGTCAAAACCGGCGGCCAGCGCGCTGACGCGAGCGCCCTCGTCCCCGGACCCTGTCAGCGCGACGAGTATGATCGCGTCTCCGAGGACCGCGCGCACCCGCCGCGCGACTTCGTAACCATCGATCCCCGGCAGGCCGAGGTCGATGATCGCGATGTCGGGCTTCTCCGCGAGGATGCGCGTGACACCTTCGAGCCCATCGCACGCTTCCGCCACGTGGTGACCACCGAGTACGAGGACGTCGCGCAACAACGAGCGCAGATCCTCTGAATCTTCGACAAGTACGATCCGACGCAGACGTGACGGAGCCTGCGCGGTGGACGCATCGCCGGACTCGGTGGACGGCGCGTGCGCGAGGTCGGGGCCCGGCTTGATCGAATCCAGGTAAATCGCAAGCTCGTCGACCCAGTGGCGGCACAAACTGCTGTTGCGGGCGCCCGCCTTGCGCTCGAGGTGCGCGCCGATCTCACTGATGGCCCGGAAGCCGAAGCTCGCGCCCGCCCCCTTCATGTCATGGCCCAGTCGTCCGATGATCTCGAAGTCACCACGCGCGAGCGCCTTCAGCATCGTCGCGACGTCATGCCGGCGGTTCTGCAGAAACGCCGGGATGCGCGTGGTCAGAGCGAGTGGCACGGAGGCCTGACTGGCCGGCCTAATAAGTGACGGCTTCGCCTGGGTCACGGATGTCGACGACGCGGGCGACGCGGCCATGGTTCGGTCCTTGATCGCCTGGAGCAGGACCTCTTGCTTGATGGGCTTGGTCAAGAACGCGGTACAGCCCGCTGCGAGACAGGTCTCGCGGTCACCCTTCAATGCCGACGCGGTTAGCGCGATGATTGGTGTTGGCGCCCGGCCGTTCGCGAGTTCCCACGCCCGGATGGTCCGCGTCGCCGTCAAGCCATCCATGCCCGGCATCTGCCGGTCCATCAACACCAGGTCGTAGTGCCCGCTCGTGAACTTCTCGCACGCGATGACCCCATTCTCCGCGATCTCGAGCGTGTACGGTGTGCCCTCGAGATAGGCGGCGGCGATCGTGCAGTTGTCGGGAGAATCCTCGGCAAGGAGAATTCGCAGCGTCGGCAGCGGCGATTCGACGAGCATAAGATCGGGTTCAGTCAACCCCAATGTTGCGTCGGCCGAGACCTCGAAC
>JBBRBG010000246.1:0-12183 GCA_038206055.1 Haliangiales bacterium
CGGATCTCGAGTTCGAGCGCGCGGCGGCGCTGCGCGACAAGGCCCGCGAGCTCGAGCAGCTCGAGCTCCAGATGCGATGACCCCGGGCGACGCGATTCGTGGCTTCTACGCCGTCCTCGATCGCGACGACGAGGCGCTCGCACGTGCGTTGCTCGCATCGGGTGCGCGCGTGCTTCAAATCCGCATCAAGCCGGAGCGCCCGGCGACCGCGGGCCAGCTCGTGCGCGCGGGACGGATGGCGCGGCGCGTGTGCACCGAGCTCGGCGCTGCACTCGTGATCAATGATCGGATCGATGTCGCGCTCGCGGTCGGCGCGGACGGCGTTCATCTCGGACAGACCGATCTTCCGCTCGCAGCGGCGCGAAAAATCGCGGGTCGGCTGTGGATCGGCATCTCCACGCACGACCTCGCGCAGGTCCGCGCGGCGCGCGAGGGCGGTGCCGACTACCTCGGCTACGGGCCAGTGTTCACGACCGTGACCAAGAAGAATCCGGATGCGGTGCAGGGCGTTGCGGCGCTGCGCGCAGCGGTCGCGCAAGCCGGCGGAATCCCGGTGGTCGCGATCGGTGGAATGACGCCTGACCACGCGGCCGAGGTCTATGCGGCGGGTGCCTCGGCGATCTGCGCGATCAGCGCGGTCACGGGAGCGGCGGGCGTCACGGCGGCTGGTCGCGCATTTGCCCGCGATATTGCCAACGATTCCAGCATGTAGCAGGATACCCGCGGGGAATTTGGGGCTGAATACGCGACCTTCGCCACCGTCGAACCTCTCAGTACGTACACAGAAGGATCACCACGCCATGAAGATCGGGCTCATCGCTGTCATCACGACCATCACTGGAGCGCTCGCGTTTGCGACGTTCACCAGCTCTCCTGCGGAGAGCGCGGACGCGTGCGTTCGCACGGACTTCAAGACCGAGATGGTCCGCGACGCGTGCAAGGCGGGTGGGCAGAAGGCGGCGAAGGATGCGATGAAGAAGTTCAACAAGGACAACAACATCAAGTCCTGCAACCAGTGCCACGCGAAGCTCGCGCCGAACTACGAAAACAAGGACGACGCGGTCGAGCAGTTCGCGAAGCTCGGCGGCAAGTTGATCAAGGGTGCCGGCGGCGGCAAGGGCACGGGCGGCGGTGGCGGCGGTGGTACCGGCAGCGGCACCAAGGCACCTCCGAAGAAGTGATTCGCGTCGCGGTGATGGCGCCGAGATCAGCATCTGCGCGTTCCACGGCTGCACGGCGTCGTCGGTGACCCTCGAGACGGTGGCCCTCGGTGTCGGCGCGCGCGGTCGCTACCGCGTCGAAGCGAATGCCGGTCCGCTCTACGAGGACGAGTTCGAGGCGACGTGGGTCGGCACTCCGTGGGAAGTGCGCGACTGCGACTACGAGATGAACCCGCCGTAGTTCGTCGTCGCCAGCGCTACGACGTGCACTTCGCCTTGTTCTTGAAGTCCTTCTTGATCGCCGTGTCGAGATCCGTCGACTGCTTGATCACGTTGGACTTGGGATACTTCTGCTTGATCAGACCAAGGTACGCGCGCGCCTCGGTGCAGTTCTTGAGCTGCTGCGCGGCGAGTGCTGCGAAGTAGAGGCCGTCGTCAGCGAGCGAGCTATCGGCGTACTTCTCGGCGAGGACCTGGTACGCGGCGATCGCCTTGTCCCAGTCCTTGAGGTTCGTGTAGCTCTGGCCGCGAAAGTACGTCGCGTCGTCAGCGCGTTCGTGCGTGGGATAGCTCGCGACGAGGCGCTTGAAGATGTCGATGGCGTCGTTCCAGCGCTGAGCCTCGAACGCCGCGGAGCCGAGCTTCCACAGATCCTCTGGAGAGCTGTTCGCGCTCGGCTTGCCGCTCTCGAGCTGCGCGAGCCGGGCCTCGAGAGCGTCGATCCGCGCCTCGCCCTTTGCGAGCGAGACCTTGAGCTCGTTGACGCCGTTGTTGACAGCGGTGACGAGGCCGTTCGCCGTGCGTACGTCGGCGCGCAGCTGGTCGACGTCGGCGCCGAGATCCGCGCTGTTGCGCTTGAGCAGCTTCGAGCTGTCGTCGAGTACCTTCTGGAGCTCGGCGACCTTCTCGTCGACGGTCTTCTCCTTTGCGGAGAGGCGCGAGTCGAGCGACTTGACGTCCTTCTTGAGCGTGTCGCCTTCGGACTTCGTGGTGACCCAGAAGCAGCCGGAGAGCGTCAACGTTGCGAGGAGAGCTGCGAGCTTGTTCATCGGGGACCTCACTTCCACTGGAACTCGACCCGGCGGTCCTTGTCGTCGCCGAGCCCGGTCGGCTCGGTCTCGCCCTTCGGCACCACCTGGAGGCGCGCCGGATCGCTGCCGAGACGCGCCATGTAGTCCGCGACCGACTGCGCGCGGCGCTCGGAGAGCGCGATGTTGTACTCCTCGGTGCCCGACGTATCGGTGTGGCCCATCAGGTAGACGGCCTTCCCCTTGGTCTTCTCGATGCACGACGCGTTGGCGTCGAGACGATCACGCTCGCTCTGCTGCACGCTCGAATCATCGAAGCCGAAGTACACGGTCGACAGCGAGCAGCTCGCAGGATCGGTCGTCGAGGCCTGACCGGCGCGCTTGCAGAAGCCATTGATGCAGTCCTCGTCGTCAGCGCACTCGTTGTCCTTCGTGCACTTCGTCTTCTTGCACGCGCCGGCCTCGCAGCGGCCGTTCGGGCAATCACCGTCGGCCGCGCACGGCTTGCACTTGCTTGCCTGGCAGACCTGGCCACCCGGGCACTGCTCGTCCTTCGTGCACTCCGGCGCCGCGATGCACGCTCCCGAGCTGCACCGCTTGCCTTTGCCGCACTGGGTATCCTCGGTGCACTCCACGCACTTGTTTGCGTTGCAGTGCTGACCCGCCTTGCAGTCCTTGTCGGCCTTGCAGCTTCCGGGTGCCTTGGGTTTGTCGCCGCAGCCGGAGGTCATGCCGAAGCCGAGGAGCAGCGCACAGGCGGCCACCAGGACGGCTCCAACATACGATCGGCTCATGGCTGGAACCTAAATGCCTTCGGCACGTTAGTCAAATCCGACCAGCCATCTGGTAGCCTCCTCGGGCGATGCCCCGCTCGACCATCCTCGTCATCGATGACGAGCCCAACATCCTGACCACGGTCCGGAGGTCGCTGGAGATCGAGGGCTTTCACGTAGAGGTGGCCGGGACCGGCGCCCTGGGCCTCGCCAAGGTCACCGAGCACGATATCGACCTGGTTCTGCTCGACGTCATGATGCCCGGCGAGAGCGGCCTGGAGGTACTCCCGAAGATCCGCCTCGCCAGTCCCGAGACCATCGTGGTCATGATGTCGGGCAACGCCACGATCGAGACGGCCGTGCAAGCGACCAAGGGAGGGGCGCACGACTTCGTCGAGAAACCGCTCTCCGGTGACAAGCTGTTGATCACGGTGCAGAACGCGCTGTCGTTCGCGCGGCTGCGCCACGAGAACGCCCGGCTCCGGGGTCGGGTCCAGACCGACTTCGCCATGATCGGCAAGGGCGGGGCGATGCGGGCGATCTTCGACAAGGTCGGCAAGACCGCGCCGACCACTGGCCGCGTCCTGATCACGGGTGAGAACGGCACCGGCAAGGAGCTGGTCGCGCGGGCGATCCACGAGCACTCGAAGCGCGCCGATGGCCCGTTCGTGAAGCTCAATTGCGCCGCGATCCCGAGCGAGCTGATCGAGAGCGAGCTGTTCGGCCACGAGAAGGGCGCGTTCACCGGCGCCACGCAGCAGCGCCGCGGCAAGTTCGAGCTCGCCGATGGTGGGACGCTGTTCCTCGACGAGATCGGAGACATGAATCCGAGCGCGCAAGCCAAGGTGCTCCGCGTGCTCCAGGAGAACGAGCTCGAGCGAGTGGGTGGTGCCGAGACGATCAAGGTCGATGTCCGCGTGGTCGCCGCGACGAACAAGGATCTGCCGGCGGAGATCGCCGCGGGGCGGTTCCGCGAGGATCTGTTCTATCGCCTGGCCGTGGTGCCCATCGAGCTACCCCCGCTGCGTGCGCGTCGCGAGGACATCCCGGTTCTCGTCGAGGCCTTCATCGAGCAGGTGTGCGCCGATAACATGCGCCGCACGAAGCGCGTGGCGCCTTCAGCGATGACGCTGATCATGCAGCACGAGTGGCCGGGCAATGTCCGCGAGCTGAAGAACGTCGTCGAGCGACTGACGATCCTCACCGGTGACGCCGAGGTCATCACCGAGGCTGATGTCGGCGATGCGCTGCCGCGGGTGAAGGCCGTGAAGACCGAGTTCGCGCGCGGCACGCCGTTCAAGGACCTGGTCTCGGCTGCGGAGCGCGAGATCATCATGGCCGCGCTCGAGGCGAACGACCACCACGTCTCGAACACGGCGCGCGAGCTGCAGCTCGAGCGGAGCCACCTGTACAAGAAGATGCGCGCCCTCGGGATCGACCATCGCGCCGACGACGAGTCCGGCGCGAACCAGACCTAGTTGCCGGCGGCGGCCTGGGTCGGATAGATGATGCGGCCGCGAATCGCGGAGCCCGCGACATCCGGCGCCTGCGCGCTATCGTCTTTCCACACGACGACGAACGCATCGCCGAGTGGCGCGACCGAGGGGTTGGTTTGATCACCGGTGGTGGTGGTCGGGATGGTGAACTCGTCGCCGACCGGGGTGCCGTTCTCGCGGAACGCACGGCCCCACACACCGCAACCGCTGCCGTCACCATTGGTCAGGCACGAGTGCCACGTCACCATCAGCACACCGTCGGAGCGCGAGGCCACGCCGAAGGCTTCGCTCGATCCGAAGTCGCTGCCGCTCTTCGTGCTGACCAGCACGGGAGTCCCGAGCACGGCGCCGGTCGCGCTCGTGCGGTAGAGCTCGATGCGGCCAGGCCCCATGAAGCTCGCGGAGAGTGCCCAGCGCACGAACACGGCGAAGCCGGTGCCAAGCGGCGCGACGCGTACGGACTCGATGTTCTCGGTCGCAGTCTTCGACAGGAACTGCAGATCAGTCGGCGAGGTGAACACGTTGGAGGTATTTCCGAACCGCATGCGCACGCCACCGTCGACGACAAACGCGTACATCACCGTGGTTCCGACGGTGGCGACCGAGACCTTGCGGGCACTCGCAGTGGTGGAGACGGTGCTCGGTCCCGCGAGCAGCGTACAATCGGAGCGAACGACCGCCGCTCGGATCACTCCGGTGGTGATGAACGCGCTCCATGCAACGACGAAGTTGCCGTTCCCGAACGGCGCGATCGAAACGACATCGGTGCTCGGGTCGGTGGCGACCGTGATCTGGTCGGGGTTGCCCTGACCGGTGGCGTCGATCGAGCGGCAGGCGACGCCGACGGTGGTCGTCATCGCGGTGGGGTCGTTGAAGTCCCAGGCTTCGATCGTGTTGTTCCCGGCGGTGGCGATCGCCGGCGTCGATACCGACGTGGTCGGTGTCGTGCTCATCGGGAAGCCGTTCGTGCTGGCGGCGAGCTTGGTCTGGACGGGACGGCCGGTCTTGTCGAACCGTCTCGCGAACATGTTGCACGGCGAGTTGCAACGATCGCGGTACGCCGCGGTCCACGTGCTGCCATCGGGCGCGGCGGAGACCTGGAAGCCGTGCGCCTCGTAGTCGTCCGAGGGAAACTGGTCGTCGGCGAAGTCCGTGTTGATCACGAAGTCCGCGGATTCGAGGAGGACATCCGCGGTTAGAACATCGAGTGTGCTGGTCGCCGCGCCACGCCCGACGAGCAGGCCGTCCTTGTCGAGCCCTTCGACGCTGACGCCAAGATCTCCGGTGCGACCCGGCGCCGAGACGCTGAACGTCACCGGGAACGGTTGCTCGCCGAACGGGAGCTCGTCGGTCCGCATCGTGCCCGAGTTCGATAACGTGACCTTGAGGGTCTTGACGTCGTGCACCGCGGCGCGTCCCGTCACCGTGACGATGATGTAGCTATCCTGAGCCGGGCAGGCTCCGAGAGCCGCGAGCAGCGCACACCCGAGGAAGAACTGGCGGCTCACTTGGTGAAGACGATGTTGCCGAGGTTGGTGTCGGGCGGGCCATCGGGACGGGTTACGGCATAGACCCCGACGCCGCCCGCGACGCCGACGACCGCGATGCCCGTCCAGAACCACCACTTCTTGTAGACCGGAGTGCTCTCCGCGTGTGGCGGTGGCGGCGGCGGTGGATCCTTTTTCTTTGCACCCTGGTGCTCGAGCTTGTCCTCGAGCTCGTCGATGATGATCTCGACCTTCTCGCGGTTCGGTGCATCGGGATCGAGCTGGAGGAAGCGCTTGAAGCTGAAGATCGCCTGCTCGTAGTCGCCGAGGTTCCGGTGGCACTGCCCGATGTTGTAGAGGAAGTCGGGCAGCGGCGAAGCGTCGTAGGCCTTCTGGTACTCGTCGAGAGCCTCGTCGAACTTGCCGAGCGTGAACAGCTTCTGGCCGCGATCGAAGTGGCGCTTCGCCGAGCGCATCTCCGGCTCCTCCGCATACGCGACGCCGGCGAGCAGCAGCGTGACGCAGAACGTGCAGATGACGCGGAGGAGCGGGGCCGTCATGGGCGCTTGCGCTGAAACGGGTCGAGTGTGTGCGAGGGATCGAGCTCTTCGTCGGTCTTCTTCGGCTTCTTTGCCGTCGGGTCTTCCTTGTCCGGATCCCGGAGATTCACGTCGGCGGGCTTCGCGGGCACCTTGTCGGCGGGCTTGTCGACGGGCTTGTCCACCGGCTTGTCGACGACCTTCGTGGTCTTCGTCGCCTTCGTATACTTCGACGTTTTCGTCGGCGTCTTGGCGACCACGGCGGCCACCCCTCGCTGCTGCAGGGTCACGCTGAACTCGCGCATCGGGCTCGTCAGATCGACGAGAACGACGCCGTCGGTGTAGCCGTCCGACTTGACGATGAACGTGCGCTTGTCGGCGGCTCCCCCGTCGGCGAGATCGATGTTGAACGCGCACGGCGTCTTGCACAACTCGGCCGACTTGCCATCGGCGTAGACGCCACCACTCGGCAGCGAATCGAACCGCACCTCGATCTGTTGCGGCTTCGCGACGACCGTCGGCTGCGTGACGGTGGGTTGCGTGACCATGGGCTCGGGCTTGGGTTCGGGCTGCTTCGGCGGTGGGTTCGCAGCGACGGGCGGTTGCGCCGGCGTTCCGTCTGTACGGCCGGTCAGGAACACCGCGGCGCCGACGCCGATCGCGACGGCGACCGCACCACCGACCATCCACACCCACCACGGTGTCGGAGCGGCGAGGGGCGGCGGCGGCAACATGACCTGGCTGTACTGCGAGCCGTGCACGTAATAGCCCGACGATGGATGCCCCTGGCCCGGCTGCGATACGTGCCCCGGCGTGGGCATGCGCGGGATCGGCGCCGATGGCAGCGTGGGCATCGGAGGTGGACGCAGCCCGCTCGCCGTCATCGACAGGCTCGGCATGTGCGTCTCCATCGCGCCGAGGATCGACAGCAGCGAGTCGCGTAGTTCGGCGATCTGGTTGAACCGATCGTTCGGCTCCTTCTCGAGGCACTTCATGATCAGTGCCTCGAGGCGCTCGTCGATCTCGGCACCGGCGGGTGTCAGGCGGGGACGCACCGGCGTCTCCGTGAGGTGCTTGCGCACGTACTCGCCGAACGAGCGGCCGCGGAACATCGGCTGGCCACAGAACAGCTCGTACATGATCGCACCGAGCGAATAGATGTCGGAGCGGTGATCGATCACCATGCCGCCGGCTTGCTCCGGAGACATGTACGCGGGCGTGCCGATCACCGAGCCGGCGGCGGTCTGGAAGCCGATGTCCTCATCGTCGCGGTTGAGCAGCTTCGCGACGCCGAAATCGAGGAGCTTCACGAGCTCGGCGCCGTCGTCGGTGGGAATGACGATGATGTTGTCGGGTTTGAGATCGCGGTGGACCACCGAGACCGCGTGCGCGGCCGACAGGCCATCGCAGATCTGCACGAGCACGGCGAGCGCGCGCGGAAGGTCGACACCGGTGCGGGCCCACTTACCGAGGCTCATGCCGCGGAGGAACTCCATCACGATGAACGTGGTGCCGTCGTCGAGCTCGACGATATCGGGCACGTCGACGATGTTGCGGTGGCGGATCCGGTTGACCGTGCGCGCTTCCTGGATGAACCGGAACACGGCATCGCGGCGTCGGGCGTAGTCGCTGCGCAGGAGCTTGATCGCGACCTCGCGCGCGAGCTTCACATGCTCGGCACGGTAGACGTAGCCCATGCCGCCTTTGCCGAGGAGCTCGAGGACCTTGTAGCTGCCGAGCACCGTGCCGGTGCGGTTATCGGGATCGTCGAGGTTCTTCGGGATCGGTGGCGGTTTCGTGTTTGGTCGCGGCGGTGCGGGCGTCTTCACACGCGCGTTGGGGGACTCGATCTTCGTGCGCTCCTCGCGGTCCGCAGCATCGGCGGTGCCGAGCGCGAGCGACGGGTGCGAGGGCTCGCCGCTGTCGTCGGCCGGATCGATGCGGAGAGACTGCGTAGGATCGCGCTGCGCGCCCTGAGAATCACTCGGGCGCAGCGGACCGCGCGAACGCGGATCGCGGGTGGTCATGTGGGGCGGTGCACCACGGAAGAGCACCAATTGTACGATCCCCACCATCCTCGGGGCAACCAAAGGATTACGAGGGCTTGTGCGTCAGCCCACGGTTAAGGGACTGGTTGACCCAGGATGCGCAGGGCGTCGGAGAGCGCGGTCTGGACCTGCTCGGTCCGCTCGACGTTGTAGCGGGCGCGTAAAGCCGGGATCGCCTGCGTGTTTCCGAGGTCGCGGAGGGCGCGCGCAGCGACGGCTCGGATATCCCGGCTCGGGTGCTGGAGTTGCGCTGCGAGCCGGTCGACATCATCGGGGACCTTGAGGGCTCCCAGGGCTTCCAGCGCAGCGCGAAGGACGAGCAGGTCACTCCCGGTGCGGGCCTCGCCATACAGCGGGTTGTCGGCGATGGCCACCAAGGTCATGTGGGCCGGGTCGGCTTTCGCGCACGGCGAGGTCGCGCAGTAGTTGATCAGCGCGCGGACCGAGCGGAGCTGGACCCCACGATCGACGATCTCCGTCGGTGGCGGGTTCGCGAGCTGCTGGAGGCCGGCGAGGGCATCGGTGCTGCTGTTGTTGAACACCTTCGTGATCTGCTGGCTCGACGGCACCGAGTCGATCGGTGTGAGCGTATCGAACTGCGGATTCGACAGCGGCAGCAACGCGTCTCCAAGTGCAGGCATCACCGCGTAGCCAAGTCCGATGGCGACCACCATCGCGCCCGCGGCCGCGAGGAGCTTCATCGCAGCACCGCGCTGCGGGTGAGGATCTCGCGCTGGCCAGCGGAAAGCGCGGTGCCGCCGCGCTCGGAGAAATACATGAGGTTGTTGCTCGAATCGTCGCTGTCGGCGATCGGATCCCGCCATGAAGGGTGCTGCGCGACCTCGAGCTCGATGTTGTGCGACAGGCCCATGTAGCGCGCGACCTCGTGGGCGGTCAGCCGCGCGAGCGTGTTCCACGAGCGGTAGCAGAGCGTGTCGACACCGATCACGATGCCCGACTGCTTCGTGCCGCCGATGCCGGCGGGACCGGGGTTCGGTCCGAACGCCTGCAGCCCCGCGGGCGACAGGGTGCGAACGAAGAACACGTCGATGCCGGTGTCGTGCTTGCCGAGCGCGAGGAGCGAGCCCACGTCGTTGACGTCAAGACCGTCGAGATCGTGGCTAATGATGTCGTCGAACGTACTCACACCGAGGGAGACGCCGCCCCCGGCGAAGATCGTGCGCAGCTCACCGAGATAGTCGGATCGGAAGAACACCGCCGATTCGGCAGCGGCGGCATCGAGCTGCTGGTTGCCGAACGCCTGCTCGCACGGATGATCTTTGAGATCGAGGAAGTGGAAGTGCAGGTCGAGGAACACCGAGGAGTCCATCTTCAGGATCGCGGTGACCCGCGGGATCGCCGAGCCCGGGATGCCGTTCGCGCGGAACGACGACACTGCGACGCGGTACGCGCCCGGCTCGAGTGGCAACGCGGGGTTCGTCGGCAACTGCAGCACGGACTGGCCGTAGTCGGCGAGATGGCGGAGCGGCTGCGCGAAGTACTGGTCGAGCGAGGTCTGCTCGCTGCACACGCCGATATCGCACGGCTTGGTGTACAGCGACTGTCCCGACGGAGACTCGATGGTCCGAGCGCCGACGCGCTGGGCGAGGTCGTCGACCTGGAACACGACGGTCGCGGAGCGAGCAGCGTCCGGGATTGGAACGAGGATCGTGTCGCTCGTCGGGGTGGTGACCGGAATCGTCCACACCACCGTGCCGCGCGGCGGGAGGCAGCCCTCGAAGATCGCGCCGTCGGACTCGACCCGCGGGATGCCCATGCAGGCGAGGCCGGAGCCGCAGTCGCGCGTGTCATGGCACAGGTCGATGCAGCGCCCGAGACCGCAGGTGCCGTTCCTGCACTCGCTGTCGAGGGCGCACTGTGACCCCGCGGGCCGCGACGGCTTCTGCAGCGTGCAGCTCGCGAGGAGGTGGCCATCCTCGTCGGTGGCGGTGCCGTCGATCTGACACGACAGGCCGGGGGCACACTGCACCTCGCTCGAACACTTGTCGCCGGCTTGCCCGGTCGCGATGTGACAGAAGCCATCCCGATCGCACGAGTAGCCATCGCCGCACTCGGGGGCCCGCTGGCACTTCGGCTCGCAGACGCCGCTCACACATTGAAGCGTGCTCTGGCAGTCGCTATGGGCTGCGCACGAGTCCCCGATGCCGGCGTCGCCACCGGTACATCCGGCAAGCGAGAGCAACAACAACGCGGAGAGTGAGCGGGACAACATCGGATTGGTTGAGATCTGAGTATATAATGCGCCCAGTTCGGGGGACCAACCATGCGGTTTCGCTTGTCAGAGCTTTGCTTGGGGACTGTCATCACGGCGGCCGTGGCATCCAGCGCGTGGGCCGGCCCCGCACTCGATGACGCAGCGGCCCAGCCATCCGCCGCGGCCACCGACCCCAGTGTCGCTGCAAACCCACCGGAGGACCCGGCGAACAAGGTCGAGTACGGCGTGGGGATTCGCCTGCGCAGCGTGCACGTGCCGCAGAGCGTCCTCGAGCTGTTCATCGACCGGGCCGCCGGAGGGGCGAGTAACACCGGGCTCGGGGTGGATCTCATCCGCCGCCGTGGCACCGTCGAGCTGCAGCTCGGGTTCGAGTTCGAGCACCTCACCGTCGGGGAGGGTATCTGGATCAACAAGGGCGACAACGTCGGTGCCGGTGACGAAGCCGACTACGTCCTGTCTCCCGACCACGCCCCCGGTGGCTCGAAGCTGGGCTGGTTCACCATCGAGTTCACGTTCCTGAACCACGCGGTGATCAACAAGTACGTGTCCGTCCGCTACGGCGGTGGTGCGGGACTCGGCATCCTCACGGGCGACCTGTATCGGTACAACGTGATCTGCGTCGGCGCGACGAACAACACCCCTGACCCGGGATGCAGACCGTCGAAGTTCGGCGGAGCCGGTCAGGACTCCGACGGTTCGATGTTCAACACGCCGCAGAAGTACAGCCTGCCACCGGTGTTCCCCGTCATCAACGGCATCATCGGCGTCCAGTTCAAGCCGATCGACAAGCTGACGATCAACCTCGAGGGTGGCATCCGCACCCTGCCGTTCTTCGGCACGTCGGTCGAGTACTTCTTCTAGCGCTTCCGGCGCAACTCGCCGACGCGGAGCGTCACCTTCTCGGCGTCGAAGTACTCGGCGAGCGGGATGGTGAACTTCCGGCTCGCGCCGGTCAGCTCCTTCCACTGCTGTGCGTCGATCGTGGGGTGCGCGGCGAGGAAGCTGAGCAGGCGCTCGCGGAGATCTGCGACGACAGCGCCGTGGATCACGAGGTCGGGCTTGATCCGGACGACGAGCTTCGCGGCCAGGAGCTTCGTCAGCGCGGCATCGCTCTGCGCGGCGGGTACCCCGAGCACGGTGGCCAGCTCCTTGGGGCGCGGCGGTTCGAGACGGGCGGTCTCGAGCGTGGCGAGCAACTTCGTTTCGAGTGGCGACAGCGGGGCCGGGCGTGCCGCCGCCTTGCGTACGCGATCTGCTTCGACGACGAGCGCACCGCGGGTGGCGAGGCGCTCGAGGATCGCGTCGAAGGCGCGGGTGGGCAGGGCAGCGGGGAGCTGAGTGCGGAGCTCTTCGCGGCCAATGCCGTCCGGGTTCGCGAGCTTCGCAGCGATCCTGCCTTCGATGCCGGCGACGGCC
>JBBRBG010000247.1:0-12168 GCA_038206055.1 Haliangiales bacterium
CGGCGCGGTGCTCGACTTCTCGCCCGTCGAGCTGCACGCGATGGCGCTGATGGGCGCGATCACCTTCACCAGCTTCAACGACGAGCCGACCAAGGCGTGCCGCCCGTACGACACGCGACGCGAGGGCTTCGTTCCCGCGCATGGCGGTGGAGCGATCGTGATCGAGACGCTCGCCTCGGCGAAGCGGCGCGGCGCGACCATCTACGCCGAGATCCTCGGGGTCGAGGCCGGCTCCGATGCGAACCACCTGCCGCAGCCCTCCGAGGAGGGTCAGGCGAAGGTGATGACGAAGCTCCTCAAGAAGTGCGGCGTGGCGCCGTCGCAGGTCGACTACATCAGCGCGCACGCCACCTCGACGCCGCTCGGAGACCTCACGGAGATCCGCTCGATCAAGCGCGTGTTCGGCGAGCACGCGAAGGCGCTCAAGATCAACGCGCCGAAATCGATGCTCGGCCACACGTGCTGGGCAGCGCCCACCGTGGAGACCGTCGCGGCGGTGCTGCAGATGCGGGCGGGCATGCTGCATCCGTCGATCAACATCGACGAGCTCGACCCCGAGGTCGACCTCGATGTGTGCCGCGGTACCGCACCGGTGCCCTGGAACGTGAAGATCATGATGAAGAACTCCTTCGGGTTCGGCGGCATCAATTGCGTGAGCCTGATCGCCCGGTGGGAGGAGTCGTGATCTTCTTCGTCACCGGTGGGTCGCGCGGTATCGGCGCGGCGATCGTCCTCGAGGCCGCTCGCCAGGGCCACGACGTGGCGTTCACGTACGTGAGCTCGGAGACGGCCGCGCACGACCTCGCGCGCGCATGTGCCGAGATCGCGCCGGAGCGGAAGGTGCGCCCGTACAAGCTCGACGTGCGCAGCTCCGCGGAGGTCGAGGCGATCGGTGACCGCGTGCTGGAGGACTTCGGGTCGGTCGATGTCGTCGTC
Source organism: Haliangiales bacterium (assembly GCA_038206055.1). Classification (GTDB taxonomy): domain Bacteria; phylum Myxococcota_A; class Polyangia; order Haliangiales; family Haliangiaceae; genus JABFXX01. The sequence goes on from JBBRBG010000247.1 coordinate 937, forward strand.
GCGAACGCGGGCATCAACCACAACAACCTCCTCGTCTCGATGAGCGACGAGGAGTGGAAGGACGTCATCGACACGAACCTGACCGGTGCGTTCTTCGTCGTGCGCCAGTTCCTGCCGACGTTCCTGTCGCAGCGGTTCGGCCGCGTGGTCCTGATGGGATCGCTCGGCACGACCGGCGTGTCGGGTCAGGCGAACTACTGCGCGAGCAAGGCCGGCCTCCTTGGCCTGTCGACGACGATCGCGAAGGAGTACGGCAAGCGCGGCATCACCTCGAACGTCGTCTCGCCCGGCTTCTTCGAGACCGACATGACGCGCCAGGGCATGTCGGCTGCGAACCGCGCGTTCTGGATCCAGCACTGCCCGCTCGGGCGTCTCGGCGAGCTGCCGGAGCTCGCGAAGCTCGTCGCGTTCCTCGCATCCCCCGGCGCGGACTACATCAACGGGCAGGAGATCCGCGTCGACGGCGGGCTCGGATGGGCGCCGTGAGGGTCGGCATCGAGAAGCTCCGCGGGTACCCGGGAAGCCTGGCCCTCGCGATGCCCGCGCTGTGTGCCGCGCGTGGCCGCGAGGTCGGGGAGATCCGCGATTCGATGATGATCGACGAACGCTCGCTCAACGCGCCGTGGGAGGACCCGGTCACGATGGCGGTCAACGCCGCGCTGCCGATGCTCTCCGAGCGCGACAAGGCGGAGATCGGCCTGGTCATCGTGGCGAGCGAGAGCGGCGTCGACCAGGAGAAGCCGATGAGCACGTGGGTGCAGCGGTACCTCGGCCTGTCGTCGCGCGTGCGCAACATCGAGGTCAAGCACGCGTGCTACGGGGCGACTGCGAGCCTGCAGCTCGCCGCGAGCTGGGTCGCATCGGGCGTCGCGCCGGGCGAGACCGCGCTCGTGATCAACACCGATCAGAGCCGCACCCATTTCGGCCAGCCGTGGGAGTTCGTGCTCGGTGCGGCTGCCGTCGCCGTGCTGGTGAGTGCGCGCCCGCGCGTGCTCGAGATCGAGCTCGGCGCGAGTGGCGTGTTCACGAACGAGGTCTCCGATCTCACGCGCCCCACTGCCCACGTGGAGACCGGCAACAGCGAGACCAGTCTTCTCTCGTACCTCGATGCGCTCGAGGGTGCGTTCGATGACTACGCCCGTCGGCGACCCGCGGCCGGAGACCTCGAGACCTACTTCCAGCGCCAGATCTATCACCTGCCGTTTGCCGGAATGGGCCCGGTCGCGCACCGCACCCTGCTGCGCAAGCTCGGCCGCTCGGGCCGCGCCGCTTCCGAGGCGGACTTCGCGCGCCGTGTGGCGCCGTCGCTCGGGCACGCCCGCCGGATGGGTGGCACCTACGGCGCGAGTACGTTCCTCGGGCTGATGGCGCTGCTCGACAACGACGAGACGGTCGCGACCGGGGACCGCATCGGCATCTTCGCGTACGGCTCCGGCTCGTGCGCGGAGATGTGGAGCGGCACCGTGCTGCCCGAGGCGCGCGAGGTGGTGCGCTCGGCGGGCCTCCCTGCCCTGCTCGACCGCCGCCGTCAGGTCACGGTCGCGGAGTACGAGACCGTCGAGCGGGCCCGCGTCGCGGCGATCGACGCCGCAGATCACACCACCGATCGGAAGCTGCTCGGCGATCACTACGACCGCTACTACACGGCATCCCCGCACCTGATCTTCGACGGAACGGCAGAGCACTACCGGCGCTACAGCTGGAGCGTGGCGCCGTGACCGGACGTTGTCCGACAATGGGGTCCGACCCCATTTCCGTACGCGCCGACGTCGCGACGATCGCGATCGGCGAGCGGCTCGACGAGGTCTGCGTACGCACACTCCTCGACGGGATTGCCGCGGCTGTCGCCGAGGGTGCGCGCGCCCTCGTCATCGAGGGTGTGCCCGGGCGGTTCTGCCTCGGTATGGACTTCGCCACGCTCGAGGTGATCGCGCAGCCGGCGCGGTTGCGCGGGTTCGCCGGGATGATGCAAGCGCTGCTCACGGTTCCGATCCCGACGCTGGCGATCGTCGATGGACCGGCCCTCGGCGGCGGGCTCGGGGTCGCGGCGGCGTGCGACGTGGTGCTCGCGAGCGACCGCGCGCGGTTCGGGCTCCCGGAGGCGCTGTATGGGCTCGCGCCGGCGATCATCCGCCCCGCCCTGCTCGGCCGGCTCTCGCCGCAGCAGCTCCGCATGCTCGTGGTCACGTGCCACTCGCGCTCGGCCGACGAGGGTCGGGCGCTCGGGCTCGCCGATGAGGTCGTCCCGCACGCCGAGCTCGCGACCGCGCGCAGCCGCATCGTCCGGCAGCTCCGGCGAGCGAGCGGCGACACCGTTGCGGCGCTCCGCCAATGGGACGCCGACGCACTCGCCCGCGCGCTCATCGCGGGGGTCGAGGAGACGGGGGCGGCGCTCGCGCGACCGGCCGTGCGCGATGCGATCGCTGCGGAGGATCCGTCGTGGGCCTGAACGTCGAGCACGCCGACGGCGTTGCCACCGTCACCATGGACGAGCCCGCGACCGCGAACGCGCTGTCGCACGCGCTCGTCGATGCACTCGGCGCCGCGTTCGCTGCACTCGGGCGCGACCGCAGCGTGCGCGCCGTCATCCTCGCCGGCACGCCCGAGGTGTTCTCGAGCGGAGCGGCGCGCGAGGTCATCGACGATCTCGTCAGCGGCAGGCGCGAGGGCGGCGAGCTGCTACTGCCGCGCGTGCTGCTCGAGTGCCCGGTGCCGTGCATCGCTGCGATGGCGGGCTACGCGATCGGCGGCGGGTTCGCGCTGGGCATGGCGGCGGACGTGATCGTGCTCGGTGCCGAGAGCCGCTACTGCCTCAACTTCATGGACCTCGGGTTCACGCCGGGCATGGGGACCACCGCGCTGCTCGAGCACGTGCTGTCGCCCGCGATCGCCCACGAGCTCCTGCTCACGTGCGAGGCCCGCCGCGGCAAGGACCTCGCGCGCACGGGGGTGAACCACGTGGTGCCGCGCGCCGAGGTGCTCGCGCGGGCGCAGGACATCGCGGCCCGGATGGCGGAGAAGCCGCGCGATGCGCTGATCGCGCTCAAGCGCACCTTATCGATTCCTCGACGACAAACGTTCGAGCTCGCGCGTACGCACGAGACGTTGATGCACGCGATGTCGTTCGCACAACTCGGCAACAGAAGGAACCAGGACGTATGACGAAGGAACACATTCTCGCGGTCGTGAAGAAGCACCTGATGGCGACGATCGATGGCCTGACCGAGGCCCAGATCGAGCCATCGAAGTCGATGAAGGACCTCGGCGCAAACTCGCTCGACATCGTCGAGATCGTGTCGGTGTCGATGCGCGAGCTGAAGGTCAAGGTGCCCCGCTCGGAGCTATCAAAGCTCACGAACATCAGCGGCCTTGTCGATCTGCTCCACACGGTCGCGATGCAAGCTCCGGCGAAGCAGGCGTGAGCCGGCGCCCCATCCACTACCGCGCCGCGGTCGCCTTCGATGGCGGACCACCCGGCCGCATCACGACGCTCGACTGGAGTGCAGCATGACCGCGAGACCCGAGTACTACGACTACACGTACGACATGTTCATCGCCAGCATCGACGGGGAGCAGTCGGAGGCCCTGAGGTTCTCCGAGTGGATCGACGATGCCATTCGCGACGGCGTGTACGCATTCGAGGCGCCGCGCCTCACCGGCCAGACGCCGATGGTGCGCGCCCGCCGCGCGAATGGCTCGCAGGTCGATCTCCTCAACTTCTCCTCGTACAACTACCTCGGTTACAGCACGCACCGCGAGGTGATCGAGTCGGCGAAGGCCGCGCTCGATCGCTATGGCCTCGGCGCCGCGAGCTCGCCGGTCCAGGCGGGAACGAGCGAGCTCCACGTCCAGCTCGAGCAGCGCCTGCTCGACTTCATGGGGCTGCCCAACCGCGGCGTGTCGCTGTTCTCCTCGGGCTACGCGGTCAACACCGGCACGATCTCCGCCGTGATGAAGCGCCGCCATCACATCTTGATCGACAAGTCCGCGCACATGTCGATCCTCGAGGGCGCGCAGCTCGCACGCTCGAAGGTCCACTACTTCGAGCACAACGACGTCGCGGACCTGAAGCGCATCCTCGAGGAGATCTCGAAGGACGGCACGCGCATGCTCGTGTGCACCGAGGGCGTGTTCAGCGCCGACGGCGACTTTGGCAACCTGGCCGAGATCGTGCCCCTCGCGAAGAGCTACGGCGCCCAGGTGCTGGTCGACGAGGCGCACTCGTTCCTCCTGTGCGGCGAGCGCGGCCGCGGCGTGGCCGAAGCCCAGGGCGTGCTCGACCAGGTCGACTACTTCGTGACCACGTTCTCGAAGGCGCTCGGCGGCATCGGCGGTGCGCTGATCACCCGGCGCGAGCTCGCGCGGTACGTCAACTGGTACGCGCGCTGTCGCATGTTCTCGTGCGCGCTCGATCCCGCCGTCACCGCCGGCGTCACCCGCGCGCTCGAGCTCGCCGCGAGCTCCGATGGTGCCGCGCGCCGCAAGCGCCTTCAGAAGAATGCCGCGCAGCTCCGCGCCGCGCTCGCGCCGCATGTCGACCTCGGCCGCAGCGATAGCTGGATCGTCCCCGTGATCTACGGCCCGGAGAACCTGACCATTCCGCTCGCCGACATGCTCCAGCGCGCCGGCCTCGACGGCAGCGTGATGTCGTTTCCCGCGGTCCCGGTCAACGAGGCAAGGGTCCGCCTTTTCGTCACCTCCGAGCACACGGAAGCGCAGCTCGCGAAGTGCGCCGAGATCATCCGCGCCGCGGCGGCGGAGCTCGGCTTCCTGCGCGCAGCGAGGACTTCGTGATCTCGCCCGAGGATCACCCGGCGCGACTCGCACAGCACCCGTTGACCACGTGCTGGCGGGTTCGCCGCCAGACGCTGTTCCTCTACGAGGTCGACAGCGAGGAGCTCACTCGACACGTACCCCCGAGGCTCTCGGTCCAGGAGATCCGCCCCGGCATTGGCCTGTTCACCGTCGAGACGCTCGAGTATCCGCCAGGCCACTTCGGCGAGACCACCAGCACCTTCGAGGTGGTGCTCGCGATCCTGGTCGAGCCCGACCTGCGCATCCCGATGCCAATCCCAAGGTTCGCGCTGTTCGTCACCTCCGTGATCTCGTCGTCGGCCGCGTTCGTCGAGCAGGAGCGCGTGCTGCTGCGCACGGCAATGGAGCACGCGCCGAACCTCCACCTCGAGTACCTCGACGACGGTGCGAGCGTCATCGTGCGCGATGGCGAGCGGCCGATCCTGTCGTGCATCAACACCGCAGGGAGGCCGAGCAGCTACACGCCGCGCACCCAGTGGGGCCTGATCTACACGAACAAAGACAACGTGCTCCACCAGGGTGCGTTCCGCTGGGTCGGCGAGGAGTTCGAGCACCAGAAGGCCGGATCTCGACTCTCGTTCCACGAGCACCCGGTGTTTCGTGGTCTCGACCTCACCCGCATCCGCGGTTGCTATCGCCAGATGGCGGCCGCGCCCGACCTACCGACGAAGATTGGCTACTACCACCTCGGCCCACTGGAGACACGATGATTGCTGTATCGGATCGGTTCTCGCACGTCGGTGATGACCCGCTCGTCATCGAGTGGCACCTGCAACGCCACCTCATGTTCACCTGGGAGATCGACATCGACGCGCTCGATAGGTTCATCCCGAAGGAGCTCACCGCCGTCGAGGTCCGGCCCGGCATCGGGCTGTTCTCGGTGGCCACGCTGCTCTATCAGCCGGACCAGTTCCGTCCCGGCTCGCCGCCATTCCTCGAACTGGTCTCGGTCGCGCACGTGCAATCGGATCTGTCGGTGAAGATGCCGATGTCGCGGTTCGCGATGCACGCGATCTCCGTGTACTCGGACTCGCCCGACTTCATCGAGCAGGAAGGTCAGAAGCTGTTCACGCCGACCACGCTCGATCCGTCGCTGCACTTCGACTGGACCGAACGCTGGGACGGCGTCGACGCGCGCGACGCCGACGGCCCGATCATCTCGTTTCACAGCACCAATCCCGATCCGACCTACACCACCGACGAGATGTGGGGTCAGCATTACAACGACACCCATGGCCTCCACTTCGGTGTGTGGGAGTGGGACGGCACCAAGTGCGAGCACATGATGAAGGGCAACGCCGGCACGTTCCATCCGCACCCGTTCTTCAAGGGCATGGATCTCACGAAGATCCGCGGCTGCTATCGCCAGATGATCCCGAAGCCTGGCTCCACCGCCGTGGAGCGGTTCTACCGGGTGCGGAAGCTGCGCCAATAGGGAGCAGCGGCCGTGTGTGCGAACTGCTCCCTTGCAGACTCGATCGCACGAGCTATACTTAGTGTTATGGGGACACCATTTGGGATCGTGGCCGGGTGTGAGCTGAAGAACGTCGCCCCCGGGCGCTCGAAGCTGTGGGCCTCGATCAAGGTCGAGCCCCGCGGCAAGGCGCTCGAAGCGGAGCGCTCACCGCTCGCGGTCGCGCTGGTCATCGACGTCTCCGGCTCGATGCAGGGAGATCCGATCGCGCACGTCGTGAAGAGCTGCGAGCTCGTCGCAGATCTGCTGACGGAGCGCGACCAGCTCGCGATCGTCACGTTCTCCACGCACGCCGGCGTGCGCTGCGGACTGACCTCTGTCGATGCAGCGGGCCGCGCGCAGATCAAGGCGTCGCTCGCCGGCGTGCGCGCCGATGGCAGCACCAACATGCACGGTGGCCTCGAGGTCGCGGCCGGCGTGCTGCTGTCCGCGCCGCAGGGCCTGCGCCGCACCATCGTCCTCCTCAGCGATGGTCAGCCGAACGTGGGCCTGCAGTCGGCCGCGGATCTCGCGGGCTACGTGAAGAACTTGAAGCTCGCGGTGTCCACCCTTGGCTTCGGCCTCCACCACGACGAGAACGTCCTCGATGCCGTCGCCACCGCGGGATCCGGCCGCTACGCATACATCGCCGATCCCGTGGTCGCGCGCGTCGATCTCGCCCGCGCGGCGCTCGCGCACGGCGGCATCGTCGCCGATCAGCTCGAGCTCAAGCTCGAGCCCGCCGAGGGCGTGGAGCTCGTCCAGGTCCTGCCATCGAGCCAGCTGCGCCATGGCAAGCACGGCATCTCCACCACGATCGGCGACGTGTTCGTCGACGAGCCCCGCTCGATCGCGATCGAGCTCCAGCTCGATCTCAAGCCCGGCGCGCGTGGGCGGCTGGCGGATCTCGCGATCGAAGGTCGCGCCCCCGATGGCACCACCCATCGCATGACCGCGTCGCTCGACGTCGATATCCGCACCGGTCCCGGCGTGGTCGACAAGGACATGCAGCGCGAGATCATCGTCGTCCAGGCCGATGCCGCGCGTGCGCAGGCCCGTGCGCAGGCCGACCGCCGTGCACTACCCGCCGCCGCCGCGATCCTCAAAGCGCTCGCCGCGCGGATCGATGCGCTCGAAGGGTTCTCCCGCACCGATGGCTCGGTGATCGCGGATCTGCGCGAGACCCTGCAGGACGAGATCGAGCAGTACGAGCGCAATGCGACCGACGTGGAGCGGGTGCATCAGCGCAAGCAATCGATGGCGTACAAGTCCGCCACGCCGTACACGGCGATGCCCGCCTCGATCGCGGCACCGGTCAACGCACGGCTGGTCGGCATCGGAGGCTCGATCGCCGGGCAGGTGTTCCCCTTGCTGACCGAGAACGCGATCGGGCGCGTGCGGGGCAACCAGATCGTCGTGCCGAGCGGGGCCCTCTCGAAGCGGCACGCGCGCGTGATGTGGGCCGCAGGTGGCTTCGTGATCGTCGACCTCGGCTCCACGAACGGCACCATCGTCAACGGCCACGCGGTTCGCTCGCACGCGCTCGCCGACGGCGATCTGATCGAGATCGGCGACGCCGTGTTCAGGTTCCAGCGGATGCCCTGACGGGAGGCGTGCGCTAAGGTGGTGGCGCGTGTTGGCCGGCGAGATCCTCGATCGCATCCCGATGGAGCCGGGCGTCTATCTGTTCAAGGACGCCAAGGCCACGGTGATCTACGTCGGCAAGGCGAAGAACCTTCGCACGCGCGTGCGCCAGTACTTCCGCGAGGGCGGTGACGAGCGGTTCTTCGTGGCCGCCGGGTTTCTCGGGCGTGCGGTGACGGATGTCGAGACGATCGTGGTGTCGTCGTCGAAGGAGGCGCTGCTCCTCGAGAACCACCTGATCAAGAAGCACCAGCCGAAGTTCAACGTGAAGCTTCGTGACGACAAGCAGTACCTCGTGCTGCGCCTCGTGGATCCGAAGGCCGATGGCACCAAGCGCGAGCAGTTCCCGCGCGTCGAGGTGGTGCGCAACATCCGCGACGACGCCGCGAACTACTACGGCCCGTATCACTCGGCCACCAGCGCGCGAGAGACGCTGCGCACGCTCAACCGCCACTTCCAGCTCCGCACGTGTACCGATCACGTGCTCGAGACGCGCGGCCGTCCGTGTCTGCAGTACCAGATCAAGCGCTGCTCCGGGCCGTGCGCGGTCGACGTCACGCCCGCCGCGTACGGCGAGCAGGTCGAGGACGTGAAGATGTTCCTCTCCGGCAAGAACGCGGAGCTGCTGTCGCGCCTGCGTGGCCGTATGACCTCCCGCGCCGAGCGCGAGGATTTCGAGGTGGCCGCAGTCGTGCGCGACTCGATCGATGCCGTGGAGCGAACGCTCGCCAAGCAGCACATCGTGCAGGACGACTTCGTCGATCAGGACGTGTGGGGCATCTTCCGAGAGGCCGATACCGTCGAGGTCGTGGTGCTGTTCGTCCGCGCCGGCAAGCTGGTCGGGCGGCGAGCGTTCTCGCAGAAGGATCAGGAGCTGCCCGACCCCGCGGTGATCGGCGAGCACCTCCAGCAGTACTACGCGACCGGCACGTACATCCCCGACGAGGTCGTGGTGGGCGTCGAGCTCGACGACACCGAGGTGCTCGCGGAGTGGCTCGGCACGGCGCGCGGCAAGACCGTGAAGGTCCTCGAGCCGCGACGCGGTGTGCGCACGAAGCTCGTGGATCTGGCCGATCGCAATGCCGCCGCGTCTGCGGTCTCGCGCCGCGGCAAGGATGCCGATGCGGAGGCGCTGCTCGTGAAGGTCGCGAAGCGCCTCGATCTCAAGCGCCCGCCGCGCCGCATCGAATGCTTCGACATCGCGCACATCTCGGGCACCGACACGGTGGCATCGATGGTGACGTTCGTCGATGGCGTGCCGGCGCGCTCGCTGTACCGCAAGTTCAAGATCCGCACGGTCGAGAACAACGACTTTGCCGCGATGTACGAGGTCCTCACGCGCCGGTTCAAGCGCGCGAAGGACCGCGACCCCGACGAAGATCCGGCCTGGGCATCTCCGGATCTGCTCGTGATCGATGGCGGCAAAGGCCAGCTCGGCATGGCCGTGGCCGCGCTCAAGGATCTCGGCATCGTGGTCGGCGGCGACAACGGGCTCGAGGTGATCGGCCTCGCGAAGGAACGCGAGCTCGAGGCCGGCAGCGCGCCCGATCGGATCTACCGCCGCAACGTGAAGGACTCGATCGCCCTGCGCGCGAACTCCCCGGAGCTGTACGTGCTCGCGCGGATCCGCGACGAGGCGCACCGGTTCGCGAACACGTTCCATCGCGATCGGCGCACGAAGCAGTCGCTGAAGAGCGAGCTCGATTCGATCCCGGGCATCGGCGCCACCCGGCGACAGCGGCTGCTCAAGCACTTCGGCAGCGTGCGCGCGGTGCGACTCGCCGGCATCGAGGAGCTCGCGAAGGCCCCGGGGATGAACCGCAAGGCGGCCGAGCAAGTGGGCGCGTACTTCCGCGAGCGCGAGCGCGAGGAGGCCGGCGGCACCGCGGTCACCGGCACGAGCGCAGAGATCGATGGCGACTTCGACGCGAACGTCGAAGGCCTCGACGGCTTCACCGAGGACACCGGACTCGTCGACGAGATTCCCGCTACTCCCGATATTGATGCGAGTACCAGATGACCAGACGATCGCCGGCGACGTGGCCCGTGCTCCGGTAGACCACTGCACGAGATCGGGGCTGGTCGCGAGTAGAGGTTCTGGTTGTTGAAGCCCGTATCGTTGCCCTCGGCATCGATGTCGTGGAAGTAGCCGTTGATCAGGAGCGCGTAGCCGGTGGGGCACGCCAGCGCATCGACGTGCCATGGCACCCGCCGGTATCGAGCGCGATCGGCGTAACGGTCGCCTGGTCCCACGTGCGGCCATCCGGCGATTCGTAGCGGTCGATCATGCTGCCGTCGCCGGTCAGCCGAACATCGAACATCGTGGTCTTCCCACCGTGGACGAGCGCTGCCGGTGACACCACGAACGGTGCCCCCTGCGCGAGGTTCCAGTCGACCGCGATCGTTCGCGTCCATGTCACGAGGTCGCGGCTGCGCAGCGAGATCAGATGCTGTGCGTCGGGGCGCAGCGTCTCCAGGTACAGGATCTCGTACTCGCCGGTGACGGGATCGACGTGGAGATCCGGATCGTCGTTGTGATCGATGGGAGGTGCCTCGACGAGCGAGTTCAGCCCATCACTCAGCTCCGAGAACCGTGTGCCGTCGGTGCTGACGCGGAATCGAACGAGGCGACGCCGATTCCCCACGCGAGTGGGCCGCGCGGTTGATCACCGCATCCGGCAACCATCACGCACACGAGTGTCAGTGTTGTGAGCTGCGACATCTGCGACGGAAAGTTAATCGTGCGGTCGCTCCATGTCGCACGCCAGAAATCTGATCGTCCTACATGGCGAGGAGCGTGCTGGTGTCCATATCATGGGGAGTCGTGTTTGCAGATCGGTGATGTGCAATCGCCGCTCGCCACCGGGTTCTCATCAGCAAGGAGCTAGAACGCATGCGCACCTCGATGTTGATCGCCGCCTTCGCACTCTCACTCGCTGCTTGCGCCACGGAGACGACCTACGAGGGCACGATCCTTCCCGGCCCGACGGTCTCGAAGACGCTGTGCCGCACCGGCTGCAGCGGGCTCCAGGGAACCATCGACAGCCGCGGCTGGATCCCGCTCGGTGATGGCGTGTTCCAGAGCGCCCCGGGCCCCGGGGAGTCGGCCACGGCCCTCGAGGCACTACCGGACCTGTGCTCGCAGTTGCCTGCGAGCGGCACGTGCGCCCTCGCCTGTGATCCGTCCGGGTTCGCCGGCACGCTGCCGGTCGGTACGTGCGGCGCGGCGCAGTGCTCGGTCGGCGGCGGCGAGATCCTCGTCAGCGCCTGCAACCCCGTCAACTGATCGTGGTCGCGCGCCGGTGGTGCGCGAGGAGCTC
>JBBRBG010000248.1:0-12166 GCA_038206055.1 Haliangiales bacterium
AGCGTGGCCAGCGCGTCGTTCGGCGTCGGCTTTCTCAAGCGCGCCAGCAGGACAGCCCGGTCGCGTTCTGGGACGGCCGCCAAGGCGGCAAGCAGCGCTTGTTCTCGATGTTGCGCGGCTTTCGAGTCGCCTTCGGCGACCGCCGACTGGAGGATGGCGATCAGACGCGGCTCGGAGGCGAGTGCCTTCGGTGTCGAGGTTCCTTTCGTGGAGTCACGTGCGATCGCAGCTTCGCTGCTGGCACTGACCTTCTGCTCGCGTGCATCCGCCTCCCGATGATCGTCACGGTCGACGACCTCCAGGGCGGAGACGTCTGAAACGACCTGTCCACGCTGCTGAACGACGTGCGTCAGCTCGTGCGCGAGAAGCTCACCGTCGTCCGTGGTCTCATCGAAGCCAGCGCCAAAGAACACGCGATTCCCGACCGTGAATGCGCGTGCGTCGAGCGCCTTGGCCGCCGCGGCCGCGGTTGGACCGTGAACGATCTCGGCGCCGCTGACGTCGCCACCGACTCGCGCCGACCAGCTCTCGGGATCCGGAAGCGAAATTCCACGGGACGTCTGCACCGCGCTCCGAACGTCTTCGGGCTGCGGCTCTCGTGCAAGCGAGCGTTCCTCGGCACCGGAGGCTCCTACCGCAGTCTCGGTGTCAGGATCCGTGCGCTCTCGACCGAGGAGACGCGCGAGCCCCGCTGGCATCGGCGTCGCTCCCCACCCCCGGCCCTCCGCCGGCGACTGGTTGGCCGGCCTTGAGATCTGCGTGTGGCCTCGCTGCTCAGCAGGCTGCTGCACGAGCGTGTGCTTTCCCGGCGCTGGCTTGGGCTGAGCGCGAGCGGGACCCGGGCCCTCTTCGTGCCCTCGCGTCGCGCGTTTTCGCTCGTCGTCGTACTCCGCCATCGCCTACCGTTCCTTGCTCCTGCTATCGACAGCCATCGTACAGCCCGCCAACTCTCAACCTATCGCCCGTTTGCGTGTCACGCGCTGCGTGCGTCCGAGGGGTGCCGCGTATTGCGGCAGGCTCCATGAGCCGACGCTGGCACCTTGCGACGTTGCAGTGGCTGCGAGCCTGCAGAGATGATCAACATGCTGGTAGTACGCCGAGTTGGAGGCACCGCCCCTTCTTCCAGATCGAATGTTCCATCCGACACGTAAACAGCCTCGAGGTAACGGCCCGAGCCCCACGTCGGACGATGATCATCCAGCGCATGGAATGAAGTGGCGGCCGCGCGAATCGTTGCTGACCGCCGACGCTCGGTTCTATCGCGGGCCGACGAATCCGAGGCAGCCGACAGCGCGATGAGCTATTGGAGCAAACACGCGAGGGAATCCGGGCTGAGGGTTTCACCACGTACGCTTCGACCGCCTGGTCGCGAGTGAACTCGGTGAGCTCATCGAGAGTCGAGATCGCAATCATCAACGGAGCAGGGCCGTAGGCGGCGGAGGTAGCGCGCAGCCGATGCGCGAGCCTCGGCCCAAGGCCGCAAGGTCGGCCAAACGCCAGCGATGCGCGCTGAGCGGACCGAGAACGATCTTCGCGCCTCACGCACTGACAGCGGCGGCCTGATGGATGCGGACACTTGGGCAGGAGCTGCGCTGCCTTTTGTGGTGTAGGTTGCTGTTCATGAAAGGCGGCCGTCTCTTGCTCGCCCTCGTCACGACGGCGTCGTTGTCGGCGTGCTCGTCGTCGAAACCAACGGAAGCGCAACTCACGGAGCTGCGTGCCTGGAGCCTTCACAACACCGGCGATGAGGCCTTCTTCGGGTCCAAGACGAAGAGCCTGACCAAGGACGAGGTCACGTGCATCGCGAAGAGCACGTGGAGCACCGCGACAGCTTGCCCAGCGTTCTCGCGGCTGGACCTCTCTCATGTTCCCTTCGACGAGGTCTACTGTTCGAAGATCACGACGCACGAAGGCCTGGTGAAGAGCCTCTGCGACCGGTCCTGGTTCGCGTGCAACCAACTGCGGCAAGACAATCGCCGGGTTCCGTTCCTCAAAGTCGACGAGTGCACCGTCGCCGAGCCGTCCTGGGAGCTCACGTTCTCCTGCAACGGCTCTGAAACGTGCGCGCAGTACTTCGCGAACGCCGATGATTGTCGCGGCTTGCATGGCCTCCTCGCGAGCAAGACCAACCTGACCGAGTGCCGCGAGCGTCCGCCGGTTCGGTGTCCGCCAAAGCAGTAGCGAACATCGCTTCACCGCCGCGAATTGCGCGTCACACGCCTCGCGAGCCAACGGGACAGCGCGGAATGCGTCACACCGAGCTTGGCAGCGGCGTGAGTGACGCCGCCATGCTCTCGGATCGCGATCATGCGTCTCGTCGTGATCTCGATCTCCCCGAGCGTCTCCGGTTTGCTCTCCAGCAACAGCGTTCGATCCGAGCGCGTGAAGCTCTCCGCTCGTGCACCCAGACCCGCGATCGCATCGGCTGCATACTCGTCGACGATTCGCTCCAGATCGTCGGGCCGCGTTGCCAGCCTCGGCACGTCGAGTGACGTCACCTGCTCGCCTGACCGCGTGCAGATCATCAGGCGGCAGTCTGGCGCGCGATCAGAGGATAGAGCGCGTACGGCCCGGAGGTCATCGAAGAGCCGATGCCCGACGAGGCAGAGCGTCCCTCCGCGCGCGGCGCCCAATCCCTCCACGTGCTTATCGATACCGGCATCGGTCTTCGTCACCACAAACGGCTGCTCGTCGCCCACGACCTCACGATGGATCCGCTGAGCGATGGCAACGAGGTCGTCGTCTCCGGTCAACGAGAGCGGCATCCGCATCGCCGCATACTGGCGAAGAGCTCGAAGCCCGCGGTCCAGCATCGGAGCTTGCTCGGCTCGCCACCCGATGAATCGTGCGAGTAGTCCTCGCTGTCGGATCGTGCGAGGGCTCTCGACTACAAGGCGACGGCGTCCAAGCCCTATCTCTGCGCCAGGAACGAGCGCCGCCGATGACGTGCGTTCTCCGTCGATCCACAGGCCGTTCTTGCTCTTCGCGTCGAGGATGTGCCACCGCTCGCCATCACGGAAGAGCAGCGCGTGACGACGAGAGACGTACTGATGCGCGTCGCTGAGCAGGAGCCAACAGTCCGTCCCCGAGCCGATCAGCCACTCGCCGCCGCGGGGAGGCGGGAATGGATACGCGCGGTCGCTTCCCCATTCCCGGAGCCGTGTCGGCTCGTCGTCGACCGCACGCGCCACGACGTCCGGGTCCGTTTTCGTCTTGGGCATGCAGCGTCCTACGCTCGCGAACGCCGGACCTTGCGGGTTGACGCTTAGCCCATCGTCGAATGTGACACCCGGGCCGAAACGCCCGCTCATGTCACGAGCAGTGGCACACCGTCAGTCCCCGATTGCGTCGTCTGGGTTGAACGTAGAGTCGCTGCCCTTCGGCTTAATCGTCGGCTTCTTCGCCGCCGTGGCGCCCTTCCCCTTCCCGCTTAGTTGCTTCGTGACGCGCACCTCCGGCTCTACCGTCTTCGCTAGCGCACCGGCGTCCACCGGCGTCGCAGCGACGGCAGGTATCGGCTTGAGTACGACTGAGAACGCTTGCGCGTCTCGCTCGATCGCAACGACCTGCCTTGCCGCCTCATATCCGTCGCGTGCAACCTCGATCGTGACCGAGGCCCCACGCGGCGCTTCGATGGTCAGCGGAGACCGTCCACGCTCCTTTCCGTCGATCCGGATCGCTGCGCCCGTCGGCTCGGTCGTTATCGTGAGCGTGGGCTCAGGAGCTGCGACCTTCGCAGGAGTGGGTGAGGTCGCGGATGCGGGCTCGGGCGATCCGGTCTTGCGCGTGGCGAAGAACACCGCGGTGCCCGCGACGCCTGCGACGACCACAATCCCCAACACCGCGCCGAGCCAGCGACGTGGGCGTGCTGCCCCAACAGGCGACGCGGATTGGCTCGCCGCGCTTCCGAGGGTTGTATCTCGTGCCCAAGGAGCCATTGGGGTTGGTTGCGGCGCCGGATCCTGGCGCGTCGTGCCGCCGCGCAAGTCAGCGGTGACCGGGCTGTGCGGGATTGGCTGTGCGCTCGGTCGCGCGCTTCGCGCTGCGACCTCCGCGGGAAACCGCTCGGCGAGTAGCCGCGACAGTTCACCCTGGCCGTTCCTCGGCGCGTTGGCGCAGCGTGCAAGATCCTCGATCGCGAGCTCAGCCGTCAGATAGCGACCTTCCCGATCCTGCGCCAGCATCCGCATCGCCACCGCCTCGAGGTCCGCGGGCACGTCGGGCGCCACGGTGCTCGGTCTCGGAATTCTCGCCATCATCAAGCGAGTCAAGACCTCCTGGGTCGTTCCCTCGAACAGCCGGCGCCCCGTCAACAGCTCCCACAACATGATGCCGACGGCGAATAGATCGGAGCGGCCGTCGAGCGCCATGCCGTTCGCCTGTTCGGGCGACATGTACTGGGGCTTGCCCTTGATCATCGTCGATGCGGTTGCAGCAGTGGCTTCGCGCGCCTTCGCGATTCCAAAGTCAGAAACCTTGACCGCGCCCTCCCACGACACGAGCACGTTCTGCGGCGAGACATCGCGATGGATCACTCCGCGTGGACCGCTGGCGGTGGGCAGGTTGTGCGCATAGCCCAAACCGCGCAACGCTTCGCTGATCACGAAGATCGTCACCGAGAATGGAAGTCGCCCCGACGCGGAGATCGCGGCCAGGTCGCGGCCCGCGACGAACTCCATGACGAGGAATAGCTGCCCGTTCTCGTCACGATCGAAGTCGAGCACCGAAACAATGTTCTGGTGGGCGAGCAGAGATGCCAGACGCGCTTCATCGACGAACATCGATGCAAACTGCGGCATCGTCGAGAAGCCTGGCAGCACGCGCTTCACAGCAACGGTCCGCGCTACGCCCTCTGCCCCGATTTGGGTTGCCCGGAATACCTCGGCCATCCCACCAGCGCCGAGTTGATCGCCGAATCGATATCGCGACGGGGCCTTCGTGGTCGCGCTGGAGGGCTTCACCGCACGAACCGTTTCGTCGAGGTTGCTCACGTCGAGCAACTCGCCCGCATAGCGGTCGAGGATCTCCGCGCCGGCTGGGTGATAGCCGTCTCCCGGAGTCGCCGCCGCGAGCATGAGCACGAACGCCTTCGCGGTCTGTGGCCGACGAGATGGGTCACGCTGGAGCGCGGCGAGGATCGCGTTCTCCCAACCGGGATCGAGCGCGGGCAGTCTCTGCCGCGGCGGAATCGGATCCGAGTGCATCAGCACGTGATGAATCGCCGGCAAGCTCAGCTCGCCGAACGGATCCGCCTGCCCCGGCTGTTGGAACGGAAGCCAACCGCCGGTGATCATCTGGTACGCGATCACGCCGAGGGCGTAGACGTCACTACGGCGATCCACACTTCGTAGATCGAACATCTGCTCCGGCGCCATATACGTCGGCGTTCCCGCCACCATGCCGGCGCTCGTTGCTGCGCCCGCCCCGATCTCGCCGAGCTTCGAGATGCCCCAGTCCAACAGTTTCACGAAGTACTGGTTGTTCCCCCGCACCGTCAGGAACACATTCTCGGGCTTGAGGTCGCGGTGCACGATCCCGCGCTTGTGCGCGGCCTCGAGTCCGGCGGCGATCTGGCCGAGGATCTGAAGGGCGACCTGCGGCGATAACGGACCAGCCTGCGCCGTGCAGAACCGACCAAGCGTTCTGCCGTCGAGAAATTCCATCGCGAGGTAGTACGAACCGTTGGCGAGGTTTCCGGAGTCCAGGACGTCGACGATGTTCGGATGGTTGAGCGTCCCCATCGCGATCGCTTCGTTCTTGAAGCGCTGCGCGACCATCTCGTTCTGCGTCCACTGCGGCAGCAGCACTTTGATCGCGGCCTTGCGGCGCGTCTCGTTGTGCTGCGCCAGATAGACGACACCCATGCCACCCTCGCCGAGCTTCTGAACGATCGTGAAGTTGCCTGCCTGTTCGCCGATCATCGGTTCAGAACCGCCCCATCACGGCGATGCCGTGTCCCCAAACCCCAAGGTCGATCGATGCTGCCTTGACGGTCCGGCTACGATCAGGCTGCGTTACGGCGAGCTTGATGATGCCGGCGACGAGCGCAGCACCGCCGGCAATTCCGACGATTGTCCCGGCGAGGCGTCGGCTATCGGCTCGGTCACGGAGCGACGCCTGCTTGTCCTGGCTTGATTCCGCATTCGCATCGTCATCGAGTCCCTTCGCGTCGAGCACCAGCCAGATCGCGACACCGGAACCGACAAGCCCCGTGCCCGCGATCCCCCAGCCAAAGGTGTCGCCGTACCATGGTTCTCCGCGCTCGATCACGGTGACGTCAGCAGGGGGGGCGGCGACCGGAGCCGCCGCGACGGTCGGCTCCTTTGGGTCAGGAGCCGGTTCGGTGGGCGGAGTATTGCGAGCGGCTTGCTCCTTCTCCGCGGTCATCTCTCGAATGAAGCCCTCGACGGCCGTCTTGTACTTCGCGGGCAGCGGCTTCGCGCGCTCGAGGAAGCGTTGGTAGTTCCAGATCGCCTTGTCGTAGTTCCCGAGCTTCCGATATGACTGGCCGAGGTTGTAGTAGAAGACGGGCGCATCCTCGGAGAGCGCGCCTTCCTTGTACTCCTTGATCGCTTCTTCGAAATCGCCAAGCCGGTAGAGCCGCACCCCCTTGGTCAGATGCTCTTGCGCGACCGTCGTCGTGGGCTTCGCGATCTCATCATCCGCGCTCGCCAGGCGACTCGTGAGCAACAAGGCGAACAGCACCGAGAGCGCGCGTAGCCTTCCTGCGAACCGAGCCCCCTGACAACCAGAACGACAAATCATTGGCATCTCCGACGACTGCGCCATGATCACCCAATCGCACCCTATCGCCAAGCGTGGATCCGATGATCCCCTCCCTTCGTAACGCAGGCGAATGTTCCATCGGCCGCGAGAACGCCCGTGACGTCACGGACCTGGCATGCAGCGTTTTGCGGCAGGACTCCCCGCAGTAGGATCAACCACGGTGAACAAGGGCGTTTCGACCAAGGCAGACCCGGGGGCAACGGGATGGGCGTTGCGTGACGGCGTGACTCGTCTCCGGCGCCGCGGAGAGGAGCGAGCATTCGATCTCGGCGGTATCGGTCGACTCCTCGCCGGCACGTCCGAGGAATGCGCGATCAGGTTTGCCGATGGCGAGGGAGTTTCACGGCAGCACGCAGCATTCGAGCGGCAAGGCGACGACATCGTCGTCACCGACCTTCAGAGCACGAACGGCACCAGGCAGGACGGTGAAGACCGCGCTTCGTTCGCCCTCGCCCCCGGAATGGAGGTCGAGCTGGGACGAGCGAAGTTGGTTGCCGAGAGCCTCAGCTCGACGTCTCTCTGGGAGCTACTCCGCCGTCTCGTCGGCTGGAGCGCGGAGAAGCTCCCGCAAGTGGACGACGCCCTTCAGTCCGTTCGGCAGATGGCGAACCTGCGCTCATGCCTGGTCATTCACGGAGCTGGTTCGATGGTCGGCACGACGCGCCGCCTTCATCGACTGGTCCTCGGCGAGGACCGACCTCTCAGCGTTCACGATCGACGAGAGCCAGGACTCGTCGCGCTGGACCGCGCCCGTGATGGGATGTTGCTTCTCGACGCAGAGAATCTTCCATCCGATCTTCCGCTGGTCTTGTTGAGCTACCGGCTACCGGACTGGCGAACACGTCTGGTGGTTGGAGCGGGCAGCGAAAAAGCCGCCGCACAAGTCGCGGCGAAGATCCCGAGCGTGACCTCCTTTGCGATCGGCCCGCTGGCTGACCGCGGGCACGAGATCGAGCGCCTTCTCGTGGCGTACGCCGACGACGCGGTCCAAGCGTTCCGCGCCCCTGGAACGGGCCTTCGCCCGCATGACATCAAGTGGATACGCGAGCACGGCGTCGAGAACCTCGATGACGTGGACGAGCTGATGGCCCGCGTCGTTGCTGTTCGGAACTGGGGCGTGACCGCTGGTGCCACGAAGGTGGGGCTCACCCATGGGGCGCTGTCGAAGTACCTCCGGCGCCGAAAAATCCCGACCTAACCGTTCCATCGCCACCACTTTCGACAGCCGACGGAACCGAATCCGGCGCCACGGAACGTCTCGAGCTGGCGTGACGTAGGACATGTGCCTCTGCTTCCACCTTTGACCTGGATCCCCATTGAGCGAAGATGTCCCCGTGATGGTCGAGAAAATGTCGCGCCTTTCCTTGCTCGCTTGTCTTGTTGCACTCGCTGGATGCCCAGGGCACAAGGACGTCCCGTGCACCGACGACGTCGACTGCGACCTCACTACTGGCGGTAGGTGCACGTCAGCGAGCTCTGGCAACAAGTGGTGCGCTTACCCGGACTCCGAATGCTCCGGCGGCCTTCGCTATTCGGACGAGAATGTCGGCGACGATCTCGCAGGCGTCTGCATCGAGGGAACGCAGCACAAGCTATCGATCACGATCGGCGGCAACGGCGCTGGCGCCGTTGAGACGATGCCAACGGGCCTCACCTGCTCGACGGGAACCTGCGTCGGGATGTTCCCCGAGGGCACGATACTTCAACTCAAGGCCACTCCGACCAGCGGCGCGTTTCTCGGCTGGGGCGACGAGTGCCAGGGCATGGGAAATTGTGCGGTCACACTCGATCGAGATCGCAGTGTCGGAGCGTTGTTCGGCGTAGCGGGCGAAGCGCTGTGGGTGAAGCAGCTCGGCAGCAGTGGAGTCGACACAGGCCTCGGCATCGCGGTCGACAACCAAGACAACGTCATCGCCGTCGGTCAGTTCAACGGCACGGTCACCCTCGGGACGACCACCCTGACGAGTGCCGGCGGGAAAGACATCTTCGTGGCGAAGTTCGCGGCAGCCACCGGCGCTCTTGTTTGGGCCAAGCGCTACGGCGGAACACTCGACGATTGGGGGCAAGCCGTCACCACTGACAGCGCAAGGAACATCTACATCACCGGCCTCATGCGAGACGTGGTCGATTTCGGTGGTGGTCCACTTACGGCGTCCGGCTCCGACGCATACGTCGTCAAGCTCGCAGCCGACGGCACACTCGGATGGGCACGCAAGTTTGGCGGCACCGGATACGAGCAAGGCTTCTCGATCGTCGCGAACGATACGACAGCGATCGTAGTTGGCTCGCACACGAACACGATGATCGTGGATGGCATCACCGTGGCGGCGGGTGGTACCCCGAACTCATTCAACGCGTTTGCTGCGGCACTCGGCGCGTCGAACGGTACTGCCGTGTGGGCCAAGTCGTTCGGCGGAACGGGCACCGACTTTGGCTACGGTGTCACGATGGACTCGGCAGGCAACGTGGTGCTAACCGGCTCGTTCGAAAACGCAGCGGACTTCGGCGGAGGTGTGCTGACGGCCGCCGGCGGCACCTCGGATACCGACATCTTTCTCGTGAAGCTCGCGGGCGCTACCGGAGCACACCTGTTCTCGAAGCGCGTTGGATCGACGGGTTTCGAGGAAGCGACGGCGATCTCTACCGATGCCGCCAACAACATCGTGGTCATCGGTAACTTCAGAGCCGCGATCGACTTCGGTTGCGGCTCCGCCGTCACGCCGACGAACACCGAGGAGATGTTCCTCGTGAAGTATTCGCAAGCGGGCGCGTGCACCTGGGTCAAGAACTTCAACGCACACGGTAGCGACGTCATGGTGAACGCTGCAGGGGACGTGTCCTTCACCGGCTACTTCGCAGGGTCGATTTCGTTCGGAGGGCCCACGTTGTCGGCTGCCGGGGCGAACGATGTGTTCGCGGCACGCTTCAACCCCGCTGGCGGACACCTGAACTCCGTACGGGCGGGCGGCACCGGTGACGAGAAGGGCAACGCGGTCGCACAGTCTGCCAATGGACGGTTCTTCGTGACCGGCGGGTTCACCGGCTTCGCCGAGTTCGGCGGAATGGCGTTGACCTCCGCCGGCGCCGACGATGCGTTTGTGCTCGGTCTCGCGCCGCTCTGAGCGCTGGCTCCCGACGAACTGTTCCAATGAAGGCCCCATTGGCCCATTCGAGAGCGGGCGAATGTCCAAGCGTCTCCTCCAACCGAGTGGCGCGGAGCGCAAGGGTGTTCACGACAAGATGCTCGATCGCTATGGCATCGACGGCAACGTCGTCAGGTCAGAAAGACAGGGGCAACATCGAGACCAACTTCGACATCTATATCTTCGTGGAGCACCCGCTGATCAGTCGACGTCAACCTGTGTCGCGAGCTCTGCGGCCACATGCGTTTCCTCGTACGGAACTGCCGACGGTCACACACCTCCTGTCATCCGACGATTCAGAGCTGTCGAGCGCAACGGCAACGTGCGATCGATGGCGGAGCCAAGATCGGGCGTGAATGTGCGCTCTCGCGATGATCGTCGCTGCCACGCCCATCGACCAGCCATACGATGACCGGTGCTGGGAGTTCCATGTCGTGAACGATGAGGCCACTGTGCGCTCGCCGCTCGGGATTCCATTTCACCGGGCGATGCGACAGCCGAGTAGCGGAGAAACCGATCAACGCGGACCGGCGTTCGTCACATCGGCGGCTGCACCACGACGTGAACTCGGAATCGGCCGTGATTGTCCTGGACGTCAACATCGTTAACGAGGAGGAACACGCGTCCGGACTCTTCCACGCGCATCGTCGAAGACTTCCCGACCCGTACATTCCCACCCGGCATCAGAGCAATGAGCGAGGCGTGAGGAAGATCCTGGAGCCCCTTGTAGCTGCTGTGTTGCCAGCCTCCACCTTCGACTCCGTCAGCGTCGAAGCACCTCGGCTGGTCAGGAGCGAAATCCGCGGTCGTCACGAGGCGCTTGGAGCCGGCGCAGACCTGGCCTGTAGCCTCGATCGTTATCGAATCGCCGTTGAGCACCGAGATCGCCCCCCAGGACGGCTCGGCCCCCTGGAGCAACTCGTCGAAGGTGCGTTCGCCCGGCACGACGAGGTCGTATGCCACCACTGTTCGCGGCTGCTGGGCCCGGATTGAAAAGTCGAGGCTTGGTACAGAACCACGCGTGGTGAACGTGCCCGCGGATCGCGAGACCAGCTGGCCGAGCGTCACCTCGACCTGACCAAGCAGGCCATCATCGGTTGCGTCCACAACCTGAATCACGACGGGTTCGGTTTCGCTGAGCGAGCGCGCGTCCAACGCGATCGGAAGCTCCTCCCACTTTGGCGAGTAGGTGCGCTCGACGGCCATCGTTCGATACGTCCGTCCGGCGATCTTGATCGCCACATACGGCCGTGGCGCCAGCGGATCACCGCCCTTGACGGAGAACTGGCCGCCGATGCTCGCGCCAAGCTCCGGGTTGCCGATCAGAAAGCCGACGATCCCGCCGATTGCGGTCGCCGTGTCGTCGCCGCGAGTCACATGCCAGGGTGAGCCATCGGGGCGGCGGCTTTCGATTGTTGCGGCACCGAACTCGAGCTCGTACCAGCCCACGGCGCTGTTGCTCTGAGGATCGGCCAGCGCGTAGTCCGGATCTCGGCTCGCAGCAGCAGGTTGCGCGACCGTTGGTCGGCGTGCGGAACCGCAACCGCTTGCCATCAATCCGCCCAGCAGCACCAAGGACGATCGAGCCATGGGCACGTCCTCTACATCAGACTGGTCCGACCACGCAACACAAAGCTAACCGCTGGGCGGAACAGCGCTATCTGAAGGAAGAAACCATTGGACGGACCATGTGGCGGGTGTTAGAAGCGCCGGCATGGACAGGGCATTCCGCGTCCGCAACGGCCCGAGTCGGCGCTGGCTGATTCCGGTGGCGCTCGCGGCCATGACGTTTGCGGCGATCTCGCCGTTCCTGATGGAAGGCGGCGCGCGCGCCGGCCAGGGCGTGATCGTTGCGTGTTGCGCGGCAGCGACGCTGATCTCTGCCGGGACCGTCTGGTTTGTCAGCGCGCGCGTCGTGATCGGCGACGCTGGCATCCGCATCCGTCGGGGTCTGCGCGTCGTCGATCTCGGCCGGCCGAAGAAGATGCGCTTCGGTCAGTTCGAGACCGAGCAGCGGGTCAGCAGCTCCCCGCTCATGCGGGACGTCACGAAACCGGTCACGCACGCGTGGGTCGCCGTCGAGGGTTCAAGCGGCGATCACGTGCTGTTCACCGCCGACCGCGGCATGCTTCGCAAGCAGCTCGACTGGCCCTACGTGCGGCCGCCAATGACGAAAGTGATCTTCTTCGGCGATGCGATCGCGCTGCGCGACGCGATCGGCGAACGCATCACGGCTG
>JBBRBG010000249.1:0-12125 GCA_038206055.1 Haliangiales bacterium
GGCTCGGCGCTCCGCGCCGTGTGGATCCTCGACGTGCCGTCGCGCGCCGCGGCCGTCGAGATCGCGCGCGGCGCGCCCGGCTCGGCGGGCGTGCTCGAGGTCCGCGAGTCGTTAACGCCGCAGGATTTCGGCGCTCCGCCGGGCGATCCACCACCGAACGCGATCCCGCGCAAGCCAAGCACGCAGCGCTACATCGCCTTCATCCGCAGCGATCAGCACAGCGAGGCTGGCGAGATGCCGACGCCGGAAACACTTGCCGCGATGGATGTCTACTGCGCGGAGCTGGTGGCCGATGGCATCATGATCGGTGGCCATGGCCTCAAGACGAGCGCGCGCGGCGCGCGAGTGCGGCGGTCCGCGGCGCAGCGGTTCGTGCTCGACGGTCCGTTCACGGAGTCCAAGGAGCTGGTCGCCGGATACATGCTGCTTCAGGCCCACTCTCTCGACGAGGCGATCGATGCGGTCCGCCCATGGCTCGAGATCCACCGCGACCACAGGTCCGTCCCGGACGCGGTGATCGAAGTGCGGCGGCTCAGCGGTCCATGATGATGTCGCGGAAGAACGCCCGCGCAGCCGCGGCGAATGCATCGCCCTGATCGATGAACGGCCAGTGCCCCGCGGGATCGATGCCGATCCATGGCACGCCATGATTCCCGAGGAGCGCCCGGCTGTGCGCGCAGATGCCGCCCGGAACGCCGGCGATGAACATCACGGGCGCGCGCACCGCGGCGAGCCGGCCGACGAGCGTCTCCGGGACCGACAGCGCGACGAGATCCGCGGCATTGCGATGGAACACCACGGCGCTCGCCTGCTCCATCGCCGCGGCGTAACCGGCGAGCGCCGCATCTCGTTTGCCCTCGGCGGCCACGCGGGCGCGCATCGCCGCGAAGCCATGCGCTGCAAATGCGGCGACGTCCTGCGCGGACGCCTCCGCACTGAACGTGCAGTCCCCCCGCGACAGGTTGCCTTCGATGTCGAGCACACCGCGGACCGGGATGCGCTCCGCGACGAGTGTGGCGAGCACACCGCCCATCGAGTGCCCGGCGATGATCGGCGGCTCGCGCGCGGGCCACGTCGTCAACCAGTCCGCGAGGTGCGCGGCGAGATCGACGAGCGAGTCCCCGGTGTCCGCGAGTACCGGCGGCTGCGACTCGCCGTAGCCCGGCAGATCCGGAAGCACGTGCGTGAAGCCCTCGAGGAGACGGTGGCCGACCACGGCATCGAAGCAGCGCGAGCGCTCGCCGAGCCCGTGGATCCAGATCACCTCCGGCCCCCGCCCGATCCGCCTCACGACCATGCCGTGCTCCTCGTGTGCACGCATCCGTCGATTGTAGATCAGCCGAAGACGCGGCGGATCCGCTGGATCGCTTCCTCGATGTTCGCCCGCGAGTTGAACCCCGAGAGCCGGAAGTAGCCCTCGCCGGCGGGACCGAAGCCCGAGCCGGGCGTACCCACGACCTGCGCCTCGGAGAGCAGGCGATCGAAGAACTCCCATGAGGTCGCGCCGCCCTGGGTCCGCAGCCAGATGTACGGCGCGTGGACGCCGCCGAACACGGTGAAGCCGGCCGCCGAGAGGCCCTCGCGCAACAGCCGCGCGTTCTCCATGTAGAACGCGATCTGCTTCGTCGTCTGCTCGAGGCCCGCAGGCGAGTACGCCGCTGCGGCGCCGCGCTGCACGACGTACGAGGCGCCGTTGAACTTCGTCGTGTGGCGCCGCGCCCACAGCGCGTTCAGCGACACGCGCTTGCCCTCGGCCCCGACGCCGGTGACGGTCTTCGGCACGACCATGAACGCGCAGCGCACACCGGTGAAGCCCGCGCGCTTGGAGAAGCTACGCAGCTCGAGGGCGACGTCCTTCGCGCCGGGGATCTCGTAGATCGAGCGCGGCAGCGACGGATCGGAGATGTACGACTCGTACGCCGCGTCGAACAGGATGATGGCGTCGTGCTGTTTCGCCCACGCGACCCACGTCTCGAGCTGCGCGCGGGTGGCGACCGTACCGGTCGGATTGTTCGGCGAGCACAGGTACACGACGTCAACGCCCTCGGCCGGCGGATCGGGCTGGAACCCGTTCGCCTCGTTGCCGACGAGGTAGGTCAGCCCGGGATAACGACCGTCAGGACCCACGGCCGGGGTGCGCCCCGCCATCACGTTCGAGTCGACGTAGACGGGATAGACCGGATCTGTCACCGCGATCCGCGCTGCGAGCGCGAAGATCTCCTGGACGTTGCCGCTGTCGCACTTGCTGCCATCGCTGACGAAGATCTCGTCGGCCGCGATGTCGACGCCGCGCGCCGCGTAGTCGTGCTGGCGGATCGCCTCGACGAGGAAGTCGTAGCCCTGCTCCGGGCCATAGCCGCGAAACGTCTCGCGCTTGCCCATCTCGTCGACGGCCGCATGCATGGCCTCGACGATCGCGGGCGCGAGCGGCTCGGTGACATCGCCGATGCCGAGGCGGATGACCTTGGCGTCGGGATGCGCGGCCGCGTACGTCCGCACGCGACGACCGATCTCGGGGAACAGGTAACTCGCCGGTAGCTTGGCGTAGTGCTCGTTGATACGCGCCATGGCGCGCGAAGGTATCTGAAACGGTTGCCTCGCGCGAGCGACGGGCCAGCGTGCAACCCGGCGACCGACCGCGTGGACCAAGCGGGATATGCGAATCCTCTTCGTGGTGCTGGTGTGGATCACCGGCTGCGCGCACGACGTGCACGTGACCTACCCCGCCGCGCCCGACGAGCCGACCGGCAGCATCGTGCTGCTCCTGTCACAGCCGGCGAACGACGTGAACGTGGCGATCAACGGCGTGCTCGTCGTCGAGGACGGGCACACGGGACGGATCGTGATCAACAACGCACCCGGCGGGAACGTGGACCTCGTGATGACCGCGAACGGCGCCGACAAGGCGATGCGGGTGTGGGTCGGCACCGATCGGGCGACGACCATCCCGATGGGCGTCCCCGATGGCAGCACGGGCTTCATCAAGAGCTTGTTCGGGACCCTGATCACGATCGTGGCTTACAGCCTGCTTCATTGACGCCGATCTACCTCCGCAATCCGTTCGGGATTGCTGCGCGGCCCACGTTCGTGGGCCTCGCGATCGGTTATCACCTAGCGCATGCGCTGCCTGGTGCTCGTCGTCCTCGTCGTCGCGTGCTCGAGCCCTGCGGCCCCGCCGCCGGCACCACCACCCGTGATCGTCGCCGCGCCTCCGTCAGCACCCACGCCGCCGACCGAGCCGCTCGCTACGCCTGAAGCAGACCCGGTCGATGCAGCGGTTGCGCCCGAGCCGCTGGTCAACCCCGTCACCGGAACCCGCGCCGAGTTCCACTGCTTCGCCTGGGTTCACGGGGAGGAGTTCTCGACCGACTGCTACCGGGCGGCCGCGAAGTGCGAGACCGAGCGCAAGGCGATGGAAGCCGGGGCACGCCCGACGCGGCCATGCGAGCAGGTCGCGGGTGCATCGTGCACGATGGTCGGCCGGCGTAAGATGAAGAAGGAGGAGCGCTGCTTCGGCGATCCGAACAACTGCGAGCGCTACCGCGCGTTCGTCACCGGCAACGGCCTCGACGTCACGGCCTGCACCGACAAGTGAATCACCTGCGCGGGGCCTTCGGATCCCGGGTGTAGAACCGCTTCGTCTTCGTCGTGCCGACCTTGTAGGC
This sequence comes from Haliangiales bacterium, assembly GCA_038206055.1. Classification (GTDB taxonomy): domain Bacteria; phylum Myxococcota_A; class Polyangia; order Haliangiales; family Haliangiaceae; genus JABFXX01. The sequence goes on from JBBRBG010000249.1 coordinate 3,666, forward strand.
CAGCGTCATCGCGTCGCCGGTGAACGAGGGGATCGTGAACGGCAGCTGACCGCCCTCGCCCTTCGAACAGCTGTCCCTGGTCAGCGTCAGCATGAAGCTCGCCCCCTCGCCGTAGTGCGCAACGGTGCCGCGCTGCTCGCACGCGCCCATCTTGCCGCGCTCGACCTTCATCACGAACCGGCCGTCGGGGAGGATGGTCAGCCGGTACAGCCAGTCCAGGTCGTCGTTGGTCAGCCAGGTCCCGGCGAGGGTCTCGACACCGGTGACGGGCTCCTCGCCGCTGCCTTCGGCCTTCGGTGGCGGTGCATGGCCGCACGCTGCCACCAACAAGCAGGCGATCACCCAGCGCATGCGGGGAACGTACACTGCGGTAGAGTGCCGGCGCCATGTCCGTCGAGCGCTCTGACTTCATCCGCGACATCATCGCCGCGGATCTCGAGGCCGGTCGGTATACCCGCATCCTGACGCGGTTCCCGCCCGAGCCCAACGGTTACCTCCATATCGGTCACGCCAAATCGATCTGCGTGAACTTCGGCGTCGCGCAAGACTTCCAGGGCGCCACGAACCTCCGGTACGACGACACGAACCCGACGAAGGAAGACGTCGAGTACGTCGAGTCGATCGAGCGCGACGTGCGCTGGCTCGGCTTCTCTCCGGCGGGCGTGCTGTTCTCGGCGGACTACTTCCCGCGGATGTACGAGCTCGCGGAGCGGCTGGTCACCGAGGGCAAGGCGTACGTGTGCGACCTGACCGAAGAGCAGATTCGCGAGTACCGCGGCACGCTCTCCGAGCCCGGGACGCCGAGCCCGTTCCGTGAGCGCAGCGTGGCCGAGAACCTGGATCTGCTGCGGCGCATGAAGGCCGGCGAGTTCCCCGATGGAGCACGCGTCCTGCGCGCGAAGATCGACATGGCATCGGCGAACATGAAGATGCGCGATCCGCTGCTCTACCGGATCCGGCACGCGCACCACCACCGCAGCGGCGACGCGTGGGTCATCTATCCGATGTACGACTGGGCGCATTCGATCGAGGACGGCATCGAGGGCATCACGCACTCGATCTGCACGCTCGAGTTCGAGAACAACCGCGAGCTCTACGACTGGGTGCTCGATCACACCGGACCGTGGGCTCCACGCCCACACCAGTACGAGATGGCGCGGCTGGTGCTCGACTACACGGTGATGAGCAAGCGCAAGCTGCTCACGCTCGTGACGGGCAAGCACGTGACGGGCTGGGATGATCCGCGGATGCCGACGATCGCGGCCATGCGCCGCCGCGGCTACAGCCCCGAGGCGATCCGCGCGTTCTGCGACATGATCGGCATCGCGAAGGCAAACTCGGCGGTCGACATCGGCAAGCTCGAGTACTGCATCCGCGAGGATCTCAACCAGACCGCGCCGCGCGTGATGGGCGTGCTTCGCCCGATCGAGGTCGAGCTCGTCGGCTGGAGCGGTGGCACCGAGATGATCGATGCGCCATCGTTCCCGCCGGATGTCGGCAAGCCCGGCTCGCGTCAGGTCGCCTTCAGCGGTCGCGTGCTGATCGATCGCGATGACTGGTCCGACGATCCGCCGGTCGACTACAAGCGCCTCGGACCGGGGCGCACGGTGCGGTTGCGTTACGGCTACGCGATCACCGCGGCCGACGTGGTCGCGCGCGACGCGAGTGGCGTCCCGACGAAGCTCACGGCGACCGTTCATCTCGAGACCAAAGGCGGCAAGCCCCTCGCGGACGGGACCAAACCCTCCGGTGTGATTCACTGGGTCGATGCCGCGAGCTCGCTCCCCGTGGAAGTGCGGCTCTACGATCGGCTGTTCAAGATCGCGAAGCCCGAGGAGGGCGGCCAAGACTTCCTCGAGCACCTCGATCCGAAGTCACTCGAGATCGTGACCGGCGCGCGTATCGAGGCGAGCCTCGCGACCGCGGCCATCGGGTCGCGCTATCAGCTCGAGCGCGTTGGCTACTTCGTGTTCGATCAGGATTCGAAGCCCGGCGCGCTCGTGCTCAATCGCACGATCACCCTGCGCGAAGAAAAGAAGTTCGAGGCGAAGACGAGCGAAGACGCCACCGCGGCCGAGGCGAAGACGAAGAACCCGAAGGCGCAGTCGCGACCGAAGGGAAAGTCGCCGACGGAGTACCGCGCCGAGGCGCGCGCGCGCGATCCCGAGCTCGCCTCCGCACACGCAGCGATCGGAGCGCTCGATGGCATCTCCGCCGACACCGCGGATCTCCTCACGGGCGATCTGCACACGGCGAATCTGTTCCGGACCGTCGCGATGAGCGCACCGGCAGAGCTCGTGGCCAAGTGGATCATCAACGAGCTGCCGCGCACGCTCGGGGATCGCGGCATCGAAACGGTCAACGCCGACGAGCTCGGTAAGCTCCTCGCGGCCATCCACGCTGGGTCGCTTTCCCCCACCGCCGGCAAGACCGTGCTGGCCGAGCTCGTCCGCACTGGCCGGCCGTTCAGCGAGCTGAAGGGGGCGGCGCCCGCTCCCGTGGTCGATCTCGGCGCTGCCGTGGAGGCCGTGATCGCTGCAAACCCCGAGAAAGCCGCGCAATACCGGGCCGGCAAGACCGGCCTGCTCGGCTTCTTCGTCGGCCAGGTCATGAAGGCGTCGCCGAACGCGGACGCCGCGGTGGTCAACGCTGCCGTTCGTGAACGGCTCACCTGACCTGGGGTGCTCGGCCCCAGATCAGGTGTAAATGCTCCCAGTTGTCGCGGACATAGCTCGACGTAATACTGGTGTCATGAGGGGATTGCTCGTCACGTTGCTCGCGCTTTGCGCGTGTCACGCCGAGCTCGCCGACAGCTCGGCAACGACAGCACCTGATGCAGATACTGGTGGTGGCGGAGGTGGCGGCGGGGGCGGCGGTGGAATCGATGCGGCCGTCGGGATCGATGCGCCGTCGTGCGCGAATGGTCGCGTTGTCTATCTGAACTTCACGGGGCAAGCGCTCACCGCTGCTGCGACGAGCGACGCCACGCAGAATCGCGCGAGCTGGATGCAGATCCAGAACGGCGCTGCTCCGATCTATCGCAGCGGCAACGCGAATCGCCTCACCGATATCACCGCGATCACCGACGGTGTGACACTCCAGCTCATGCAATTCCCCGTCACCGTCGTCACGACGCGCCCGGCCACCGGACCGTACGTGATGATCGTGTTCGGCGGCACCGCACAGCAGGTGGGCTCGCGCTTCGGGGGCGCGGTCAACACGCTCGACTGCGGTGACACCGCGAAGAGCGACGTCGCGTGGATCGCCGATTCGGTGACGCCGAACCAGCGCGTGATCAACTTCACCGTCGGCGCGATCGGCTTCGGACTCGGCCTCACCGCGACAACCGATCCGCTCGACTGCATGTGCGGCTGGGACAACCAGTGCGCGGCGAACAACAACCAGGCGTGCAAGCTCGGTGGCCCGATCGCCCGGGATCCAGCCGCGAACCAGCGCTGCAACGGGTTAACTACCCAGGACGAGCCGGCGACGTTCTCGACGGCGTTCTGCCAGTAAGCCGCGTACCCACATCCGCTCGCCAGTCGTTAGGTTTGACTCTCGCCGAGTGGCCCGGGATGATCGGGGAGTGATCGGGACGACGGTCGGGAGCTACCGGATCCTCAGCAAGGTGAGCACGGGCGGGATGGGCACCATCTACCGTGCGGAGCACACGCTGATTGGTAAGGCCGCGGCCGTGAAGGTCCTGAACGCGGAGCTGTGCACGAACGAGGACGTGGTGAATCGCTTCCTCAACGAGGCGAAGGCGACCACGACGATCAAGCACCCGGGCATCGTCGAGGTGTTCGACTACGGCTACATGGAATCTGGTCACGCGTACCTGGTGATGGAGTTCCTCGAGGGAATGACCCTCGCGAAGCGGTGCAAGACGCGCGGCAAGATTCCCGAGGGCGAGGCCGCGATGCTCCTGCGCGGCGTGTGCAGCGCGCTCGGGGCCGCTCACGCCAAGGGAATCATCCATCGCGACCTCAAACCCGACAACGTGTTCCTCACCGACGATCCCGATTCACCAACGGGCGAGCGCCCGAAGCTGCTCGACTTCGGCATCGCGAAGCTGACGGAGATCGGCCTCGCCGGTGCGACGAAGGAAGGCGCCGTGATGGGAACGCCGACGTACATGTCCCCCGAGCAGTGCCGCGGCACGGGCGATGTGGATCTGCGTGCGGACCTCTACTCGATCGGCTGCATGTTCTACGAGCTCGTCACCGGGCGGCCGCCGTTCATCGGCCTCGGGGCGGGCGAGCTGATCGGCGCGCACCTGTTCCTGCAGCCGGATCCGCCGACGATGTACGCGCCGGAGCTGTCGGCCGAAACGGAGCAGCTGATCATGTCGCTGATCGAGAAGGTGCCCGACCGGCGCCCGCAGACCGCGCGCGAGCTCGCGGTTCACCTGACGTTGATCGCGCAGCACCAAGGTTGGATCACGCAGACCAACCCCACCGGCATCAGCTCGCCATCGCTCCCCGTCCTTCGGCCTCCGCCGCCGGTGCCGACCGAGCTCGACCCGAGGCCGCCGGTGAGCCCGCGCGCCGCCACCGATCTTCCCGAGAAGCCGACGACGCTCTCCGGTGCGGCGAGCTCGATCATGGACGTACCGCGGCGGCCGAGGCGTGGCCTCGCCATCGCGCTCGCAGCGGCGGCGTTCCTCGCGAGCGCGACGGTCGCGGTCATCCAGATCCGCAAGTCGGACGATGCGCCGGCGGGCACCACAGCCACGGCTACGGTCGCACCTGCCGCGATCAAGGCGCCGCCGCCGCCCGTGGAGCCACCGAAGCCCGCGGTCGTCGTCGAGACGCCGAAGCCAGTCGAGACGGTGAAGCCGGTGGAGCCGCCGATCGCGACCGTCAAGCCTACCAACCCCGTGAAGAAACCAGCGAAGCTACCCGTGAAGCCCACCAAGCCGCCGCAGGCGACAAAGCCGACGAAGCCTACCTTGATCGAGACCGACCTCTAGATGCCCTCCGCACGCTCGTTCGCCGTTGCCGCGTGTCTCGCCGCCAGCGGTGTGGCTGCCGCCCAACCCGCGCCGCCGAGTGACAAGGTCGACGCGAAGTCGCTGATGCAATCCGGCGTGCGGCTGCTCGAGGCGAAGGACTACCTCGGTGCGCTCGCCGTGTTCAAGGACGCGTTCGCGCGGTTTCCGAGCGCGAAGATCCTGTTGAACATCGGCACCACGCTGAAGCTCCTCGAACGCAACGTCGATGCGGCGAACGCGTACCAGCGCTACCTCGATGCAGCTGACACGGATCCCGCGAAGCAGTCCGACGTGACGACCGCGCTCTACGAGCTCGACAAGGGCGTAGGCAAGCTCGAGATCAACGTGACGCCGGCCGGAGCCGAGGTGCAGATCAACGACGGCGAGTGGGTGCCCGCGCCGACGGCTCACGTGGTGCGCGTCCCGCAGGGGCAGTTCCGGGTGCGCGCGCGCAAGGACAAGTTCCAGGGCGAGACGAAGTCCGCGAGCATCAACACCGGCGAGAAAGCGGCGATCGTGATCACGCTGAGCGCGCTGCCCGAGGAGGCGAAGGTGGTCATCAGCGGACCGATCGGCCCGGATACGGACCTCACCCTCCACGCCGAGGAGGAGCCGCGCTCGGCGATCGGCGGCATCGCGATCGCGCACCTCGATATCCCGCGCGGCGGTGCGGCGGTGCTGGCCGGTATCACCTACGACATCTCGGGCGCGTTCCAGGTCCAGGCGTCGGCGATCCTGGGACCGACCTACGGCGCGTACGCGGGTGCATCGTTCGCGTTCCTCGGCGGCAGCGTGCGGCCGATGCTCGCCGCCGGGATGCCGCTGTTCGTCTCGAACGGCCTCCGCGCAGGTGTGCGCGCCGCGGGCGGAGTCGAGCTCGTGATCACGCGCCATGTCTCGTTGATCGCAGAGCTCGGCGCCGAGGTCATGCTCAATCCCGAGGACACCATCCTCAGAGCCGCGTTCATCCCCGCCATCGGCGCGAGCGGTCGTCTCTAATCGCAGGGCACCGGCTGCGGACACACGTTCGAGCTCGGCACCGGAAACGATTGCGCGCAACCGGCGTTGCTGGTGAACGTGTTCGTCGGCGCGAAATCGAGCGGCGCGCCGTTCCACACGCGGTCGATGCCGTTGTGCAGGCTGTGCGCGATCGTGGTGTTCGTGACGAGCGCCATCGCGGGACGCTCCGCGAACGAGATCGCCGCGTAGCTGTCGTGCGCACCGCTGCCGTCGACGCCGCACGCCGAACCCGCGCTCTGATAGTCGTCGCCCGCGTACATCACCTGTGCGTGATCGACGACGCTCGCCGGGCTCGGAACATCGAGAAACTGGATGCCGGTCCAATCGCCGGGTGCAGGCGAGGCCGCACTCGAGGTGAACACCGGTCGCGCGCGAATCGGTGACTTCGGGCTCGCGACGCGCGATCGAGTCGCGGGCGCAACGACCGAAGCTTCGAACGAGCGGATCACGCACGACGGCCAGATCGTGGGCACCCCGGCGTACATGGCGCCCGAGCAGCGCGCCGGAAAGGTCGTCGACGAGCGCGCCGATCAGTACAAGCCTGTGCCTCGCGCTCGCCGAGGCGCTGACGGGGACGCGGCCGACCACCACGACGGAGCTCCCCACCGAGCCCACCTAGAGCCCACCTAGGGGCGCCCTGGCCGGACGGACGGCGACGAATCCACGCGACCGTGCTTCCAGAAAGATGAGCCCCGAAGTTCTCGAAGACCCTAAGGAGAGGCTTTCTCCTGCAGGAGAAGACTCTGCTTCGGGACCTTCGGGGCCTTCGGGGCTCACCTGAACCAGCGGACTTGCGGTTCGCAGCCGGCACCGCGGATTGCCGCTCGCGCAGGTCGATGACCTACGCACACCTAGCAGAGCACGCGAGCGCTCGTGCCCAGCTCCCACGCACGCGCGGCACGCATGCCAGCGGCGCGGCCGCGGGCGTAGTCGTACTCGAGCGTCTGCGGATCGCGGGTCATACGCGAGGTGCGGAGGTGGCGCTCGGGCGCGACGTGGACCACCGTGCAGTCGCGCGGAGGCGCGCGCAGGAACTCGACCGAGCGCGCGTAGACGGCGCGGTAGTTGCGGAACGCGTCGGAGAGCCGGCCGTGCTTGCGGAGCGCAGTGGCGACGAGCGAGCACTCGACACGGGAGGGACCCGCGAACTCGGCGGGCCGTGACCGGATGACGAGGATCCGCCGGGCTCCGCGGCGATAGGCCTCGTCGACGGGAATCGGTGCGGCAACGCCACCATCGGCGAACTGGCCACCGTCGAGCTCCACGAACTTGCGGAACAACAGCGGCACCGCGGACGACGCGCGCAGGACCTCGATCATGTCGCCGGCGCGCGGCTCGAAGAATGCGGCGGTGCCAGCCTCGACGGAGGTGGTGCCGACGACGAGCTGCGTGCGATGCGCCGCCGCTGCGATCACGTCGAGCGGGTCCTCCTTGCAGAACGCGTCCCACAGGTAGTCGATATCGAGCCAGTGCCCACCGCGGAGGAAGCGCCGCGCGTCGGAGAACTCGGGGCGGCGCATCTGCGTCAGGTAGCAGCGGCGATTGCGCCCGTGCTGCCCGGCCAGGTGCGACGCGAGATTGCACGCACCGGCGGAGCTGCCGACCGCGAGGTCGAACGGATCGAAGGCACGCTCGAGAAACACGTCGAGCACGCCGGCGGCGAAGATGCCGCGCATCGCCCCGCCCTCGACGACGATCGCCGAGGTCACGAGTCGATGACGGGGAGGCGCAGCTTGCCGTCGGTCGCCACGGGGAGGGCAGCGGCGTGAGCGCGGCGCGGTGTGGTCAAAGTGGTCGGGCGGATATCGGCGCTGCGCTCGGCCCATGCGCGCGCGACGTCGCGATCGAGGAGGTGGGTGGGCCGTACGTTGCGGAGCGCATTCGCCATCACGGAGCGGACGTGCGGGTTGTCCTGCTCGAGCTTCGCGAGCAGCTCGGTCATCACATCGCGCTTGAGACCGTCCTGCGAGCCGCACAGGTTGCACGGGATGATCGGGAACGCGAGCTCGCTCGCATAGGCGGCGATGTCGGCCTCGGCGCACTCGATGAGCGGGCGGATCACCTCGAATCGACCATCATCGGTGCGGTAGCTCGCCGGCATTGCCTGAAGCTTTCCCGAGTAGAACAGATTCAAGAGAAACGTCTCGAGCGAGTCATCGCGGTGATGACCGAGCGCGATCTTGTTGCAGCCGAGTCGCTCGGCCGCCGTGTAGAGGATGCCGCGGCGCAGGCGCGAGCACAGCGAGCAGTACGTCGCGGTCTCGGGGAGAAGCGAGGTGACCACCGAGTACGTGTCCTCGCGGAGGATCTCGAAGCGCTGCCCCGAGGCCTCGAGGAATGCGCGGAGCCCGGCGCCGTCATACCCGGGCTGTGCCTGGTCGAGGTGGACCGCGATCAGCTCGACGTCGAACGGCAGTCGCGGCACGAGCCGGGTCAGCAGGTGGAAC
>JBBRBG010000250.1:0-11976 GCA_038206055.1 Haliangiales bacterium
TGCGATAGGCGAAATCGATGCGGTGCGGGCATACCTAGATCGCTGCGCGACGTTCTGGGATCCCACACGCATTGCTCGATGGAAGAACGCACTCGAACGGGGGGAGCGTCCACGGATGCACACCGGGTACGAGATCCCCGGCGATTCGCTGGCTTGATGCACCCCGATCAACGTCCTGAGTAATGCGTCGAGCCTACCGATGCGGGGTGACAACAGACAACGCCGACCTCTCCGCGCATAGCCCACCTCGCCTGCTGTCCCCAATCGTTCCCGAGCCGTTCCGCACGGCGCGCCGAAAAACAAAAAGGCCTCGTATCGCTACGAGACCTTTCCGTTTCCTGGTGGAGCCTAGGGGGAGTATCGAACGACTGGCGAGACCTCTAGAGTGCGATTATGGAGGCGCCCAACAATCACGCGATGTTGCGGAGCGAATCGTTCCCTGATCCAGATTCTCAGACGAGGATTCTGGGGAACGATTGTGAGTCGGGCTCGTCAACCGGGCGATGGGGTTAGGGGATCGAACACCGCGAATCACTTCGCGTGGGCGCGAAGCCAGGTGTCCATCGTCGCGATCAGAGGGTCCTTCGGATCGGCCGCGAGTGCCGCGTCGCGGGCTTCCTGAACGAGCGAGCGACCGCGAGCGGCGTCGCGCTTGCTCCAGGCGAGCGTCGATCCGAGCTCCCACCGGATGTTGTTGGTCAGCCCGGGATCACACGCATCGTGCTCGACGCACAGCGCATTTGCCTGTTCGAACGCCGCGATCGCCGCGGGCACATTGGCGGCTCTCTCACATCGGCCGATCGTGATCAACAGCTCGGGATACTGCGCCGGCATCTTCGTGAGGCCCGGTTGGACCTTCGCGATGATCGGCCGTGCCGCCGCGCACCGCCCGAGCTCCTCCAGCGTGGCGGCCAGATTGCTCGAGATCATCAGGTACTCGAGAGTGTCGGTGCCGGAGCTGCGCGCGAGGAGCATGATCGATCGCTCGTAGTATGGGACGGCCTCGGCGGGCTGATGGCTCTCGTACTGGAGCAGCGCGCCGACCGCACCGACTGCCATTGCGAGATCGTAGTCGGGAACCTTCGCGAGCTCGGCGATCGCCAGGGCGCGTTCGAGGTGCACACGAGCCGCCACTGCATCGTGAAGGTTCGATTCGATGTTGCCGAGGATCCCGTATACCGTCGCCGCGGCGGTGGAGTCCGGGCCAAAGCGCCGGACCTGGATCGCCAGCGCGCGCTCGGCAAGCGGCTTGGCCTCGGCGGCGCGCCCCGTGCCATTAACGACCTGCGCGGCGCTGTACAGCGCGTCCGCGGTGTCGAGATGGTCAGGGCCGAGCGCGTCCTCGGTGAGCTTGACCGCCGCGACCGCGGTGTCGGCGGCGGCGGTGGCACCATCGCGGCGCCAGATCACGATCGCCAGGTTGCGCATCGCCTGCGCGCGGTGTCGCGGGTTGGTCGCCACCTTGCCTGCCGCCGCGTAACGCGCATAGGCGGTATCGAAGTCGTTCCGCCGATCAGCGAGCGCACCCGACGCCATGAGATACGAGAGCCGCAACCGTGGTGGATCACCGGCGCGTCGCACGGCTGCATCCACCACGGGATCGAGCGCCGCCGCAGCGTCGAGGTTCTCGTTGCGTTCGGACGCGGAGAACAACACGTTCGCCCATGCCTCCGCTGCGACCCGGTCGTCGTGACCATCGGCGGCGGCCGATGCGGCCTCGCGATACGCACCCTCGGCAGCGGTGTGCTCGCCCGCGGTGCTGTGGATATCGCCGAGCCAGTTCAGCGCGAGCGCGAGGGTCGGCGCGTGGCCGATGGCACGCGCCTCGGCGACCGCGGAGCGCGCCACGGCGAGCGCGTCGCTGTGACGGCCCTGCAGTTGAAGCGCTTCGATCGCGTCGAGCTGCTGTTCGACCGCCGTCATCCGTGCGCGCAATGCGGGATCGACGGGACCTGCGACCGTCGCGTCGAGGCGCTCGAGATCGCTGCACGCAGTGAGATCCGGCAGCCGGGCCACCGCGGCATCAGCGCGTTCGACCGTCGCGCGATCCGCTGTGATGAGCGTTCGTGTGAAGGCTGCGAGTGCCATGCGGCCGCGCTCCAGGCACAGCGTTCGCTTGCGAAGCAGGCTTTGCGTCTGGGTCGCTCGGCAGGCCGCCACGCTGGCGGTCAGCCACTCGTTGGCATACTCATCGAGGGCGGTGCGCAGCCGGGCTGGCTGCGCCGCATCGGACGAGGCGCTTGCCTGCATGGCGGCCGTGACGCGCGCACGGACCACGCTGTCCCAGACTCCAGCGAGCTGGTCGGTCGGCACCGCACACGATTCGGCTGTCGAGCGCGACAGCATCACGGCCGCCACCGCGGCACCGGCGATCAAGACTCCGCCCGTGATGATCCACGCCGCTGGGAAGCGGCTCTCGAGAGTCCGCTCGAGCGCGTCGATCAGTCGCGTCATCGTTGGCCAGCGCTCGTCGCGATCGCGCGCCAGCCCGCGGCGCAGGATCGGCGCGAGCGACCGGGCGATCTTGCGGGTTCCCGGCGCGCGAAGGTGACCGGCCAGCACGGCCGCGCGTACCTCGCCCGACCCAGCGCCGATGAACGGCCGCTCGCCGAACAGCGCATCCCACAAGGCGACACAGAACGCGAACTGATCGGTCCGCGCGTCGACGTCTTCACCCAACCATTGCTCGGGCGACATGTAGGCGGGCGTTCCAACGATCGCCCCGTGCACGGAGAGCTCGTCGTCGAGGGGAGCTCCGCCCAGATCGGCAGCTTCGATCGCGACGCCGTCGGCCACGAGTCCGAAATCGGCGACGCGCGGTCGGCCGTCCGCTCCGATCAAGACGTTCTCCGGCTTGAAGTCACGGTGAACAAGTTCGGCCTCGTGGGCCGCGGCCAGGCCGCGTCCGCACTGCACGAACGCAGCGACGATCGCGCGCCACGGTCGATTCTCTGCCGCGAGCCAGCCGCCCAAGGTCGTGCCCTCGACGAGCTCCATCGCGATGAAGCGCGCCTCGCCGATCCTCCCCATCTCGTAGACGGTGACCACGTTGGGATGCGAGAGCTTGGCCATCGCTTGCGCTTCGCGCTGTAGGCGTTGCGCACCGAGCGAGCTCTCGGTTGCCTTCCACTGCGTCGGCCGCAGCAGCTTGAGCGCGACATCGCGATCAAGTTCGGGGTCGTTCGCACGCAGCACGATTCCCATTCCGCCACGGCCGATCACGCCGCGCGAGATGAACCGGCCGTACGTTGCTGGCTCGAGCTCGCTGTCGTCGCCGTCCGCGAGCTTCACCGTATCGAGGAGTGGCAGATCGCGGTCCACCGATTCAGAGTACTCCACGCCGCATCACGAACGTGGGCGATTGATCCGGAACAACTTGAGCCGATTGACCAGCGTGGTGCGCGCGATGCCGAGCAACTTCGCGGCGCGCGTTTGATTGCCCGAGCAACGCTCCAGCGCGTCGAGGAGCTCGCGGCGCTGCACGCGCTCCTCGGCGGTCAGTTGTGCAAGCAGCGGGTCGTCATCGACCCGCACTGCTGCGACAGTGGCAACGGTTGCGCTCGCCGTGGCGAGACGCGGCGAGAACGCAAGGTGACGGACATCGATCGCGCCGCCCCGGGCGAGCAGCAGCGCCCGTTCCATCACGGCCTTGAGCTCGCGTACGTTACCCGGCCAGTCGTAGCTCGTGAGCGCAGCGAACACGTTCGGCGACAACCGCGCTTCCGGACGACCGGCGCGGCGTACGGCCGCTTCGAGGAAGCGGGCCGCGAGCGCCGGGATGAGGTCGCGGCGCTCGCGCCGCGGCGGAATGACGTGTGTGATGCCGTCGAGGCGAAAGTAGAGGTCATGACGAAAGCGTTTCGCGCCGACCTCGGCGGGAAGATCGCGGTTCGTCGCGGCGATGAACCGCACGTCAATCGAGACCGGGCGAATCGCGCCAATGCGCAGCACTTCGCGAGATTCGATCGCGCGCAGGAGCTTCGCCTGGATTCCCAGCGGGAGCTCTCCGATCTCGTCGAGGAACACCGTGCCCCCTTGCGCCGATTCGAGCAGACCAACCTTGCTCGTCGAGGCGCCCGTGAACGCGCCCTTCTCGTGCCCGAATAGCTCGTTCTCGATCAGTGCCTCCGCGAGCGCGGCGCAGTTGACGCGCGCAAGCTCGCCGGCGCGGTTCGACAGCACGTGCAGTGTCTCGGCGAGAACATCCTTTCCGACGCCAGACTCGCCGAGAATGAGCACACTCGTGGTGCTGAGGGCGACGTCGCGAACGAACGGCGGCACGCCCTCGCGCGTCGGATCGACAACGCGTAGCCGGTCGCGACCCGAGCGATTCGACGAAGAGGTGTGCGCATGCTCGCGCTCGAGCACGTTGAACGAGAAGCCGCCGAGATGAAAGCTCTCTCCGGGCTCAAGCGCCATCCGCTCGCCACCGCGATGCGTCTGCCGCGACAACCGCACACCGTTCGTCGATCCCAAGTCCTGGATCGTTACCGGCGGACCGAGGCGCAGGATCGCGTGACGCTTCGAGAGTGCCGGGTGATCAATGCGAAGATCGCAGACGGCGTCGCGGCCGATCACGATCTCGTCCTTGTCGAGAGTGTGGGTGAACAGCTGGCCATGGCCCGCGACGATCACGAAGTCACCGCGCTGCGCGGCAGCTCGCGGGCCTTCCGGAGGCGTCTCGGACACCGCATCAGCGTAGCCGACCGGGTCACGCCGAGTCCGCCCCGGTTGACACGTTCGCCGGTCAGATCGCGCGCACACCTCGACCGGTCGAATAGACCGGTCAGCGCGAAGAGCTCGCCCGATTTCGCACCGATGCGGGCGGCATGGCCCTTGCCTTGTGATGCCGCATGGCAAGGCAACGTGTTCGATGGTGGTTCGTGGCTCTCCTCGCAATCGGCGCCCCAACCGGCGCGTTCGCCGATGCCGCCGCCGCACGCAGTGCTGTGGAGGGCTTCGCGCACTCGGTGTCCGAGGCGACGATGAACGGGTATTTCGGTAGCGGCCTGTTCTTCGAGCCGCCCGCCGCGTGCACCACGGCAATCGCGGACGGCAAGACCGCGGGGCTCACGGCGACCGACACGTTCGTCGATGGTGAAGGCAAGACCGTGCTGTGGAAGCGAGCACCCGAGGTCTGCGGCGCATACGAAAAGCTCCACGCGCTTCGCCAGGTGATCACCGCGATCCAACCTCAGCTCCAGGCGATCGCCGCCTTCACCGGCGCTGACGGCAAGCCCGACCCGAGCGCGACCGGCGACGCGTTCCGCTTCAACGTCGAGAAGGCGCGCCAGTGCGTCAAGACGATCGATGAAGCGCTCACGAAGAGCGTCCCCAGCGACGTCAAGTTCGCGCCGAACGACAACGGCAGCGAGGCGCGCTTTACGCTCGCGGAGGCGCGGACGCGTTGCAACAACTGGATCGAGCTCGGCGGCAATGCCGCCAAGGCTGACGACGATCGCGTCGCCGCCGAGATCGCGGCGCTCAAGGCCAAGTACGCCAAGTTCGGGATCACGGGCGATCGCCTCACGTACCTGGTCAAGAACGGCCATCACCCGATCATGGGAAAGGGCTGCGTCGAGCTCGCGGGCAAGACGTTCAAGAGCTCACCGGTGTTCTACGAGCTCGGTCAGGATGACCTCGCGTGGATCGTCTACAAGACCGCGTTCAACGGGGACAAGCAGGTCAGCTACACATCCCGCCGCTACCGCAAAGACGGTAACTGGGGATGCAAGTGAGGTCCATGATGAGGTCGCTCCTCACCGTCGTCCTCCTCCTCGCCTGCACGTTGCCTGCTCTCGGTGATCCATCGAAGCCGTCACCACCGCGCGCCGTTGGAACCTGCGCGCCCCAGGCGTGGGCCGATCCGTGGCCGTACCTCGATCACCCTTCGGATCCCTGGCTCGCCGTCGCGAATGGCAAGCCTGTACCGGTCTCCCTGCCCAAGGACCGGATGGGCATGCGGGCGCAGACATCCAAAGCCGTGTGCGACGCCGCCCACGATCACTGCCTGCGCGATTGCACGTGGCTCCTGACGCCCACGCCGACTTCGCGCCGCGCGACCCCGTATCACTTCGGTCCGGACGGTAAGTTCGTCGCGAGCGTGCAGGATTCCAATCCGAGTGCCGGATTTGTCGCGTACCGCACCGTGCCCGTAACGCGCAAGAACCTCGCGAAGGGCATGCTCATCACGTCGCTGATGGGCTCGAGCGGCGCACTGCCGGATGGCGGCGGGCATCCTGGCCCTGACGGCGGCACCACGGACCTCGAGAACGCATTCTGGGACGTCGGCATCGTCGAGTCGATCGAGTGGGACCGCAACATCGTGCGGCTCGAGGGCGTCACCGATCCCTACTACCTCTCTGGATCCCGACTCGTGGTCCTGCGCTTCACCGACGGCAAGCTCGAGAAGCTCGGAGGGGTCAATGACAAGGCCCCCGCTGTTGCCGACGTCATCTCGCCGGTGCGGAAGGTCGCCGTCGCCGACGCGTCGGCGCAGATTGGCCAGGACAAGCAACCGCTCGCCGTCGCCGACACCGCCCCGCTCTCGAACCTCGCCACCACTTGCACGAGCAAGGTCGACCACTGCCTGCGCCCGTGGGTATGGTTCGTCGACGTCGAGCATTCCCCCGTCGCGGCGCGCTGGACCGGCAACAGCTTCGTGTTCGCCGGCGACAAGGGTCGGGCGCTCGACAAGCCGGGGCTCGCCTACCGCACGCGACCCGCGAAGGAGTCCGAGCTGGTGCCCGGGACAAAGATCATCTTGTTCGACTCGTCGAGCCCTCCTGGCTCCGAATCCGACGCGCACTCCTGGCGTGGGTGGTCGTTCGCGACCGTCGAGTCCGTCGATCACTACGCCCACAAGATGATGGTGAAGGGTCAGGAGACAACGCGCCCGACCGATAACGCGCGCATCCTCGTGCTGTTCTGGCTGGCCGGCGAGGCCGCCTCGCCCGTCGAGTAGCGCGGCAAGCTGGGCACGGAGGTTTGTACGCACGAATCGACCACCCAACTTGTTCAAGTGCGTCCACGTGATCCCCGCAGTGCGCGAACTTGCACGAGGCACGCGCGTTGCTCACTCCGTACGCGATGAAGAAGACGTGGCTACTTGCACTGCTCGTTGTCGTTGGCTGTGGTGAGCCCGAGTTGGAGGCGAGCGTGAACACGGCCGAGGTCAACGGGATCGAGGGCATGTTCGAGTACGCGACCGACCTGCCCTGGCGGCTCGAGCCGCGAACTGTGAACCGTGAGACGGTATACGACCCGATCCCGATCACGCTCGCGATCTTCTAGGACGTACACGCGGCATGGGGTGGCTGCCGCAAGACGAACCGCGCCGGATGTTCATGGCCGGCGGCTCCGACGCGCACGGTGATTTCAACTACCGCCGCGAGGGCTACATGACGGGCCCGACGCGAGTCACCGACGACGCACTCGCGAAGGTGCGCAACCTCGTCGAAGTGGGCGTGCCGCGCGGACCGTGCAGCGCCATCGATGGCAAATGCCACGGCCTGGATCCTGCCGTGCCTGGCCACTCGCAAGATCAAGTCGTCGAGGCGCTTGCCGAAGGACGGTCCTCCGTCACGGACGGACCCGCGCTGCGTATCGTCGTCGATCGAAATCGCAATCACGTGATCGACGCCGCCGACACGCCGATGGGCGGCGTGATCGATCTGTTCCCTGGTGAGCCACTGCCACTCCTGATCCAGGCGGAGTCGACGGCCGAGTTCGGCACGCTCGCGAGCATGGATCTGTACGTCGGCGTCGACCACGATGCGGAAGCCGTGTGCGGCGAGCCGGGATGCGCGACCTCGACCGGCGAGCAACGCGCGCGCACGTACGCGCCCGAGAATCACGGTGTTCGCGGAACGTGGCGCGAGAACGTCGACAATCTGGAGATTCCGGACCTGTCGGCGCAGAACTGCGGCTCTGGCGTCTGCGAGATGGCCGACCACTACTGGGAGCCTGCCGCAGGTGCACGCGGGATGCTACGAGCGGACGCGACCTCGCTCGCGAACGGGCTCTGGGAGGTACCGCTCGATCCCGATCAATTCCCGGTGAACAGCACGCGCGATCCGCGCCCGACTCGCCTGTACGTGCGCGCGTTCGCGCGAACGACGCCGGGTGTGCGCTGTCTCTCGGAGTTTCCGGCCGGCCACTTCCATCAAGAGTGCGCCGACCGGTTCGCCTATACGAATCCGATCTGGGCCCTCCGGCAACCAAGTATCGTTGGCGACTGCCCGCTGACGAATCGCGCGCTCGATCGCGATGGCGATGGGCTCCCCGCCGACGCGCAGCTCACTGCACAAGGCGACGACGCCGTGATCGTCAAGTTCAACCGCGCCGGTCAGTTCATGAAGAAGAACGTGTTCCAAGGCGCGGGGACGCAGGTGATCACCGACATTACGATCGTGGGCGACGTGATCCACGTTTCCGGTACGCGCAAAGCCCAGACCGTCATCGACGGCGTGCAGACGATGTCGCAGTCGACCGATCCGTTCGTCGCTCGCATCAACCCGGCCGACCTACGCGCCGAGTGGATCCGCTACATTGACGGCACCGGTGACGCCACGGCCCGAGCGGTCGCAGCAAATGCGAACGGTCAGGTCGTCGTCGTCGGTGACTTCTCCGGGCAGCTCGCAGCGTTCCAGCCGGGCGTGTTCGCAGAAGGAGCGTCGGACTGCTTCATAGCGTTCTACAAGCTGTCCCCGCCGACAACTCCGCCAACCCCCCCAACGCCACAGTTGCAGTCGCTCACGCCGATCGCCGGCAACGGAACGTGTCAGGCGCGTGATGTCGCGATCGATGCCGGCGGCCGAGCGACCGCTGTCTACGACTTCACGAGCACCGTGAAGCCATCGCTGTCGATCGTGCGGACGACGCGCGGCACGGACTCGATCGTCGTGAGGTATGGCACGCTCGCCGAGTCGTTCACGCCGGCTTGGGCCACGACGATCGGTTCCGCGTCGGCGGGCGAATTCGATCGTGGCGATGCGAGCACGAACGCGATCGCGGTCTCGCTGGACGGTACGGTCTTCGTCGCGGGCAGCTTCGACGGCTGGCTGGCCGTCAACGACAGCCTGCGGCGCCCATCGTCTGGCGGACGCGATGGTTTCATCGTTCACCTCGCGGCGACCGGCCTGATCCTTCCGTCGCCGATGCTCTCGGTCGCGGGCACAGCGGGCAACGACACAGTGACGAGCCTCGACGTCGACGGCAGCGGCAGGCTCCTGATCGCGGGCACGTTCGAATCGACATCCGTGAACCTGAACGCGCTCTCGCTCACGCGCCAGGGTGCAATTCGCAACGCGTTCGTGGCATGGGTCGATGCGACCGGCACCGCGTCGTCGGTCCACCAGTACAACGATCTCGTCACGTTCTCGCGAGCCGTTGTCAGCTTCGACGGTCGGCACGCTGCGCTCGCCTCGAGCTTCATGAACGACGCGCGCTACGATGCGTCGCGTGTGGTGCACACGGCCGGGAGCTTGGATGGCGCAGTGACTCTGATCCCGGAGTCGCTGTAGACATGCTAGTTGAGTTCGATCGACGCTGGCGCGTCACCGACGAGGCACCAATCGAGCTCACGGCCCGCCGTTGCTGATCGGGGCGCCATAGAAAACCGCGTAGAGGAGCGCATCGAAGTGCGCATGCGGTTCGAACTGCCGCACGCGTGTTGCGGACCAGGTGGCCCTCGTGCCATCGCCGCCTCGCCCCCGAGAACACGCGGGCGGATCGCCACCCTCCTGCTCGCGCACCGACGGGCGGACAGCGTTGTAACGAAGAATGTCGCTGCTCCCTCTAAGAGGTGGTCACGGTTCTGACACCAGAGAGACCCGCATGAACTGACAAGCTTACTGGGCTGGTTACCGCTATTCATGGTGGCAACAGCATTGGCCGACGACAAACCGCTCCCCCTGTTCGACCTCACCAAGGCCGATGCCGCCACCGAGTGGCAGACAGTCAACGACAACGTGATGGGCGGCGTCTCCGAGGGCAACTTCAAGGTCGCCGCGAAGGCGCTGGAGTTCTTCGGGACGTTGTCGCTGGAGAACAACGGCGGCTTCACCTCCGTGCGCACGAAGGCCAAGAAGCTCGGTCTGGAGAACGGCGACACGCTCGTCGCTCGGATTCGAGGCGACGGCCGGGAGTATTCGCTGAACCTCTACATCGACAAGCCCCTGATGGCCTTCTCCTACCGAGCCGCAGTCCAGACGAAGAAGGACAGATGGATCGAGGTCAGGGTGCCTCTCGACAAGTTCGAGGCAACTTCGTTTGGCCGGGTCGTCAAGGACGCTGGAGCGGTGAAACCGAGCGAGGTCAATGCGATCGGCTTCCTGCTGGGCGACAAGCAGGCCGGGCCGTTCAAGCTGGAAGTCGCTTGGATCAAGCGGCTTCCGCCGCCACCCTGACGCCCAGAAGGCGGATGGAACCGACGCCGGTGCGCTCACGCGATCGGAAACAGGTCATCGTCGAGAGCGGTCTCGTCGTCGACGTTCGTGCTCTGCAGCACGAGCCCCGAGTGCGAGGAGCTCAACGTCGGCCCGCACCTCGGCCTCGGGCTGCTCGTCCGATTTGAAGAACTACACCGGCGACGTCAAGCAGACGGTGCGGAAGCTAAAGCAGGACTACAACACGTGGCTCGCCGGTGCACGCAAGGTCCGCGAGATGACGGACCAAGACCACAAGGAGCTTCGCGATGTCATGTGCACCAAAGGCGTCGACATCAAGGACATCGAGCAGAAGGTGAACTCCGTGGCCGACCGCTGGGCGAGCCAGATCAACGGTGCCTACGGCACGCTCCTCGGCCAATCCGATCGTCTCGGTGAGCGAGCCGCGTCTGACAAGCTCAAGAAGTACAAAGGGTCGCGAGAAGTGCTCGACGGATTGCGCGCGAACCGCGCGACGCTGGAGAAGATCAAGAACTCTGATCTGCAGGGTTCGAACAATCCGAAGATCAAGGTGAAGATGCAGTACGGCACGAACTACCACGCGAGCTGGTCGTGCAGCGGCTACAAGGAGTTCGAGATCAGCAGCTCCTACTGCAGCAACCCCATCCGGTCGGGCTCGGGCTGCGCCGCGGACTGTCTCGTCCTGGGCTCTACCTGTGAGATCGTCGAGCTCAAGCCTGACAACGACGAGGCGAAGGCGATGGGTGACAAGCAGAAATCTGCGTACGAGGCCGGCCTTCGCACCTGGTTCGACAAGAAC
Organism: Haliangiales bacterium; assembly: GCA_038206055.1. Classification (GTDB taxonomy): domain Bacteria; phylum Myxococcota_A; class Polyangia; order Haliangiales; family Haliangiaceae; genus JABFXX01. The sequence continues at coordinate 11,209 of JBBRBG010000250.1, forward strand.
AAGGACGAGCTCTTCAAGAGGTATCCGAAGGTCAGTGACTGCGTGCGCGATGGACAAATATCGACGAAGAGTCGACTGGAGACGTACAGCTTCTGTCCCTCGGAGTCGGACGCGAAGCAGTTCGGCGAGGACCTCAGCGGTATCTCGTCCGACCTCTCGGAGTCCGAATAGTGGGCGTCATCCTCGGAATGCAATGCGTCCAGGACGACTCACTTCTGCGCGACGCCGTACGCCAGGCGCGACTGGCGGACCTCGTCGTCGATCCGCGATGGATCTATCAGTTCAAGCTCGTCACGACGACGTACATGCCCGGGCTGCCGGCCCAGCCACAGTTCCCGGGTGTGGTCGCGGCCGCGCGGATGCGTGCTGCCGCGTTAGAAGCGATCTCGTCTGAGTCGGTGACGAGCGCTCTGTTCAGCGTCAGCAAGAAGGACTCGCTCGATCAGGCTCATTTCGACGTCCGGACGGGGCGTGATTCCTCACCGAGTCTCAGCATTCGGTCGAACGCGCGCTGGCGTGTTCCGGAAGATGCGGATGTCGATGCCGTCGGCGCATCCTGGGTGGAGCTCCAGCACGCGATCATCGAGACGCTCGGCGTCACGCACGCCGTGATCGTGACCGCGACGAACGAGTACGTGTTGAACGCTGAGATCTGGCTCAGCCTTACGTCGCTCGACGGCACGGTCATGCATCCGAGACCCGACGAGATCTCGTCCTATGCCGCCAGGTCTCACCTGCTCGGCGACAAGTACGTGCGTCGGCCCCGCT
>JBBRBG010000251.1:0-11952 GCA_038206055.1 Haliangiales bacterium
GGCGCTCGAGGCCCATTGGCGTGTGGTCGCCGCACGCCTACCCGACGACCATCCAGACCGATCGAAGTACGACCCCATACCGTTCTGATCAGCCGACGCCCATCATTGGAGTGCCGGACGCACGGCACGACGATGATGTCCATCGGCGACATGCGCGGTCGACTCCATCTCCGCGATGGCCATCGTTTAGCCCGCCTCGTTCAACACCAACAGGGCCGCTCGGTAACAGGGGTCCTTCGATTGCGAAGGCTTCTGCACGAGTGCCAGTCCGCCGGCGACTGCGATGTCGCGGAGACCCTGCAATCCGTCGTGGCCACCACCGGTCAGCACGACACCGACCACTCGGCGCCCATACGATCGCGCGGCCGACGCGAAGAGCGGATCCGCCGCTGGCCTCGTGAAATGCTGCTTCGCGCCTGCATCTAGAGAAATGGTTCCGCGTTCGAACGTCATGTGGCAATCGGACGGAGCGACGTACACGGTGCCGCGCACCAACGACGCCCCAGCAACTGGCTCGACGACGCGCAGCTTCGTCCGCATGCCGAGCGTGGCCGACCAATTCGACGGAGCCTTTGCGCCGCGGTGGATCACCACACCGATGTACGCCGGAAGGTCGCCGGGTAGTCGCGACAGCAACTCGGTCACCGCCTGAATCCCGCCGATGGAGGCACCGATCACGATTACGTCCCGTGCGATCCGTTCGGGGTTGAACGAGGTCGCCGTCGCGCTGGAGTGAAGCACCTCAACCAACGCGCACCGGCCCGACTCGTTGGGATTCGCTTCTCGAGCGTATTGTTGTGGAACGATCGGGAAGACGTTCCGTTGCCGCCCAACCTTCGATGGCGCTGAGTTGATCGCCCTTGCTGGCCACCGCGACACGTAACGTCGGAGATGCAGCACGCATACCTAAGACCAGTACAGCGGTCGCCATCTTCGTTGCAAGCGCTTGCTTCACCTCACCACTGCGCGTGACAGCGTCGTGGATGCCCGCACCGCGTGCGAGGTCAGCAAGCTGACGTCACCGCATACGTTGAAATACGTAGGGCGATCGCGCTCGATCGCTCGCGACGCGGATACCCGGCGGGACGCGGGCTCAGCAACCCGTCAGATCGCTGTCACCAGCCCCTTCGCCAATGTCGGTAGGCCCTCGATCCACTCGGCGCCGCCGGCTTCGGTGATGATGTCCGTCGAGAAGAGCTCGAGGAACTCGCCGAGGCGGCAGGTGTCGAGCTTCGTTACACGGACGAGTAGAGCCATGGCATCACCGAACGACGATGAGGACGAGAGCCACCCCGAACAGTCGAGGATTCTCGACCTGCTGACGGAGCTGCGGTTTCCCGAGCGCTACTACGCGTATTGCGCGGCGCACTCCACGACTGGTCGCGAGGTCCCTCTTGCGCTGCAGACGCAGGCCTTGAGCCAAACCGGACGGACGTTTCGATACGACAAGAGCGAGAAGTTCTACGCGTGGCGTGACCCGAAGGCCCCGGAAGGCTGCGAGCTTTGATGGATCTCTCCGCCGACGACTGGGCGCGCGCGCATGTAGCACAGCGGCTCGTGTCATCAGATCCGGACCTCCTGCTCGAAGCCTTGCGCGAGCTGCAATCGATCGCGCCGGAGATCAAGTACGACACGCTCCACGAGATCGGCAAGGCGCTCACTCTCGCATCGATCGCCCACCCGACGCTGGCGGAGTGCCGCGCGGCGATCGGAGCGACCGACGAGCAGCCTCGGAGCCATCGCGAGTGGCTGAAAGTTCCAGCGCTCCCCGACGTCGATGAGCGCCTGGTCGCATTCATCCTGGAGGTATTGGGTAGCTCGACGGAACAAGCCTCTCGCACGGCCAAACCTTTGCCCTTCGAACCCCCGGCGTATGCGGGCAACGCGGCCCAGATCGAAACGAAGGACACATGGAGCCTCCAGCGCGACCCGGCCGAGAACGATGTTGGCGTGGTGGTGTCGTTCGGCCTCGACTCCGAGTGCGTCGTCTGCATCGGCAGAGTGTGGCGCCATGATCCTCGATGGTTCGCGACGTTGACCGTGCAGGAACGTGCGGGTTGGAGCACGTCGGTGGTGGGCAGTGATCACGCGATGTTCCGCCCGCGCGGAATCGGCGTCGCGGTGCTATTCTGACCAGGTGAAGGCGATCCGAGCGCACATCCACGACGGCAAGATCGTGCCGGACGAGCCGATCGAGTTGCCCGAGGGCGCCGCCGTAGAGGTTCTTGTTCCCGAGAACGAAGAGATGAGTGCGGAGGAGAAAGTCGAGCTCGAATCGGAGATCGCGGCAAGCGCTGCCGAGTTCGAGCGAGGCGAGTGCGAAGATGCGCACGCATTCGCGCTCAGGCTCGTCGCGAAGTCGTGAAGTCGTTCATCTCGAAGCGCGCATCGCGCGCCGCCGATCGGATCGATGGGCTCTGGCGCGAGCGCGGAGACAACCCGGCCGTTTTCGCTAGCGAGCTTCTTGAAGCGGTCGTACGACTCGAGACGACGAACGGCGCGGGTCAGGCATTTCCTACGTCGCGACATCCATCGTTGCGGCGGGTCCTGCTCCCGAAGTCGCGTTGTCACGTTTATTTCGAGATCGACGAAGCGACGCACAGGATCCACATTCTCCAGATCTGGGACGGCCGGCGCGAACGGGGACCGAAGGTCTAAGGTCGAGCGCGCGGGCCAGTGCTCGTCTACGAGCGCTGATCTCGTCATCGGCGGATACTCGGCCGCGAGGATCTGTGGTTGCGAGCGTCGCTGCGGTCACACCAGAAGATCCGCTGGCCTTCTTCGAAGCCAAACGAGCCGTTGCACGGCTTCATAACGACCACCGTCAAGTTGTGTCGGCGTCATGGCGGCAGGACGTACGCCGCTCGGGCGGTCTGGACACAGCTCCCCATGGGACAGCCATCGTCGACCCACGTCTCGACCGCGATTTCGTGCCCCGCGATGATCTGGCCTTGTTGGTCGACGGTGCCGGCTGTCCAGCCAGGCGTCCTCACGGGCGAACTGGCCGAGCTCGCCTCTACGATCCGGCCGTTACCCGCGATGTGGACGACGAGCGATGCACCGTACGATGGCTGAAAGGTCGCCACATAACCGTTGGGGGCGAACGCAAGCGCGTTTCTGACGAACACGCCCCTGCCGATCCGTGCTTCGAACCACGGAATCCCGAGCTCGCTGAAGACCATCAGCCGCGGGTCATAGAGATCGGGATGCAGACCGCTCTCGCTGGATGCGGACGCGAGCACCACAATCTCGCCGGGACGCGCCACCATCGAGTACTGCCACAGCCCGTCCGGCAAATTGAGGGTCGCGAACAACGTTCGAGTACCGGTGGCATCAAACCGCCAGATCTCGGTTGGTCGGGCGTAGGTCGCTACAGCGATATAGGTGTCGTCGCCGGCGCCTGCGGCAGAAGCGAGGTCGGACGGGACCGACAGCGTGCGAATGATTCGACCGTTCGCATCGATCTCCGACCAGGTCTTGTTTCCAGCGCGACGATCTGAGCCTGTGAGCGCCAAGACCCGATCACCGGCAGCAGCGAGCCGCCGCCAGTCGACGTGCGCAGTCCAGCGGCAGGCGCCGCCGGACCACCATGCGATGCCGGCCCCCATCCCGATGACAGCATCGCCGTTACTCAGCGTGACGAAGTCGCTCACGTCGGCTTGATTCGCGCGCGTGCCTCCGAAGACGAACATCTTCGGATCGTCGAAGACGGCGCTCGGTGCCGGACAAGGCTGCTTCGCCACCTGGCCGCTCGTCGACTCGATCGTCGGAGCAACCACAACGGGTCCCGTCCCGCAGGCTACCAGCGATGAGATCCAGAGCCGCATCCGCATTGCGCAGCACGATAGGCGACCGCGGCAAAGCAATCAATCGTGCGTCGCAGGCGCTCGAGGAAGTGACGGGAACCGCATCACGGCCGACGCTGCGAGCCTCAGCAACCTGCGACGACGGCGCAGACGAGCAGCATCAGGTCGAACGCGCGCGGTGCGCCAGCACGCCTCGTGGTCGAGGGCATCGTTCGTGCCGTGTGCGCAGATTTCCAGGTCAGCTTGAACGCCCGCGCTCACGTGCGGTCTCCATCATCATCGCGATCACGACCGACCGCCGATCCCATGGCGCACAACAGCGCCGGGTCGATCACCCCGGCGACCACTCGTCGGCCTCGGCGCGCTCGATGAGGTTCTCGGCGGGACAACCAGGCGGGCCGATCATTCCCCGAGCACCAGATCGATCCCGAGCACGACGGGGCTCGACATTCCACGACTCCTCCACCTGCTCGCCCCAGCCGCTGCGCCCGGCTGGACACCTCGGGAGCGGTTCCATCGGAGAACCTCGACCCGGAGTATGATGTCCGTCGAGAAGAGCTTGAGGAACTCGCCGAGGCGGCGGTGTCGAGCTTCGCTACACGGACGAGTAGAGCCATGGGATCACCTAACGACGACGAAGACGAGACCCACCCCGAACAGTCGAGGTTTCTCGACCTGCTGACGGAGCTGCGGTTTCCCGATCGCTACTACGCGTATTGCGCGGCGCACCCCAAGACTGGTCCCGAGGTCTCCCTTGCGCTGCAGACGCAGGCCTTGAGCGAAACCGGACGGACGTTTCGATACGACAAGAGCGAGAAGTTCTACGCGTGGCGTGACCCGAAGGCCCCGGAAGGCTGCGAGCTTGGGCTCAACCTGAACCTTCGTGAAGCGCATGCCGAATGGATCTTGGTATTCGGAACACCGAGCGGTCACGTCGGAGGTACGTTTGCGATCTCCGCACTCCTTGCCAAGCGTACGAGAGAGCCAAACTACAGACACGCGCCACCGTACCCGACGCCCGATATTTCCAGCTCGAAGGAGCTGCGCGCTGTCCTGAGCGAAGGGCTCGAGCTCTACGACGAGGTGGCCGCTGCGATTGCGACGCGGAAGTGGACGTGAGCCCCTCGCCGAGTTCGAATTGCGAATGACCGACGGGACGTACGCTTGGCCATCGGAACGACCGCACTACATCGAGCGTCATAACGCGCGCGTGCCTTCCGAGTTCATCGAGCATGCTCGCGCGAATGGCTTCGTGGTGCCTCCGTCGATCGACTTGTCGGCTGTCGAGCTGGGCTGAAAGCCGCGCTCTGCAGCGAGCAGAACGCCGCTGCCTACCGTGATGGCAGCCTGCTCCATCAACTTTGGAACGAACGCGGTTTCCACTACTGCTGCCGCAACCCGCTCCTGAACGGGCCGCGCGACCGAAGACCATCGGCGACGATGTCTTCGAATTCGTCCCACAATTTCGGTTCGGGATATTTCGTCGTGTTCGGCGATGGCATCAGCGTACGGGGAGCGGCGGAACGAAGGTCTCCGCGATCGCGTCCTCCCACTCGTCGAGGTCGGCGGCGGACCACACGGCGCGTAGACCACCTACCACCAGCATCCCGGTCCGTTCGTAAGCGTAGACGATCTCTGGTGGGGCACCGGTCGATCGCAGCGCGGTGATCGTGTTCTCCCGCAGCTTGTCGAGATTCACACCCTCCGTCAGGCAGCACTCTGCGAACGGCTTCCCAGAGCCGCAGGCGCAGCGCTCGGTCGGGGAAACACCTTCGATCCCATCTGCTCCACGCCATTTCCGGCGGAGCACCCAAGTGGTGGGCAAGGTGGTGGGGAACCCGACGGTCGATCGTCTAAATACGGAGCGGGAGAAGGGATTCGAACCGTGCGAAGGCGAGCCAATCTCATCTTGAGTCACGTGGCCTTGCAGTCGTCTTCGTAGGTTAGCTCGAATCTCTTTCCGGCCTCGTCTGCCCTGATCCGGGTGGATCTGGTCGCTCGTGGCAAAGATTTGCCACGCGGAGCGCTCAGCGTGGCGCCCTCAGTAGGTTGCGCTCCGCGTGCGCGATCACATCGATCATCTGATCGAGGACGCCCTCGTTCGCGGGATGCGTCGCCGAGACCGTCAGGTCCTTCGCGAACAGCGCGACCATGTAGCGCAGCCGAGCTCGCGCGTCGGGCGCGAGTGCGAGGTAGTCGGGGTGCCCGATGTTGACGTGCCATCCACCCGTCGAAAGTCGACTGCGCCACGAGAGCCCGGGCTCGTCGACCAGGATCGGCTCTGGAATGCCAGCGCCCGGGCCACCGGCCGGCGGCCCGTCGACGATCGCGAGCTCGACGACCGTGGAGCACGCGCCGCCGTTGGCCTCTGCGACGACGGTCACGGTGAACGAACCGTTGTCTGTGAGCTCCGAGAGCCCGATCACCCGCGCCGCACCATCGCCATCGATCGTGATGTGCAACGAGCTTGCGGTCCAGGTGGTCTTCGCCGCGATCTGTTGGCCGTGAATGTCGAACACGCTCGCGCGTGCACGGCGCTTGCCTCCGGGCCAGATCCGGATCGGGTCGGGTGAGATGCAGACGTGGTGCGCGGGCCCCGGTGGCAAGAGGTGCGGTATTGGGGCCGGATCTTCAGCTTCGTCGGCTTCACCGGGGTGTGGCTCCGCTTCGAGGGGCGGGCCTGAAGCGGCACTCCCAGCAGTGAGCGGTGCGCCCAACGGATCGGCCGTGCGATCGCTCCCTGCACCGCCGCGGCCCGGCAACTGCGTGGGCATCCCGATGTGAGGGATGCGTTCGCGCAAGCCGCGCAATGCGCGGCGGAGGTCGACCATCAATTGCCGCTCGGACGCCGCATGGCGCTGGCCCGCCTGGCGATCCAGCGCGGCTTGGACGAGCGGCGCGAGCTGGTCGAGTGCTGCAACAAATGCGTCGGCGGCTGCGTCGGGTGTCACGCCACGCCTGGTCCCTGGCGGCACCGACAGCGCCGCGAACTCGATCGTTCCCGCGAGCACCGGATCGGTCCACGGGGCGCGATCGAGGCCGAGGGCGGCGAGGTCGGCGATCCGCTCGCAGACCACGGTGCCCGCGCACGTGAGCTCGACGCCCGTCGCCGCGGTCCCCGCGTGATAGAGTTCGACCTCGAGCGGCGGATATCCGGAAACAATGACCTGCGCGGGGACATCGAGCCGCAGCCCTTCGAAGCGGCGGGGAACGACCGCGTTCCGCTCGACGAGCTGACCGCGCAGATCATACTCGCGAAGCTCCAGCTGGACCGCGCTGGCACGTAGCGGCCCGCGGAGCTCTGCGCCGAGATACTCGGCGAACCGACGTGCCGCGAGGGGCCGTGACGCCGCGGCATGCAGCTCGCTGATCACGATCTCCGTGAACGTCTCGGGGACATCGATCGCGGGCGGTGCCGGCGCGACCTCTGCGCGCGGCTCGTCCTCGATCAGGCGCAGCGTCCAGATCGCACCGCCGCCGACCCGCGAGCGGATCTCCATCCGATGGCCAATCGACCAGAACCCGAGGAGTCCGATCCCGTACTGCCCCGCCACGATCTGTTCGTGACGCTCCCGCGGGGAGAGGTTGCGCTTGTGCGAGCGGCCGATGTGCGTCGCGATGTACCGCAGTGCCGTCTCGCGGTCCTCGTGCGGCCGGATCCCCTCGCCGTCGTCGCGCACGGCGAGCACCGGTCGGCGTCCTCGCCGGCGACGCTCGATCACGATCGTGCGGGCGTTGGCGTCGATCGCGTTCTGGACGAGCTCGGCGACCGCTTTGCGCGGATCGCTTTGGCTCCTCGCGAGCCAGCGAATCAGATCGAACGCATCGGCAGGCTGCAGGCGCACGCGGCTTGGATCGCGCTTCGAGCGTCGGGTCGTCACGGTCTCACCATCACAACCTCGTGCTGCCACCGCTTCCACCGGTCAAAGAAGCCGCGACGCCGGAGCAACCGTTTGCGCATTGTCTCGAAGCGCATTGTGAAGATCTTGGCATCGTCGTCGCGCGCTGCGACGTCCCTCAAGTCGACGGCGAGCGTCATGGCCTCGTCGTAGGCGCTGGCGTCCACGAGCTTCTCGAGCTTGGCCCATGCCGCGTCAGCGTCGAGTCCAAGCTTATCGAGCCTGCGCTGGCGCGCCTTCCCTGCAGCTTCCCGGGCCTTCGTCGCGCGGACGGCTTGGGCGTTCTCTCGTTCCGATCGCCGCGTCTCGGCGCGGGCTCGTAGCTCACCGACGGTGCGCCGCTTACCCCCGCCAGTCGGGCTTCGCGTTTGACTGAAGGTACGCCGCAGCTCGCCACCGAGGTCGCCGTCGTCGACCGCACGCAGGAGCCATTTGTTCTTCTCAGCTGGTGGAAGGCGCGTGACCCATCGACGGAGCTCGTCGTCGTCGCCTTCGGCGGGCGTTGCGCTTTCACTTGCTGCGGCGGCCAGAAGATCGTCGTCGATGCGTAGAAACTCAGCCATCGCCTGTTGGGCCGCTGTCAGCGAAGCGAGCCCGGCCGGAACCAATGGTTCGACGGCATCGTCGTCGAGCTCGTCGGATTGGACCGCGAGCAACCAGGCAAGGTAGGCACAGCGCAGGTCACCCCGCACGAGTTCCGCACGCAGGGCCGAAAGCACCGCGAGCGAGCCCTGGCCCATCTCGTCGTCCGCTGGCTGTTCGGTGTCGCTTCCGAGGTCAAGCAGGACGTACTCGCCGCAGACCGTGAGGTGCGCAGCGTGTGTGCCAACGAAGAACATCCGCAGGGCTTTGAGATCGACACGCGCCTTCGGTATGCGCAGCATCAGCCGGTGCGTGCCCCAGTTCGCGAAGTACAAGTGCGCATCGAAGTAGCGCTCGACGAGCTTCGCTGGATCGGCCTTGAGGTCGCCCCACTCGTACTCGTTCCAGAAGCGTGTGGGCGAGATGTCCGCGCGCGTCGAGATCGCGCGCAACTCCGCCATCTGCTTCCCAGTGAGCGGTCGGTCGAGCGCGACGAATTCGTAGCACTGGTACTCGCTCATGCGCGGACTGCCTTCGACGAGCCGCGCGCCGTGAGTTCGCGACGCTGTGGCGCGGTCGCGAGCCGGACGGCGGTCGCGAGATGCATGGAGCGAGATTGCGGATCGAACTCCGCAATCGTCTCGTCCACCAACCGCGCGAACTCGAGGGCATCGGCCGTTCTCGCGAGACATCGAAACCAGGCCGACAGCACGGTCCGCCAGTCGACGCAGATCTGCCAGGCGCCGCCCTCGTCCGCGAAGAAGACCACGTCGTCGTTGCGCTCGTCGATGTAGCGGTGCAGCGCGAACAGCGTCTCCATGACCACACGAACCTCGGCCCGATCGCCGTTGCTCGACGCGGTGACGCTACGGTCGAGCAAGCGCGTGAAGTTGGCGATGAACGCGACCGTGCCGGCCGACTTGTCCATGTAGTTCTTCGAGTTGACGTTGAAGCTCTCGTAGTACTGGCCCGCTCGTGCGGCACCGTCGAAGCGCTTCACCTCATCCAGCAGGGATTGCTTCGACATCTCAGAGTCCCGCCTCAGGGCACCGATCTGCATGTACCGACCGACGATCTGCACCAGAGCTGCCTCGGGTAGGAGCTCGATTACCTCGTTCAGGATGTAGAACCGCTGCTCGTCGCCGATCACCCGCAGGCGATCACGCAGCTTGTCGAGGTCGATCGCGACGGGAGGTGGGGACCGGTGCTTCTTCTTCGACGACGTTGTCGTCGGCACCTTTGCATCGAGCCGCGTTGGGCGACGGGTCATGGCTTCTTCCTGCGTGCACTCGCCGACTTCCTGGGCGTGCGCTCGCGGCGAAGCACCACGGATCGGGGTGCGCTTGTGGTTGTGTTCGGCGCAGCGCGGTCCGTCTCTGTCTCCTCGGCCGTGCCGGTTGTCTCGGTCTCCATCGCGCCGGCGTAGCGGCTCTCTAATTGTCGCCCCAGCGCGGCGACAATCTGCGCTCCATACTCTGCATGCCGTGAGCCGAGGATCTGTGTTTCCACGCGCTTGCCGAGCTGCCAGTAGAGCGTGGTCAACGCGGCGTCATCGTAGGTCATCGCCGACCCGAGGATAGAAGGTCCCTGTGACACCCCCGCCGTTGCGGTCGCGGCCCCCGGAGGCGCGCGCGAGCTCCGCTCACCAGCCCCTTCGCCAGTGTCGGTAGGCCTCGATCCACTCGGCGCCCGCCGGCCTAGGTGTCGGCAACGGCAGTTCCCGGATCTCGATCGCCTGGCGGACTCGGCCCCGCTTGCAGATGACGACGATCTGCAGATCCTCACGGAGGTCGAGCTTCTCGACGGTCACCGCCACGCCGAGCACGACCGTCTCGAACGGGACGGCGAGATGTTCGTCGAGCATGCAAGACCATCCGCTGATCTGCTCGGACTCGCCGTACGCGTCGACGGTCGCTTCGTCTGCCATCTCCTTCAGCCTTCGCGGGTCGATCGCGGTCTTCAGACGCTGGCTGCCTGTTCGCTTCGGCATCGTTCTCGTTACACGAAGTCGTCGTGCTCGGCGAGGTCTTCGTCGTACTCGACCGTCAACTCTTGCTGCTTCGCGTAGCCGTACGGTGCTTCGCCACGCGCGCACCCGATCGAAGGGTATCCGCGCAGCCGCGTCTCGGAGTTTCAGCGCTACTGCAGCCGTGTCGGATCACGGGTGCGCGAGCTGCGAACGGCCCGCGGACTCACCCAGAAGACATGATGGAGCGCGGACTCGCCTGCGGCATTCCCAGAGGATCGAGGCGGGTAGCGTGCCGCTGCGGACGCTCTGGAAGCTTGCAAAGGCCTTGGGCGTACAGCCCGGCGAGCTACTGCCTCGCCGAAGATCTATCCACTGTGGTTTGCGTCGAGCCTGCCGCCGAGTGCGCGCAGCAGCAGCGCGCACTCGGCGAGCGCGACGTTGAGGCGCTCCAGCAGTCCGGATTCGCGCTGAACGTCACTGAGCAAGCCCTTGCGGTGATAAAAGCAAGTCGAGCAAGCTGCCATCCGATGAATGCAACTGGACGGAGCTGCAACTACCGGCAGCCGCATGCGCAACTCGTCCACTCTTCGGACTAAAACGTTCCTCCTCGTCGAGATGAGGATCGGAGCTACCGGAAGACCGTTGCGATGCGCGTTCGCGTCGCGACGCTGCCTGGAGACGGTCTCGATCACCACGGCCAGGTGTACTGGCGTGGATGGGTGCCGCGGCCAAGCTCGCGCTATCGAAGCAGCGCATCGCGGCCGGTATCGCGAGCGACGAAGGCAACGGAGGCAGCGCGTGAGGTTCGCTACTGGCGCCGGATGGCGAACGATCTGGCAACAATCGCTCCGCGTGCGCGTCAAGCATGGTCGGGATCCGGCGGACTTCCGCGCATCCGACCGCGAGACATGGGACGCGGCCGCCGAGATCGACGCGCGTCACGCCGAGATCGACGAGCGCGCGGGACGCGGCCGCCGAGACCGATGCGGATGTCATTTTGGAACGGGCGAACTCGGGGAGCCGCGCGCCGCGGCGTCTCTTCTCACCAGGGCCGCGACCGCGTTCTACGGTCCGCCATCGCTTCCAACACGTTTCACCCCGAGATCAGGATCGTGTCGGCGCTCATTTGGCCCAACCGCATTCCTTGTAGAGGTCAACGAGATCAGAGGTCTCGCGCTGCGCTGCCCATCTGATCTTGTTCCGCGCATCGAAGGCCGCCATCTCAGCTGCCTGGCGCGCCTCGTACTCATCTTCAAGCTCGCGCTCGCACTTCTGCGGCGCCGGCTCTAGCCACAACTTGTATGCGACGTAGATGACCACGAGCACGAAGATCGTGTGCAGCATGCTCGTGAGACCTCACGCCCGCGTTCTGGTTCCATCGGATTTCGGTTAGCGATCGGATAGCACTTCCGTCCCGGCAGCATGCGCAGACTGATCGACAACCCCGCTGTGCGAAACGTTAGTCCGTAGATCCATTTTTTCGTCGTTGTTTCAGTGTCACCACCGGGCTCGGGGAGGACCACTTCCACCAACATCACCGGTGGACCAAGGGACCACGGGTCGAGAAGTGGCCCCGCGATGGCGCGCGCCGGGATGATGCGCGTGCACCGAAAAGAGTGAAGGCCCGAGTCATCAGCTCGAGCCTTCGGTCGTAGACCCAGAGCCGGGCGTTCGACGAATCATTCGTCCCACGGTC
>JBBRBG010000252.1:0-11933 GCA_038206055.1 Haliangiales bacterium
AGGTCACGGTGCAGGACGTGCGGTTCGCGATCGATCTCGCGGGCAAGGCCTACTTCACGCTGACCGGGACGCTCGCCTCGATCGAGGCCGCTGCGGCCGCTGCACAGGAAGCGATCATCGCGCCGTCGGCGGATCGTCTCGTCGGCCTCGAGGTCATCGCTCAGCCGTCTCCCGATCTGCGCGGCCGCCTGTTCCGCTGAGCGCGTACCGATGGGCGGCGGCGAGTGCTCGTCTCGATCCACTCGCCAGGGTCGCGCGGCTCGAGACCAAGCCGGCCGCGAACGATGACGGAGTGCCCCCAAGCGCCCGAAGGCCGAAAGGAGAGGCCCTCTCCTTCAGGAGAAGCCTCTGCTTCGGGACCTTTGGGGCCTTTGGGGCTCACCTGAACCAGCGAACCTCCGGCTCTCGGCCGCGAACGATGACGGAGCGCCCTGAAGGACCGGCCGTCGGCGGACCACGCCTCTAGGCAGCTACCAGGACTGCATCTTCGCGATCGTGACCTTGTTCATCACGATCGGCGTGTCGGGCTTGTTCTCCGCATTCTGCGGCACGCGCGCGATCTGCTTGACCAGATCGAGCTCCTTGCACTGGCCGAAGATCGTGTGCTTGCCGTTGAGGTGATCCGGCGCGACCTCGGTGATGAAGAACTGGCTCCCGTTCGTTCCCGCGCCGGCGTTCGCCATCGCGAGCGTCCCGGGCTGCATGCGTAGCTCGGGGAGGAACTCGTCGCCGAACTGATAACCCGGACCGCCGCGGCCGATGCCCAGCGGATCGCCACCCTGGATCATGAACTCCGGGATCACGCGGTGGAAGATCAGGCCGTCGAAGTACGGCTTACCCTTCTCGACGTTGCCCGTCTTCGGGTTCATCCACGCCTTCTTGCCGGTGGCGAGGCCGATGAAGTTCGCGACGGTCATCGGCGTCTTGTCGCCGAACAGCTCGCAGTGGATCGCGCCCATGCTGGTGTCGAACGTGGCGACGAGCTTACCGTTGCCGGGCAGATCCTTCGAGTACTCCGCGAAGTCCGCGGCGACCGGAGGGCGCACATCGTCCTCCTTCTTCACCGGCTCCGGCGGCTGCTCCGCGGTCTTGTCGGTCGGCGGCGGAGTCTGCCCGCCCTGATCGTTCTTCGGCGGCGGCGGAGCGCTCTCGCTGGACTTGGGCTTGTGCTCGCAACCGACGGCGAGGGTGAGAAGAAGGACAGCACCTAGGCGATGGGTACGCATTGCGCCCTGACCATGGCGCAAACGCATCTCGCCTGCAAATCGTACCGGCTACATCCAGCGATGCGTCGGTGCCGGCTCACGCGTGGGCGGCATGCGCACGAGTGGCGCAGGCTCCGGTGACACGACGCTCGAGCGAACGACTGGTGGATTCTGCGTGCGCGCCGCGCCGAGCGTCACGGCGGGGGCGCACGTGACCACCCGGCCGGGCACGCCGATGCCGGTTGACGCGAGGTTCGCGCACACCGCGTCGTAGCTCGCGATCGCGGGCGTCAGCTTCGGGACCTCGCCGCCCTTGCCCGCGATGCCCTGGAGGAGGAACTGCGGCGACTCGAGCAGGGCCGCGCACACGCGTCGTAGGCTCGCCGCAGTGACGCCGCTCGATGCTCCATCGAGCGGACCGACGATCGCCGTCAGTGCGTCGTGCTCCGGCCCATCCGCGATCGCGGGCTCGCCGACGAGACGGTCCTTGAGCGCAGCCACCACGTCGTACGCCGTCGCGGCGGGATCCGCGGCGCCCGCGGCCGCGAGGTTGTCGACAAAGTCCTTCTGGACCCACGCCGGTCTCGCGCACGCGCCATAGCGATCCTCCCAGGCGAGGCGCGCCTGGAAGTCGAGGCCGCGGAAGCCGCGCTCGCTGTTGCGCAGGAAGATGCCGACGCCGCGCTGGAAGCCAAGCTCGTCGTACGGGATGTAGCCGCCCGCCTGGCAGGCCTGCGCTGACTCGCAGCACTGACCGCTCTGGCACAGCTGCGTCAGGCGCGCGCAGGTGGTGGAGTTCACGCAGTCCTCGCCGTGGTCGGCAAATCGCGAAGCCTTGGGCGGATCGCTCCAATCGAGCGCTCCGGCGGTCGCGGTGACGAGCGTGCGGGCATCGACGGCCGTGACGGCGTCACCGGGGCCGTTCTTGCGTCGCTCCTCGTCGGCATCGGAGGTCACCCACGGATCGAACACGTTCGGATACGTGTAAGGCCCCGGGCCGCAGGCTGCATCGGGCGCCTGGCGGTCGAAGTAGTTGCCGCTGACGATCGCCGCGAGCAGCGCCTTCAGAGAGAAGCCACTCTGCGCGAACTTCGTGGCGAGGCGATAGAGCTCGACGCTCGCGGCCTCGTTGCGCGGGAAGTAGTTCGCGATCGTCAGCGAGGTGCCGGTGGCCTCGCGCCACACATCCTCGGTGATCTTCAGCGTCACGAGCCAGGCGAGCGCCGTATCGGGATCCGTGATCGCCGCATCGCCGGGGAGCGCCATACCGCGCAGTTTTGCGAAGCCGCGGGTGAGCGCTGCCTCGACGTCGTACACGGTGGAGCGCCGACCGGTGACGCTCGCGAGCTTGGCGGAGATCATGGGCACGATGTCATCGGGGACACTCGCGGGCGGGGCGAACCGGCCGCAGTTCTGGCTCCAGCCCCACGGCCGCGTGCTGCCGTTGTCGACGAAGTTGTCGACGCGGAACGGTGCGTGCGCGACCAACGGGTCCACCGTCGAGGCCGAGCCGAACACCGGTGCTTCGGGGGCGCCGGGTACCGGCCAGTGGCGATCGAGCGCGGGCTCGTCGCGATCGGTCACGCTGGAGGTGCTCGTGTGGCAGGCGAGGCAGACCGTGTCGCGGTGCAGATAGCTCGCATCGAACGTGGAGCCGAAGTCCTCGCGCCGCGCGACCTCCGCATCGATCGGGCCGACGTTCGCGGCGGGGATCGGGTGACTGACCATCGAGAACAGCTGCGCGCGGTACACGGGCGTCAGATCGTCGAGCGCGATCGCGCTGCGCGCGAGGTCGATCATCGTCCAGGTCTGCCCGTCGCCGTTCGTCGTCGCGGCCATGTCGCGGATCGCCATAGCGAGCCCGGGAGTTACCGTGGTGCGCAGCGGGCGATCCCAGCAGCTCGCCTCGCTCTGGATATCGAGACGCTGCACGTGGAGCGCGTCCATGAACACGTTGACCCAGCGCTCGGAGAACTCGGGCCGGTTCATGATCGCGTGCGCCACGACGTCCTTCGGATCGTCGCCGAGATCCGCCGCTGCCTTGTAGAGGTCCGCGTACACGTTGACCTCCGCCTGGCCCTTCGGACGCCGGCCGACGAGCGACAGGAAGCTCTGCCGTGCGAACGACTGCGCATCGCCGCCGCACTGATCGAACGTGTTGTCGCCGGGGCCGTCATTGCTGTCGACGGAGTTGCCGTTGTCGTTGCCGCAGCCCGAGCAAGCCGGCAGGAGAGATGCAATGCCCAGCATCGCCACCGTGAGGATTCCAGCGCGCATCACGCCGTCCTCCCGAGGAACTTGGTCATCGCCTTTTGCGCAGCTTCGAGCTCGGTGGTCGCGCCGGGTGAGTCTGCGACGTTGAAGCCCTCCGGTGCGAACGGCCAGATGCCCATCGCGAGCAGCGCGGCCATCCGGTTCTCGGAAGGCGATGCCGAGGTGGCGGGCGTGGCCTTGCCGTCGCGGCCGATCGCGCCCGACACGCCCTTCTGCGCGGCGGTGATCGGTCCGCCGATGAACGCCGTGACGTAGCCGTACGGATGGTGGTTGCGGCCGTCGGCGCCCTGTCGCGTCGGCGTGCGGCCGAACTCGGTGTTGAGGATGATCAGCGTGTCGTCGAGGGAGATCTTCGTCGGATCGGTCTCGCCCACATCGTTGATCATCCCGAGCAGCGTCTGCAGCATGTTGTCGAAGTTGACCGCGGTATCGATGGCATTTCTCGTGTGCGTGTCGTAGCCGCCGCCCCCCGATGCCTCGTAGAGGCCGACGTCGCTGACGCATACGTACGAGGCTGGCTCGGTGGGGTGCGTCAGTAGCTTGCGCGCGGCGGTGAGCCCCATCAGCGGCAGGCTCTGATCGGTGACGCCGCATGCGGTGCCGTTGCGGGTCATGAACAGATCTGGCGTGAGCACGCCGCTGATCGCATCGGCGTTCTTCGTGGTGTTGAACGCGACCGAGAAGTCATCGGTGCGCGCGCTGCGCACGCGGCCGCGCTCGGGGAAGGTGAGCCGGCCGTTGTACTGATCGAGGTACGCGCCGACCAATGCATCGTGCTGACCGCGCCCGGCGCCGACGGAGTTACGCGCGAGGAGGTTCGTGAACCGCGACGCGTTGTCGGTCTTGATCAGCAGCGGTCGCGCCCCGCCGGGATGCGTGCCCGAGGCTGCGGCAGCGGCGACGTTGTCGCTCGAGATGCCGCCGGTGGCGAACACGTACGAGTGCGGCGATGCGCGGCCCGGCGTGGCGCCCGAATCGATCCGCGCGCGCTGCACGTGCGTGCCGAGCCCAGCGGCGTTCGGCTGACCGACGGGGCGGCCGGTGAGTGCCATCGGGACCGCCGCCTCGTGCGGCTCGAGGTTGTGACGCTGCACGACGAGGCGCATGCGCGACGTCACATCGGTGCGCAGGTGCAGCCGGTTCGCAAACGGTCCGAGCTCGACCATCGCGGTGTTCACATCGGTCGCGAACGGCCGCGCTTGATCCACATTGCTGCACTGGCTGAGCGCGCTCGATTGCGACAGCGCGTAGTACTGCGAGTTCGGATACTGCGGATCCGCTGCCGTGCCGTAGTCGCGAACGAAGTAGAGCGTCTCCCACGGCGAGAGACCGCCGTAGAGGAAGATCTCGAGGACATTCTTCGCGCGCTGGTTCGCAGGGAGCTCGACCGAGCTCGTCCCGGTCGGAAATGCCCCGAAGGTCGCGGCGCTCGAGCGGCCGATCCAGGGACCGACCATCACCGCTGCCGCCCCCGCACCTCCCGCCAACGTCAGGAACGATCGGCGCTTCATGGCGATACCGTACGACGGGCTCTTCGCGCCGAGCCGATTCCGCGCTCAAGTCGCCTCTCACTTCGAGACGCCGGGCTCGCAGCGCGTGATGCGCAGTCCGAGCACATGTCAGCGACGTGTCACACACCTTGCACAGCGACTCATGATGTCGTCCCCGCATGGGTCGGATCCTCCTGCTGATGCTCGCGATCACGGTGGCAACCCCTGGAATTGCCAGGGCGCAATACTGGACCGATGCAACGGGCAGCTGCATCGGCACCACCGCCGAATGGAGCAACAAGGTCGAGGTCGCCGATGTCGACGGCGATAACAAGGTGGACCTCCTGATCGCGAACGGCGGGAACTACATGAGTCCGGGCCCCGCAGAGCCGGTCCGGATCTGGAAGAACCTCGGAGACTGGGGCACCCCCGGGTCGCACTGCCAGGAGATCTCGGCGCAGGCGGTGCTCGGCTTCACCGGCCTGTCACGTGTGATCAAGGCGATCGATGTCGATGGCGACGGCGACCTCGATCTCATCACCGGCGGCGCGTACCAGACCCAGCTCAAGCTCTACCTGCGCGGCCCCACCGGGTGGACCGATGGCAGCGCGCAGCTCCCGCAGCAGCTCACATCGATCGGTGACCTCGAGGCCGGCGATGTCGACGGCGATGGCGATCTGGACCTCCTGCTCGCGGAGTGGGGCGGCGCGAACCCCGCGGGGAACGCAGGTGGCCGCACGCGGCTCTACCTCAACAACGGCAGCGGCACGTTCACCGATGCGACCGCCACGAACATGCCCGCGCAGCTCGTCAAGTGGTCGTGGGACGTCGAGCTCGCCGACGTCGACAACGACTTCGATCTCGACGCGTTGATCTCCTGCAAGCTGTGCACGACGAGCTATCTATTCTTGAACGACGGCACCGGCCACTTCACCGACGCGCCGAACGCGCTGCCGCACTTCACCAACAACTATGACTTCGAGCCGATGGACATCGACAACGATGGCGACCTCGACCTCGTCACCATCAACGACGGCGTCAACGTCCGCGAGCACATCTTCGTCAACGACGGCCACGGCGTGTTCACCGACGAGAGCGCCACGCGCCTCACCGGCACCGCGAACCCGGCGAACGCCGACGACAATGTCGCCTTGTGGCTCGATGTCGACTCCGATGGCGACGCGGATCTGTTGATCGGGTCACTCGGCCCGGATCGCCTCCTCCTCAACACGAACGGCGTGTTCACGCTCGCCGCGAACAGCACACCGAACGACACCCCGTCCACGCTCGGCATCGCGGCCGCGGACTTCAACGACGACGGTCGTCTCGACCTCCTGCAAGGGCAGGGCGAGCAAGCCGACCCCGACAAGGTCCAGCTCGCATCGACCATGGTCGCCGTCGATACCCAGCCTCCCGCGATCACGATCGAGAAGATCTACGGCCGCGTCACCGGCGTGATCCACGCGCGCGTCCACGATCACCACAGCCCGCACCACTCGACCGACTACCAGCGCGTGTGGGTCGAGTACGACGGCCCGGCGCCGCTCCAGCTCGAGTCCGCGCCGGCACCCGACACGATGACCGACATGACCTGGTACGGCGAGTACCTGTGGGCGTCGCCGATGCTGACGTACTTCTCGCACTACCGCGTGTGCGCCACCGACCGCCGCGGCAACTCGGTCTGCTCGGCGACCCACAACGTCAACGACAACCCCGGCGGCGAGACCACCGACTTCGATGACGGCGGCGTCACCAACCCGCCCGGCAAGGGCAACGGTGGCTGCTGCGACGCCGGCCGCTCGCCGACCACCGCCGTGATCCCGCTCGCCCTCGTCGCGCTCGGACTCCGCCGTCGTCGCCGCCGCTAGCTGCTACGCTGCGATCCGTGCGGACCCTCGCTGTCGCAGTCCTGCTCGCCGCCTGCGGCGATGATCACGCGATCCCGCCGGAGGACGTCGGTGGCTGCGATGGCCTCGTCGAGAGCGTGCCCAACGAGGCCGGTGTGCACATGCCGATCGGAACCTTCATCAACTGGTCGAGCAATCCCCCGGCGATCGGCGCCCATTACCCCACGTGGGCGGGCTGGGACCGTCACTATCAGGCGCTCGACCGCGCCTACTACGTCCATAACCTCGAGCACGGCGGCATCGTGCTGCTCTACAACTGTCCGGGCGGCTGCCCCGATGTCGTCGAGAGCCTGCTCGACGTGGTGCGCACCGCGAAGGTCGATGACACCTGCCAGGGCGCGGTGAAGAATCGCATGCTCGTCGTCCAGGATCCGATGATGCCGGCCGAGGTCCAGGTCGCGGCCGTCGCGTGGGGCCAGGTCTACACGGCGAGCTGCTTCGATCCCTACGTCGCGAAGTTCGCGCGCACGCGGTACCGCCGGGGGCCCGAGGACCTGTGCAACGACGGCGTCCCGATGAGCGGCAGTTTGATATCGTTCCCGCCATGAAGCTGTTGGCGGTGGCGGCGAGCAGCGCTCTAGCGAAGCTTGACGGCCTCGAGGTCGGCGACCTCGAGCTTCTTGTCGAGCGCGACCTTGTTCTCGTTGAGGAACCACGCCTCGACCGCGAGGTACTCGTCATCGGAGAGCGTGCCCGGCTTGTCGATCGGCATCTTCGCCTTGATGAAGCCGAACACGTCCTTCGCCGTCTTGAAGGCGACCTTCTTGCGCAGCTTCGCTTTCGCAAACGTCGCCTTCTCGGGCAGGGCCTTGGCGCCGACGAGCGGCGGGTTCTTCGGGTTGCCCTCGCCGTTGTCACCGTGGCAGCTCGCGCAGGCCTTCGCGAAGACCTCCTTGCCGGTGCCGTATTGCTCGGCGAGCGCGGCGGCGGCCATGTCGGCCTCGCTCGGCTTCGCCGGCTCCGGCGGCGGCGCGGGCTCGGACTTCACCACCGGCGCAGGCTCGGGCTTCACGGGAGCCGGCTTGGACTTACCACCGCACGCCGAGGCGAGGAACACGCACACCAACAGGAGCTTTGACATGGAAGGGACAGTGCCCCACGTCAGTGCCAGAAGCCAACCGACAGGGCCACGTTGCGATAGCGCGCCGCGACGTCGCCCGTGAACGAGATGCGCCCCCGGCGGCGACCCCAGGCGAAGAACTCGAACACGCGGAGCTCCGTGCCGAACGTGACGTGGAGGCGGCCGCCGACGTCGTCGTAGCGCGCGGGCTCCCAGTACGAGCCGGCGCGCAGGCGAAGCCGGCCGGGGAGCCACTCGAATTCCGCGCCGCCGCGCAACGAGACTGCGATGTTCCGTCCGGTGCGCTGCAGCTCGTGCATGCCGAACGCTTCGACCCCGTACGCTTCCTTGCTCGCGCCAACGACCACCAGATCGGCGGCGACGGTGAGCGAGCGCTCGTCGCGGAAGTTGCCGCCGACGAGCTGGTTCCACTGCGTCGGCGAGAATCGCCACGCGCCGCCGACGGTCGCGCGCCACGGCGTGGTCACGCGATCGGGGAGGATGAAGCCCTGGCAGTTCATCGGATCGCACGTGGCAATGATCTCCTGGCCGACGATCCGGCCCTCGACTGCGGCGGCGACGCGGACATCGCGGTATTTCGGCAGCCACGTCGCGCCGGCGATCGGACCGTAGCCGGTGACCTGGAACAGCGGATCCGCCATGTCGGCGTTGTTGTCGACTTGCAGCCGTCCGAGCTGCACGCCAACGCCGATCGCCGTGTCGAACGACGGGAAGTACCGGGACACGACGGCGCGCCCGCGCATGGCCTCGACATCGAGCGCGGGGGACGAGCCCTCGATCGGGGCGGCCTGGGCGACGAACGTCGCGGCGACCGCCCAGTCGTGGATGCGCACGCCAAAGCCTGCGGTGAGGAGCGACGCGCCGCCGCTCGAGTCGCGGCCGTTGTTGTCGTAGTCCTTCGACGCTCCGGCCGTGAGGAGGTCGAGGTGCCAGTCCCAGTTCCAGTTGTTGGTATCGGTGGTCGGACGGACGGCCATGGCCGCCGGGTTGAGTAGTGCGCCAGAGGTGCCGACGATCAGCGCGGATCCTGCGCCGCCCATGCCGACGAGCTGCGTGTTGCCGATCGCCACGCCGTCGTAGAACTCGATCGTGTAGTTCGTGCTGGTGATCGGCTCGTTGGCCCAGGCGGACGCATGGGTGCCGAGAAGCGCGAGCGCGAACATCCACCTGCGGGCCATGCCCCATTGATCCACAGGTTGCCCCGGGCAGGCTATCCTCCGAGCGGATGCCCGGCGCGGACGAGACGACACCGGAGGGGAACGCCTCCACGCGCGACTCGCGTCCCGAGGTCGCGGCCGCGTCGTCGTCGATCGCGGTAGCCGGCGTGCCGTTCAAGCGCCGGTTCCTCAGTCCCGCGGTGATCCTCGGGCTCGCCGAGATCCTCGCGATCGGCTACCCGCTGTGGGTGGCCTTCGACCTCGGCGACCTGGGCGCCGAGACGCTGCTGCGCACCGCGCTCCCGGTCGCCGTTGGCGCCTCGGTCATCTGGCTCGCGGCGGTGACCACGTGGCTGTTGCCGCTGTGGCAGGCGGTGGTGGCGCGGCGGCGTGGCGAACGCGTCAACAAGGAGCTCGCGGCACGTGCCTACCGGATCACGCTCAAAGGTCCGGTCCGCGTACTGCTGCTGCGCACCGGCGTGTGGGCGGCCGCGGCGTGCCTGACCGGACTGTTCCTGCACATGTACGAGGACTGGCCGGTGCAGCGGATCGCCGAGCTGACCACGCTCGCCGCCGTGCACGCATACATCGTGTCGTGCGTACGTGCGGTTTGGTGGGCGCAGATCCTCGGCGAGGTGCGTGGGCGGCTGTTCGCCGTGGGCTCGCCGCTCAAGCGGTTCGACGACAGCCACTTCCGTCGGTTCACGCTCGTGGCGATGATCGTCGCGGGCGGCGTGCTCGCGGCGCAGTCGGCATTCGCCTATTACTTCGTGCCGATCACGCGCGAGCAGTATCTGCAGCTGCAGACCTACTACCCGATCGCTGCGCTCCTCGGCCTCGTCGGGTGGGCGATCCTCGCGCGGGTCTTCACGTTCGATCTTCGGCGCTACCTCGCCGTGTCGCGGGGCGAGCGCATCGTCAATGCGCCGCCGGCCGCGGTGATCTATCGCCGCGCGCAGGCGCTGCCGTATCGCCTGGCGCTGCTGACGATCGTCATGTGGCTCGTGATCCTCGGGGTCGGCGCGGCGGTCGCGCGGTTCCACCTCGGGTTCGACGTCGACGACACGATCATCCTCTCGATCGCCACGCTCGTCCTCTCGATCGCGGGTGCGATCTACGAACAGCTCTGGCATCGCGACGTGCTGCGGCCACTCCTCGCACACCTGACCCAGCGGTATCGCGTCCCGGTGCGCAGCATCGCGCCGTCGCTGTCGCTGCGCTCGAAGCTGCTGTTGTCGTTCGGCGGCGTCGTGCTGCTCGCGTGCGGCATGGCGCTGCTCTGGGGCTTCGTCCAGTACAAGAACCTCGCGAACGATGCCGCCGGCCGCCAGTCGCGCCTCGGCCTCGCGTGGCTCCACTCCGAGCTCCAGACCGAGATCGCGAGCCTGCCGAATCCGCCCACGCCCGACTCCGTCGAGATCGCGATGCGCCAGGTCGCGGCGTCTGCGCCCGAAGCGCCGGTCATGTACTTCATCGACGATGCCACCAAGCTCGTCGCCGTCGGCGGTGGTCCGGTGGGTGCGCCGCCGCTGCCCTGGTACATGCGCGCGCAGCTCGGCCAGCGCGATGGCAAGCTGCTCGCGATCGCCGAGGCGAAGCTGACCGGCCGCACCGAGCGCCTGGTCCTGACCTGGCGAGCTGGTCGCTACGATCTCGGCGCGGTCGCCGTGTTCTATCCGAGCTACCGCGGCCGCGGCGAATCCATGGTGCGACCGCTCAAAGAGCTGCTCGTGTTCTTCCTCGTGCTGTTCGCGGGCTGCGGCGGCATCGTCGCGTTCACCGTCGCGCAGTTCATGGCGCCGATCCGCCGTCTCGAGCAGCGCGCCGATGCCATGGCCCGCGGCGAGCTCGCCGATCCGGTCGCATCCGGCGGCGAGGGCGACGAGATCGGCAGGCTCACGATGGCGCTCGAGGAGATGCGCCGCGCGCTGCGCGACAAGCTGCGTTCCACCGAAGAGGTCAACCTCGACCTCGAGCGCGCCGTGCAGATGCGCACCGCCGACCTCGCGCGCAAGAACCGCGAGCTCGCCGAAGCGCTGGAGAACCTCAAGCGTGCGCAGGCCCAGCTCGTTCGCTCCGAGAAGCTCGCCTCCATCGGTCAGCTCGTCGCCGGGATCGCGCACGAGATCAACAACCCGGTCAACGCGATCGTCAACACCGTCGGCCCGCTCGAGGAAGCGATCGGCGACATTGACAGCGCCGATGCGACCACGCGCGCCGATGCGACGAAGGACATGCGCGACATGATCAAGGTCGTGCAGCGCGGCGCGCAGCGTACGAAGGCGATCGTGTCGGCGCTCCACAACTACTCGCGCACCGACGACGAGAGCGTCGTCGACTTCGACGTCGATCGCTCGATCGATGACTCCCTCGAGCTGCTGCGCCACTTGCTCAAGCAGAACGTCACGCTCGAGAAGAAGTTCGGCGCCCCCGGTCGCGTGCGCGGTCACGCCGGTCAGATCAACCAGGTCTTCATGAACCTCCTGACCAACGCCGCCCAGGCGCTGTCGGGCCGCGATAACGCCACGATCACCATCGAGACCACGGGCGACGCCGCGAGTGTGATCGTGAAGGTCCGCGACAACGGCGCCGGCATTCCGGCCGAGGTGCTGCCGCGGATCTGGGACCCGTTCTTCACCACCAAGGACGTCGGCGAGGGCACCGGTCTTGGCCTCTCGATCGTCCACGAGCTGGTCGAGCGCCACGGCGGCACGATCGCGGTGGACACGAAGCTCGGGGAGGGCACCACGTTCACGGTGACCCTGCCTCGGCAGATTCCGGTCTCGCTGCGCAAGCCGCGCGCGTCGACCGGCGGCTAG
>JBBRBG010000253.1:0-11913 GCA_038206055.1 Haliangiales bacterium
GTACGCGGCGGGGAACGTGGCGCCGCCGGGCGCGCTGCGCGGCGAGAACGGTGCCCACTCGCCATCGTGATAGCGGATCGCGAACACCTCGGCGTCGTCCCACGAGTGCGGGCGGATGTTGATCGCCGCGCCCGAGCCGAAGTCGACCTGGCGCCACACGTTGCCCTTCGGATCGGCCTCGCCGGAGTACGGGAACCAACCCTCGGTCTCGACGCGCTGCCAGCGCTTGTCCTCGAAGCGCTCGAACGCGTCGTCGCGCGCGCCGTCTAGATCGAAGTCGAAGCGCCAGTGCGGGTGATAGGTATGCTGGTCGTGGATGCCGGGGCCGTAGATGGTGAGCCACGGGCACATGCGGCCGTCGTCGTGGAACCGCCACAGCTGCGTGTACTGGTACGGACCGGCCTGGAACGCGGCCGACAGCTCGACGCCGCCGCGGAACGATTGCACGCGAACCGGACCCTGGAGCGTGCGCGTGCCGAGCGGCACCCACCACGGACCGTGGGCCTCGGTGGAGTCCGTCTCGACGTCGAGCGACTCGCGCTGGTGATCGATCGTGACGTACGGCAGCGATCCTTCCCACAGGACGCGGCGACCCTTGAAGTCGGCGAGGTAGATCATGATCCCGGCGGACTCGGTGAGCCGCCAGTGGAACTTCCAGTTCGCCTCGTTGATCACGTTGCTCATCAGAACAGCTCCGCCGGGATGACCTGGGTCACCGCGTTGTCGAGGAGATCGACGATCGCCACGAGCGTGGAGTGACCGTCGGAGCGGCCGAAGATCACCGCGGCCGAGCGGCGATCGAACGAGAGGTCGTTCGCGTTGCGTCCCCAGTAGTGCATGGTGGACTGCGGCGACTCGCCGAGCGTGAGCTTGCTGCGCACGCGGTCATCGGTCATCGCGATCGAGACGGCGAGCGCCTCTTCATCGCGCGACAGCATCGGCTGCGCCTTCGTCAGCTCGAGGTGCGCGACCACACCGGCATCGAGATCGACGCACGCATCGACCGTCCGATCGGTGGAGTAGTCGTACGCGACCACGCGCGCGAGGCGATGACCGGCCATCCAGTGCGGCGGCTTCACGACGAGCGGCTCGGTCACGATGATGCGGTAGCGGCCCACCTTCGCCATCGAGCTCAGACGGCGGTCCTCGGTCAGGGTGCGGACGGCGTCGGCGACCTCGCCATGCGTCAGGGGATCGAACAGCGTCGGGTCAGAAGCGGCAACATCCGGCGACGTTGTCCCACCTGCAGCTTTTCTGGCCGGTTTGGGTGCCGGCTTGGCCGCCGATTTCGCCTTCGGTTTCGAAGGCTTAGCCGCCTTCACCACCTTCTTCGCAGAGGCCATGCGCGGACTATACACGCGTTTAGATCCGTTCCTTGGGTCGGGCGTGTAATTGGCCATGCGGATGCGAATGCTCATGGCCTCTCTCCTGTTCGCGGCGGGTTGCTCGGTCGCTGCGGCCGACCAGCTCGCTGCTCCTCCCAGTGGCACCGGCCCGCGCACCGCGCTGGCAATCGCGCCCGCGAAGATCCGCGCACCGTACGACGTGCAGGTCATTCGCGATAACGGCGAGACGCTGCCCACCTTCGCGCTCAAGGATCGGTTCTACGTCCAGGGCAACGCGAACGAGCGCTACGTCATCCGGATCACCAACCCGACGCCGAACCGGGTCGAGGCCGTGGTCTCGGTCGACGGCCTCGATGTCGTGGACGGCGAGAGCGGTGATCTTCGCAAGCGCGGCTACGTGGTCCCGCCGTATGGTGAGACCCGCATCGAAGGCTTCCGCACCTCCTCGGCGGATGTCGCGACGTTCCGGTTCTCGGCCGTCAGCGACTCGTACGCCGGCAAGAAGGGCAAGGCGCGCAACGTGGGCGTGATCGCCGTCGCGCTGTTCGAAGAAGAGGCCGCGCAGCAGATCATCCAGCCCGAGATCGTGCAGCCGAACTATCGCCAGCCGTATGACTACGAGGATGACCTCGATGTCTCGAGCGCGGATCGTCCTTCGCGTGGCAAGAACGTCGCGCGCGTCGACAAGTCGCCCGCACCGAAGAAGGATTCGTGGGGTCCCGTCGGTGGTAGTGACCGTGGCGAGGCAAAGCGCAGTGTTGCTCCCGCCGATTCCGCGCCAACTACCGCGAGCCGCCAGGCTCCCTCGCCGTCCCCGCCGCGTGGTGGCTACGGTGGCGCGACCGCGCAGCGCAGGTCGTTCGATGACGACGGCGCCGCCGACGAGCAGGAGATCGCCCCGCGCAACTACGAGCGCCCGCAGAGCCGCCCGGGCCTCGGCACCGAGTTCGGCGAGCAGCGCACCTCTGCTGCGACGTTCACCAAGTTCGTTCGCGCAGCGGGCCGCCCGATCGCGATCGCCGAGCTCCGCTACAACGATACCGCCGGCCTGACGGCACTCGGCATCCTCGTCTCGCCGCTGCCGGACGAGGGCGAGATCATGACGCGCGAGACTGCGGACCCGTTCCCCGGCGACGGCCGGTTCGCTCGCGCCCCGCGCTGAGCTTCGCTAGCTCGCATCGCAAGGCCTCGTCGCAAGACGGGGCCTTCGTCGTCACGGCATCGGAACCGACGGCTTCGTCGGATCGAGCTCGCAATCGTCGAACGGGTTCTTGATGTTGTTGATACAGATCTTGATTCGCTGCAGCGTGCACAGGACGACGTCGGTCTTGCCGTCGAACACGAGCGTGACCTTGCCGTCCTTGTAGCCCTGCTGGTGGCAGCGCAGATCGATCCGGGCTCCGAGCGGCTCCTCGAGCTGCGTGCCGCCGGGACCGCGATACGTGGTGCCCGCGTAGAGGTTCGCGCCCTCGGGCTTGGTCAGCACCTGGATCATGATCGTGCCGCGGCGGTTCGGCGTATCGGGGATCACGTTGGTCGCGATCACGCCCGCATCACGGCGCACGCGGATCACGCCTGCATCGGTGCGCACGACGACGATGTCATCCTGCGCGTCGACACCGGCATCCGCGGGCACCTCGGCATCCGGCGCCACCATCGCGATCACCGTCGCATCGGGTGGGGCTGCCGCATCCGCCGCCGGCGGCACCACGGCAACGCTCGCGTCCTCGTGCGCGGTGGCGCTGGACTTCCGCATCATCAACATCACGACCGCGGTCGTGCCGCCCGCAAACAGGAGCAGCGCGACGACCAGCGGCCACGCCTTGCGGCCCTTGGGTGCATCGGCGTCGTCGAGCACGTGCTCGAACGTGTGCGGCCGGTCGCTCGCCGTGAACTCGGGCTCGTTCTTGAGTCGGCGCGACGTCGGCGAGTGCGAGCGACGCGTGGTCGGCGGCGCGTGCGGCGCCTGCGAGGGTGTCACGGCGGTCGCGAGCGCCGGATCCGCGCCGGGCGGCAGCGGCGCGAGCGCATAGACCGGGCTGCCGGTGATGCTCTGGCCGATCACCGTGTGGACCTTCTCGAGCGCGGCGAGCAGCTCGCCCATGGTCTGGAACCGCGCCTCGCGCTTCTTCGCGAGCGCGTTCATGATCACGGCCTCGAGCTCGGGTGGGAGGTCGAGATCGGGGCGCACCTTGCTCGGCGGCTCGACGGGATCGAGCATCTGCATCGCGAGCGTGCGGACCATGCTGTCGCCGCGGTGCGGAACCTTTCCGCACACCATCTCGTAGAGGATGATGCCGAGCGCATAGACATCGACGCGACCGTCGGTATCGCCGCGACCGGCGGCCTGCTCCGGTGCCATGTACTCGGGCGTGCCGAACACGGAGCCGGCGCGGGTGAGTCGCGGCCCCTCGGCCTGACCGGGCTGCGGTGCGACCTTCGCGATGCCGAAGTCGACGATCTTCACGAAGTCCGTGCGCCCATCGCGATCGAGGAGGAACACGTTCTCGGGCTTGAGATCGCGGTGGATGATCCCCTTGTCGTGCGCCGCGCCGAGCGCGCGTGCGATCTGCGCCGCGATCTTCACTGCTCGCAGCGGCGGGAACGGAGCGCCGTGGCGGATCGCCGAGCCCAGAGTCTGGCCGTCGACGAACTCCATCACGGAGTACGTCATGCCGTCGGGCGTGGTGCCGAAGTCGGTGACGTCGACGATGTTCGGATGCCCGATCCGCGACGCGGCCTTCGCTTCCTGCACGAACCGGCGGATCGTGGCGGTGTCGCGCATCACCTCGCGCTTCAGCACCTTGATCGCGAGCGGCCGTTCGATCACCGCGTGTCGCGCGGAGAACACCACGCCCATCCCGCCCTCGCCGATCTTCTTCTCGACGTAGTAGCGACCGTCGAGCGTCTGCCCGACGAGCTTGTCGTACTCGTTCGTGTGCGGGGTCTTGTACGCTTCGAGCGCATCTGCCTGGCTATCGCCGATCGCCGAGACTGCGCGGATCTTCGGCGGGTCGGACTCGCGTGGGATCGCGCGCGAGGCCGTGATCTCCTGTGTCCGGATCTCGCGAACGATCGCGCTGTTCGCGGTCGTCGACGGCGTCAGCGGGAACGTCTCGCGCCGCCCCTCGAGCTGGGTCTGGTGCGGCTCGATCTGCGTCGGCTTCGGGACCGCAACCGGCATCGCCATCGACAGGATGGTCTGCTTGTCGGGCGCGCTGACCTGCGCCACGAGCTGGCTGCGGTCGAACGGGCAGAAGCCCGGCTCACCAAACGGGCGCTGGCAGACCGGACACTGGTACAGCACTCACCGCGCTCGCTTGTCGCCGTAGATCGAGCCCATCGGCGGATTGCTGGCCGATGGCCCGAGCTCGAAGTACACGAAGATCTCGTTGTCGGCGGCGACCGCGACGACTTCCTCACCGTTGAACGGCATCGCCGTGACGGCGCGGCCGAACTGTTGGTTGTCCCCGGGCTGCGAGTCGTAGAGCTGCGCGGCCGGCGTGGCGTCGATGCCTGCCGTCATGTCGAGCGGGAAGATCAGCACGCGGCCGCCCTTCACGTTCTCGACGATCGCCGTGGGATAGCCCGCGACCACGTACTTCTTCGTTCCGACGGTGAGCACCGCGGCCGTCCGGAGATCCGGCAGCGTGATCGGGATGCCGGTTGCCGTGATCGACTTTGTCGTGGGGTTGATCGTGTAGAAGCCGAGGAAGCTGTCGGCGTTGCCGAGATCCTTGTGGCCGACGGCGAGGAAGTGCGTGGCGTCCACCATCACGATCTGCGAGCCCTTCGCGGGAACGAACGGCGTGGTGGCCGAGATCGAAGCGGCGAGCGGCTGCTGCACGCCGGCCGGGCACGCGCCCACCGGCGGGTTGCCGTTGAACACGCTGCCCGGATACAGGACGAGCTTTCCCGCGTTGCCGCCGACCGAGCCCCACACGACGACGTCGTCGAAGGTCGTCGACGTGACACGCGCGGCGCCGAGGCCACGCACCGTCACCACCGATGCCGCCTCGTCTACGATCTGGCACTTCGGCTGCGGATTGACGCTCGTGACGAACGCCCCGTAGAGCGTATCCACCGAGCCGATGAGGACCTGTACCGGAGTCGGCAGCGCCGGGTTATCTGCGCGGGGCGGCGGGACCATGTACGTCGCGGCGTCAGGCTGCTCGGGGCCGAACACCTGGTGCGCGATCAGTCCCCCCGTACCGGTGAGCACGGCGACCTGCTGAGCGCCGGCGGTTACCACCAGCGACACTTCGTCGGTGGTGGGATCGGCGACCAGGATCGGCTGCTGGTCGAGATTGCCGATGCCGAACTGCGTGTTGAGCTTGAGCGCGGTTGGCGCGAGCTCGCTGTCGCCGTTCGGAGAGTAGACGAGCTCGGTGTACTGCGCCTGGCCGGCGCCGATCACGACGAGCTTGCCGCCGTTCGCACCGCGCTGGCCGCGCTGGATCGCGACGCCGTAGTCGGTGGAGTCGCCGTTCGGCTTGTCGGTCGCGGACACCCAGGTGTCCTTCTCGAGATCGTCGAAGCTGGTCCAGCTGCAGCCGACGCCGGCCGAGAGGAGAGCGCATGCAGTTACGAAGAGTGTCGTGCGCATCACCAGCGAGCCTCCATGCCGACGCCCGCATAGCCGGGGCCGATCTGCGGTGTCAGTGCGAGAGCGCGAACATCGATGAGCGCCGTCGACGGCGCGCCCTTGTCGCGGAACGTGTAGTAGACGGCAGTGAGCGCCGTGATGCCGGCGATCACGAAGGTCGCGTCGGCGGCGATCGCGAAGATCTTGCCCTTGGTGAACCGCGGATCGTTCGAGTCGGGCGGCGGATCGCCCTTCGCGATCGCGGTCTTGATCTGGTCGCTGTACTTGTTCGCCTGCAGACCGAGGAAGATGCCGCCGCCGCCGAAGCCCGCGGCGAGCACGTAGGCGATCACCGCATCGCTGCGGCCCGGCTTCGGTGCGAGGCCGACCTTGATCGCCATCTCGGTCTTCGCCTGGATCGTCACGCGGCGCGTGTACGGCTTGAAGCCCGGCCGCGACACCGTCACCACGTGGTCACCCTGCTTCATTGCCTTCAGGCACGGCCCGCGCTCGCACGCGAGCTGGCCGTCGATAAAGATCGTGGAGTCCTCGATGCCGAGGCCGATCACGTTGATCTTGCCGACGGGCGCGCCCTTCAGCGTCGCCGTGATCGCGTGCGTCTCGCCGGCGATCACCTCGACCTCTTCCTTGTACTCGTCGTAACCCTCGGTGCTGATCCAGAACGTGTGCTTGCCCGGCTTGATGTTCTGCGACAGCGGCGTCTTGCCGACCGCGCCGACGCTCTTGTCGTCGATGAAGATCTCTGCGCCGGGGACGTTCGACTTGATCTCGACCCAGCCGAGGTAATCCTCCTGCGCCATCACGGCCGACAGCAGGAACAGCTTGCTCGGGTCGGCGGAGATCGTCTTCTCGGCGACCTTGTAGCCGCGCTTCTCGATGATGATCTTGTGCTCGCCCTCGAGCGAGCCGGACCACGGCGTGGTCGCGAACGGGCCCTTCTTCTTGTCGTCGATGTAGATCGTCGCGTTCGACGGCTCGCTCTCGACGACGATCAGGCCGCGCACCTTCACCTCACCGAGCGCTTGCACCTCGGCAGACACCGGCGGTGCAGCGCTGCCGGAGCCAGCGCCGGGTCCCGGGTTGTCCTTCATGCGCTTGATCTCGGCCTCGAGGACGCCGATCGCCTTCTCGACCTTCGCCTTGTCGGGGGCCTGCGGATCCTCGGCGAGGTACTTCTTGTAGTACTCGACCGCCTTCGCAAAGGCCGCCGCATCCGACGTCGCCTTCCCCTTCATGTGGAAGCTCGCGCCCACGTTGTAGAGGAACTGCGGGAACGGACGCGCTGCGTACGCGTCCTGGAACCCCTGCGCGGCTTCGTCGAACTTGCCCTGCAGGTACAATATCTGGGCGCCATCAAAGGCGTTCTGTGCCTTCTTCAAGGCATCGACGGACTGGGCGCTTGCCGGAGCCTGTCCAATCGCAAGAATCGCGGCAAAAATTCCGGCCCAAACCACGAACACTACGCGTGATCTCATTAGTCTCTCCCCGAGGGCGAAAATCTTATCACGTGGACACGAAAGACACGTTCTTCGAGGCCTCGTCCCGTGTCGTACGGCACGTATTTGCCGGTGCTTCCTCGTCGGCGTGCCCGATCACCAACCCGAACAGGATGACATCGGTCTCCGCGATCGCCAGTCGGGCCCGCAACGGCGCCGGATACGCCGCCACCGAGGCCATCGCGCAGGTATCCAGCCCGAGCGCCGTCGCCGCCGTCAGCACGTACCCGAGCCACACCCCGACGTCGACATAGGCATACGGACCGAGGCGTCGGTCACACGATACGACCGCCACGTGAGGCGCGTCGAACAGCGCGTAGTTGCGAAGCCACGCGTCGTACCGGCCGGCCTTATCCTCGCGTGCCACCCCCATCGCGGTGTACAGCGCGGCCCCGCAGGCGATCCGGTTCTCCTTGTAGGGCGACGGATACTCGAGGGGAAACGGGATCTCCGGCTGCGGAAACCCGCTTTTCGCCGCCGTCTGCAGCGTCGCCGCCAGCTCGCCTGTCACCGGCGGCTCGGTGATCGCCACCCGCCACGGCTGCACGTTGCACCAGCTCGGCGCCTTCTGCGCCGCCGCGAACATCTGCTCGAGCACGGCCCTCGGCACCGGCTCGGGCTTGAACACCCGCTTGCTGCTTCGCTCGGTCCAGGCGCGCTCGAGATCCTCGATCA
The DNA here is from genome assembly GCA_038206055.1 of Haliangiales bacterium. Taxonomy (GTDB): domain Bacteria; phylum Myxococcota_A; class Polyangia; order Haliangiales; family Haliangiaceae; genus JABFXX01. Next base: position 8,124 of record JBBRBG010000253.1, read on the forward strand.
CTTCGGTCTCACCAGCGTCTTGAACCGGTAGATGCCCGTCGTGTGCCCGTCGGAGAAGTGGATGCCGACGCCATAGTTTCCGACGAGGTGCATGTCGGCCACCGTGATGTCCTCGGGTACCGTCGCCGGATCGAGCAGCCGCTCGCCCGTCTGCTCGGACTGGCAGTGCGCGCACGTGCAGCGCAATCGGAGCTCGCGCGTGCCCCACAGATCCTCGCCGCCCTCCTCCCAGACGAAGCGAACCTCGCGCTTGCCGAGTCCGATGATCTCGAGGGGCATGGTCATCGCCGCGAGTCTTAGCACCGTCGCGCGCGGTACGATACGCAGCGATGGACGATCGGCCGTCGCCGGAACAGATCGCGCGCTACTGGTCGACGACGCCGGCAGAACGCCTGATGCAGCGGCTGATCGTCGAGCGCCGTGTCGCGGGCGCGTGGGTCGTAGCGGCGTAGTGTCCGCGCCCGCCAGGTGCTATGAGGCGGCGTGCCTCCTGCTCGCCCGCGCCAGCGCCGCTCGCTCTCGATGCCTCGCGCGCCGGGCCGGATCTTCGCCGATGGCCCGCGCGACCTCGCCGAGGCCCTCGTCGCCGCGTTGCGCGCCCCGGCCGAGCACCATGACGTCGCCGAGACGCTGACCCACGGCTTCCACTCGTACCCGGCGCGCCTCCACCCCGCGACCGCGCGCGTCCTCGCCGAGCTGATCGCCGCTCACGCGAAGGCCAATGCCGTCATCGTCGACCCGTTCTGCGGCTCGGGCACCACCCTCGTCGAGGCGCGCGCCGCGGGCCTGCGCGCCGTCGGCATCGACCTCAACCCGCTCGCCGTCCTCGTCGCGCGCGCCAAGACCTGGACCGTTCCGGTCCGCCGTCGCAACGAGCTCAGAGACCTCGGCCACCAGCTCGCGGGCCAGGCCCTCGCCGCCGGCAAGGCCGCGCGTCGCTCCGGCGCCGAGGCCGCGCCGATGCGCAAGCCGAAGGGCTTCGATCCCAACGCGCGCAATCGCCGCCTCGCTTCGTGGTTCGCTCCGCACGTTCGCCGCGAGCTCGAGATGCTCGCGACCCTGATCGAGGAGCATCGCGAGGACGATCCGGAGATGGCCGACGTCCTCACCGCCTGCCTCTCGGCAGTTCTCTACAAGGTCTCGTCCCGCGCCTCCGACACCGACGAGACCTGGGTCGCGAAGAACGTTCCCCGCGGCGCAGCCTCGCGCCACTTCGTCGGGCGCATCGAGCTGCTCCACGCGGGCCTCGCCGACCTCGGCAAGGCCGGTGGCCCGCCCGACGTCCACGAGCACGACGCGCGCCGGCTCCACGAGATCGTCCCCGACGGCGGCGCCTCGGGCGTCATCACCTCGCCGCCCTACGCCGGCACCTACGACTACGCGGACCACCAGCGCCTCCGCTTCGACTTCCTCGGCCTTCGCCACCGCGGCCTCGACGACGGCGAGATCGGATCGCGCCGCAGCTTCAACAAGTCCGGCCCGGCGGGTGAGAGCGCCTGGCACGACGCGCTCACCAACTCGCTCCGCTCGATCGCGCGCGTCCTCACGCCCGGCTCCTACGCCGCGATCATCATCGGCGACTCGTGGGCCGGCGGCCGTGCGATGTACGCCCTCGACGACGTGCGCAGCTCGCTCACCGACGAGCTCGGCGTCGCCGCCTGGGCATCACAGCTGCGGCCCATGCTGGGAACCGGCGAGCTCCGCGCCTTCGGTGATCGCCCGAAGGCCGAGCACGTGATCTTGCTTCGCCGCGGCTGAGTCTGCTCACGCTCTGAAGCGGCGCACCAGATCGTCGAAGATCCCGAGGTGTCGGTCCCCGATGGGAAGCTTTTGCAACCACGTGCGCACGTACCCGAGGTCAAGGTCCGGTAGCGCGGCGAACATTCGCTCGAGATCCGCGACGTCCTTCGTCCGCGCGTACAGCAGTTTCATCACACACAGATCTTCGGCGGAGATGAACCACAGCTCGGCCCCCGACGGGACGCTGCGTCGCTGGCGCCGTTTGCGCATCTCGTGGAAGTGCGGGTGGCCGCTGATGAACACGTCGACAAGCGTGCGGCCGCCACGCGCCGTGAACATCCCCATGCGTTGGATCGCCTTCGTTGCATCGTCACGGTCGATCATCACGCCCGCGCGCTCGAGTGAATCGAACACACGAAGGAGCTCGGAATCGGCAGCGAAGATCGAGATGTCGACGTCCTTCGTGTCGCGGGGGATCGACCACGCCGTCGGCGCCAGCGCTCCACCGATGGCATACGGAAGGCCATCCTCGTCGAGACGCGCTGCGATGTGCTCCGACAGCTCGAACGCGTTCATCGCGGCAGCCGTCGAATCGCCATGAAGATCTTCTCGGAGTCCTCAGGGAGCGGTTCGCGCCGAAGTGCACGCTCGAGCGCCTCCGGTTCGAGCTGCGACAAGAAGAAGTCGCCAGCGGCACACATCTCGGCCATCTCGGCCAGCCGCTCTTCGGGGGTCGAGTCCGCCCACACCGCCACCTCGCGGCGAATGTGATCATCACTGGCGAAATATTCGCGCTGCGCTTCGAGCATCGCGAGCATCGCGGGCGTGTACTCGTCGGACACGACGGCAGAATACCATCTGGTCAGGAGCGCCGCGCGGTGATCGGTTCGGCACTCGGTGCCGTCGCCGGAGACCGTCGACGACAGCGAAATCGGATCGGGCGCGTTTAGCACCGACGGTCGCGCGATGTGCGCCTCGACAGAAAGCACCGTTGCCGTCGGCGTGGTCCTGTTGCGCCGCCGCCGGGCGCGCTTCGTTCAGCTATTCGGTTGTCACACGCCTTACATCTCGGTCCCCGCGGGACCGATTCAGCCCACGAGCTCGTAGCGCAGCGCCTCGTCCTCGCGCACCGGTGCGAGTCGTTCGAACACGAGCGCATCCGGCGCGCATCCGGAGATCCGGATCAACCCCTCGTGATGCGCCGCATGGTGCGAGTCGCACAACAGGCACAGGTTCGACATCGCGTGATCGCCCCGTGCTCGCGATGCACGATGTGATGCTCCTCGACGAATCGCGTCGCCGTGCATCCAGGATAGCGGCACGTGAACCGATCGCGCACGGCGACCTTCCGGCGCGTGTTCGCTGGGATGGTCCACTGCGCGCGCTGCGGCTCGTCGTTTCCGAGGTCGCCGATGAACACGGCATCGCACAGCGCGCGCTCGAACGCAGCTGTGCTGATCTCGTTGACCACGCCCGGGCCGATTTGCTCGGCGGTCTTGCACTGCCGGCACGTGGTGATCGCGATCTGAAACGGCGGCCGGGTGTGCCCGCCATCACCTGGTTGTAACGCGAGCTTGCACAGTCGCTCTGCGATCTCCGCATCGGGGAGCCGGCGCTTGGCCTCGGCGTCCAGCGCGCGGCGCATCTGCCGCCACATCCCCGCGATCGTTGCCGGCACGCGCAATCCGACCCACTCCTCGACGATCGTCGGATCCGGCCGGTCGGCGGGCCGGGCTCCCTTGCGGAAGCCTTTCACCATCTGCTGCACCTCGCCGCTGCTCCTCCCGTTGATCGCTTCACGCCACTCGCTTTCGGTGTCCGTGGTCGCGACCCGAGTGAGCTCGCGAACTTTCGTCCAGCCGAGCTCGCCTGTGCGAAACGCCTCCGCGATCTCCGGCAGGTCGATCAGCTCGCCCGCCACGCGCAGCTTCTCGTTCGCCGTATGCCGCGAGCATTCCAGCTCGGCGACCATGTACGCGGCCATCGTCGGGTGCCCGCGCCGCCGGAACAGCCCGATCTCCTCGGCCTCGCGCAGTAACGCGAGCTCGCG
>JBBRBG010000254.1:0-11616 GCA_038206055.1 Haliangiales bacterium
CAAGCCCAAGGCAGGTGGGGAGCAGCCGGTGGAAATCCCGGACACGCTTCCCATCCTTCCGCTTCGCAACTCCGTGCTGTTTCCGGGGGCGATCATCCCGATCGACGTCGGCCGTCGCAAGAGCGTCCGCCTCGTCGAGGATGCCATCGCAAAGGAGCGGCCCGTCATCGGCATCCTCACGCAGAAGGATGCGCGCACCGAGGATCCGGGCGCCGGCGACCTCTACATGGTCGGTTGTGCCGCTCGCATCTTGAAGGTGATCAAGCTCGCGAAGGACAACTTCTCCGTCATCCTCCAGGGCGTCTCGCGCTTTGAAGTCTCCACGTTCGACGGCGCCGAGCCGTTCCTCGCCGCGAAGGTCCGCTCGGTTCCGGATCCCACGTCGAGCGATGTCGAGCTCGATGCACTCGTGATGAACCTGAAGGACATCGCGAAGCGCGTCGTCAAGCTGATGCCGGAGCTGCCGAAGGAAGCCGGCGCGCTCGTCGATAGCGTGACCGAGGCCGGCCACCTCGCCGATCTCATCACGTCGCACCTCGAGCTCGAGGTTGGCGAGAAGCAGGATGTCCTCGAGACGTTCGACCTCAAGACCCGCACCCGCAAGGTCCTCCAGTTCCTGTCGCGTCAGCTCGAGGTCCTCAAGGTCCGCGAGCGGATCAACACGCAGGTGCAGGAGGAGATGGGGCGCAACCAGCGCGAGTACGTCCTCCGCCAGCAGCTGAAGGCGATCAAGGAGGAGCTCGGCGAGCTCGATGACGGCGGCGGCGATCTCGACGAGTTCGGCGAGAAGATCACGAAGGCGAAGATGCCCGAGGAGGCCGAGAAGGTCGCCAAGAAGCAGCTCGATCGCCTGAAGGGCATGCAGCCGTCGAGCGCGGAGTACACCGTGACGCGGACGTACCTCGAGTGGCTCGTGGAGCTGCCGTGGTCGGTCTCCACCGAAGATCTCATCGAGCTCAAGGAAGTCCGGCAGTGCCTCGATGACGACCACTACGACCTCGACAAGGTCAAGAAGCGGATCGTCGAGTACATGGCCGTTCGCAAGCTGAAGAACGACAAGAAGGGTCCCATCCTCTGCCTCGCGGGCCCCCCGGGCGTCGGCAAGACCTCGCTCGGCCGCTCCGTGGCGCGTGCGATCGGACGCAAGTTCGGCCGCATCTCGCTCGGTGGCGTGCGCGACGAGGCCGAGATCCGCGGTCACCGACGCACGTACGTCGGCTCGTTGCCGGGTCGCATCATCCAGGGCATCAAGAAGGCCGGGACCAACAACCCGGTGTTCGTGCTCGACGAGATCGATAAGCTCGGTCACGATTTTCGGGGCGACCCGGCGAGCGCGCTCCTCGAGGTCCTCGATCCCGAGCAGAACAGCTCGTTCTCGGATCACTACCTCGAGGTGACGTTCGACCTGTCGAAGGTGCTGTTCATCGCGACGGCGAACCAATTGGACCCAATTCCGTGGGCGCTCCGCGACCGTCTCGAGATCATCGAGCTCCCTGGCTACACCCGCCAGGAGAAGAAGATGATCGCGCGGAAGTTCCTCGTGCCGAAGCAGCTCGAGGATCACGGTCTCAACAACGACCGCTGCGAGATCACCGATGACTCGCTGTTCGACATCGTCGACAGCTACACGCGCGAGGCCGGCGTTCGTAACCTCGAGCGCGAGATCGGCTCGGTGTTCCGGGCGGTCGCCGTGCGCGTCGCAGAGGGCTCGGCGAAGGAGCACGAGATCATCACGCCGGTGGAGGTCGAGACGTTCCTCGGTCCGAAGAAGTTCGTCAGCGAAGTCGCGGAGCGCACGGCCGAGCCGGGCGTCGCGACGGGTCTGGCGTGGACCGCGGTCGGCGGAGACATCCTGTTCATCGAAGCCTCGCGCATGCCCGGCAAGGGCAAGCTGACGCTGACGGGACAGCTCGGCGACGTCATGAAGGAGTCGGTCACGGCGGCGCTGTCGTTCGTCCGTGGTCGCGCGGCGGCGCTCGGGCTCGACCCGGGCAACTTCCTCGAGAACACCGACTTGCACGTCCACGTGCCGGCCGGCGCGGTTCCGAAGGACGGACCGTCCGCAGGCGTGACCATGTACACCGCGCTCGTGTCGCTGTTCACCGGCGTGCCGGTGCGGCCCGACGTGGCGATGACGGGTGAGATCACGTTGCGCGGCAACGTGCTCGCGGTCGGTGGCATCAAGGAGAAGCTCCTTGCGGCTCACCGCGCGGGGATCAAGCGCGTCATCATCCCGGATCGCTGCGTGAAGGATCTGATCGACGTGCCCGAGGAAGTGAAGCGGGAGATGGAGATCCTGTCGGTGAAGCGCATGGACGAGGTCCTCGCGCTCGCGCTGAAGGATCCGCCGCCGTCGATCATGGAACTGGCGAAGGCCGCGCTCGCCGAGAACCACCCCACCGCGTGAGGTGGGTCGCCGCGCTCGTTGTCATCGCCGCCTGCGGCGGTGGTGGTCGCGAGTCGGCGGTGACGAGCCCCGGTCCCGTGCTCCACCCCGAGGTGGATCGCGATCCGCCGGTCGGAGCGCTCGTCCGCGATGACTCCACCGCGGTGCGTGCCGCGATGGTGTCGTCGATCCCGACGCTGCCCGCTCCGACCGATGGCGACGACCTGATCTATTCGTCGCGCGGACCATCGATGTTCGACGAGCCGTTGCCCGCGGTCACCGGTCGGCCGCCGCCGACGGGCTGCGATCCGGAACCCGAGATGGCGAAGGGGAAGGAGGCATTGGCGGTGGGCAGCGACGCCGTCGCGCTGAAGGCCTTCGAGCGCGCGCTATCGTGCGTGGGCGATCCGAAGATCGAACAGCTCGCGACCCTCGTGGCGTGTCGTGCGAAGATCTTCTCGAGAGCGCGGTACCACTTCGTCCGCCTGCCGCCGGCGATGCAGACGCAGATGGCTCAGATCTGCAGGCCACCGTCGTTCGTCGATCTGTGACCCGCAAGTGGCCAGAACCACGCCGCTGGCGCGCGCGCCGGCGGTGCTTACGTTGATCCCCATGCTCGATCGACCGATGTGCCCGTCCTGCAAGGCGCCGCTCCGCGCGTTTGGTGTGCGCCTCGTCTGCGACCGCTGCGAGGGGATGCTCGCGCCGCTCGCGGATCTGTCGTCCGCGATCGAGGACATCACCGGCGTCGTGCCGTCGTTCGACTACGAGGACGTGCGCCTGGGAGCGCGCGCCTGCCCGGCATGCGAGGGGCCGATGGTCACCCTGAAGCTCCGCGTTCACCTCGACGACGAGGTGGCCGAGCCCAAGTCCACGCTCGATCGCTGCATGGAGCACGGCCTGTGGTTCGATACCGACGAGCTCGCGGCGGTGTTCGAGAAGGCGCGTGCGGCACATCCGGGCGGCTCGGGCTCGCACGTCCGCAAGCCGGGCGGCGGTGGCGGCGCATCGTGGTACGGCGACCAGAAGGGCCCGTTCTGGTGGGGCGGCGGGCACGGCAACTACTGACACGGCGGACACCTGCCGGGACGTGCCGTGGCGCCATCGGGCCCGGTCGGCGATGCTCCGGGGATGCGGCTCACTCTGATCGCGGTTCTTGCGCTCGCCGGCTGCCAGGTGGATCTCGGTCCTTCGAGCTCGGTCTCGATCGCATCGAGCCCGGGCACGCTCGACATTCGCGGCTGCGCGAACGGCAACTTGCTCAGCTGCACGACCACCGATCAGGGTTGGGTCGACGTCATGCAGGTCGGGATCGATCACGTGCGCTTCGATGTACCGGCGTACAAGCCAAAGCCGTTCGAGTGGTTCCCCGACCGGGAGTTCCAGCTGGTCGTCGCGACCCCCGAGGACCCGGTCATCTGGGTACGCGTGAACTCCCGGGCAACGGAGATCGGCGAGTTGCCCTGGTTCGACATCGACTGGGCGCCCACGGTGCGGCGCGCGGACGGCCCGATCCGCCTCGCATTTCAGGTGTTTCCCGAGGCGACGATCGGCGTGTCGGTGACCAGCCGGTGTGCGGGTCGGCCCGAGCAAACTCGCCACTTCGAGGCGCTCGGCGGCGAGGATGGCCGAGTCGACGTCCCGTTCGATACCAGCCTCGTCGGAGCCTGTGTCCACGACGCACAGCTGAGCCAGACCATCCGCGCCGTCGACGACAAGCTCGACGCCTGGGTCGAGGTCTCGCGGACCGAGACCTTGGCGTTCACGTCATCCGACTAGGATCGACTACCCGATCGGAGGTGTGTGGGTTTCGAGCCTTGACGGGCAATTGACGTGTCCTTAGGTTGGCCAGCACACAACTGGGACACGCAAGGAAAGACGTCATGGGCAAGATCATCGGCATCGACCTAGGTACCACCAACTCCGTGGTCGCGATCATGGAGGGCAAGGAGCCGAAGGTCATCCCCAATGAAGAAGGCGCACGACTGACCCCGTCGGTCGTCGCATTTGACGAGAAGGGTGAAGTTCTGGTCGGCCAGATCGCCCGTCGTCAGGCAATCACCAACCCCGAGAACACCGTGTTCTCGAGCAAGCGGTTCATGGGTCGGAAGTTCTCCGATCCGATCGTTCAGGAAGAGTCCAAGCGCGTTCCGTACAAGCTTGTCGCACTCGCGAACGGCGACGCCGCGTTCGAGATCCGCGGCAAGCGGTACTCGCCACCCGAAGTCGGTGCGCGCGTGCTGATGAAGCTGAAGCGCGCCGCCGAGGAGTATCTCGGCGAGTCGGTCGCCGAGGCCGTGGTCACGGTTCCGGCGTACTTCAATGACTCGCAGCGCCAGGCCACCAAGGACGCCGGCAAGATCGCCGGTCTCGAGGTCAAGCGCATCATCAACGAGCCGACCGCGGCCGCGCTCGCCTATGGTCTCGACAAGACCAAGGAGCAGCTCATCGTCGTGTTCGACATGGGCGGCGGCACGTTCGATATCTCGATCCTCGAGGTGGGTGACAAGGTCGTCGAGGTCGTCTCGACGAACGGCGACACGCACCTCGGTGGCGATGACATCGACCACCGGCTCATGGACTGGCTCGTCGCCGAGTTCAAGAAGGACACCGGCATCGACGTCAGCAAGGACAAGATGGTGCTCCAGCGCCTCAAGGAGTCCGCGGAGAAGGCGAAGATCGAGCTGTCGTCCGTGCAGGAGACGGAGGTCAACCTCCCGTACCTCACCGCCGACGCGACCGGTCCGAAGCACCTCCTGAAGAAGATCTCGCGCAGCAAGTTCGAGCAGATGATCGAGGACATCGTTGCCCGTGCAATGGAGCCCTGCAAGAAGGCGCTGGCGGACGCCGGCAAGAAGATCACCGACATTCACGAGGTCGTCCTCGTCGGTGGCTCGACCCGCATCCCGATGGTGCAGGCACGCGTGAAGGAGTTCTTCGGCAGGGAGCCGAACCGCTCGGTGAACCCGGATGAGGTCGTCGCGCTCGGTGCGGCGGTCCAGGGCGGCGTCCTCTCGGGCGACGTCAAGGACATCCTCCTCCTCGACGTCACCCCACTGTCGCTCGCGATCGAGACCCTCGGTGGCGTGGCCACCGTCCTCATCCCGCGCAACACGACGATCCCCACGCGCAAGAGCGAGACGTTCTCCACGGCCGCCGACAACCAGACCTCGGTCGAGGTCCACGTCTCGCAGGGCGAGCGCCCGATGGCAAAGGACAACAAGACCCTCGGCAAGTTCCAGCTCACCGGCATCCCGCCGGCCCCGCGCGGAGTGCCGCAGATCGAGGTGACCTTCGACATCGATGCGAACGGCATCCTGAACGTCGCCGCGAAGGACAAGGCGACCAACGCCGAGCGCACGATCCGGATCGAGGCCTCGAGTGGTCTGTCGGATGCGGACATCAAGCGCGCCGTCGATGACGCCGAGAAGCACGAGGAAGAGGACAAGGCGCGCAAGGACTCGATCGAGGCCCGCAACCAGCTCGACACGCTGGTCTACGGCACCCAGAAGCTGGTCAAGGAGAACGAGGCCAAGCTCGAGGCGACCGACAAGATGATGATCGAGGAGGCGCTCAAGGACGCCGAGGCCGTACTCGAGAAGAACCGCGATGGTGGCTCGCCCGACGAGCTGCGCGCGGCCTTCGAGAAGCTGCAGACCGCGGCGCACAAGGTCGCCGAGGCCATGTACAAGCAGGCGACCCCAGGCGACGCGGGCGGCGGTGATGCGGGCGGCGGCGACCACGGCGGCGGTGACCCCGGCGCCGGCCCGAAGGACTCCGACGTGATCGACGCGGAGTTCGAGGACAAGACCTAGTCCCGAGGCAAAGCAGGCACTTTTGACCTAGTCGGTGAGCACCCGCTTCGGCGGGTGTTCGCGTTTTCGGAACGCCCATGCATACTGGAGCGGTGCGCTCGCTGTGTGCTGCACTGCTGGTTCTGTCCGCCGGTTGTTTCGAGCTCGGGCTCGTGACCGATGGGACGAGCGTGTCGATCGGCAAGCCGAGCAACGGCTACCTGGTCGATGCAAAGCGCCTCCCCGATAGCGGCGAGGGCTTCAAGACCCAGGCGATCTGGAAGGCGCGCGGCAATCGCTACGGCACTGACGAGCTGCTCGATCTGATCACCGGCGTCGGTCGGCGGATGGCGCGGCAGGTCAGTGACGTCAAGCTCGTGGTCGCCGACCTGTCGTCGCAGGGCGGCGGCGCGGCGAAGGCGTGGCATCGCTCGCACCAGAGCGGCCGCGATGCCGACCTTGTCTATTACATGCGCGGCGCCGATGGAAAGCCGTGGGAGGCCGACGCGATGCACGTGTTCGGCCCCGACGCGAAGGCGAAGGACGGCACCGGCATCTCGGTCGACATCCCGCGCACGTGGCTCCTCGTGAAGGCGCTCGTCACGGCTCCCGAGGCGCGCGTGCAGTGGGTGTTCATGTTCGAGCCGATCGCCGCGAAGCTGATCGAGCACGCGACGCAGATCGGCGAGCCCGAGGCGCTGATCGCGCGCGCGCGCAAGACGCTCAAGCAGCCCGGCGATAGCGCGCGCCACGACGACCACCTCCACGTGCGCGTGTACTGCTCCGATCGCGACAAGCAGTTCGGCTGCATCGACATTGGACCGATGGAGCTCTACGCCGAGCGCGCCGCCGAGGACGCCGCCCGCACCTCCGAGCTGCCCGCCGTGATCGCGATGCTCGCCGGTGATGGTGCGCGCGCCGGGGCAGGGCCGGTCACCGCGCCGGGCGGAACGCCGGCCGGTGCTGCCGCTGCTGTGACGACGGACCTTGGCTCGTTCGGCAAGATGCTCCGCGTCGACGCGTCGCTGCGCGTCTGGCGCTGACCACGGTCACGGACAGGGACCGATCGGTGCCTCACGCGGCGCGGGCGCCGATTCGAACGTGACGCCTGCATCGAGGCTGGCGTCGACGGGGGCCGCCCCCGCATCGGCGAGCGCACCGTCGGTAGAGACAGGCGGAGCGACGCCGCCATCGACCGCGGGCAGCGAGGCAGCGGCTTCTTCGGCGCTCACGGTGCGCAGCGTGCGGAGTGCTTGCTCGAACGCGCGCACGTGCGCCGCGCGCGCTTCATTGGAGGGAGCGGACAGCACGAGGCTGACGGCGCGATCGGCGGCACCGAGAGCGATTGCCTGGCGGAGGAACTTCTTTCCGTCGTCGTACTCGAACCACACACTCGGCAGTCCGGATGCTTCGTTGTCCTTCGGGCCGGGCTGGACCGGGCCGACCCGCATTCGCTCGTCCTGCAGCTTGCCGCGCAGCGCGCAGGCGTACTTCGATGCGGTGGTTTCGTGGCTGGTGCGGCAGGCGATCGGCCACGAGCAGTAGAGCTCGCGGGTGAATGCCTCCGACGTCAGCACGATCTGCCCCGGTGGCTGCGAGCGCATCATCCACAACACGAGGCCCGGGTAGCTCGGTTGATCCGTCGCGCGCCAGCCGCGCGGCACGACCATGCGGATCCGATCGGTGCGCGACGTGAACACCTGATTCTCGAGATCCGCCGCTGATTCTCCGACGAGGAATCGGCTCGCGGCGAACACGAGGAGCAGCGCGAGCGCGATCGCGACCATCGGCGCCAGCAACCGTCGCATCGCGCTGAACCTATCGCGCGCTCGAGACGGAACGCGAGGTGCTGACGCCAATCCGGACCTGAACACGTACCCAGGTAAAAACTTGCCTATTCTCGCTGCGGTCTTGTTGACCGATTACACTCACGAGAATATTGTGACAATACTTCGTCGGACTATGGGTGTTCCAGCGTCCCCCGAAGGTAGATAACGCCCGCTGGGGGACTTGCACACGGATTGACTGACGCGCTGCTCGAGGGAGCAGAGCGTTGGCGGTGCGATCTCCACACGTGCGCTCTGAACGACGTCGCGAGGGGGAGCTCTGTTGTCACAACGTTTCCAAGACTGGGCGGCACACGCGACGACGACGGGGACGGTCGTGCCGTTCCGGTCGCATCGGCGACCGATCCTCGGGGACGTCGCGCAGCGCAAGGACGACGAGTCACCGAGCGCGACGGCCGGTGCGCCGAGCGCGCGCCACCAGGTCCTTCCTGACGCCGAGCTTCGCGCGATCGAGGGGACCTATTCCGAGGGCATCTCGGCGGTGCAGATCGTCGACGTCTTCACGAGCCGCGGGATCAAGTTCTCCGAGGCGAGCTTCCGCAAGTACGTCCAGCAGGGCCTCCTGCCGCGCAGCCGGCGGGTCGGCCGCAAGGGCAAGCACCGTGGCTCGATGGGCGTCTACCCATCCAAGACGGTTCGCCGGATCAACGACGTCAAGGCGCTGATGGCCGACGGCTACACAATCGAGGAGATCCAGGGGCAGTTCCTGCTCTACACGGATCTCGTCGAGGGCGTCACCGAGAACCTCGCCGCGCTGTGGACGCGCCTCGTGGCAGACGTCGCCGAGCTCGAGGCGAAGCCCAAGAAGGAGCTCGAGCGCGAGCTCGCCGACATGCGCCGCGATGGCGACCGCCTGGTCGAGCGCCTCAACGACCTCACGCGCCGGGCGATCGCGCCGCGCACGAACAACCTCCGTCTTGCCGGCGCCGCGGGGGGCGCCGAAGACCTTCTCTAACCAGCACCAGGAGATACGCGATGAACGACGACAACAACGAAGACAAGGATCTCCACGACGAGCTCGAGGCCGACAGCGTCGAGGCTGGCGACGACGAGGGCGAGGAGCTCGCCGACGCTGGTGACGAGGTGGCGACCGATGGAGAAGCGCCGGAGGTCAGCCGGAAGATCCGGCGGCGCCGGCGCCGCACCCGTCCGCGGAGCAAGACGATCGCGATGAAGCGGCTGACCCGCGAGGAGCTGCGCGTCGGCGCACTGATGTACCCGCCGGTGGACATCGCGCGCCCGACCTCGCGCGCCGAGTGCAAGGAAGAGATGCGCCCGTGCCCGTGGGTCGCATGCAAGCACCACCTCTACCTCGACATCAATCCCGAGACAGGGTCGATCAAGATCAACTTCCCCGATCTCGAGCCGTGGGAGCTCAAGCACACGTGCGCGCTCGATGTTGCCGAGCGTGGCGGCATCACGCTCGAGGAAGTCGGCGAGATCATGAACCTGACCCGCGAGCGCATCCGCCAGGTCGAGGTCCGCGGTCTGCTCAAGCTGAAGATGGGATCGCCGTCGCCCGACGAGCTGGGCGCGGAGCTCCTCGCGGCCAAGGCCGCGAACCAGAACTAGACGGCGGGACTCGAAACATGCGGGCGTGGTAAACGCTTGCGCATGATCCGACGCGCGTTGATCTCGGTCTCCGACAAGCGTGGCATCGTCGAGTTGGGAAAGGCCCTCGCCGCGAAGGGCGTGGAAATCCTGTCCACCGGCGGGACGGCCGCCGCGCTCGCCGAGGCGGGCGTCGCCGTCAAGCAGGTCTCCGAGCACACGGGCGCACCCGAGATCCTCGACGGGCGCGTGAAGACGCTGCATCCGAAGATCCACGGCGGCCTGCTCGGTCGCGACACGGCGCCGCACCAAGCGGAGATGACGGCGAACGGCATCACGCCGATCGATCTCGTGGTCGTGAACCTCTACCCGTTCGAGGCGACGATCGCGAAGCCGACGACCACGCTCGACGAGGCGATCGAGAACATCGATATCGGCGGTCCGTCGATGCTGCGCTCCGCTGCGAAGAACCACGAGCGCGTCGCGGTGGTGGTGGATCCCGATGACTACGCGATCATCACGGCAGCGCTGTCCACGGGCACCGACCTGACGCCCGGCCAGCGGTTCGCGCTCGCGCGCAAGGCGTTCTCGCACACCGCCGCGTACGACGCCGCGATCGCCGCGTATCTCTCGTCGATCGACGACGGCGCCGCGCACACCCGGCACCAGGCGCCGTCTCGCCGCGAGCTTCCTGACTCGCTGTCCGTGCAGTGGCGCCGGCTTTACGAGCTGCGCTACGGCGAGAACCCGCACCAGGGCGCTGCGTTCTATGCGGACTCGCGCTCTCCGCTGCCTCGCACCCAGAGCGTGCGCCCCACCATCGCCTCCGCGGAGGTCCTCGGCGGCAAGCAGCTCTCGTACAACAACATCCTCGATCTCGACGCGGCGCTCGGCCTCTGCCTCGAATTCACCGAGCCGTCCGCCGTGGTGGTCAAGCACAACAACCCGTGCGGCGTGGCCAGCGATCGCGACATCGCCGCCGCGTACAAGCGCGCCCGCGAGGCCGACGCCACCTCCGCGTTCGGCGGCATCGTCGCCGTCAACCGCGAGGTCGACGCGGCGCTCGCGAACCTCCTGGTCGAGACGTTCCTCGAATGCGTCGTCGCGCCGGGCTACTCCGCAGCGGCGCGCGACATCCTCGCGAGCAAGAAGAACCTCCGCCTCGTCGCGGCGACCGGCGACTGGCGCGCTCCGACCGGCGAGCTCGCCTGGTCGATCCGCACCATCGCGGGCGGCGCGCTGGTGCAGTCCGTGGATCACGGCATGGTCGATCTCGCGACCGCGAAGGTCGCAACCGCCCGCCCGCCCACCGATGCCGAGCGCGCGGACCTCGTGTTCGCGTGGCGCGTCGCGAAGCACGTCAAGTCGAACGCGATCGTGTTCGCGAAGGGCGGCGTCACGGTCGCCATCGGCGCCGGTCAGATGAGCCGCGTCGATTCGGTTCGCATCTGCGAGCGCAAGGCCGGCGATGCGCTCAAGGGCGCGGTCGTGGCGTCGGATGCGTTCTTCCCGTTCCGCGATGGCGTCGACGTCCTCGCGGCCTCCGGCGCCGTCGCCGTGGTCCAGCCCGGCGGCTCGGTGCGCGACGAGGAGGTCATCGGCGCCGCCAACGAGCATGGGCTGGCAATGCTGTTCACCGGCATGCGGCACTTCCGGCACTAGGCCGCGAAGGCGCTACCCTGGCCGCCGAGGCGCCGCTGTTCGCGGCCGCCAAGCGCCGCGCCGCCGAGCGCCGCGCCGGCGAGCGCCGTGCTCGCCGGCACTACCGTGCGGCGCATTTGCTCGCCGGCACTTCGGTGCTGATTTTTGCCGCCAAGCCGCCGAGGGCGCCAAGGAAAATGGAGGTCCCGTCGCGGACTCTCGTCGAGACCGCGAGGGTTCTGCCATCGTGTACCGAGTGCTCGCGCGCGCTTTCGCGCACTCGCCCATCACTCGCACAGTTCTTGGCCGCCAAGCGCCGCGCCGCCGAGCGCCGTGCTCGCCGGCACTACCGTGCGGCGCATTTGCTCGCCGGCACTTCGGTGCTGATTTTTGCCGC
>JBBRBG010000255.1:0-11438 GCA_038206055.1 Haliangiales bacterium
AACCAACGCTAGCCGCCACACCGGAGAGCCACTGCGGTGCCGGTTTTCACCGCGCGGCGGTCAGGTTTTCGGGCGCGTCACCACGAGGTGCGCCTGCTTGTCCTTGTCGACGTAGCCGAACCGGAACGGCAATTTCCGGCGCTTCTGGTCGCGCCACAGCTCGACGAACGCCTGATCGTGGCGGCCATCCTGCGCACCTTCGAGGAACGCGCCGTTGTAGTAACCGTAGGTCTCCTGGATCATCTTGCTCTTGCGCGCGTACGCGGGCGGGATGCCGGTCGAGTCGGAGAGCATCCACGCGAGATGATCGAGCATGTAGTTGCGGATCAGCGAGAAGTCGCCGCGCCACAACAGGTAGCTCGCGCCCTTCGTCAGCATCGTGACCGGGCCCTTCTTCTCGAGGTGCTTGATCAGCTGCGGGTTCTTCTGGAGGTAAGCGTCACCGAGGTTCCAGCCGATGTGGCGATGCGTGTGGATCACCGTGTCGCCGATCTTCTTGTACTGGATCTCCACGTTCGAGAACGCAGCGGAGAACGCCGGGTCCTGCCAGTCGCCCTTGAGGCTCGCGCCCTTCTTCTTGTCGGCCTCGTCGATCTCGGCCTGCTCGAGGTAGTGGATCGCGCCCGCGTCATCGAGCGTGAAGAACCGCATCGAGACCGGCTCGTAGCCGCCCGCGACGAGGCCCATGAGGAACGAGCTGACCTGGCCGGGAAGATCGTTGCGCTGACCCGCGGAGAGGTTCTCGCTCGTGTTCGAGCCGACGGAGATCAGACCGCCGATGTCCTTGCGGAGCACGCCGAGGCTGTTGTCGAGCTGGTTCGCGGTGAGCTTGCTGATGCGGCGCGGATCCCCGGATTGCTCGAGAGAGATCGTCGTGATCTCGGTGGCGGTCGGGAACGCAACGAGCGCGGAGATCAGATCGCCGCCGCCGAACGGATAGACCACGGTTGCCGGGACGGTCTTCGGCACGACCTCGTCGAACCACGCGCGCCCCTTCTCGAAGTACTGCGTGCGGAACTTCCCCATGTACTCGAGGATCCGCTTGCAGTGCCGATCGACGATCTTCGCCACCGCCTTCTGGGTCTTCTCGTCGCCCTTCGTCATCGCCTCGGGCAGCGGCTGGTCGGCATTGCCGCAGGCCGCCACGCGATAGAGCAGCTTGGCGTCGGCAATGAAGTCGACACCTTCCGCGGCGGCCGGGCGCGCGATGGCGAGGGTGGCGACGAGCGCCAGGGCGGACGTGCGGAGCATGTCCCTGTGTAACGCGTTTCGGGACCGGGTCATTCAATTTGCAAGCCCCGGTAAATCGGGCGACACGCCGGTAGCATCGCGGCATGGAGATCGAAGTCTGGGACCCGCGCGTCGATCGCGCGTACGCGCAGGGCATTGCCAAAGTGGTGTCCGAGGTTGTCGCACCCATCGCAGATGTGATCGATCGCGAGGACGTCTATCCGAAGGACGCTGTGCGTGCGCTCGCGCGGGCCGGGTTCACCGCGGCGACGTTTCCCGTCGAGCTGGGCGGCGGCGGGAGGCCGTTCACCGATCTGGTCGCGATCTTCGAGGAGGTGGCGGCGGCGAGCGCGGCGACCGCGACCTCCCTCATCACGATCTTTCAGGCCGCTGAGACCATCCACCTGTTCGGCAGCGAGGCGCTGCAGCGCCGCTACCTGCCGCGGATCGCCGATGGCCTGCTGTGCTCGTTCGCGATGACCGAAGCGCGTGGCGGCAGCGACGTCAAGAAGCTCGACACCAAGGCGCGGCGCGATGGCGATTCCTGGATCCTCGACGGCAAGAAGGCGTTCGTCACGAGCGCATCGGCGGCCGAGCTGTTCGTGATCCTCGCGGAGACCGAGCGCGGGGTCTCCGCATTTGCGGTGCCGTCCGACACACCGGGCACCACGCTCGAAGCGCCGCCATCGACGCGCACGTTCGGGCTCCGCAACGGTCCGCACGTGGACCTCGTGCTCACCGGCGCGCGCCTGCCGCTCGATCATCTGATCGGCGAGGACGGCAAGGGCATCCGCGCCGCGGCCACCACGCTCGATCACTCGCGCGTGCTCGCGGCGGCGATCGGCTGCGGCATCGCGCGCGCTGCGTTCTGTGGAGCGCTCACGTTCGCCGACAAGCGGAGCGTCTCGGGCAAGTACGTCATCGAGCTCCAGGGCGTGCAGTGGTACCTGGCGGATCTCGTCGCGGAGATCGATGCGGCGCGTCTCCTGACCTACGAAGCCGCGCGGCACCTCGACGCTGCCGGGCCCACGCACCAGCTCCCGAAGGAGTCCGAGGTGCGCCGCCGCAGCCTCCTCGATATCCAGCGCTGGTCGTCGTCGGCGAAGCTGTTCGCGACGAAGACGGCGGTGACCACGGCGCTGCAGGCGATCCAGATCTGCGGAGTTCGCGGATGCCTCGAGACGGCGCCGTTCGGCCGCTACCTGCGCGACGCGAAGACCTACGAGATCGCCGGCGGCTCGTCGGAGATCCTCAAGAACACGCTCGGGGAGTACCTGGTCGAGGCCGTCGACGGACCGGGATGACTACTCTCCCGCGACGGCGCCTTCGTACATCTTGTCGAGGAGGCCGGCGTACTTCTTCTCGACGACCTTGCGCTTCACCTTGAGGCTCGGTGTCAGATCGCCTTCATCGATCGAGAGATCCTTCGGTAGGATCGCGAACTGCTTGACGGTCTCGTACTTCGCGAGCGTCTTGTTGACCTCGTCGACGAACGGCGAGATCAGCGCCTTGACGTCGGGCGACTTCGCGAGGTCCGCGTAGCTCTTGCCGTTCGCGTTGTGCTGGGTCGCCCACTTCTCGACTGCTTCGCCGTCGAGAGTGATCAGCGCAGTGACGAAGTTGCGCTTGTCGCCGTGCACGATCACCTGGCTGATGTACGGGCACGCGGCCTTGAGTTTACCCTCGATGTGCTGCGGCGCGATGTACTTGCCGCCCGAGGTCTTGATCAGATCCTTCTTGCGATCGGTGATGCGGAGGAAGCCCTGCGCGTCGACCTCGCCGATGTCACCGGTGCGGAGCCAGTGGTCCTCGGTGAGCGCCTCGGCGGTTGCCTCGGGCATGTTGTGATAGCCCTGCATCACGCCGGGCGACTTGATCAGGATCTCGCCGTCGGACGGCGCGAGCTTGATCTGCGTGCCGGGCATCGGCATGCCCACGGTGCCGAACGCGAACTTGTTGGCGCGATTGACGAAGCTCGCGGCGCTTGTCTCGGTGAGGCCATAGCCCTCGAGGATCAAGATTCCGCACGCGTGGAAGAACTCGGCGATCTCGCGCGAGAGCGGCGCCGAGCCGGAGATGAAGTAGCGCACGCGGCCTCCGAACGTGGCCTTGACGGCCTGGAACACGAGGCGATCGGCGAGCTTCAGCTCGAGCGCGAGCAAGCCGCCGGGCGTCTTTCCGGCCTGGCGGACCTTGCTGCCCCGTTTTCCGACGGAGACGGCCCATTCGAAGATCTTCTGCTTGATGCCGCCCTTCTTCGCCTTCTCGAGGATCTTGTTGTAGGCCTTCTCGAAGATCCGCGGCACGGCGGCCATGATCGTCGGCTTCACGACGCTACAGTTCTCGACGATCTTCGGGATCCGACCGTCGACCGCACACACCGATCCCGAGGCCACGTGCGCGGCCATCAGGACCTTACCGAACGAGTGGCTCATCGGTAGCCAGAGCAACTGCACGTCGTCGGGCCCGATCAGGCGCGTCGCGTCCATCGAGTCGGCCGTGTAGGCCCAGCACTCGTGCAACAGGCGCACGCCCTTCGGCTTGCCGGTGGTACCCGAGGTGTAGATCAGCGTGGCGAGGTGCTCGCCCTTGATGCCGTCGACGATCTCGTCGACCGCGCGCGGATCCTTCGCGAGGAACGCGGCGCCCGCTGCCTCGAGCTCGGCGAGGGTCATCACCCAGGCCTTGTCCTTGGCGTCGGGAGCGCCGTCGATCATGATCAACTTCTCGACCTTCGGAATCTCCGCGCGATGCGCGAGCAGCTTCTTGAGCTGGCCGGCATCCTCGATGAACACGTACTTCGTATCGGAGTCCGCGAGGATGTACGAGCATTCCTCTGATGTGCTCGACGGGTACACCGTGGTGGTCGCACCGCCGGCCGAGAGGATGCCCAGGTCGCAGAGCAGCCAGTCGACGCGCGTGTTCGCGAGCAGGCCAACCCGCTCCTCGCGGTGCAAGCCGAGCGAGAGCAAGCCGGCGGCGATCGCCTTGACGCGCTCGTGGGCCTGCTTCCACGTCATCGAGCGCCAGTTCTCGCCCACCGGATAGCGATAGGCCTCCCGATCGGGAGTCTCCTGCACGCGACGCGCGAGCAGCTGGGAGATCGACGTCGTCTTGCGGGTAAGGCGCTCGGGAGCGGTCGACTCGGGCATGGCGGGGAAACTATGCCACGTGGCGCGGCTCTTCCTCGCCCGCTGCGCCGGAAAGTCGGGGTAGCTTCGAAGCGTGACGGCGGATGCGCGCGACTGGCTGGATGCCCTCGGAGCCGCCTGGCGGGCCGAGCGGTTGGCAGCGCGCGCGAGGATCGCAATGGAGCGCTCGGGCCGCGTGCTCTCGGAGCGCGTCGCGCTCGGCATCGCACTCGCGAACCTCAGGATCGTCGACGAGCAATCGGCGCCGGGCGACCGCGTGCGCGTGTGTGTGACGGTCCCCGATGCGGTCGATCTCGACAACCTGCGGATCGCGCCCGGCGATCCGATCCGGCTGTGGGGCGAACACCCCGACGAGCCGAACGCGGTTCGCGGCGTGCTCGAGCGGCGTGAAGAGCAGTCGCTCTGGCTCATGCTTGATCGCTCCGTCGACGAGATCGATCGCGACTACGCGCTCGATCCGGAAGTCCCCGAGGTGACGTTCGATCGCGGCGACAACGCCCTCAACCGCGCGAAGGCGGCGCTCGCCACCAGCGACCTCGCACGCCTGCGCGACGTGGCAGCGATGATCAAGCCGCCCCGCCCGCTCGCAAAGTCCAGCTGGGAGGCGCTGGACGAGGACCTCGACGTCGAGCAGCGCGCGGCCGTAGATTCGGCGCTGCGCTCGGGCGACATCGCGCTGATTCACGGCCCGCCGGGTACCGGGAAGACACGCACGCTCGTCGAGGTCGTGCGGCAACGCGTGGCGCGCGGCGAGCGCGTGCTGTGCGCTGCGCCATCGAATACCGCCGTCGATAACCTCGGCATCCGGCTCGGCCAGGCCGGCGTGCGCGCGGTCCGCCTCGGTCATCCGGCGCGGGTCGCACCGGCGCTCGCCGCCCTCACGCTCGACGCGCAGGTCGATGCCGACGGCGCGACGAAGCTCGCGCGCGAGTGGCGGGATCGTGCGCGCGCACTGCGCAAGAGCGCGGCCGGTCGCAAGGGCCACGAGGCGAAGGAGCTGTGGACCGAGGCTCGCGCGCTCGATCGCGATGCCGCGAGAGAGATCCACAACGCGGAGCGCGCGATCGTCGAGCACGCGGACGTGATCCTCGCGACCTGCGTCGGCTGCGACCACTTTCTCCTCGGCGACACCATCTTCGATGCGGTGATCGTCGACGAGGCCACGCAGGCTCCCGATCCGCTGCTGATGATCGCGCTCGCACGCGCGAAGGTGGCCGTGCTCGCCGGCGATCCCCACCAGCTCGGTCCTGTGGTCACGGGCGGTCCGCAGGTCGATGCCACGCTCGGGTCCACGGTGTTCGAGCGGCTCGCAGCGACGAGCGCGGTCATGCTCGTGCAGCAGCACCGCATGAACGAGCAGATCATGACGTTCCCGTCGCGCTCGATGTACGACGGCAAGCTGCGCGCTGCACCCGACGTGGCGAGCCGCGAGCTCGCCGACCTCGGCGTCGCGCCGGATCCGCTCAGGCCCAAGCCGGTGTGGCTCGTCGATACCGCGGGCAAGGACTGGCTCGAGCAGCGCACCGACTTCGATCCGGGTGGCTCGCTCAACAACATCCCGACGTTCTCGTTCGATCCGAGCACGTTCAACACCGGTAACGCCGAACGGGTCGCCGCCGAAGCGCGACGGCTACTCTCGCGCGGGCTCGCTCCCACCGACCTCGCGATCATCGCGGCGTACTCGGCGCAGGCGCGGCGATTGCGCGAGCTGCTCAAGGCGGAGCGCGCAGCAGGCGTCGAGATCGGAACCGTCGATGGCTTCCAGGGCCGCGAGAAGGAAGCCGTGATCGTCGACCTCGTGCGCTCGAACGAGCACGGCGAGATCGGGTTTCTCTCGAACACGCGGCGGATGAACGTGGCGCTGTCGCGGGCGAAGCGGTTCCTGCTCGTCGTCGCGGACTCGGCCACGCTGGGCGACCACCCGTACTACGCGCACTTCCTCGTCTACCTCGCGGAGATCGACGCACACGGCAGCGCCTGGAGCGACGACGCGCCCCCCCTGGCTTGAGTCGGCGCCTGGTTTCTGGGACAACCGGTTCGCCGTGAACACCTCCAAGTTGTTGTCCTCCCTGTTCCTGGTCTCCGCCCTCGCCGTCGCCGGCTGCGAGAAGTCCACCGACCTCGGGCATATGCAGGAGGAGACGCTGTCGCTCGTCAAGCTCCACGCCACCGAAGTCGAGGTGCTGCAACGCCGCGCCGATGCGCTGATGGCGCGCGGTCGCAACCTCGGCGGTGATGCGCCGGGAATCGCAGATGCAGGTCGCCTGCTCAGCGAGGCGCGCGCGGGTCTCGATCAGCTTCGCGCGCAGCTCACGGCGGCGCCGTCGCAACTCGGCAACGCGGCGAAGAGCAACGATGTCGAGGAGGTGCAGCGCGCCTCCGACGAGATGATCGAGAAGCTCGACAAGGGCGAGATCGCGGTCAAAGCAAATCTCGCAGCCGTCGACGGCTGGTTGATGAACGCGGAGAACCACACGTTGACCGCAACGGCGCCGCCCCCGCCGGTGCAGACGCCGCCGGTCGACGAGACTCCCGCCCCGCCGCCGACGCCCGCCCCGGGTGCCGGCACTGGATCGGGTTCAGCGGCCGCAGCTCAGCCGCCCCACAACTAGCTGCGGCGCTATCGCGTGGAGCGTATGCTCTGACGCATGAAGATTCCGGCAGAGCCGAAGGTCATCCTCCGCAGTTGCCGTGACTACGACCCGGAGCGGATCCGGACGATCATCCGCGAGGGTCTCGAGGAGCTCGGCCTGAGGCCGTTCGGCCGCACGCTGGTCAAGCCGAACCTGGTCGCTGCAGGCCCGCTGTTCCCGTACGCGTACACGCGCCCGGAGTTCGGCGAGGGCGTGCTGCGCGCGCTGCGCGATGTCGGCGGCGAGTCGATGACGGAGCTCGCGGCCGGAGAGCGCTGCGGCATCACCGTGCCCACGCGAGTGGCGATGCGCGAGTCGGGCTGGGACGCGATGCTGAAGAAGGTCGACGTCAAGCGTTACTGCTTCGAGGAAGAGCAGCAGGTCGAGATCCCGATCTCGCACCCGAACCGCCTGCGCGACTACCTGTTCACGCCCGAACCGATCGCGCGCGCCGACTTCTTCGTCAACTGTCCCAAGTTCAAGGCGCACCCGTGGACCACCGTGACGTTCTCGCTCAAGGCGTACATCGGCATCCAGGATGATCGTCACCGGTTGATCGATCACGATCACAAGCTCAACGAGAAGATCGCGGACCTGCAGCACATCATCCAGCCGTCGTTCATCGCGATCGATGCGATCACCGCCGGCGAGGGCCGCATGCTGACGCCGACGCCGTTCCCGCTCGGCATGATCATCATGGGCAACAGCCAGGTCGCGTTCGATGCGGTGTGCTGCAACATCATCGGTGTCGATCCGAACACCGTCGACCACATCCGGCTCGCCGCGGAGCACGGGTTCGGATCCACGGACCTCTCGAAGATCAAGATCACCGGCGATGTCACGCTGGCGGAAGCGAAGGCGCGCGCGAAGGGCTTCAAGGTCGGCCTGATCCGCGTGGAGAAGTACTTCGAGGGCACGAACATCACCGCGTATGCCGGCCCGCCGCCGGAGTCCGAGTCCGGCGACTACTGCTGGGGCGGCTGCCCGGGGGCGATCGAGGAGGCCATCGAGATCCTTCGCGTGTTCGACAAGGAGACCGACAAGAAGCTCCCGCGCATGCACGTCGTGTTCGGCAAGTACGCCGGCGACATCGATGCAAAGCCGGGAGAGAAGGTGATCTTCATCGGCGATTGCGCGGACTGGAAGGGCCAGCTCCACGGCAAGCCGATCCAGATCAAGAACATCTACAAGGATCGCAGCACGCTCGATCCGCATACCGCGAAGCACGAGGACATCTTCGCGAAGCTCGCCTCGGCGAAGTCGAAGCTCGCGGGCGATGTGATCCGCCTCGAGGGCTGCCCGGTCTCTGTCGCCGAGCAGGTGCTCGCGCTCGTGGGCGTGGCGCCGGGGGTCAAGAACCCGTACCTCGACCGCGCGAACATGCTGACGTTCACGCGCGCGTACCTCGGCTGGAAAGCGCGCGTCACGCTCAACAAGCTGCAGCGCAAGCGCTACCAGGCGAACGGGGCGTTCCAGGGCCGCGGTCAGGCGGCGCCGGAGATCGCGTGATCTCGCCCGGCTTCATCTGTGCGCGGCCGCGGTCGCTGCTCAAGCGGCGCACCCTGTCCTACACGCGGGCGCGTCGCGAACGCGCACCGAGAACGGGCGCGAGGCGCGCGCGTGTGGATAATGGAGGAATGCTGTTCGATCAGGCCAGGGAGCTGCCGATCGCGACCGTGCTGCGCGCTCCACGCACGGGGATGGCGCGGACGATCGGCGGCCTGTCGCAGTGGCTCGGTGAACACTGGGCGTGGCTGCGTCCACGCACCGTGCCCGTGCTCGTCGCGCTCGTCGGAATGTTCGCCGTGCTGAACGCCGTGAACTATCTCTCGCGTCCGCCCGCGGCCGCGATCGAGATGAATGACCATCCGAGCACCGACGTGCAGCCGACCTACGGGTTTCACGTCAAGCTCGTCCTCCAGCAGTAACGACTGCGGTAGCGTCGGCGCATGAGCATCCGCGCCGTGCACCACTTGAACTGCGCCACGATGTGCCCGCTCGCCGGGTTCCTGTTCGGTGGCAGCGGGCTGCGCGGCAAGATGGTCGCGCACTGCCTGCTCGTCGAGACCGAGCGCGACGGGCTCGTGCTCGTCGACACCGGCTTCGGTACGCGGGATGTCGAGGGCAAGACCGGCATCTCGCGTGCGTTCGCGCTGTTCGCGGGCGCGGCGCTCGATCATGCGGAGACCGCGACCGCGCAGATCAGCGCACTCGGGCTCGATCCCGCGGACGTGCGCCACATCGTCGTCACGCACCTGGACCTCGATCACGCGGGCGGATTGCCCGACTTTCCGAACGCGAAGGTCCACCTGCATGCGCTCGAGCACGCCGCCGCGATGGCGCGGACGACGCTCAAGGAGCGCGAGCGGTACCTCAAGGCGCAGTGGGCGCACGGCCCGAAGTGGGAGGTCTACACGGAGGATGGCGATACGTGGCGCGGACTGCCGGCGGTGACGAAGCTGCGCGGCCTCGACGCCGATATCGCGCTGTTGCCGATGCACGGTCACACGTGGGGCCACTCCGCGGTCGTGGTCCACGCCAAAGAGCGGTGGCTCGTCCACGCGGGTGATGCGTACTTCCATCACCACGCCGTCGATGGCAAGGGCACGGTCCCCGTCGGGTTTCGCGGGTTCGAGGCGTTCACGCAGATGGATCCGGCCGCGCGCCGCGCATCCGTCGCAGCTCTACGCCAGCTCCACGGGACGTACAAGGACGTCGACATGTTCTGCGCGCACGATCCCGCCGAGTACGATCGCTTCGCGTAACCGCTACTGGATGTCGACCGCGACGTTGTGGAAGTACGTGTTGTCGGTAGTGGGCACCGCACCGGCGACCGTCGTGAACGGGATCTGGAGCAGCGCTCCGGTGCCGTTGTAGTCGGTGTGCTCGACCATCAGCCGGTAGCTGCCCGTGGCCACCTTGCATCCGAGCTTGTCGGTGAAGTCCCAGGTGCGATCGTGCGTGATGTGCGTGGCGAGCGTGGCGCTGGTCACGGCATCGACGACGTTCGCCGCCGACGACGCGTTCCACTTCGTGATGTAGCGAGCGCGCGTCTTGCCCCAGCGCTCGAGGGTCTTGACGAACACGCCCGCGGCGGTCTCCACCCAGATCGCTCCGACGTTGCGCGGCCTGTACCGCCCGTTGAACGACGAGGTCAGCACCACGACATGGAGCTTGGTGAGCGCCGTGGTCCCGCCCGTGCCGCAGGTACCGTTCGTCCCGGCGTCGGCGCCGAACAGCGGAGCCGGCGGCTCGGTGCCGGCCTCGATCTCGTCGGCGCCGGTCGAGGGCTGGAAGCAGCCGGCGAACATGAGGACCGCAAGCGTTGACAGCATCGCACCGCGGAGCAAGATGTTCGCGCGATGTCGTTGTACCGGCTGCTCGTCGTCGTTGCGGTCGGATGCGCGGGTCACGCCCCGAAGGTGACAGATGCCTCGTCGAGCGTCTACGTGAGATCCGACACGGACGCGACCACCATCGTCGCGCCGGCGGTCAAGGTGGCGGGCAAGGTGGACAAACTCACGCTCGGAGCGACGTACACCGTCGACGCTTGGACGGGAGCCTCGGTCGATGTCGTGACCGCCGCCACGAAGGCGATCCACGAGCGCCGCAACGAGGTCGATGCCGCGGTGGGCTACGCGGGCCGCACGACAAGCGTCACGGCAAATTACAGGTTGTCGTACGAGCCCGACTATATCTCCCATGGGCTCACGCTCGGGTTGCGGTCGGAGCTCGCGGGGAAGAACACCACGCTGTCGATCGACGCGCTCGGCAGCGACGATCGCGTGGGGCGTTCGGGCGATCCGGGCTTCTCCCTGCCCGTGCGCACGATCGGCGGCCGGATCGTGGTCGCCCAGGTGATCGACCGACAGACGATCGCCGAGCTGGGCGCGCAGAGCACGCTGATCTTGGGTTACCAGGCGAGCCCGTACCGCTTCGTCGCGATCGGAGACATCGGCACGTGCATGTCGACCGCACCGTTCTGCATCCCCGAGCAGGTCCCCGATGAACGCGTGCGTACCGCGTTCACGGCACGTGGCCGCCGGGCGGTGGGGCGCTCGCTGTCGCTCGGGCTCGAGTATCGGTTCTACTTCGATGACTGGGCGATCCGTTCGCATTCCGTCGAGCCCGATGTCGCGTGGCGGCTGACCGACAACCAGACGGTGACGCTGCGCTACCGCTACTCGACGCAGAGCGAAGCCTCGTTCTACCGGCCGCGCTACTTCGACATCGCGATGACCTCCGGCTATGTCACTCGCGATCGCAAGCTGTCGGCGCTGGTCACGAACGAGCTCGGGATCCAGTACCTGCACCGGATGGAGAGCGAGGACGGCGATCGCGTGATCACCTGGGGCCTCCGGACCACGTTGTCGCGCGTCGACTACCTCGCATACGTCGGGCTCGATCACGTGTGGGCGCTCGA
>JBBRBG010000256.1:0-11188 GCA_038206055.1 Haliangiales bacterium
AGGTGTTCACCGAGGAGCTCGACTTCTTCATGTCGCCGCTCGCCCTCGACATCAAGATCGAGGCGACCGCCGGCGCGGGCTGGACGTTCGCCGAGGTCGTCGGCAGCCGGCTGTTCACGGTGCAGAGCTCGAAGGGCTCGATGTCGATCCCGGCGGTGTTCCTCGCGAGCCGCACGAGCCAGGAGCCGACCGAAGGTCGTCGCGGTGGCGGCAGCATGATCTTCATCCACCTCGATCCGACCAGCGATGCGACGTCGAAGGTGGCCGATCTCAAGCTGTCGTATCGCCCGCCCGGATCGACCGAGCGTATCACCCAGACGGTGTCGCTCGACTACGCGCAGGCGCCGCTCGAGACCCCCGAGGATCCGTACCTCTCCGGCGCCGAGATGGCAGAGCGCTACGCGATGTACAACCTGTTCCTCGGCCTGCGCCAGGCCGTGAAGAGCTACGATCCGAACTGCGCTGCGGCCGCGCTGATCGCGACGCGCACCAACGCGGTGGGCTGGAACGAGCGCCATGCGGATCCCGACACTGCTGCCGACCTCGTCCTGATCGACCAGTACCTCGGAAATCTCCGCGCGCACGGTGCGACCGCCGAGTCCGCCGCGAACCTCGACAGCTGCCCGCAGGCGACCGATCCGTATTACCCGGAGCCCGGTTACGGCGAGGGCTACGGCGACGACATCGCGGAGCCGGTGATGATGTGCTCGTCGACCAAGGGCAACGCGAGCTGGCTCGTGATGCTCGGCGCGCTGATGCTCACGATTCGCCGACGCCGCCGCTAGCGCGGGTGCGCTATGGTCCGCGCATGTTCGACCCCGCCGTGTTCGCCGCGCGCCGTGACGCCTACATGCAAGCGCTTGGTCCGGGCGGCGTGGCGGTGGTGCGGTCGTTGCCCGAGCGTCTGCGAAATGGCGATGCGTTCCATCCATTTCGCCAGCACTCGGATCTGTTCTACCTGACCGGGTTCGTCGAGCCCGATGCGACGTTGATCCTGCGGCCCGGAGCGGAGACCGAGCGCGTCGTGATGTTCGTGCGCCCTCGCGACCCGGAGCTCGAGGTGTGGGACGGACGGCGCGCCGGGCTCGAGGGAGCGAAGGAGACGTACGGTGCGGATGCCGCGTATCCCGCCGCCGAGCTCGCAACGAAGATGTGGGACCTGATCGCCAACATCGACGAGCTGCACTACTCGCTCGGCCTCGACGACAGCATGGATCTGATGGTCGCGCATGCGATCGCCCGGCTGCGCAAGACGGAGAAGAAGGGCCGCCGCCCGCCGCGCGCCGTGGTCGATCCGCGCGCTGCGCTGCACGAGCTGCGGCTGCGCAAGCGTCCCGAGGAGCTCGCCGCGCTCCGCAAGGCCTGCAAGATCACCAGCGAGGCGCACGTCGCTGCGATGAAGCTCGGCCGCCCGGGCGTGTTCGAGCACGAGCTCGAGGCGGAGATCAACTACGCGTTCCGCAAGGCCGGCGGCAGTGGCCCCGGCTACGCCACCATCGTTGGCACCGGCGAGAACGCGACGATCCTCCACTACGTCGAGAATCGCTGCGCGATCGCCGATGGCGACCTCGTCCTCGTCGATGCCGGTTGCGAGTACGACCACTACACCGCCGACATCACCCGCACCTGGCCCGCGAACGGCAGGTTCACGGCGCCGCAGCGCAAGGTCTACGAGCTGGTGCTCGCCACCCAGAAGACCGCGGTCGCGATGGCGAAGCCGGGCGCCACGATCGACCAGATCCACGAGCACTGCGTGAAGGCTCTGACCGAGGGCATGATCGCGCTCGGTCTGCTCGCCGGAACCGTCGACGAGCGGATCGCCGATCAGAGCTATCGCAAGTTCTTCATGCACGGCACGTCGCACTGGCTCGGCCTCGATGTCCACGACGTCGGCGCGTACACCCGGGCCGGCAAGGCGCGTCCGCTCGAGGCCGGCATGGTGATCACGGTCGAGCCCGGCCTCTACATCGCGGCCGATGCACCCGACGTCCCGCCCGAGCTGCGCGGCATCGGCGTGCGGATCGAGGACGACATCGTGATCACCGCAGACGGCAACGAGGTGCTGACCGCCGCGTGCCCGAAGGAGCTCGAGGAGATCGAAGCTCTGTGCGCCGCGCGCTGAGACCGGCTAGCTCCGATGTAGGCAGTCGTGGGGGGCGAGGCTCCGTTCCCCACCGAACAGACCCCAGTTTTCGCGCCGAAAATCGTCCGTGCGCGACTTGTGCAAAATCGTGTAACCGAGCGCAGCCGCGGGGTAATCCGGGGATCTGGGGACAACTGACCCGAGTGGCACAATCCGTGGATTTGTCACTCCCCATGCGAAGCAGTCTTCTGGTCGGAAGCCTCAGCGTCCTCCTCCTCCCCGCCCTCGCCAGCGCGGAGGTCTCGGTGCGTCAGCTCAAGGCCCCCGGCACCGCCTCGTACGGCGACGTGCTCGCCGGCGCCACGACCATCGATGACCTGCAGCTCGCGCGTCAGTATCTCCCCGGCACCGGAACCCCTGGCGTCGCGGCGCTCGCGCAGAGCAAGGTCATCTACCTCAACAAGAACGGCGTGACGCTCTCGCCGGGCAACAACGACGCTCGCACCAACAAGAGCACGCTCGCGACGCAGACCACGACGATCCAGCCGTGGGCCGTCAGCGCGACCACGTGGGCGACCACGGTCACCTGCATGAAGGATTTGTTCGCCGGCTTCGACGTGGTGGTCACCGAGACCGACCCCGGTCAGACGCCACACATCGAGGCCGTGTTCGGCGGCTCGCCCGGTCAGCTCGGCATGCCGAACGGTGTCGCCGGACTTCGCGCCGAGGCGCTCGGTGAGGAGCGCGACCGAGTTCTGGTTCGCGCGGCAGGTCGAGCCGTTGATGCCGCACGGGCGAGTGACGTCCTCACCGCACGACGCCGTCTGGTTCTTGAACGTGCGGTTGCCGGTGTAGTCGAGGTACGTCATCGGGTCCGACGCGAGCAGCTCGTGGTCGAGGCCGTACGAGTGCGCGACCTCCTGCGCCATGATCTCGCAGGCGAGGCGAGCGTCGGCAGGGATGACGTTCGTGAACGTGAAGACGATCGAGTTCTCGATGACCGAGCAGTCGGTGGTGAACGGCGACACGCCGGCGACGTTGCTCGGCATGCCGAGCTGCGTGGGCGAACCGCCGAACACGGCTTCCATGTGCGGGGTCGTCGTGCCGGGGTCGGTCTCGGTGACCACCACGTCGAACGGCGCGAACAGCTCCTTCATGCAGGCGACGGTCGCAGTCCACGTCGTCGCGCTGACCGTCCACGCGGGGATCGTGGTCGCCTGCGTCGCGAGGGTCGAGCGGTTCGTGCGCGAGTCGTTGTTGCCGGGCTGCAGCGTCACGCCGTTCTTGTTGAGGTAGATGACCTTGCTCTGCGCGAGCGCGGTCGTGCCGCTGATCGTGGTGTCCCCGGAAGGGGGCAGCACCTGACGCGCGAACTGCAGGTCGTTGACGGTCGGCGCGCCCGCGACGATGTCGCCGTAGGCCGCGGTGCCGGGGGCCTTGAGCTGCCGCACCTGCACCTCTGCGCTCGCAATGGCGGGGAGGAGGAGGAGCGTACCGACCAGGAGACTGCGCATGGTGAAGGTAAATCCACGGTTCGTGCCACTCGGGTCACTTGTCCCCAGATCCCCGGATTTCACTGCGCGCCCGCGCGGTTAGCTCCAGGTTGCACAAGTCGTGCATCGCCCGATTTTGGCGTTGGATCTGGGGCCGGTTGGTGGGGAACGGAGCCTCCTCCCCCAGACACCGGCCTACATCGGAGCTAAGCGGCTTTGACGCCGTTGATCGAGACCGAGATGGCAACCAGCGGATTGCCGCCGCCACCGCCGCCACCGCCGACGTCGCCACCACCCGGCGCGGGAGCTTGCGCCGCTCCACCGCCCCCGCCACCCCCGCCACCGCCACCGCCACCGCCACCGCCACCCCCGCTCTTCGCGGCACCGATGATGCCGGCGACGCCGTTCATGATCGGTCCAGCGTTCTGCAAGAGGCTGCCGAGGATCGCGCCACCGGCGCCGCCGGTGACGTGTGCGAGTTGCGAGGAATCGATGGGCTGCATGGTGACCGGGAGCAAGAGCAGCCCGCGTGCCACGCGGAAGTCTGCGACTTCACGTGCGCCGTGCGGCACGATGTGTCGCTCGCGGAATGCAGACGCGGGGACTCTATCGCCGCGCCGCCGGGCGACAGATCGCTTCGAGCTCTGCGATCTGCTTCGGGCACGCCGCCGTCAGGACCTCGTTGCCGGTCTCGGTGATCACGACGTCATCCTCGATCCGCACGCCGATGCCGCGTAGCTCCGCCGGGACATCGGGCGCATCGGCCGCGATGTAGAGCCCCGGCTCCACGGTGATCACCATGCCCGCCTCGAGTGCGCGCGCCTTGCCGGCCTTCGTGTACGCGCCGACATCGTGGACATCGAGCCCGAGCCAGTGCGAGGTGCCGTGCATGTAGAACTTGCGATACGCCTGATCGGCGACCCGTTCGTCGACGGTGCCGGCGAGCAGGCCGAGCTCGATCATGCCCTCGGTGAGCGACTTCACGCAGTGCTCGTGAATCTGGTCGATGGTCGTGCCCGGCTTCGCCATCGCGATCGCGGCCTCCTGCGTGCGCAGCACGACCTCGTAGACCTTGCGCTGCGGCGCGCTGAACGTGCCGTTCGCGGGCCAGGTGCGTGTGATATCCGCCGTGTAGTGGTCGTACTCGCAGCCCGCGTCGACGAGCACGAGGTCGCCATCCGCGATCGCGCAGCGGTTCTCGATGTAGTGGAGGATCGTCGCGTTCTCCCCGGTGCCGACGATCGTCGCGTAGCCCGGTCCCGTGCCGCCGGCCTTGCGGAACGTGTAGTTGATCTCTGCCTCGAGCTCGTGCTCGAACACGCCGGGCCGGCCGAGCTTCATCGCGGCGAGGTGCGCCTCGCTCGTGATCCGCGAGGCCTTGCGCAGCGCCTGGAGCTCCTCGGGTCGCTTGCGCAACCGCAGCTCGTGCAAGGCGGCGCGCGGATCCACCACCGCGCGGGGCGGGCGCTTCCCTTTCTTCTCGGTCTTGCGCAGGCGAGCGAGCGCGTGCGCGACCATCAGATCCATGTCGTCGTCGAGGCCGAGCGAATAGTGGAGCTCGTCGGTGTTCGAGATCAGCTCCCACAGCTTCGCGGTGAGCTCGCCGGCGGGATACGCCGCGTCGGCGCCGTACGTTGCCTTCGCTCCTTCGAGGCCCGCGCGCCGGCCGTCCCAGACTTCCAGCTCCGGATCGCGCGGTCGCACGAACATCACGATGCGCTCGGTCTCTGCGCCGGGGCGGAGGATCAAGGTCGCATCAGGTTCGACGAAGCCCGTCAGGTAGTAGAGGTCGGAGTGCTGGCGGAACGGATGCATCGCATCGCCGTTGCGCAACCGTTCGGGAAGAGACCGCACCACCGCGACGCCGCCCGGCCCCAGGGCTTCCATGTACGCATCGCGCCGTTGCGCGAACACCGCAGGGTCGAACATGCGCCGACCATAGCGCGTTAGCGGCGACGGCGGCGGCGCACCGAGAACAGCACCGCGCCGAGCATCACGAGCCAGCCTGCGCTCGCCTTGCCCGACGAGCAGAGCATCGGACCGCGCATGTCATCGCCGTAGCCAGTGCCGCCTTCGGGATAGTACGGGTCGGTTGCCTGCGGGCACGAGCCGAGGTTCGCCGTGCCTTCCGCCGTCGCGCCGTGCGCGCGGAGGTTCGCGAGGTACTGGTCGATCAGCATGAGGTCGGCGGCAGTATCCGGATCCTCGTGGTGCAGATTCCACGCGGCCGCATTGAGGCGCGTCGCGTTGAGCGCGGAGGCGGCGCAGTTGAGGTCGTAGCTCTTCGTCGCCTGGCGCAGGCCGAGGTAGAGGTTGTACATCGCGTAGCGCTCCGCCATCTCCGGGCCCGAGAGGTACGGATCCTCCGGCGTCTCGAGCGGGTCGGCCGCGTAGTCGAGCGAGACGCTCTGCGAGATGCGCTCGGTCTGTCCCGGGGTGCGATACGAGATCTTGAGGTCGGCGACCTTGGACGATGCGTCACCGGTCGGCTCGAGGTGGATGAAGATCATGCTGCCACCGCCGCGGCGGCCCTCGGTCGGCGCCTGGCTGGTGCGGCTCGCAAGGAAGACGGCCGGAATCGTCATCGAGCCCTTCGTCGGCTGCGTGGTGAACAGGCGGCTACCGACGACCTCCTGGAAGTTCCAGCCCGAGCCGGAGGTCGCGTCGATCTTGATGTCGAGCGCGAGCGGCGACATGAAGAAGTCGAGCTCCTCGGTGAACACCTCGGACGCCGCGCCACCGTCCTCGAGGAAGTAGTAGTTGCCGGCGCCGTTCTCGGCGAGGCCGCGCATCAGGTCGACGTCGAAGTCGCTACCGACGCCGATCGTGGTGAGGCCGATGCCCTTCGTGATCCAGCCCTTCGCCATGTCCATGATCGCAGGTCGCGACGTGTTGCCCACCGTGGCGAGGCCATCGGAGAGGAACACGATGCGGTTCTGCTTCTCGCTCTTCGGGTACTCGCCGAGGACCTGGAAGCCGGCCTCGAGACCAGCGTAGATGTTGGTGCCGCCGCGCGGCTGCAGGCGGGTCACCGCTGCGTGCAGCGCCGTGCGATCGAGATCGGTGGTGAACGTCGCTTCCTGCGTGACGGTATCGTCGAACGAGATGATCGAGAGGCGATCCTCGGGCAGGAGGTTATCGACGAGCGTATGCAGGCCGACCTTGACCTTGTCGAGACGACCATCGGAGGCCATCGAGCCCGAGTGATCGACGACCACGACGAGGTTGAGCGGGAGGCGATGATAGGTCGACGGATCAACGTTGGTGTTGACCGCGATCTGCAGTGTCGCCTGGTGCTTGCCGGTGAGCCAGTCGCGGCCGACCGTGAGGCCGGGCGTCAGGCACAGCGTGTCGGCGCAGCCCTGTGCGGGAATCTGGTTGAAGTGCTCGTTGAAGAAGCCGTTCGCGTCGAGCGTGTTGGCACCGGGAATCTCGCCGCGATCGAGGATCGAGCGAAACTCGCCGATGTCCTGCGCGCCGCCGAAGCTGACGTTACCGCCGCCGCCCGTGTCGTCGCCCGATGGGGCGCTTCCGGCGGAGTTAGCGGCACATGCAGCCGTTGCGAGGAGAAGGACCGTGCCGAGGAGTCTGACGATGGAGCGCATGCGGTGACCATGAGCACCATTGGTGCCAGCGCGCCGGAGTTACGGATTACCGAGCTCACACCACGGGTTAGGTCCGATCTGAACGGGTCGCGGTCGGCTCGCGCGGTTCCCGCGGATCCCCGGAGTCACGACATGGATGTCCTACCAGCGGCACTCGGGGAAGGCGGTCCGTGCGTCCGCGGTCGCGGCGATACACCACTTTCG
Source organism: Haliangiales bacterium (assembly GCA_038206055.1). GTDB lineage: Bacteria > Myxococcota_A > Polyangia > Haliangiales > Haliangiaceae > JABFXX01. The sequence goes on from JBBRBG010000256.1 coordinate 7,386, forward strand.
ACCGTACTTGTCCTTCCAGCCCTTCACGTTCCGGGTGCTGGCGGAGCTCCACAGCACCTGGAGCCGATCTGCCTCGCGATCGATCGATGCGCCCAGCTCGCCGCCGAGCTGCTCGCCGCAGGCGCGGCGGCGCACCAGATGATCGTCGCACTCGACCACGCCCGTCGCGGAGTGCTTGCAGGCGCAGACGACGATCAGCGCGAGCAGTGCGGATCTCGTCATCGGGTTGCGAGTATACGTAGCGGATGAGGTCCGCCAAGCTCGTCGCCGTCGCGATCGTCCTCGCCGCGTGCTCGCGTAAGCCGCCGCCACCGCCGAAGGAAGGCCCGGGGAGTGGGAGTGCGGTGATGAAGGTCGCGCCGCCACCGATCGATGCGGCGGTCGTCCCGAACTACCGCACGCCCGAGTCGGGCGATCACGTCGAGGCCACGGTCGCCGGGACCGGCAAGACGTTCATGGTCGTCTCGGAGTCCGAGCAGGCCACGAAGGTCGGCAAGGACGTGCTCGCTGCCGGCGGCAACGCGGTCGACGCCGCGGTCGCCACCGCGTTCGCGCTTGCCGTGGTGCATCCCACCGCGGGCAATCTCGGCGGCGGCGGGTTCGCGGTGATCCGCGTGTCGGCGGGCAAGGCGCTCGCGCTCGATTTCCGCGAGACCGCGCCGGCCGCGGCGACTGCGAACATGTACCTCGACAAGGACGGCAAGCCGACGAAGGACTCGCTCGTCGGGCACAGGGCTTCGGGCGTGCCGGGCTCGGTCGCCGGCCTGTGGGCGCTGCACCAGAAGCTCGGCAAGAAGCCGTGGAAGGAACTGCTCGAGCCGGCGATCGCACTCGCTCGCGATGGCTTCACGATCGACGAGCACACGCACGAGTCGATCGTGATGCGCGCGCAGAAGCTGCTCGACTTCCCGAAGACCGGCGAGATCTGGGTGCCCGGTCGCGTTCCGCGCGAGACCGGCGCCACCGTCGCGATCCCGCAGCTCGCGGTGGCGCTCGAGCGCATTCGCGACTCCGGCGCCGACGGGTTCTACAAGGGTGAGACGGCGGCCGCGATCGCCGAGGAGATGAAGGCGGGCGAAGGCCTGATCACCCTCGCGGATCTCGCCGCGTATCAGGCGGTGTGGCGCGATCCGATCCGCGTCGCGTATCGCGGGCGGTCGATCGTCACGATGCCTCCGCCGTCGTCGGGCGGGATCGTGCTCGCGATGACCGCAGGCATGATGGAAGCCACCGACGTCGGCAAGCTGACGTGGCACGGCCCCGAGCACGTGCACCTTCTCGCCGAGGTGTGGCGGCGCGCGTTCGCGGCGCGCAACGAGCTGCTCGGCGATCCCGCGTTCGTGAAGGACATGCCGATCGCGAAGCTGACGAGCAAGGCCTACCTCGACAAGCTGACGGCCACGATCACGCCGAACGCCACCCCCTCGAAGGAAGTGGGCGCGTTGATCGAGGGCAACCACACCACGAACTTCTGCGTCGTCGACGGCGCGGGCATGGCGGTCGTGATCACCACCACGCTGAACACGGCGTGGGGCAGTGGCGTCACCGTGCACGGCTTTCTCATGAACAACGAGATGGATGACTTCACGGCGAAGCCCGGGTCGCCGAACGTGTTCGGGCTCGTCCAGGGCATCGCGAACAAGATCGAGCCCGGCAAGCGACCGCTGTCGTCGATGTCGCCGACGATCGTCGAGGACGCGAAGGGGAACTTGATCCTGCTCGTCGGTGGCGCGGGTGGCCCGCGCATCATCACGGGCGTGTGGCAGACCCTCTCGAACGTCCTCGACTTCAAGCAGACCGTGCCGTACGCGGTCGCGAACCCGCGCGTCCACCATCAGCATCTTCCCGACGTGCTGCGCCTCGAGGCGGGCTCCGTCGAGCGCGGCGTCGAAGCGGCGCTGCTCGATGCAGGCCACAAACTCGATTGGTCATGGGAGAGACGTGAATTCGGCGCGGTGAACGCGATCGCGAAGACCGATGTGGGTTGGGATGGCGCAGCGGATCCGCGCGGCGGTGGCGGTGCGGTAGGCGACTGATCGCGCTACGCTCGACGGTCATGAGCGGCAAGAAACGCGGGATGTCGGAGAGCGGCATGCTCGTCTATCCGCAGTTGCCGGTCCCGAAGCCCTCGCGTGACAGCGACCGCGGGATGCGTAAGAAGTCGGGTGGTGGCAGCAAGGTCGTGCCGGTCCTGCTCGGCATCGCGCTCCTCGGCGGCGCGGCCGGTGGCTTCTTCGTGCGGCCGATGGTGATGGAGGACTCGCGGCTCGTCGACGCAGAGAACGCACTCGCGAAGACCCAGCTCGCGCTCGCCGAATCGCAGACCAACGTCACGAAGCTGCAGGACGAGTCGAAGAAGCTCGACGAGCAGCGCGATCTCTTGAACCAGCAGCTCGAGGCGGCGAAGCAGGCGCAGGACATGATCGCCGACAAGGCCGCGAACACGAAGCAGGTCGAAGGCGACCTCGCTGCCGCGAAGAAGAAGCTCGACGCGACGGGTGCGGGCGCCGTCACGATCGAAGGTGCCGAGGTCCACGTCGCGATCTCGACGGCGAACCTGTTCAAGAACGGGGACGAGCTGTCCTCCGGCGGCATGCGCACGCTCGACAAGGTCGCCGGTGCGCTCAAGGAGCTCGCCGACAAGCAGATCGCCGTGCACGGTCACACCGACGATCAACCGCCGCCGAAGCCGGCCGCGCCGAAGCAGAGCAAGCCGAAGAAGGGCGAAAAGAAGGACAAGGTTCCGCCGCCACCTGCGCCCGAGCCGGCGTTCGCGACGAACTGGGAGTTGTCGTCGGCGCGCGCGCTCGCGGTCGTTCACTACTTCCAGGACACGCACAAGATCGAAGCCTCGCGGCTGTCGACGAGCGCGTTCTCGCAGTACCGCCCGGCGTCGAAGTCGAACAAGGCGGCGAACCGGCGGATCGAGCTCGTGCTGACGCCGAAGCCGGCGAAGTAGTAATCAGTCCACGAGCTCCACCATCCGGCAAGGTAACGGTGGGTAAGGAGCACGGTCGAACAACCCACCGTCGTATGCTCCGCGCGTGACCAGCGACCCTACTCGGAAGCAATCCGCGGCGCGCACGGTCGCGGCGGGTCTGATCGGCAACGTCCTCGAGTGGTTCGACTTCGCGATCTACGGCTACTTCGCGAGAGACATCGGCAAGCTGTTCTTTCCCGCGAACGATCCGACGGCGAGCACGCTGCTCGCGTACGCGGTCCTGTTGCTCGGCTTCGTCGCGCGCCCCGCCGGGAGCATCGTGCTCGGCACGATCGGTGACCGCGTTGGTCGCCGCGCACTGTTGACGCTGTCGATCGCGCTGATGGGCGCCGCGACGCTATTGATCGGGTGTCTGCCGACGTATCAAACGATCGGCGTCGCCGCGCCGATCCTCCTCGTCGTGTGCCGCATGGTGCAGGGCTTCTCGCTCGGCGGCGAGTTCACCGGCTCGATGGTCTACACGACGGAGCTCGCGTCACCACGCATGCGCGGCATCATCTCGAGCTCGACGGCCGCGGGCACCACGCTCGGATTCATCCTCGGCTCCGCCGCCGCGCTGCTCGTGAATTACGTGCTCGGCCCGACCGAGGCTGGCGCGTGGGGCTGGCGCATTCCGTTCATCTTCAGCATCACGTTCTGCATCGCCGGCTACTTCCTGCGCGACGGCATCCACGAGTCCGAGGCCGGCGAAAAGGCCGCGGCCATGAAGCGACCACTTTGGCTCGACTCGCTGCTCGCCGACTGGAAGCCGATCCTCCAGACGTTCGGCATCGTCGGCATGACGAACGCGGCGTACTACCTG
>JBBRBG010000257.1:0-11010 GCA_038206055.1 Haliangiales bacterium
GTCGTTCGACCATCCGGTTTCGGAAGCCTTCAGAGTAGAGAGACAATAGGTCCTCGGTCCCCCGTGTGCGAACGGTGGTGGAGAGAACGCCGACGCTCAGGCCGCCAGCGTCATGCGACAACTACCCTGGCACAGGGGGGCCCTGCTTCTCGGTGAACCGCGGCGGTGCGGAAGCGCTGGACATGTCGACGCCGATTTGATCAAAGGCTCTCCGAAGGAGCCACCATGAACGTCAAGTATCGCGTCACCCTCGACACCTCGGAGCGCGCGCAGCTCGTATCGATGGTGCTGGGCGGCAAAGGCGCGTTTCGACGCCTCAAGCGGGCGCAGATCCTCCTGGCCGCCGACAGCGGGTCGACCGACGAAGAAATCGCGAGGAATGTCGCGGTCGGCACGTCGACGGTCTACCGAACGAAGCAACGCTTCGTTGAGAAGGGCTTGGTACGTGCGCTGAGCGAGCTGCCGCGTCCTGGTGCAGAGCGGAAGTTCGGCGTTGTTGACGAGTCGCTGCTCGTCGCGGTCGCGTGCTCGAAGCCGCCCGAGGGACGGTCGCGTTGGACGTTGCAGCTGCTCGCCGATGAGATGGTGCGGCTGACCACGCACGACTCGGTATCCGACGAGACGATTCGGCGACGACTCGACGAGCTCGAGCTCAAGCCGTGGCAGGAAAAGATGTGGTGCATACCCAAGGTCGACGCCGAATTCGTCGCTTGCATGGAGGATGTCCTCGCGCTCTACGCAGAGCCGCCCGACGAGAGCCGGCCAGTCGTCTGCTTCGACGAGACGCCGCGCCAGCTCATCGGTGAAGAGCGCGTCCCCGTCCGCGCCGAGCCCGGCAAGCGGCGTCGATTCGACTACGAATACGTGCGGAACGGCACGTCGAACGTCTTCATGTTCGTGGACGTCAATCGCTCATGGCGGCATGCCAAGGTCACCGACCAACGGACCGGCCTCGACTTCGCCGAGTGCATGCGTGACCTCGTCGACGAGCACTATCCGGACGCCGAGCGAATCCGGGTCGTCCTCGACAACCTCTCGACACACGCCCGAGGAGGCGCGTCGCGTCCTCGCTCGCATCGAATTCCACTACACCCCGAAGCATGCGAGCTGGCTCAACATGGTCGAGATCGAGATCGGCGTAATGGTGCAGCAGGAGACGAATACCTCGCACCGCCACCTAAGTACTACGGTCCGGCAGGTGGTGGATCTGGCGGAACGGTCGTCCTTCAGGGCATGACCGTGAGTGTCAGCGGGGGGGCTTTGCGAATGGTGGCGGAGGCGGAGGCGGAGGAGCCGGAGCCATCACGCCTCCGCAGGGCGCTCGAGGTTCCGACGGTTTGCATTCGAGATCCGTCGCTCCGGGTGGATCAGGGCGAAACGGCGGAGGCGACGGCGGGTACGGGGGCACACTCATCCCAGCAGCGAATGGCGCGCGACCGCCTGGAACCACGTGCGGTTCTGGGTGTGGCGGCGGCGGAGGAAGTGTGGGCTTCCTCCTCACGTACTCCCCAGCGGGTCAGACTCCAGCACTCGGGACGGCCATCGTGTCCCCAAGCTTCGAACCGAACGTGACGATCTCTACGAACTAAGGTTAGTCGTCGCGCTGATGGAGCGGCCGGCTCCTCGGAGTGAGGGATGCAACAAATGGGCTTCGGGGTAAATGTCACGCCGAATGGGTCGAACCAATCGATCTTCCTCACCGCGAACTCGACGTTACAGCCGCGTTAGCGCGGTGTGAACACGAGTACCTTTTCGTTGGAGCGCACTTCGGTGTATGGATATCCCTCCAATCGGAGGTCCCATGCGTTTGCTTGCACTGCCCGTGTTGTTCGTCGCTGTTGGCTGCGGTTCCGACGGAACCAAGAAGCCGATGCTCCTAGATGCCAAGGTGTTCCTCGACGCAGGGGTCGATGCTCCGCCTACGTGCGCAGTCAAGACCATGTTTGGTGGCTTGACGCTGAATATCCCGACGATGCCCAGCGACTGGTTCTTCCAGCCGCCCTCGGGGCCGAACATGGGCAAGCAGGTCCTGGATATCAGCGCTGCTCTTCCGGATAGCACCGCGACTCTTCGGGATATTCTCTCGATTCGCTACATCAAACCGCTCCAGGGTTTCGCGCTCAACACGGCCGTGCCGTTCGACCCGAGCCCGACGTCGACGACCGCGGTCGCGTTCGCGATCCTGTTCGGCGACTACGACACGGGTACCATGATGGAAGCGATGGACTACTGGGGGAGCACCGGATCGCTCACGCTCACGGCTATCGGTGAGGCGGATGGTGCTTCCATCAAAGGGATGATGGCGACCACCGCGATGAGGCAGATCGACGCCAACGGCGCGGATGTCGCCGGCGGGTGCGCGACTTCTCTGACCGGTCTCGCCTTCGACCTGAAGCAGATGAACATGCCGTTCGTGCAGGGCAGCCCAGACATTCTGGAAGTGACCCGCTTGATGCCAGGCACCCCGCTCAGCGAGCGGATGGACCGGATTCAAGAGATGCGGACCGCCGAATAAATCGACCACTCCCCGCAGGCACAGAGAAGACCGACCGCAGCCGTCCAACGGTTGCGGCGGACGTACAGGGTACCAAGGCGCGTCAGCGTGGGCTTCGCGCTTTGGCTTCGCAATTCTCACCGGGCTGATTCTGGGCACCGTCGACGAAGCTGTGAAGCGAACCCGATCGCTCGCGGCTCGTAGTCTCGCGGCTCGTAGTCTCGCGGCTCGTAGCCGTGGTTGACGAGCACGTGGGGGCGCATGATCTCCGCTGTGCGCTCGGCTCGGGCGCGATCGGCGTGGGATCGGCCATCACGACGAGGATAGCCGATTCTTGAGGCCTCGTAACTTGGTGTCGCGCAACCGGAATCCGGCTGCGCGAAGAAACCGCGCAACCGCGGGGACCACGTGCCGATACGCGCCGGATGACCCAGTCGCCGCGCTCGATCTACCTCGACCTCGACCCACTCCGTAGAACGAAGCCCCGGAACAGTCATCCGCCGGTGTTGCGGCTGATGCCACCAGTGCACGTCGTGCCCGCACCGCCGGCCCCCGTGCGCGTTCCCGTTGTGGCGACTCTGGTTGCCCCCGAGACGTCGGTTCACGACCGCGAGCTCCTGGTTGCGCTCGACATGCCCGGCGCGTTCGGCGAGTCGGCGGCTGCGCTGCACCATCGCAAGGAACAGGCGCTGGGCGCGCTGTTCGCGGCGTTGTCGGTTGTCGAGGCTCGTGCGCTCCACAAGCGCCTGACGTTGCCGAGGGCCGACGACGTGGTGGGCGCGCGGTTTGGACGGCTGGTCGCCGATCGTCGCGACCGGCTGCTCGCGTTCCTCGAGAGCGCACAGCGGCGCGAAGCGATCGCGAAGGCGCGTCGACCGGCGACGATGCGGTCTACGGGGAGCGAGCCATGAGCTCGCACCTGCTTGTTCTGGCGGGAGGACCGGCGAGGCCGCCCGACGTGGATCCGTATGTCCTTCAGCTGGAGTGGGTCCGCGAGCAGCTCGATCTGATCACGATGCGGCTGCAGGCGACGGCGAAAGCAGAAGGGGGCGAACCTCCTGAGCTGCTCGCGGCCGGGACGCGCGTCGCAGCGCGTCTGGAGGCGACCCGCCGCGCCGCGACCGATCTTCCCATGCTCCGCCTCCGCGACAGGTTCGGGCTGACGGCCACCGAGGACCGCGTGCTGTGGGTGCTCATCGCGCACGAGCTGAGCCCGCACGCGCGGCGGGTGATTCGCGACCTGGTCACCGAGCAGGTCTCCGACCCCACGACCGACGCGCTCCGTCGCGCCGTCTACAGCGGGGAGCTCGGGGCTCACGTGTGGGACGAGCTCGGCGAGGACGGGCCGCTGCGGCGGTTTGCCCTGATCGAACGCACCGACGGTACGAGCGATAGCCCCGAGCATCGACAGACGTGGAAGGTCTCGCGCCGCGTGCTCGCGCTCGCGCATGGCCGCGTCGAGCTCGATCCCACGTTGAGGGAGCTCGCTCGCATCGGTTCGGCGCCCGAGTCCGACGACGCGGACCTCGCGCTGACGGAGGGTGCACGAGCGCAGGTCGAGGATGGGTTTGATCGCGGCGCCATCGTCGTGGTCCACGGCGGCGTTGGGACAGGGCGCCGTTCGGTGCTCGCATCGGTGGCGCGCGAGCGAGGTAGCCGCGTGCTGGAGATCGATGCCAGAGCCGTCGCCAAGGAGCGCGATGTGGCTCGCCGTCAACTTCGCGGCGTCGCGCGCGAGTGCCAGCTGCTCGAGCTCGTGCCGCTGATCACGAGCATCGATGCGCTGGGTGCAATGGGCGACGCGCCCGACCGCATCGATCTCGTCGAGCAGGAGCTTCCCGGGATCATCCTGGCAACCGCGACCCGACCGATCGCCAGGCGGTGGAAGCGAGCTCCGCTGCAGGTCGAGCTGAAGCCGCTGCTCGGTGCGCAGCGTGCGACGCTGTGGTCGCGGGCGCTGCCGATGGCGGAGGCTGGGGACGCCGAGATCCTCGCGACGATGTACCCGCTCGCGCCTGCGTTCATTCACGCGGCGGGTGCAAGCGCCATGGCGCAGTGTCGGGACGATCGGATGACACCCGAGCACATCGAAGCCGGCTTGCGCGCGGTGCTCGATGATCGGCTCGCGGGTCTCGCGACGCGCCTCGCGATCACCCAGACCTGGGATGACCTCGTGTTGCCCGACGATCAGGCGACGGCAATCACCGAGCTGCTCGCGCGGATCCGCGAGCGGCAGCGCGTCTACGAGGAGTGGGGCTTCGCGGCGAAGGTGGGCAAGGGGCTGGGAGTCACCGCGCTGTTCTCGGGACCGCCGGGAACCGGCAAGACAATGGCCGCGGGCCTCGTCGCGCGATCGCTCCGCGTCGACGTCTATCGGGTGGACCTCGAGAAGGTGGTCTCGAAGTGGATCGGCGAGACCGAGAAGAACCTCGCGGCACTGTTCGATGCGGCCGAGGCCGGCCACGCCGTGCTGCTGTTCGACGAGGCGGATGCCTTGTTCGGCAAGCGAACGGACGTCAAGTCGAGCAACGATCGACACGCGAACCAGGAGGTGAACTTCCTCCTGCAGCGGCTCGAGAGCTTCACCGGGATCTGCATCCTGACCACGAACCACGAGACCGCGATCGACGAGGCGTTTCGCCGCCGGCTCTCGGTCCACGTGAAGTTCCCGATGCCCGAGCCAGAGGAGCGCGAGCAGCTGTGGCACGCGATGATTCCGGATGCTGCGCCGCGCGAGGGCGATCTCGGGATCGAAGCGCTCGCGGCGAAGTACGTCATGAGCGGCGGCTACATCCGCAACGCGGTCCTTCGCGCCGCATTCCTCGCCGCCGACGAGGAGGGTGTGCTCGACGCCGGCCGGCTCGCGCGCGCGGCGCAGCTGGAATACGAGGCGCTCGGCAAGATCGCGTCGTCGAGCCGATAGCCCTCACCTCGAACGCAACGGAGCACACCATGGGTGACCACGATACGAAGCCTGTTCGCAAGCCCGCCGCCGCCGCGGCCCCTCGACCGCGTGCACCCGCACCGAAGCCGAAGGTCGTGTCGGCGCCGGCGATGCCCGCCGGCCCGGCGACCTACGAGGCCGATCGCCTCGTCACGGGGCTGCTTCACAAGGCCCTGGAGACCGGCGAGCGCGCCTTGAGCGTGTACACGTTGGATCGCGGCGGGCAGGTCATGATGGCCGCCGAGAAGATCACCGCGTACGTCCACGAGCTCGTGGAGGTCGCCGCGGGTCCGGACATCGCATGGGACGCTCACGCCGTGGATCTGGCGTCCCTCGCCAACCTCGTCGGTCAGCTGACGTCCGAGCTGTCCACGGCCGGTCTCGCGCTCTCGGTGAACCTGTCGACCGCATACGCGCAACTCGCGTTCCACATTCCTGCGGCGAGTCTCGCGGCGCAACCCGGGCGTGCGGCGGTGGTGCCGCTCGACGAGGCCGCGCACCTCGACCTCGCGCGACATGCGATGGGCGCGGCGCGGGTGCACCTCGAGCAGATTCCCGTGCTGGAGCCAAAGACCGCCCCGGCGCAAGCCAAGGCATTCAGCGCGCCCCTCAAGCTGCACTTTGCGATCGCGAGCGACGAGGCCCACGCAGTCACGGATCGGCGAGCGCGTCGCACGTTGAAGCCGGATGTCGAAGCGGTGTCGGTCGCGATGGATCAGCTCGCGGAGTCGCTCGCGATGAAGCCGCAGATCCCGTGGGACGTGTCGTTCGCCTCGGCGTTCGACGCCGAGAACGAGCTGCGCGCCGAGCTGGGGCTCGTTGCGCGCGCGCGGCCGTACTCCGGCAACGTGGACCCCGTCGCTGCGGTGCAGCAGGTGCGCAGCATCGCGAACGGAGAACTCATGGACACTCGCGGCGAGACGTGGACAGATCCGGGCACCGCCGTTCAGGCCATCATCACGGCGGTCGAGCAACTCTTCGATCAGCAGCTCCTCGCCATCACGAAGCTAGGAATGGATCTCCAGCACCTGGATCCCGTCCCTCCAAGGTCCTGGACCGACCTACTCGTGGAGATAGGCACCAACGTGGCGATCTCGGCGGTCGCGGGCGCCATGGGCGCGCTTGCATCAAGGTTCTTCGCCAAACGGCTCGAAGAGTTTCAGCTGGGGCTCTCGGTGCCGCGCTCCGTCCTCGACGAGCTCTCGAACGAGGAACGAGGCATCATCGCGAGCCAGCTGCTCCCTCGGAGCGGTGTCCTGGCGCGCGCTGTCGTCGGTGAATCGCTGAAAGACGGGACAAAGGAGATGTTCAAGTCGGCCGTGAGACAAGCGACGGCGAAGCACTACAGTCCGCCCGGGACGAGTGCGCTCGAGGACTTCGTCTACACCCACGTGGCGAAGCTCCAGTTTGCCAAGCAGCAAGCAGGTCTCGCAGTTTTGCATCTCAGTCCGGCGCTGCGACAGGCCGATATGCAGACCCTGAATGTCCTCGCCTACACGCTCACGACAACGATGCCGGACGCCGCGCGCGACAGCCAGTACGACCATTCCATGCGTGAATGGCAGAACTTCAAGGCGCGCCTGTCTGCCGGGCCGGCCTCCGTCCAGATGGGAAGGTCCACCGACCGCGATGCCGACGTTGGCGACGAGCACACACCCGGCGTGGTCGAGATCGGCCTCGCCGTCACGGCGGATCGGACCGTGACACGGCGCTCCCTACGGCTGCGCGATGCGGAACCGGCTGCGCGCGCGCACTTTCGGCGGCTCGCGATCCCGCTGGGCACCATCGCGTTGAATCAGCGATACGACGTACTGCTGCTGGCGCAGGGAAACAGCGACACGATCGCCTTCGGCGTTGCACCAGATCGTGGACTGATCATCGAGTCGCTGACCAGCCGGGAACGGCGGCTGCTCAAGATGCTCGCCGAGCACGAGCCGGCCACGCTGTGGAATGTCAACCGAGCCCTGCGGGGCGAGTTCGACGCTACCGACGATGCGGCCGCATATAACGTGGCCCGAGGCCTCATCCAGCAGGCTTCGACTTACAATACGGCCAGCTTGGAGGACTGATGCAACGCTTGGTGCTGACGCTGCTGCTGCTGGGGAGTTGTGGGAAGGCCGCTCCGTTGCCAAGAGTGGTGGCGTTCGGCGATTTCTTCGAAATGGAGAAGTGGTTTCACAGCCAATGCTCCATCCCGCGCAATGTGACAACGATGCATGACTATTCGCTGCTGCCAGGAATGGAGTACGTGCGGGTGTCCACCCTGCCGCTCCGCAGCGACGGCGTTTGTGGAGGCAAGCTCGCGAACCTCAGGAATCTCCGCGTCGAGATGCAGGGAGACGGGAGCGTCGTGTGTGCGGTTCGACTGGGGCCTGCCGATGCGCTCGGCCCGATCGATCCGACGTTCATCCAGGATTGGTTCACTGACAAGCAGCTCGGCGCTCGCGCTCGCGACCTGCTCGGTGGCTCGCTCGATAGCAGCTACCAACGAATGGTCATGCTCGATGGCATCCGGATCGCGGTGCAACTGGAGAAGACCACTCTATCGTCGCAGTTCTTCCTGATCGTCGATGGTTGCGGTCGCCTTCCGGACGCCAATCCAGCGATGTCCAGGTTCTGACTCGCCCAACGCGCGCTACCGGAAGAAGTGTGTGACTACTGGTAACTCTCGGTGCTTGCGAGCGCGCCCGTCGAGTTCTGGCCACCCGCCGCGATGACCTTGCCGTTCGCGAGCAGCGTGAGCGTGAAGTCCGCACGCGCGGTGGTCAGCGCATTCACCGTCGGAGCCCACGTTCCCGCCGTCGGGTCGTATAGCTCGGCGGTCGTGAGATACCCGACACCAGTCTTGTAGCCGCCCACCACGAGCACCTTGCCGTTCGGCAGGAGGACTGCGTTCGCGCGCGCGCGGCCACCGGCCATCGGGTTGGTTGCGCTCCACATCCCGGTCGCCGGGTCGTAGAGGTTGGCGGTGACGACGTTGTTCGCGATGTTCGGATCGTAGCCGCTCGCGACCAGCACCCTCCCATCCGGCAAGAGCGTCGCGGTGTGGTCGTAGCGCGCCGGGGTGATCGATCCCGTTTGCGTCCAGGTCCCGGCGATCGGATCGTAAAGCTCGGCGCTCGAGGTGTTGAGCGTGAACCCGCCGTCGCCGACCACCAGCACTTTGCCGTTCTGCAGCAGCGTCGCGGTGTGAGCCAGGTGCGAGAACTTGGGCGGTGTGATGACGGTCCAGGTCCCGGCGATCGGATCGTAGAGCTCGGCGTTTGGCGTGGAGGCGCCGACCACGAGGACCATGCCGCTCGCGAGGAGAGTCGCCGTGTGGTTGGCGCGTCCGCTGTGCATCGGCGCGGTGGCGGTCCACATCGCGGTCGCAGGGTCATAGAGCTCGGCGGTGGCGAGCGATCCCTGGTTGGACAGGCCGTTCTTGCCGCCGGCGACCAGAACCTTGCCGCTCTGCAACAGGGTTGCGCTGTGCCAGACGCGCGGGGTGGCCATCGCCTCCGTGGTGGTCCACGCCCCGGTCGTGGGATCGTAGAGCTCGCAGCTCGCGAGCAACGCGGAGCCGGTGTAGCCGCCGACGACCAACGCCTTGCTGTTCGGGAGGCGAGTCGCCGTGAGGTTGACGAAGTTGTAGGAGTGGCGCGCCGTACCCAGGTTGCCCGCGGCTACCCAGGTCTGATCGAGCAGCACGGGGGCATCTCGATCGTGCGCGTCGGTCGCGGAACCGTCCGAAGGCTCGGTCGCCGTCAGCTCGCAGGTGTTGGTCGCCGGTGAGCAGACAAGACCGTCGGGGCAGTCGCCTCCCGTCGAGCATGGGGCACCCGCTGGTGGGTGCGGTGCGTAGCAGGCGGCCACCGCCGACAACACGATTCCGGATGCAAACCGCCCCACGCGATATTCTCCGCGAGTTGCACCGAGAAGGACAAGTCCTAAAGGTGTGGCCAGGAAGCAGATCGCAGTACGTGCGGAGCTAGCTCGAGGCGCGGACCAGCGTGAGCTTCGCGCCTTTCGCTTCGCACTTCTCACCCGGGTGGTTCTGAGCACCGACCGCGTAATCCGCGGTGCCGGTGGCGTGGCCTTGCGCGAACACGATCTTCGCGAGCACCGGCTGTGAGGTGATCGCGAACTCGCACTGCGACGCCGAGACGGTCACCACCTTGGTCGGCCAGTACACGGCGAGCGCACCGTTCTCGATCTCGATCTTGAGCTGGTTCAAGACGTTCTTCGGGACGGCCTCCAGCATCGAGCGGCAGAATGTCTCGTCCTGACCCAGCACGGTGAGCGTTGCCGCGCGGAGGTCGAGCTCGACGTCGTAGACGCCCGGCGGCATGCACGACGCTCCGCCCGGCTCGTAGAGCACCTGGAGGGGCGCCGCCGCCGCATCGGGTGGCGCGACGGCCTTGGTCTCCGGGGCATCGCCCTCCGCGAGCTTCGGGTAGTCGTGCCGCGCGGTGGAGCTGCAGGCGGCGGCGAAGAGAGCGAGCAGGGCGATGCGAGTCACACGTGAAGGGTAGCGCGCCGAGCTACTCGACCCAGTCCTTCTTGATGGTCTTCGAAGCGAACAGGAACAGCACGGCTGCGATCGCGTAGAACGCCGCGCCGGTGCACAGCGCATAGCGGAGCGAATCGGCGCCGTAGGTCGGAGCGAGTGCGTCGGACATGGCGCCGAAGTAGTAGTAGCCGACGGCGAATCCGAGCAGGTTGTTGATCAGCAGGAACATCGCCGAGGCCGTGGTGCGCATCTGCGCGGGCACGAGGTGCTGGACCGCGGTGAGGATCGGGCCGAGCCACACCAGGTTGAGCGCGGTCGGGATCAGGAGCACCGGGAACAGGACGTAGAGCGACGAGGTGTTGAGCGCGAGCAGGAAGCACGGCAGTGCGAGCAGGAACGCGACCGCGGGGATCCGCGGGTATGCGCTCTTGCTGCGGGCGCCGAGCTTGTCGGCCAGCATGCCGCCACCGATGATGCCGAGGCTGCCGCCGAAGAACGTGAGCGCGCCGAGGTACCACGAGGTATCGGACAGCGAGAGGTGCATGCTGCGCTGGAAGTACGACGGCAGCCAGAACGCCACGCCGTAGCCGCACATCGACGAGAACGCGGCGCCGAACGCCATGAGCCAGAACGTCTTCTTGCGGACCACGGTGCGGAGCACCACGGAGAACGCCGGCGCCTTGGGCGCCGCGGCCGTCGTCGCGGTGGTCCAGCCACCGCGCGGAGGATCCTTGACGGTCGAGCGCAGGAGCGGGGCGACGACGACACCTGCGGCGCCGACGATCATGAACGCGTAGCGCCAGTCGAGGTGCGCGGCGATCAGGCCGCCGAACAGCAGGCCCGCGCCCGAGCCGAGCGGGATGCCGAGCGAGTAGATCGACAACGCGCGCGCGCGCTGCTCCTTGGGGAAGTAGTCCGAGATGATCGAGTACGAAGGCGCCACGCCGCCCGCTTCGCCGAATCCGACGCCGAGACGAGCGCCGAACAGCTGCCAGAAGCTCGAGGCAAACCCGCAGAGTGCAGTGAACGCCGACCAGATGCCGAGCGACAACGCGATGATGTTGCGGCGGCTCGAGCGAT
>JBBRBG010000258.1:0-10922 GCA_038206055.1 Haliangiales bacterium
CCATCGCGCGCGAGCTGACGCCGCGTTCCTGGTCCCACATCGGGCCCGACCACGAAGTCATCCTCGGGCATCTCGGTGGTCACCACGCGCCGGCCGCGCTGCGAGAGATAGCGATACGCGACGCGCACGCTCACGCGATCGACCCACGTCGCGAGGCTCGCCTCGGCGCGCCAGCCGCGCAGCGACTGGAACACCTGAAGAAACGCCTCTTGCAGCAGATCGTCCATGTCGTGATTCGTGCCGAGCACGCGGAACAAGCACGCATGCACCCGTTTGCGGTGGAGCCGGAACAGCTCGCGCGTGGCCGCTGTCTCGCCGGTCAAACACCGGTCGACGAGCAGGACGTCTTCCACGTACGCAGTGGCCATCACCTGCATCGATAGTGACCGAGGAACCCGCCGCGGTTACACATCCTCGCAACTGTCTGTAATCGCTAGCAGATGACGTCCGAAAATGGGGTCCGACCCTATTTTCGGACATGCTCGTCGAGCGGCCCGGGGCACACGTCGCGCAGCTTGCAGCCGGCGCACTCGCCACCGCTCCAGATCCGCTCGAACATGCTCTGCACCTGATCGAGCAGCGGCGCGTCATCGGTCACGATGCCGAGCTCGAAGTTGCGGCGGCCCGAGCCCTTCGCGCCGAGCCCGGCGCCGGTCCAGTTCGCGCTGCCGAGATAGAGCAGCGCACCGTCGACGATGACCGCCTTCAGATGCACGCGCGGGCAGCGTGCGAGCGCGAGGCCACCGGCGACGAGGCGTGGGTGCTGCGCGAGCTCGTCGCGAAACGGTCCCGACGGCAGCTCGGCGTGCAGGAGCCGAAGCTCCACCCCTTTCGCCGCGAGGCCGTCGAGCAGCGAGATCACGGAGACGTAGTTGCTCCGCTTCCTGGACTGCCGCGGACCCTCGACCATCAGGCCCTTCACGTTCGCCGTCGCGATCCACACGCTGGTGTGCGCCGCGAGGATCGCGGAGATCACGCGCTCGTAGTGCGCGCGCCCGGCGACCAGCTCGACGCTGATCGGCCGCGCGGGCAGCGCCACATCGAGCGGACTGTCGGAGGTCCGCGTCATCGCGGCGCGCTCGGCGGGCGTGGGCTTCGTACCGGCGCGGAGCTGCTTCGCAACGCTTTCGAGCGACGCGCCGCGCTTGCGCAAGGTCATCCGAACGCCATGCCGAGCGCCGGCGTGGCGACGCAGTGGCCGCCGTCGACGACGAGGATGTGACCGGTGACGTACGCGGCGGCCGGCGAGCGCAAGAACACCGCGGCCGCGGCGATCTCGTCGATGGTGCCGAACCGCGCGGCGGGGATCGCGGCGGTCATCTTGTCGGTCATGTCGCCGGGTGCGAGCCGCTTCATGCCTTCGGTCTCCGCGATCGGACCGGGCGCGATGCCGCACACGCGGATCTTGAAGCGCCCCCACTCGACGGCGAGGTTCTTCGTCACCGCGTCGACGCCGGCCTTCGCGGCGGAGGCGTGAATCTGCAGCGGCGTGCCGTGGTAGTGGAGCGTCGCGCTGATGTTCAGGATCAGCGAGTCGCCGGTCTTCGAGAGATGCTCGAACGCCGCGCGGGCGGCGTTGAACGTGCCGTTGAGATCGATGTTGATGACGGTCGCAAAGCCGTTCGGCGAGAGCGCGGCGGCGGGCGACAGGAAGTTGCCGGCGGCGCCGTTGACCAGGGTGTCGAGCTTGCCGAACTTCTCGACGGTCGCCTTGACCGCGCGCGCGATCGCGTCCGGATCGCGGACATCGGCGGCGACGCCGATCACGGTGCGGCCGGACTGCGCCGAGAGCTCGCGCGCCGCGACGTCGAGCACGTCCTGCTTGCGGCTGACGATGCAGACATCCGCCCCGAGGCGCGCATAGGCGGCGGCGATCCCCCGACAGATGCCCGTGCCGCCGCCCGTGATGAGGGCCACGTGGCCGGCGAGAGCGTTGTCGCGGAACACGTCGAGAGGACTGGGCATTGGCGAATCATGCCCGAACCGGGCTGTGAACGAAGAATCCGGGAACCAAGTCGGCCGGCCGCTGTCTCATGTCTTGAACCCCGACGGTGCTGCTGCTTCGCGGCGCACAGGCGGACACTCCCCGGACGACGTCCGTCCGGGCACTGGAAGGACCACGTATGCGCACCACGACCTGGGCGCGATGGGCAACCTGCGCCCTCGCCATGATGATCGCCATCCCCGCTGCGACCGCCGACCGCGGGGACGGAAAGAAGTCCCTCGCGAGCTGCACCTCGTTCGATCAGACGGACAAGGATGACGACACCGTCGAGATGTCGATCCACAACAGCTGCTCGATCCCGGTCGACTGCACGATGTCGTGGCGCGTGGTCTGTGCACCGGCCTCGAAGAAGCGCCGCTCGTCGCACGCAGGCTCCGCGAAGCTCGCACTGACCAGCGCGGGTACGGGATCGGCGCAGGCCACGGCGGCGGTGTGCGGCGACGACTCCTGGGCCATCGAATCGATCAACTGGTCCTGCGAGCCGAACAAGGACTGAGTAAAATCCGCGTGTTGCCACCTGCGACACGTGGCGGTGTGCATATACAGCACCACGTTAGATCCTCCGGCGTGCTCCTGCGTCTGTAATCAACGAGCGACAAACGGAACGGCCCCATCTGCTCCAGAGCGACGCGCGAAGTCAGCGCAACCGCTTGAAAGCCCTGGCCTCGTCCGTTCGTCGTTCGTCGAGTACAACGAGTAGTATAAGGACGCACGGACCGATGTTGGAAACCCAGGAAATCGATGCGCTGTTGATCAGCGCCCTCTACGGTGAGCTGACGCCCGCCGAGGAGACGCGCCTGGAGGTCCACCTGGGGTCGCACCCAGCGGACAAGATGGCGCTCGCAGCGCTGACCTCGACCCGGGAGGCGGTTCGCTCCAGCCGGATCTTGCAGGTCCAGCTCGACCCGCCGCAGTCGGTCAGCGCGCTGCTCATGCAGGAGGCGGCGCGCCGCGCTCCCAAGGCCGAGGAGCGAGAGGGCTGGTTCGCCCGGCTCGCGCGCTCGTTCATGGCTCACCCGGCGATGGCTGCAGCCGCGATGCTCGTCGTCGTGGTCGGCGTCGTCACGCTCGTGCAGACCCGCAAGGGCGATCAGTTCACCGACACCGCTCCGGCGCAGTCGCAGTCCGTCGGTGCGAAGCCCGCCGCGACCGACCAGACCATCGAGCCCGCGAAGGACCGCGCAGCAGATCGCTTCGATGATGGTGTCCACGCCGGCGAGCTTGGTTCGAACGTTGCCGCGGGTTCGGCGGCGTTCGGCGGCGACTCCAACGAAGGCTTTCGCGTCTCGCTCGCTGACTCCGATGGGCGTCAGCGCAAGCTCGAGGCCGAGAAAGCCGCGCTCGATACCACGAGAGTCGAGACCAAGAAGGCGCAGGTCGCGAAGCAGGATCCCGCGCCGCGCGATGTCTCCGGCGCTGCCGACGAGAAGCAGAAGAATGCCAAGGCCGGCATCGCGAAGAAGCCGCCAAGCGGCGCTTACATGGAGCTGCGCTCGGCCGAGCCGACCGTGAAGGACTTCGAGTCCAACGCGAACGGCGAGTCCCAGGGGCGCGCCTACGCCACGCCGACCGATGATCTCGCGAAGGAGAACGTCAACGCCGTGACGCCGGGTCCAGGCCTCGGTGGTGGGGGCAACGGCACCGCGACCACGGCCGCCGCACCGACCACACCCCCGCGCGGTAATGCTGCGCCCGGAATGACGAAGCCGACCACGACGAAGGCCGAGCCTGCGAAGGCGCCGGACTCGCAGGTCTCGCGCAACGTCGATTCCACCCCTCGCAATCAGCAGGCTCCCGCGCGCAACACGCCGGCCGCGCCGCCGCCGCCCCCTCCGGCGAAGGTCGCCGCGAACACCGGCAGCTCCACCGGCAGCGGGAAGACCGCGGCACCTGCCGAGGACAAGAGCGCGAACGATCCGCAGCTCGCCTGGGCGCGCGAACAGCACACCGCGATCATCGCGCACGTTCGTAGCGGTGACTGCAAGGGCGCGGCGTCGATCGCCGTGGTGCTCTCGAATCGCGACCTCGGTTACTACAAGCAGAACGTCGCCTCGGATCGCTCCGTCAAGGAATGCCTCGCGTACATCGATAACGCGCGCGAGAAGGACCAGGAGCAGCGCGCCGAGCGCTCGAAGGCCACGCAGAAGCGCACGACGAACGAGCCGGCCAAGAAAGCTGTCGATCAGCCCACGGCGACCGACGCCTCTCACTAGGAGCTTGCACGGCGGCGGTCGGCGTTTATGCTCCGCGCGTGCGGATTGCTCTGATCTTTCTCGTGGCCTGCGGCGGCAATGGTGGTGGCGGTGGCGATGACGGTCCCGGCCCCGATGCCGCGCCGCCCGCGCATGCCGGCCTCGTCTCGATCCAGAGCTACGACGCCATGAACGTCCCGGGTACGCCAACGCGCGGCGGCAGCACCAGCGCTGCGTTCTTCACGGCCGGCTCGACGTGCACGACCATGCAGACGATCGGTCCGTGCAAGGTGCAACAGTGCGTGTCGACGCAGCCGCAGGGCGCGCAGAGCGCAGGCACGATCACGATCACCGGCGCGACCAAGCCGCTGTCCCTCGTCCCGGGCACCGACAAGGTGTACGTGCAGCAGACGTCGATGACGTCGCTGTTCAACGGCGGGGAGATGATCACCTTCGCCGCTGCCGGTGCCGATGTGCCCGCGTTCTCGGTGACGCTGACGACACCGACAAAGGCGACGATCACCGCGCCCGCGAAGCCGGCCGCCGGATCGTTTCTCGCGATCAACCGCGCGCAGGACTTCTCCGTGAGCTGGACCGGCGGCGGCAGCGGTCGCGTGCAGGTGTTCCTCTCGGGCGCCGGCGGTTCCCCGTCGCTGTTCTGCAAGTTCGATGCATCCGCGGGCTCCGGCAAGGTCCCCGCGGCCGCGCTCGCCACGATGACCGGAGCGATGGGCAGCTTCGCGATGGCCTCGGTCGCCGAGACCGAGAAGTCCGTCGGCGACTGGGGCATCGGCGCGAGCGCGTATTTCAACGCCGTGTGGCCCGACGCTGCGATCGTCAGCGGCGGCTCGATGATTCAGTAGCTCTCGGTCAGTGATGATGAGCGTGAGCTGGCGCGACCGACCGAAGCGGCCGCGCGCGCTGGTGTGCCTCGAGCCACGCGCACCACTCCGCGATTCCTTCGCCCGTCTTCCCCGAGACGCTGATCACGCGCGGGTCAGGCATCACGCGCGACAGTCCATCGTGGATCGCCGCGAGATCGACGTCGAGGTACGGCAGCAGGTCGATCTTCGTCAGCAGCACGAGGTCGGCGTTCTTGAACATCACCGGATATTTGATCGGCTTGTCCTCGCCTTCGGTGACGGAGAGCGCGACCACGTTGGCCGCCTGGCCGAGATCGTAGATCGCGGGGCATACGAGGTTGCCGACGTTCTCGATGAAGAACATGTCCAGCTCGCGCCACGTCATGTGATGAAGCGCGTCGTGCACCATCCTCGCGTCGAGGTGGCAGGCCGACCCAGTGGTGATCGCACGCGCGGTGATGCCGGCGGCTTCGAGCCGGCGCGCATCGCGATCGGTCGCGAGATCGCCCGATACGCCGCCGAGGCGCTGTGTGCCCGCGAACACACGCGCCGTCTGCTCGAGCACCGCGGTCTTGCCGGCGCCCGGCGAGCCCATCAAGTTGATCGCGAGCACGCCCGCCTCGACGAAGTGCTGGCGCAGATGCCCGGCGCGCGCATCGTTGTCGGCGAGAACGTGCGCCTGGAGCTCCACAGGAACCAGCTCGGAGTCACCACAACCGCAGACGTCACACATCGGGAACCTCCATCTCGATCCGTTCGAGGATGATTTCGCCGCCGGTCGCGAGGCGCGCCGGTCGACCGCATTCGGGACATCGCAGCACCGCTCCGGCCGCGATCGGCCGGGTGCATCGAACACACTGCCAGTGCGCTGGCACGGCCTCGATCGCGAGCTCCGCGCCGGCGCACACGGTGCGGTCGCGAAACGTCTCGAACGCCGTGCGGAACAGCTCGATCTCCACCCCGGCGAGCTCGCCGATCCGCACGTTGATGCGGCGAACGATCGCGCCCGGGTGAGCCGCGAGCTGGTGCTGAACCTGGTCGACGAGCGCCGAGACGATCGAGTACTCGTGCATACCTACTCCGCACCGAAGCGCGGTGGACGATGCTCGAGGAACGCGGCCAGGCCCTCGGCGAAGTTGTCACCATCGGCGATCCTCGTCAGCTCCACGAGCTCGGCGTCGAGCTGGACGTCGAGGCGGTCCATGCCGGCCGCGCGATTGAGCATTCGCTTCGCCACGCCGACGGCGGCGGTCGGAGCCTCCGCGAGTCGGTGCGCGAGCTCGAGGGCGCGCGCGTCGAGCTCGTCGTGCGGCACCACGCGATTCACGAGCCCCACTGTCTGCGCTTCCTGCGCGGTCAGCCGGTCTCCCTGCAGCACGAGCTCCATCGCCTTGTGGAAGCCGACCAGTCGCGGAAGCATGAAGGTGGTGCTCTCCGCACCGGTTAGCCCGGTCTTGAAGTACGCCCACTCGAACGTCGCACGGTCGGCCGCGATCACGAGGTCGCAGGCCATCGCGATCCCGAGCCCTCCGGCGGCGGTCGGGCCGTCGACCGCGGCGAGAAACGGCTTCGGCGCGCGGCGGATTTCGGAGATCGTCGAATGGATGTACTCGAGGATCTGCTTGAACACCTTGCCGTAGCCGGGGTTCACCGGCCGCGCATCGGGAGAGAGATAGGCGACGTCGTCGTCACCGCCGCGCGCGATGTACTTCAGGTCGGCGCCGCTGCAGAACACACCGCCGTCGCCGCGCAGAACGACGGCGCGGACCTCGCGATCGCGAGCGAGCTGGAGCCCTGCCTTGCGCAGATCCTGGGCGGTCTCCACGTCGAGCGAGTTGAACCGATCGCGGCGCGCGATCGAGATCACGCCTACCGCGCCGTGCCGATCGATCCGGATGTTGCTCATCAGCAGATCCTCGGTTGCAGCTCGCCCTCGGCCTCGCCGAGCAGCCGGCGGCCAAATCCGGTCTCCACGATCACGTTCCCCGGGCGCTCGGCGAGGCACTCGCCGACGATCGCGGCGCGCCGGCCGAGCGGATGCGCGCGAAGCGCCTCGAGTACCGCCGCCGCGGTGTCACGCCGTACCCCGATCACCGCCTTGCCCTCGTTCGCGACGAGCAGCGGATCGATCCCGAGTAGCTCGCTCACCGCGCGCGCTTCGTCGCTGACGGGGACCGCGCGCTCGTCGAGCAGGATGCCGACGCCACTCTTCTCGGCCATCTCGTGGAGCGCGCTCGCCAGGCCGCCGCGTGTCGGGTCCTTCATCGCGACGATGTCGGTGCCGCCGGCGGCGAGCGCCACGCGTACGAGGCCGTTGATCGGAGCAACATCGGACGCGAGCGCCGTCTCGAGTGCGAGCTCGGCACGCGTCGCGAGGATCGCGAGGCCGTGGTCGGCCATGGTGCCGGTGACGAGGATCATGTCTCCCGGGCGCAGGCCGCAGTCCGACACCACGCGTGAGGCGAGGGCGATCCCCGTCGTCGAGAGCGCGATGCCATCGAGCTCGCCGCGGCCCATGACCTTGGTGTCGCCGGTGACGATGGTGGTGCCCGCCTCCTCGCACGCGGTTCGGATCGATGCCCAGATCCGCTCGAGATCCACGCGGCGAAATCCGTCCTCGAGGATCGCCGCGCAGGTCAGCGCGAGCGGCTCGGTGGCGCCCATCATCGCGAGGTCGTTGACCGTGCCGCACACCGCCAGGCGACCGATATCGCCGCCGGGGAAGAACACGGGCTTCACGACGTGCGAGTCCGTGGTGATCACGAGCCATTGATCGCCGACGGGAATCGCTGCGCCATCGTCCATCTGCGCGAGCCCGATGCCGCCGGGGACCGCGCCGAACCCCGGCGCGAACACCTGCTCGATCAGGGCGCGCATCGCGCTGCCTCCGGCGCCGTACTTGAGCGTGATCGTGTCGTCGACGAAGCGAGGGTTCCTCACGCGCGCCTCTGGATCTGGCGGAGGTCTGGGTGCCCGCCGTAGCGATGCCAGATCTTGCAGGCCCCTTCGGAGCTCACCATGCATGCGCCAACCGGTGCATCGGGTGTGCACTCACGCCCGAATAGCTCGCAATCGTGCGGCGACGCGATGCCGGCCATGATGTCGCCGCACTGGCACTGCGCGGCGAGCCCCGGCGGTGCATCGCCGGCGAGCCCATCGAGATCGATGTCGAACCGACGGCGTGCGTCCCAGGCGGCGTACTCGTCGCGCAGGCGAAGGTTGCCGTTCGGAACGTGCGCGATCCCGCGCCACCGCCCCCCCTGCGGCGCGAACACCTCCCACAGCGCGCGCTGTGCTTCGCGATTTCCCTCGCGACTGACGCAGCGCGGGAACATGTTCTCCACGGTCGGCGTGCCCGCGGCAATCAGCTCGACGAGCCGGACCAGTGCCGCGAGGATGTCGAGCGGCTCGAAGCCGGCGACCACGACCGGAATCCGATGGCGCTCCACGAACCGCTCGAAGACCCCCCAGCCGGTGATCGCCGCCGCATGGCCCGCCGCGAGGAAGCCTTCGATCTTCGAGCCCGGCATCTCGGCGACGATCTCCATCACCGGCGGGATGTACTTGTGCGCGGAGAGCACGGAGAAGTTCGGCGGCGGATCTGCGCGCAGGACGGCGGCCGTGGCCACCGCCGTGGTCTCGAAGCCCGAGGCGAAGAACACGAGCGGCTCGCTGCACGCGCGCGCTAGCTCGACGGCCTGGATGACGCCGTAGACGACGTCGACGCGCGCCCCGGTGGCCCGCGCGTCGGCGAGAGACTTCGACGTGCCGGGCACGCGGAGCATGTCGCCGTAGGTCGCAATTCGCACGCCTTGCAGCGCGAGCGCGACGGCTTCGTCGACCTCGGGAACATCGGTGACGCACACCGGACATCCGGGGCCCATCATGACGTCGAGCTCGGGAGGAAATGCGGCGCGCAACCCGAACCGTGCGATCGCCTGCTCGTGACTGCCGCACACATGCATGATCGAGACGGGCGACCTGCCGAGCGCGCGCGCATGCGTGGCGAGCGCCGCCTCGAGGGCCGCGCCTCGCACCGGATCCCGAAACTCGAGCCGGTCGGCGTTTGCGGTCACGTGTCGTCGCCCGCCGCGCCGAGCTCGCAACGAATATCCTCCGCCATCAGATCATCGAGCCTCGATCGGCCCAGCAGCTCGTCGTACATGGCGAGAGTCGCGCCGATGTCCTCGGGCGGGATCCGCCGGATCGCGAACCCGACGTGGTTGAGCACGTAGTCGCCGGGGACAACGGGCTCGTCGCAGATCTCGAGACGGATGTGTTTGATCACGCCCCAGAAGTCCACCTCCGCGGTGGACCCGTTGACCGTGACCACCCGACCGGGGACGCCGAGGCACATCCCGAACAGTCGTGCACTAGCCGTGCCTGGCGACCGCGTCCGCGACCAGCGCCTGGCCGAGCGCGATGCCGCCGTCGCCGGGGGGGACCTCGCCGTGGGTGTAGACGTCGAGGTCGGCAAGGCCGGCGCGGATACCCTCGGTCAGGCGCGGGTTCTGGAAAGCACCGCCGGTGAGCACGACTGGTAGTCGCTCGTGCTGCGCGATCGCTGCACGGACCCGATCGATCGTCGCGGCGATCAGCGTGCCGTGGAACCGCGCGGAGATCACACCCGGCGCAACCTGGGCGAGGAGGTCGTTCGTGGCGCCACGGACGAGCGGACGCAGATCGACCTCGCCGGCCTCGATCGCGAACGGGTAGCTCCCGTGCTCGCCGTCCGCGGCCGCGACGTTCCAGGCAACCGCGACCTGACCCTCGTACGTCGCGATGGGCCGGTCGAGCCCGAGTGCGCCGATCCCGTCGAAGAATCGGCCGATTCCGCGCGCGCGGGGCGTGTTGACGCCGGCGCGGATCATCCCGCGCATCACCGCGATCGAGCGCGCTGGAATGCCCGCGAACACCGGCAGCCGATCGATCGGCGCCTCGTCGCCGAACGCGTCATCGACGAGCGCCAGCGCAATGCGCCACGGCTCGCGGATCGCGGTGCCGCCACCGGGCAGCGCAACCGGCCGGAAGGTGGAAACGCGTTCAAACGAGGCGTAGCTGGCCAGCAGGAGCTCTCCGCCCCACGCGGTACCGTCGGTGCCCCAGCCGGTCCCGTCGTACGCGACGCCCAGCACGCGGCCGCTCAGCCCGTGCTCGGCCATCGCGCTCGCGACATGTGCGTGGTGGTGCTGGACCCCGACGTGTCGCACCGTGGTACGTCCGCGCGCGTATTGCGTGGACACGTAGCCGGGGTGCAAATCATGCGCGATCAGCTCGGGACGAACCCCGAGGACGCGCTCCATTTGCGCGATCGCGGCCTCGTAGAACGCGAGTGTCGACAGGTCATCGAGGTCTCCAACGTGCGGGCCGAGGTAGGCGCTGTCGCCGGTGGCGACGCAGAACGTGGCCTTGAGCTGTGCGCCGACACCGAGGACCGGCACCGCGACAGCGCGCGGCAGTGCGATCGCCCGCGGCACATAGCCGCGTGAGCGTCGGAGGAGCGTGGGCTTGCCATCGATCACGCGCGCGACCGAGTCGTCGCAGCGGGTCGCGATCGCGCGATCGTGGACCACGAACGCATCCGCGATTCCCCCGAGTCGGCGGACCGCGTCGGCATTGTCGGCACAGATCGGTTCGTCGGAGAGGTTCGCCGAGGTCATGACCAGCGGGCCACCGACTGCGCGCAGCAGGAGGTGATGGAGCGGCGTGTACGGGAGCATCACTCCCACCAGCTCGGTCTCCGGTGCGACGCCGCGAGAGATCCGTGCATCCGGCCTGCGTGCCACGAGCACGATCGGTCGCTCGGGCGAGACCAGGAGCGCGGTCTCCTCGGGCGACAGCACCGCCAGTGCTCGCGCCGCC
>JBBRBG010000259.1:0-10846 GCA_038206055.1 Haliangiales bacterium
GGCGCGCGCGCAGGGGGCTGCGCGCCGGTTTCTTTCATTCGCAGCCGCTGTCACCAGACCCAGGTGCGTAGACCGATCCAGCCGTTCGCGGCGAGCCACAGCGTCAGACCGAAGAATGCGAACGCGCAGGTGGTGGGAAAAATCCGGTCCTGCAGCCGCGGCCGATCGGGTCGCAGGGACCAGCGGATGGCGGAGAGCAGCGACGCCGTGGCGGCGACGGCAAACACGATCGTGATCGCGCAGAACCCGACGGTGAGTGGGTTCACCGTGCCGATCACTCCTTCGAGGAACGCGTACTGGAGGATGCGCGGGAACGTGTAGCAGCACAGCCCGGTGATCGCCGGCCACAGCACGAGCGAGAGCGGCAGCCCGCGACGCCGCTGCATCGCGGCACGCCCGAGCACGACCACCGCCCACAGCGGAGCGAACCGGAGCAGCATCATGGTGAGGCCGAGCACGAGGTAGCGGACATGTGCGAGCCAGCCGTTCGCTGCCTCCGCGTACATGAAGCTCGTGATCATGACCGGCGTACCGTCGGCGTTCGTGGTGAAGCGAACCGAGCTGCCGCACTCCTTGGGCTGCCGATAGCCGCCGTCCTCGGTGGGTACGACATCGTAGGAGTACCCACCGAGCTCGCCGACGTGGACGCGGTCCCCGCCATCGGAGACTCGCCACCCGGTGATCGCCTCATCGATGAACCCGAAGAACGCGTTGCGGGCGCTCGCAAACGCGAAGTAACTCGCGCCCGGCCGCTCGGTGGGCGCGAACGCCTCCGGCGGCGGATCGAACGAGCGCCCCTGCGTCAAGTACGCGAACAGCAGCGCCCGGATCTGGTAGTACCCGCGGAACTCGTACGTCGCGTTGAGGAGCATCGCGTAGCCGACGCCGAGCTCGGGGAAGTAGCGAAAGCTCGAGTGAAACCCAGGCATACCGCCGTCGTGACCGCGACCGAGCACCGTGTGCTGGACGTCGCCGTAGTTCGCGAATCCGTAGTCGCTGACGAGGGGCGCGTACGGCAACGTGCCGCACCGCTCGATCCGCGCGAGGCCGGCACGCGAGACGACCGCCGGGTAGCCCTCGCCGCGGCGGATCCAGAACTGGACGAGCTTCGCGAGATCACTCGCCGAGGCAAGGAGCCCGCCGGCAGGTCGATGCGCGAACGGAATGAACCGAGCGACGCGGTCCTGCTCCATGTATCCCGTTGCGAGGCGCGGCGTGAGCACGTCCGTGCGCTGGAAAGCGGCGTCGACGATGCCGAGCGGCATCAGGATCTCGCGCCGAAGATAGTCGTCGAACGGCTCGCCGCTCGCGACCTCGATGGCCCGGGCGGCGAGCGTGTAGCCAACGTTCGAGTAGGCGTGCCGCGTGCCCGGTCGCCAGCGGATCCGGCGCGAGCGCGGGTTGAGCTGGAGGGTGTCGCGCACCGAGATGCGTTCGTCCTCGGTGAAGACCTCGTTGAAGCGCACGTCATCGAGGCCGGCCGTGTGCTCGAGGCACTGCGCGAGCGTGACCGGCGCAACGTCCTCCCAAGGATTGACGATGTCGACGTCCGGCAGGATCTCGCGCAGCGGGCGGTCGACATCGAGCTTGCCCTGATCGACCAGTCGCATGACGCCGAGCGCGATCACGGACTTGGAGAGCGAGCCGACGCGAAACACCGTGTCGCCCTCCATCGGCGCACCCGTCTCGAGATCTTTGACGCCGACGCCGCCGACCCACATCGGCCCGTCGCGACCGACGAGGGCGATCGCCGCGCCCGGAAGGTGATCGTATGCGAGGACCGCGGCGATACGCGCCCGGAGCTCGTCGATGGTCTTGGGCGCATCGGCCACGGCGAGCATCGGCGCCGGTGGCGGCATGTCCTCGTCGATCGCAGGCCGCATCCTCGGCCCGCGGGGCGCGCAGTGCACGAACGCGTACGCGCCGAGGAGAACAATCGGAAGCAGTGCGCGTCGCAGATGCACGCGTCGAGTCTAGAACGACTGCGGGCCCGCGGGGAATCAAGCGGGTATCGGGATGCGGAGCCCGAGCTCGTGCGTGAGCGCGCGGCGGCCGCGGGCCGTGAGGCGCAGCGCGCGTGTGCCACGAACCCGCGCGACCCAGGCGCCGTCGAGAAACACCTCGGCGATCGCGGTGCCGATCCGGCCCGCGACGTGCGGAACGCGCTCGCTCCAGTCCAGGCACGAGCGGCTCAGCGGCCGGCGATGCCCCTCGATCGGGACGGGATGGTGGTGTGCCGCGAGCCAGGTGAACAGCGCGGGCGCGGGCTCGAACGAATCGCCGGTGGCATGGAGCCAGCCGCGATCGACGAGCGCCATGCGCACCGCCACGCCCAGCGTACCGGCGAGGTGGTCGTAGCAGGTACGTGCGAACCGGAGCTCGGCCGCGCGCGACGACAATCGGGGTCGCGGCGGCACCGCGAGCACGGCCAGGCGCTCGAGGACCTCGGCGACCTCGGGGCCAGCGAGCCGCACGTGCCGCTCGCGCCCGACGGCGGTCACCACGACGAGCCGCGCATCGACGAGCCGGCGCAGATGGCTCGAGGCCGTCGCGGCGGTCACGCGGCTGCGGCGCGCGAGCATACCGACCGCGTACGCCTTGCGGTCGAGCAGCACGTCGAGCATCGCGATGCGCGAGGCGTCGGCGAGCACCGCCGCGAGGCTCGTGACATCCGGGTCCTGGATCGACCGCGGCTGCGTGCGACGGGGCATGCCGCAGCCTAGCCCCGGAACACGTGGGGAAACCGCTCGCGAGGAACATCGATCAGCCGATCGCGGCTGGTCGGCCGGCCGAAGCGCTCGATGTCGCACCCCGCGAACGGCCGCGCGAGGCGATCGAGCGCGTCGACGTCGGCGCGGAGCGTGCGGCACCAGGCAGGATCGTCGGGCTGCGGCTCGGCGAGCGCACGCTCGAGACGGCCGACGAGGCGCGCTTTCGCGACGATGTTCTCCGGCGTCGCCTCGCGAAGGCACGCACCGTAGAGCCCGGCGACGTAGGCGGCCCACTCGGCCTCCAGATCGTCCCCGCCCGCCGCGCGATAGCGATCTGCGAATCGCGCATGCAGGCTCTCGATCCCGCCCGCGTCGTCGAACAGATGCCACCAGTCGCGCGCGTACCGCAGCTCCCCATCGGGGAGCATGTACGTCGCGCGCGGCAGGTGAACACCGGCCCATGCGCGCATCTGCGCGAGCGGGATCGAGCGCCCGCGGGCGAGCTCCTCCAGCGTCGCGAGCTCCGCGCGGACGTAGGCGATGTCCTCCGGCGTCCGTGCACGCGCGATCGGCTCGGCCCACGCAGCGGCGACACGGCGCCCGGCGACGAGATCATCGACGACCAGGATCAGACGGTGATCGTGATCGCTGTAGACGCACTCGATGTTGACCCCGGCGGTGGCCATCGCGCGCGCGAGCTGCCCCAGCTGCCCCGGCTCCTCCTGTGCGAGCCGCACCTCGATGACGTCGCGCACGCCGACCACGGCGATGCCGTGCGAGCGCAGTGCGGCGGCCGCGCGCTCACCATCTCGAACGAGGAAGTGCACGAGCGCGTGATCGCCAACGCTGAACCCGCCCCCGCCCTCGAGGCTGACGCCGGCGAGACCGAGCGCTTCTCCCAGCTCGGCGAGCGCGCCCGGGTGATCGCGAAGCTGGACGGCGAGATCCTGACGGTGCATGCGCACAGTCTAGGGACGATCGACTTCGACCCGCGTCGAAGCTTCGCGGCTCACGCTTCGGTGGCGGCCAGGATATCCGCGGCGGTCCACGTCGTGGCATCGGCGGCGAGCTCGCGCAGAAGCGCCTCGAACGTCGCGACCGAGAGCGGCTCCGCGGTCTCGCGCCACGAGCTCGACAGCGCGAGCCGACTGCGCAGCGCCGCCGTGAACACATCGATCCAGGTCGGCGGGCTGAACGTGAAGTTGAGCGAGAGCGCATCCGTGGCCGCGTGCGTCGCGTGCCACATGCCGCGCGGCACGAACAACAGCGTGCCCGGGGTCAGCACGATCTCGATGCGATCGGCCGGAAGCTCGTGCGGCATCGGCAGCCGCGCGTACGACTGCAGCTCGGCATCGACGGGCTGCCCGATGGTGTGGCGGGTCATCGGCCGGACGACGTGCGTGTTCGGTGCGAGCTGCCAGGTCTTCGTGCCGTGGAGCTGGAGCACGAAGTTGATGTTCTGATCGAAGTGCGGCGCGGTCCCCTTCCCCGCCGGGGTCGCGTAGATCAGGCAACGCTGGCGCGTCAGTGCCGAGAGCCCGATGTCGGCCCGGATCGCATCGAGCCACGGCGGGAGCTGCGGCGCGTAGCGCTGGGCTTCGTCGAACAGCAGCCCCATGCCGCTCGCGAACAGCTTGCGCGCATCGGCCGGTGACGCCGTGATCGCGCTCGCTTCGTCGGCCACCTCGGGCAGGTGGACCTCGACCATATCCGGCCACGATCCGAGCAACGCCTCGAGGGACGCGAGAAACGGAATCGCGATCAGCTCGGCGATCGAGTCCCGGAGCCCCTCCACGACGAACGGCGCGTCGTTCGCGAGACTCGCGCGCAGCTCCGTGGTGGCGCGTGGATGGATCAGCGCGGCGAGCCCGGGCGTCATGTCTGACCCACGGCCTGCCCGGCGATCTCGCTGCCGTTGTCGAGACAGATCAGGCGCACCCGCCCGGTCGCGAGCGTCTTGCCCGCCTCGTCGGTGACCTTCGCCTCCCAGACCTGCGTACGCCGACCGCGCGTCACGGGGACCGCGGTGACGCGGATCGTGCCGCTGCGCGCCGCAGCGATGAACGAGGTCGAGTTCTCGAGGCCGACCACCGACTGCTTGCGGCCGAGCGCGACCATCGCGGCGCCGGTCGAGCACGCGGCCTCGATGATGCCGGTGTGTACGCCGCCGTGAACGATCCCGTAGGGCTGCCGGTGCTGGTCGCCGATCGTGATCTCGGCGATGCACTCGTCGACGGTGACCTTGGTGAACCGGAGACCCATGGCGGAGTTCCATCCGCCGAGGTTCGCGTTCATGAAGTCGGAGAAGTCCTTCTGCGGCTCTGTCATGGCGCCCTTTCTCGAGCGCTCGATTCCGGCGAGCGCAGCTGGTAGCTCGTGACCTTGAACTGCTTTCCGAGCTTCTTGTCCTCGATCCACTGGCCGCGCAGCCTCAGCGGCAGACCGTCGGTGACCCCGACAAGCTCGCCCGCGATCGTCACCGGGAGCTGCGCCGCCGTCTGAAACCGCGCGACGGTGAAGCTCGACTCGTCGTTCTCGAGGACGACGCGGTCCAGCGTGATCTCCTGCGTGTCTGCCACCGGACGGCATCATGCCACCTTGCCCTCGTGCTGACCTCTCACGTGGTCGCGCGTCGAGCTGCTAACGGTCACCGCGACTGACGAATTCTCCGCCTCGCCACCTACGGCCGTCACACGCGGCCAGTTGGAGCACGTCGTCGTCGGCACGCTCTTGATGTAGTCCAAGAGAATCCGTGCGCGGGACAATGCAGTGAACGTCGCCGTGCCGCGATCGACGACGCGAACACGCCGCGATGCTCGCCGCGCGACGCCGCGATGGCAACGGTTAGTGGCAGGGCCTTGCGGCACCGACGTCGCCCGCACCGTCGGTTTTGACCACCGTCGACGGATCGATCAGCGTTGCATCGGCCTCGCACGCGGCAAACTTGAACTGCGACTCGAACCACGCCTTGGTACCGCCCGGAATCGTCCCATCGGGACCTTTCGCGGCCTTTGCACAGATCTGTGCGACGACAGCCAGCTTCGTGCCATCGAGCGGCATCGGCGAATGCACATCCTTCGGGTCGGCCGGGACCGGCAGGTCGAGCTTGTGCGCGAGAACGTACTGCGATGGCGTTCCGAAGTACTGCTGCTTCGAAGCCGCGGCGCACAGGAACGTGAGCTTGAAGGCTTCACACTGGAGGCCTACAGGCGATTCCGGTGTGATGGCCGGAATGTTCGCGCACAGATCGGGCTGATTCGGCGGGATCTCGCTGTAC
Source organism: Haliangiales bacterium (assembly GCA_038206055.1). Lineage (GTDB taxonomy): Bacteria > Myxococcota_A > Polyangia > Haliangiales > Haliangiaceae > JABFXX01. The sequence continues at coordinate 5,989 of JBBRBG010000259.1, forward strand.
ATGCACACGCTCGATTGCGGCGGCGTCGTGGACGCCGGCGTGCTGTCACAGGGCAGAGGCGGACCCGGGACATCGGTGTCATCGGCGAGGCACTGGTTCACGGTCTGGCGACCGGCGAGCGGGGGGAACGAGAAGAACGCTGCGCCGGCGCCGACGTGACTCGTGAGCACGGGCGCGAACGTGGGATCGCCGAGGCGCGACTCGGTGCCGATGCGCAGGCGATGGCTCTCGTCCCACGGCTTGCGAAAGTGGCCGAGAGGAACCGTGGAGTCGACGATGTTGTATTCGACCGTGACACTGTCGAAGAGGAGGTCGATCTCGAGGTGGAAGTTGACGATGAACTGCAGGCTTGCGTCGCCGTACGTCGTCGGCGTCACGATGAGTCCCGCGACCGGCAAGACGTCGCCGAGGAACGACGTCGTTGCCGAGACCGCATCGCGCACGTCGTGCTCGAGCCCGAGCGTTCCCGTGACCGTGCCGCTCGCACTGATCTGGATCGCGGCGATGCTCGCCGAGAAGCCGATGACGCCTTCGAGCTCGCCGCCGATCTGGAGCTCGCTCGCGGGCGTCAGATGGTGATCGTCGTCGGCGTGCACGAGCGAGCGGAACGGATCTGTCGACTCGATATTGATCGACGTCACGGCCGTATCGACATCCGTGTCGCTATCGACCGAGTGGATCTCGAACCCTTCGCTCGCCGGATTGTCGGGCGGGAAGGTCTGGCCGAGCCAGTGGCCATCGAGGTAGTTGCCAGACGTTGCGGTCTTGCGATACGTGGCCGGCCAGCCTGCCGGTGGCACCGGAAGATACAGCAAGCGATCGTCGGGCGGCGCGACGGGTCCGGTTGGCAGATCGAGCTTCTGCCCGACCGACGCGCCGAAGTGCAGCCCGAGGTTCACGAGCAACGGGCCCGCCCAGAACACCGGAAACTTCGTGGCGGCCTTGAGGCTGGCGCCGGCGCTCGTCGCGATGTCGGCGTGCGAGACCGTCTTGTAGTGCTTGCGGTAGGTCGCAAGGATGATCGGGGCACACACGGTCCCGAAGAACAGGTGGACGCAGCGCTTCTCCTCGTAGATCGGCTCGAACCCGACGCGATTCGCGATTTCGCTATCGCCCGTCGTGAGCACGAACGGATAGCGAATCTCGGGCAGTGACGGCAGGATGCTGATCGGCTGGATGCGTAGACCGAACGTCATCGGGACGTTGAACGCCTGCGCGCCGTCGTTGTCTGGGTCCGGCTTCCGGCGCTCCGGCTGATTGACGAACGCCGACGGCTCGAAGATGCCGATGTCCAGGTGCTGGCCGAGGATGGAGATGGGCAACAGCACCTGCCGGCCGAGCATGCCGTCACCTTGATTGCGCGCGACCTCGCGCGCCGCGCAGTACAGGCGCGCACCGCGTTCGGGCATGCCGGACAGTCCGGCTGGCGTCGGGTAGGTGTAAAACGTCTCCGGTTCGGTCAGCGGTTTCCCGGGCGCCCGCTTCCACTGCCGGTCGAGCCAGCGCGCACGGGGCGGCGACCAACCAACGAACGTGGTGCTGTGCGCATACACCGGGTGAAAATCGGGCAGGTGCTCGAACACCTTCGCGGCGGTCGTCAAGATGCCGTCGCTCAGCTCACCCATGTGACCATCGGCGCGCAACAGCATCTCGTTCACGCGCGGCGCGAACGCGGGCGCTTGCACGAAGCTTGCGTCCGCCGGATTCGTGAGCAGGCTGTCGAGATAGGACAGGCGGATCGTGCTCGGCGGGCCGGCCAAGTCGGTGCCGTCGCTGAATCGCGCAGCGCGCGCGAGGAGTCGCGACGTGTTCGTGTAGTCGGTTGTCTCCGGCAGCCGTCCACGCACCGCGAGCTGCGGGAAGAGCGGCTCCAGAATCGTCGACGTGCCGACGAACGGCGTCAACGGGTTGATGACCTCTGACTCGGTCGAGCTCGTCTCTGGCTCGTCGGTTCCACATGCGATCAGCGCGATCGCCGCCACACCACTAATAAGTCTCATGGGGTGACTGTCGCGAAACCGGCGCACACTCACCAGAGCATGAACATGCGCCTACTTGATCGGGCTTGCCCGCGACGCACCAACATCAGGGCGCGGGCGCGAGATACATCGCGACCAACGCCTGATCCGCATCCCACGGTGCCGTCACCTCGTGGCGGAGCAGCCGATAACGCCCCGGCGGCAAGTCAACGATGAGGCCGCCGCTTCCCTCGCCATATCCATCACCAAACTCGAGCGCGCCGCCGCTCGGCACGGTGACGGCGAGATCGCGCGCCGAGCCGACCTTCTTGAGCCACAGGTAGACCACGGCGAGCTTTCCCGACGGCAGCTCGAGCTCGCCGACCTCGGTCGCCTCTTCGACCCCACTGCCACCGAGGATCTCCGCGAACAGCGCATCGGCCTGGGCGTCTTGCCACCACGCGCGCGGCGGCGCGACGAGCGCCAGGGTTCCATCGGCGAGCCGGTGCGCGTCGATCTTCCCCGACTTTCCTTCGAGCTCGAACGCGAAGCCGCTGCTCGCACCAACGTCAACCGCCGTCATCTCCTCGCCCTTCGCGAGGCCGCGCATGATCTCCGCAGGAGTCCCCGTGAACTGCGCCTTGGTCGCCGCGGGCTTCGTCGGCACCCAGTCGGTCGCAGAGCGAGCGTCGAAGATCGCGACGGTCAGCGAGGCGTTGAGGGAGGCGATGGATCCGATCGGAGTCGAGGTCACGGCGCACTCTGCCACAGACCGATGTCGCGATCGCCGATCGCCGATCGCCGCCTGCGCGGAGAATCGTACAACTCCCTAGCTCCAGGGTGTGCTCCCGCCGAGATCGGCCCGACGCGCGGGCTAGAAATCCCCTTCAACGCGCGCCCACGACGCGGAGCGCACTTGGATGTGGTGATGACGCTCGTGCGTAGGAAGCGCCACGAAGCGGAACGAGGCGCGGCGCGGCTTTCACGCTGGCCCGCGTGGTGCACATCACCGCGCTGTCAAAAGGAAGGAGCTGATCGCATGTTCTCGAAGACCATTCTCGCTAGTGCGCTCGCGTTCGCCGCACTCGGTGCGTGCAAGTCGAGCAAGGAACCCGCGCGCGCCGAGGCGGACAACACCGCGAAGAACTCGCGCTCCGAAACCGCGGCCCCCACCGCGGACAACGCGGTCGAGCGCCCTTCGGATCTCGACGTCACGCAGAAGATCCGGAAGGCCGTCATGGATGACGACACGCTCTCGACCACCGCCCACAACTGCAAGATCGTCGTGCAGGACGGCAAGGTCACGCTCGTGGGCCCGGTGACCAGTCCGACCGAGAGCACGCGCGTCGCGCAGATCGCGGCGAACATCGTCGGCGACAAGAACGTTTCCAATCAACTCGAAGTCACGAACTAAGGAGCAACCATGACCGACGTCAAGCACGACAAGAAGATCGCCGTCTTCGGCCTGTTCGAGAACCGTGTGGCCCTCGAGGCCGCAATCGATGGTCTGCGCACGGAGGGCTTCCGTGAGTCCGATATGTCCGCGCTCCTTCCGGATCGCAAGGACACCGCCGAGGTCGCGCACGAGAAGCACACCAAGGCTCCGGAAGGCGCGCTGGTTGGCGCCGCTGCCGGCGGTGCCATCGGCGGCACGCTCGGCCTGCTGCTCGGAATCGGCGCGCTCGCCATTCCTGGCCTCGGACCCTTCATCGCCGCGGGCCCGATCATGGCGACCCTCGCAGGTGCGGGCGCCGGTGGTGCCGTCGGCACGCTCACCGGTGCGCTCGTCGGGCTCGGAATCCCCGAGTACGAAGCGAAGCGCTACGAGACGTTCCTCCGGAACGGCGGCGCGCTGCTCACGGTGCACGCAGATGACAGCGACTGGGCCGAGAAGGCGAAGGAAGCGCTGGCCCGCTATGGCGCGAAGGACATCGACAAGATGTCCGAGGCGAAGGCCTCGTAACTCGGCACAGACACCCACCTACAGCGCTCCTGTTCACTGGTGGCTACCCGAGCCGCCGGCGGTGTTCGAGTAGGCTGGGTGGATGGTTCGGTTGTCGCTCCTCCTGTGTCTGGGCGCCTGCGGCTTCACGACGGGCGGCGTCGGATCGGATGGACGTGCGATCGATGCACCTCCGACCGCCGACGCTGCTACTCAGGGAGACGCGAGCTCGGTCGACGCGGCGGCCGGTACCGCGTGCTTCGGCACGGGCCTCGTCATCGAGTGCGTGGGCATGGCGCCGACCACTTCGGTCGACCTGGCGAGCCAGACGATCAATACGGACACGTCGCCGTTGTGCGCGACCGTCGCGAGCGGTGGAAACACCGCTGCCTGCGTGATCGCCGGGAGCACGATTCGCGTGCTGCCCGGCGCCTCTGTCGCCGCCGTGGGAACCCGACCGCTCGTCCTGATCGCGCAGACCGCGATCGTCATCGATGGCAAGCTCGATGTCGCGAGTCACTCGCCGAACATCCGCGGCGCCGCGAGTGATCCTGCAACGTGTACCGCCGGCACAGCAGCGAGCTACAACAACAGCGGTGGCGGCGGCAGCGGCGGCACGTTCGGTGGGCGCGGTGGCAACGGCCGCAACGGCGAAGGCGGCGCGGGCGGCGTGTCGCCCACGGTGGCAGCGAGCCCCAGCACGCTGCGCGGCGGGTGCCCCGGTAGCTCGGGTGCGGTGTCGCCGAACACCCTCGGTCACGGCGGCGGCGCCGTGTACCTGATCGCCAAGGCTTCCATCGCCATCCCCGGATCGGTCAACGCGTCGGGAGCCTCGGGCGATGGCGGCAGCAACGGCGACAACGGCGGCGGAGGCGGCGGCTCGGGGGGAATGATCGGCCTCGATGCCCCCGTGATCTCGGTGAGCGGTTCGGTGTTCGCGAACGGTGGCGGCGGTGGT
>JBBRBG010000260.1:0-10706 GCA_038206055.1 Haliangiales bacterium
CGAACGGTGCCGAGCCATCGAGCACGTGCACGCCGTCGGGCACCGGTACGACGGAGGTCTCGTAGCCGCCGGCGAGCGGCTGCCACGGTGTCCCCGGTGCAATCCCGTCGACCATCACGGTCGAGCCGGTCTTGCGGATGAGCACGAGGAAGTCGTTGATCCACGTGTTGGGCACGAGAATGTTGTAGTGCGCGAGGTACTGCTCGGTCGGGACCGCCTGGACCATGTCCGGATCGCCGGTGTCGCCGCCCTCGGCGACCACGAACGAGCCGACGGTGAACTGGTTGACCAGGATCGCCTTGTCGGAGGTGACGAGGAAGTCACCGGGGGTGGCGCCGCCGGTGACGGTGTACTCCATCTTCTGGCGCGCGCTCATCGTCACGCTCGGCGGTAGACCGGTGACACCGGCACCGGGCGTGAACGTGACGGTGGTGTTGTCCTGCTGCGCGATGATCTGCCAGATCGAACCCTCGGCACCGCGCCTCGGCATCTGCGCGCCGACGTAGCTCGTGCCCCACGTCTGCAGGCCGAACAGCTGCTCCTCGAGGTGATCGCAACAGCAGCGGTCCGGAATGTTCGGAACGTTCGCACAGTCGTTGCTGCTGAACACGGCAACCGGCTTGTCGGACTCGATGTACGTACCCGTCAGGCTCTGATTGAGCGTCTGCACGGTGAGCTGGAGGTAGTCACCTTCGACCATCGCGTACGTGTGCGGGACATTCGGTGCGAGGGCCGCTGCACCGGGGCCGGCCGTGGTCGCGACCGGTGAGGTCACGGTCACGTTCGTGGGCTCCGACGCTGCGATCTGGATATGCGCGTCGCGCGGCGTGAGGCCTTGGTCGGCGCCGTAGGGCCACGCGGAGACGATGTAGTAGCGGTCGTGCGCCGACACGGGGAGGAGGAGAGAGGCATCGGAGAGGAAGCTCGCCGAGCCATCGATCGGCGCGAACTGGTAACCGATGACGGGGATATCGGAGGTGATGCGGTACGCGCCACCGGCGACGAGCTGCGAGCCGGTCGCGAACTTGCGCGGCACGGTCAAGGTCTTGAGACCACGCGGCATCACCGCGAACGTGCCGCCGGCGACTGGCGCCCACGTGGTGCCGGTCTTTTGCTCGACCACCACGTTCGCGGTCGCAGCGGGATCGACGTTCGAGACGGCCACCGCATAGGGCCCGCCGATCGAGTTCGTATCGACGGCGAAGTACACGCAGCCGACCGACGAGCGATCGAACGCGGCCTTCTGGCACGGCGTGAAGCAGTCGTAGTCGGCAGAGTCGATCATGCCATTGCAGTTGTTATCGATGCCGTCCCCGCATGTCTCGGAGACATCCGGGTGGATCGCGGGATCATTGTCGTCGCAGTCACCGCCTTCGACGGAGTAGCCGTCGTGGTCTTTGTCGGTGAAGGCATCGACGGGTGTGCCTCGTTGGCTCGGTCCGCATGCACAGAAGACGAGCGAAATCGCGACGACAACTCCCCGATGCGTCATGCATGGGTTTTCTCACGATGTGACCCCCGTTCCTATGACGATCTTGACCCAGGTGGGACATGGCCGTAACAACGGGGATGCCCCCAAGGCGCACTGTGATCCTTGCCTCCCTGCTCCTCGGAGCCTGTGGGGGCGGTAGCGGCGGCCCGGTCGACACCGGCGTCGCCCCCGTCGACATCGACAATGGATCTTGCGGGGATCAGATCCGGTTCACGGGGGAATTCGTCGACTGGGACACCCACACGGCGTTTTGCGGCATCAACCAGGCCACGCTCGAGGTCCCCGCGGGCGGGATGGACTCCACGGCGCCGAACGGCCGGTTCGACCTCTGCCTGCCCGACGCGGCGACCACCCGGGTCGATGTCACGTTCGACGCCGCGAATTCGCAGTGCACCACGCCGCCCGCCGCCTACACGATCCCCACGATCATCCTCGCGACCAAGGCGGTGATCCAGAGCGGTGGGTTCTCCAGCGCGCGCGCGTTCACCACCGCGCGGCAGACCTCGTTCTTCCAGCGGGTCGGCGTGGCGTTCGATGCCACGAAGGCGCAGGTGTTCGTCCACATCGACGGCCCGTCGCGCGTGGTCACGCTCGGCGCGGCGCACGCGGCCACGCAGTCCGTGATCGTTGGCACCGTGTCTACCGACTGGCAGCCATCCGAGAGCGGCCAGGACATCTTCTTCCCGAACGTTGATGTCGCCACCGGGTCGACGACGCTCGGCATCACGGGCACCTCTGTCGCGCCGGGCACCATCCCCCTCGTCGCGGGCACGCTCACGAACGTCAGCGCGAAGACCATGTAAGCGGGGGGGGCGGGCGGCGTTTGTTCCGCGCATGCATCGCATCGCGCTCGTGTTCGCCCTGCTCTCGGTGGCTTGTGGAGTGTCGAGGTCGTATGGCGGCCGACCGATGGCGGTCGCGGCCACCGGGTCCGCGGGCGCGCCGAACGCGATGCAGATTCCCGAGGCGATGGTGATCGAAGGCTCGCTCTCCCTCGAGGTCGAGGAGATCAAGGATGTCGTGCCGGCGCTGCGCGCGCAGGTCGAGGCGGTGGGCGGGCGGATCATCAACGAGAACGTCAGCGGCGCCGAGACCTCGTGGTCCGCGCACATCAAGCTGCGGTTGCCGCCCGAGAACGTCGATCAGGTCGCACAGTTCCTCGCTTCGCGCGGCGAGATCACGTCGAAGAACATCTCGGCGACGGATGTGTCGAAGCAGCTGTTCGATCAAGAGCTCGCGATCAAGAACCTCCGCACCACCCTCGATCGCCTGACGGTGCTGATGGGCACGAGCGGGTTGCAGGTGCAGCAGATCCTCCTGGTCGAGACCGAGATGACGCGGATCCGCGGGCAGATCGAGCAACTCGAGGGCGACCAGCGGTTCCTCAAGGATCGAGTTGCGTTCGCCACGCTCGACATCTCGATCTCGCGGCGCGAAGGCGCGGTCACCATCGCGAAGGCGAAGGTCTACCCGGGCGTGCGCGGCGTGATGCTGACGCTGTTCGATCCGGGCCCGCGCACGCGGACGCGGTACGGCGCGGGCTTCGTGCTGCACACGGTGCTGCGCACGATGTCGCTCGAGGTCGACCTGTTCCAGAAGGAGCAGAACGCGGCGCGCGACAAGTCCTCGACGGGAGTCATCGCCACCCTCGGTGGCGCCGGTTATTCCGACTTTCTCGGCGGCGGCAAGCGACGCACGCTGAACCCGTACCTCGGGCTGCGGCTCGGCTATGCCTACATCGACACGCATCGGTTCGTGCTGCAGGCCGAGGCGGGCGTCGAGCTGTTCAAGGCGAAGTACGTGGTCCTCGACGCGAACGTGCGCGCGACCGGCCTCATCGGCAGCGACTCGGACCTCGCGCTCGTCACGGGCCTCGGCGCGACCGTTGCCTTCTGACATCGCGTGTGGCGCCTCTGCGTCACCCGCATTGCGCTAACCGCGCGATCGGAGTGGCGGCAGGTGATGGCACGACGCATGCGTATGCCTCGGCCATGCGTTGGTGGTTCGGGGCGCTCGCGTTCCCGCTCGGCTGCGCGCCGACGATGCCACCGCCACCGGCGGCGCCGGAGCTCGCGGCCGGGCAGCAACCGGGGGAGGTGATCGACAACTCGGTGTTCGGCACGAAGGTCGCCGGGCTGCGCGCGACGCTCGCGCGCCACGGCGTGCAGATCGACACGTCCCCGGCGGTGATCGACACCTGCACGGTCGACCGCTACGGCGGTGGCGAGGCCGGCTGCGTGCGCTGCGAGCTCGCGACGCGCTCGAACACGGCCGGCATCGATCCGGATCTCGTCGACGGTGTCTCGATCGCGTTCGGGGCCTACCCGCCGGTGATGATCCAGACCGCGCAGCTCGCGCACGTCGCGCTGTGCCGCACGATCCGGATCATCGGCGATGACGATGCGCATCCACCCGCCGGCATCGCGATCATCGAACAGCACCGCTTGCTGATCAGCATCGAGCAGTTCGTCGAAGGCGCGCCCGCGTACAAGGACTTCAGCGTCCAGCAGGTCGTGCACCACGAGGTGTTCCACCTGTTCGATGCGGCCACCGCACCCGACGTGTTCCGCACCGTCGACAAGGCGTGGCACGCGATGAACCCGCGCGGCTTCGAGTACCACGACCCCGCGATCCACACCGACTCGCGGCCCATCGGCTTCGTCAACCACTACGCCACGACGAACGAGCAGGAGGACCGCGCGAGCGTGTTCGAGTTCCTCCTCGGTCAACCCACGGTGCTGTGCGACATCGCGCATGCCGATCCTGCCGTCGCTGCGAAGGCCACCACGGTGTGGAAGCGCGTCGCGAAGGTCACGGGGGACAAGCTGCTCCGCCAGCACGCGCCATGCGTGGACTGGATCGACGCCCGCAAGAAGCCCATACCGGTGAAGAAGCCGCCGAAGCGCACCGGTCCGGTGAATCTGAACATCGATCGACGGTAGACTGCGTTGCGATGTTCTGGATGATCACGGCGCTCGGGATGCTCGGTGTGGCCGGCGTCTCGCTGTTCGCGACGATGAACCGGCTCGGCGGCAACGTCCTCAAGGCGTATCGCACCGCGCCGGTGCTCGCCGAGTCCGCGCTCGCCGAGGGCGCGTACGGCAAGGTCACCGGGATCGCGAGCTCGAACAAGAAGCTCCCGGTCGCGCCCGGGCTCGAGCTGCCGTGCCTGGTCTACGAGCTTGTCGTGCACGAGCAATCCATCGACCGGCAGACCAGCGGCGGGTATCGGCTCGTTCACAGCGAGGTCGTCGCGGTGGAGATCGATGTCACCATCGGCAACACGATCGTCCGTGTCAACGCGCACGACATCTACCTCGTCTCGGGCCCGGTCTACGACTCGCAGGCCGATCTCCGCACCGGGGGCTCGCCGTATGGCCACACCTCGCGGATCCGCTTCGTGCCACCGGGCGCCACCGTGCATGTCGTCGGCACGCTGACGCGCGAAGTCGACAACGATCCGACCGCGTCGCGCGACTACCGCTCGCTCGCCACGCGGTACCGGATGATCGGCAAGCGCGGCCAGCCAATCGCGCTCGCCGCCGACCTCACCTAGGTCCGACCGCTGCCACTCCTTGCCCGTGCGCGCGACGTGGGCCGCGCTATCCCGAAGGCATGAGGCATCTCGCGGTGGTCGGCGTGCTCGCGCTCCTCGCCGCACCGGCCGCCGCGGAGGACCGCGAGCCTGTTCATCTGCGCATCGGCACGCTCGCGATCGATGGCAGCCGCTACATGAAGGACATGGTCGCGCTCGGCGTCGAGATCGAGCGCCGCACGAAGGGCGCCGTGGTGCTCGACTGGGTCTCCGGTGGTCAGCTCGGCGAGGAGTCCGCGATGGCCGCGCTCGTCGCGCTGGACAAGCTCGACGGTGGCGCGTTCTCCGCGACCGGCCTCGTGACGCTCGTGCCCGAGATGGCGGCGTTCGCGAGCCCGGGTCTGTTCAACAACACCGACGAGGTCGACCGCGCGACCGCCGCGGTGGGCCCCGCCGTGCGCGAGCTGTTCGCGGCGCGCAAGCTGACCTTCGCGATGTGGGCGGACCTCGGCTTCGCGCACGTGTTCGCCGCGCAACCGATCACCACGCTCGCGGAGGCGCTGCAGCTCGCCGCGCCGCAGCTCGCGCAACCGCTCGACGGCAAGCTCACCGAGGCGATCACGAGTGGCCGTGCGCGCGCCTGGGCGGTGCCGCCGCTGTACATGCTCGCGATGGCGAACGCGAAGGCGAAGGCGATGTCAAATCTGATGACTCACTACGTCGTCGGTGGGCTCGTGTTCGCCGCGCCGGCCTGGGCGCGAGTCTCGGCGGGAGATCAGGCGAAGGTGCGTGATGCGTTCGCGGAGTGGGAGCCGAAGCTGCGCGGGAGCTGGCGCAAGGAGAGCGCCCGCGGCCTCGCGGCGCTGGTCAAGTCAGGCGTCAAGATGCAGACCGCCACGGTCGACGAAGCACGAGCGTTCGTGGCGGATGCGGCGAAGCAGCGGGCGACCGGACAGGGCGACCTCGCGAAGGCGATCTCCGCCGCGATCGGTCGGTGAGCTACTCGAACACGCCTTCGCCGGTGGTCTCGATCGCGCCGCTGACGGTGCACACGTCCGAGCCCGTGCAGCTGCGCAGCTGGAGCGCCGTGAACGTGGCCTTCACGACGCCCTGCAGCGGGTGATACGTCGTGATCGAGACGCTGCCACCCGAGGGTGCGCCGGTGGTCCAGCAGTGGTTGCCGTGGAGGTCGTAGCTCCGCGTGGTCATCGCGACGATCTTGCGCGGGCCCGAGCCGTTCCACATCTCCGGATCGGGGATCGTGCCGGTGTAGCCATCGGGTAGATCGAACTGCACGGAGCCCGTGAACGTGAACGGGGAGTCGGCCTCGGTGAACGCGATACCAAGGTTGCCGTTCTCGTTGACGATCGCGCGGCCCTGTAGTGTGGCGGAGCACGAGGTGGTCAGCGTTGAATGGAGCTGGTTGCTCGCGCCGTCGATCGTGCTGCCGTCGCCCGTGGCGGGGTGGCCATCGCCGGTCGTGCTCGCGTCGATGTCGCCGCCGGTTCCGCCCGAGGAGTCGCATGCGGCGACGAGGATCAGCAGCAGGGTGCGGTGCACGCGCTAGCTCTACCGAACATCCGGGGCCGCGCGCCCAATAGATTCGGCCTTACTTGCAGGGATCGCCGGCGACCGCGCCACCGCCGTCGAGCGGCATGCCGCCGATCGCCCGTCCGCGCAGTGCGGCGTTCGCGAACGCGGTCCGGCGATTCGCGGCGCGGCCCTCGGCCGTGCCGTTGTCGCCCACGGGCTTCGTCTCGCCGAACCCGACCGGGACGAGGCGCTTGCAGTCCACGCCCTTCGCGACCAGCGCCTTCGTCACGGCGAGCGCGCGCTTCTCCGTCATCGCCTGGTTGTACTTGTCGTCGCCCTGGGCGTCGGTGTGGACCTCGACGCGCAGCGTGGTGATGGCGGACTTCGCTTCGAGGTACGACGCGACGTACGCGATCGCCTCGGCGGACTCCGTCTTGAGCGTGGCCTTGCCGGTATCGAAGGTGATCGGGAACGGCACCTTGAGGAAGCCGTTCTCGATCTCGAACTTCGGTGTTTCGGCGGCGGCGGCGGAAGTGAACAGCGTCAGGACGAACAGCGTGCGGAGCATCCGCACACGATAGCGCATCTCTACGGCTTCTTCGGTGGGATGTAGCGCCAGCTGCACATGTGCGCCGCGCCGTGCTCGTCCTCGGATTCCTTGCACGCATCCGGTCCCGGCTGCTTCTGCTCCGAGGACTTCGCGTGCTGGGCAGCCACCGCGGTCGAATCGAGCTCGCGTGCGTACCGCGCATCGCCCAGGAACTTCTTCATCACCGCCGCATACAGCTCGTCGCGCTGCTGCGAGGTGACGCTCTGGTTCGTCATGCGATGCGGCCCGCCGTGCTCGACGTTGATCACGAAGTAGTCCTCGATGATCGAGGCCTGTTGCTCCATGCCGTACTCGACCAGGTCTCGTTCTGGTGCGAGCTCGTACGGGTATGCCTTCTCGTACTGCCCGCGGTACTTCGTGAACTCGACGACGCCCTGGCCGATCAGGTCCATGCCGTTCGCGTACTGCCACACGTGCGTCATCTCGTGAACGAACACGGCGCGATTGCGCGTCGAGAAGTCGCTCTGCCACAGGTCACCCGGTGCGTACACGTGGCCGCGCGGCGTCATGTACACGTTCTCCGGCTGCAGCGGAAACGAGTTGTTGATGACGTGGACCTTCGTGTAGTCGATGCCGTCGCGGAAGATCGGCTTCAGCAGCGCGATCTCGCCTGTCGTGAGGGGACGGTTCGGCGCCGCGATCTCCTCGGCGGGAGTCGGCGGCACGAGCGCGGGCGCCGGCGCCGGTGGTTGCGGTGATGGAGGCGGCGCCGACGATTTCGCGCAGGCGCCGAGGAGCACGAGGAGGATCAGCTTGCGCACGCGCGCCGATTCTAGCAGCCGCAACCGCGCCTCGCGGGTAGTGTCTGCGCAGTGATGCGGATCGTCGCCATCCTGCTCGCTGGGTGCAGTACGAAGCCTGCGCCCGCGCCGGTGGCGGTCGCCAAGCCGCCGCTCGATGCTGCCATCGACTCGCCGCCGCAGGATGCGCCGAAGAAGCTCGCCGACATCGCCGACATCTCCGTCGCCGTGCCGTCGTCGACGCCGGGGCGAACGCCGCGGATCCCGACGAGCTCGTTGTCGCCGACGCAGAATGACGTCGACAAGACCGCGATCCGCAAGCTGGTGAAGCAGCACCTCCGTGCGATCATGGACTGCTACGAGACCTGGTCGCCCGACGCCATTCCTTCGGTCGTCGTGCGATTCACCATCGGTCCCGACGGCCGGGTGAAGAGCTCGACCGCGAGCGGCGCGCAGGCCGAGCTCGAGAACTGCATCGCCGCGCTCTACAAGGGCATGGTGTTCCCACCGCCGTCGGGCGGGGGCAGCCTGACCGTGACCTATCCGCTGACGTTCGATACCGCCGGCAACTGACTACTGCGGGACCACGGCGCCGAGCTTCGTCATGCACTCGCCGGCGCCCTTGCCGACCTTCATCACGACGTTCGCTTCGCTGTGATGGAGCTGGGTGCCTGCCGCCTTGAACGCCTTCGTCCACGTGGCGAACTTCTCGCCGACCTTGTCCGCGCACGCCTTGTCGGTGCACTTGCAGGCCTCGTCGGAGATCGCCATGTACAGGACGAGCGCGGGGTTCAGCTTCGCGATGCACATATCCATCGTGCTCTGCGTGGCCTGCAGCGCCGGGAGGTCGTCCTGGTCGAAGTCCTTGTTCTGCTCGCCGAGCGTGGTGACCTTCGCGGTCACCGCATCCGCGCACGCCCTGTCCTTGCACGCGCACGCCTCCGCGGTCATCGCCTCGAGCTTCGTGATGAGGTCGCTCTTCTTGCCGGTGCCGCCGCCCTCCTTCTTCTTGTCGCATCCAGAGACGAGGGCCAGGCACGAGACGAACACGAGGGCGATGCGCATGACCGATCGGTACCACCGTCCGTGGGTATCGTGGCGCCGTGGGACGCGTTCACTGGCTGATCACCAGTCGAACGGCTGCGCGATCTTTGCCGACGCCGCGACCTCGCCGGCGCGCGGGCCCCAGCTCTCGCTCACGGCGTGGGTGCCGCGCTCGCCGGCGTGCGCGCCGATGATCCACACGCGCGCCGGATCGATTCCAACGCCGAGGTACGCCGAGATATCCGTCGTGGCGTTGCCATAGGCCGCATCGATCACGAAGCCAGCTGCCACCAGCTCGGCGAGCTGCGCGCGCTTGAACGCGCCGACGCTGCCCTCGGTGGGCAAGATGTCGCTGTTCGAATCTGTCACCCGCAACGGTCCGGACGGGAGCTGCTTCTCGGCGAGCCAGTTGCGCGTCATCTCCGACAGCCAGTACGGTCGCCCCGTCAGGTACATCACCACGTGCCCGCGCTCGGCGTGCGCGGCCATCAGCTCTGCACTCATCGGATACGCAGGTGGCACCAGCCCGCCGAAGATCTGCTCGAACAGCTCCCCGTCGCTCGTCGTCAGCGTCGCGTCGACATCCGAGACCACGAACCGCGTCCCGGCCGGTAGCACCCACAGCACCGATGTCGTCACGCTCTGGTCACCGGCCACCTGGAACCGCACCTCGTACGCGCCGACCGGCAGCATCGGCGCCGCCACCTGGACGCGGCCGTTGTCGTCTGTCCTCGCGCGGCCGAGGGAGCGCCAGCTCGCGCAGTCATCGAGGAACACCAGCACGTCCTCGTCCTCGAGATCCTTGCTGACCGCGCCGTACGTCAGCTTCGCCCGGAGCGTGGCCGTCGTGCCCTGGCGCGCGATGATGTCCTTGCCCGCGTGATTCGCATCGCCGGCGAGTGTGACGATCGGCGTGGCGATGTCGTGCCGCCAGTCCTCCTCGGCGGCCGGCGTGTACGTGCGACCCGTGCAGCGCTGGAACGTCTGCCGCGGCGCCGGCGTCACCGACGCATCGGGGCCATCGTCGATTCCGGTCGGCGCTCCACCACAGCCAGCGAGGAGCGCGAAGCCCACCATCTGATGCAACATCCCTTCACCGTAGGTCGCCCTCGCGTGAAGTCACGACGCGTGCCGCGCGTTTCCACGTGTCAGGGATTCATCATCTGCATCAGCCCCATCTTCGACATCTCCACGATGTCGAGCGGTGATGTGGGGTCGAGCACGAGCTCGCCGAGGATCTTGATCGCCTCCGCGCGCTTGCCGAGTCGATCGAGCGCGAATGCCTTGTTCGAGAGCACCACGCCGCGCGTCTCCGCATCGGGCTTGTTCGCGAGCGCCTTGTCGAGCATCGCGATGCGCTGCGTGTCGTCCTCGGTGTCGAGCGCGAGCTCCTTCCACGCCGCGGTGATGCCCGGCGCGGTAGCGACGATCGCCTGGAGCTCCGCCGTGCGCTTCGCCGGCTCCGCGAACTCCACCATCGCGTAGCGCCTGCACATCCCGGCGGACCACTCCTTCGCGGCCTCGCGCCGCAGGCAGTCGACGCTCGTGAGCGCCGTGAAGTAGCCGCGCGGAGCGAGCGCCACGACCTGCTCGTAGATCGGCAGCGCCTTGGCGGGCTGGCTCATCATCTCGTAGGTGAACGCGAGCTCGTAGAGCGGGTAGGGCCAGGTCGGCGCCGCATCGTGCGCTTTCCCGAGCAGCTCGATCGCCTTCGCGTAGTCGCCGCTGCCGCCGGCCTCGCGGCCCTTGTCG
>JBBRBG010000261.1:0-10684 GCA_038206055.1 Haliangiales bacterium
GACCGTGCTTCCAGAAAGATGAGCCCCGAAGTTCTCGAAGACCCCAAGGAGAGGCTTTCTCCTGCAGGAGAAGACTCTGCTTCGGGACCTTCGAGGCCTTCGGGGCTCACCTGAACCAGCGGACTTGCGGTTCGCAGCCGGTACTGCGGATTGCCGCTCGCGCAGGTCTATGACGTACGCGCTCCTAGTCCTTCTGGAGCTCGCCGAGCCGGTCGAGCACGGCCGCAAGATCCGGCCGTTCGTCGACGACGCGCAGGCACGGATCCTCGGGCCACGCGGCCACGCGATCGAGTGCGTTGCGGATGTGGAACTGCTTCGGATCGAGGCCGGGCACCACCTCGCCCCAGACCAGCGGCATCGACACGCTCGCGCCCGAGACCGGTCGCACGCTGTACGGCGCGACGAGCAACTGGCCGTGCGCGTTCTGGCCCCAGTCGAGGTAGACGCGACCACCGCGCGCGGCGGGATTGCGCAGCGTGGTCGCCTTGTCGGGGTGCTGCCGCTCGATGATGAGGCCGATCAGATACGCGAGCGTCCGCGCCTGATCGAACGTGCACTGACCTCCGAGCGGGATGAGCACGTGGAGGCCGCTCTGCCCGGAGGTCTTCACGTAGTTCGGCAGGCCCACGCTCTCGCACAGCCGATGGATCGCGAGCGCGAGCGGGACCACCCACTCGCGCGGCGCGTTCTTCGGATCGAGGTCGACGATCGTCCAGTCGGGTCGCTCGAGCGCACCGACGTGACTCGCCCAGCAGTGGATCGGGATCGATGCGAGGTTCGCGACGAACGCGAGCCCATCGGCGTCGTCGATCAGCACGTAGTGGATCTCACGCTGGCTATGCTCGGACCACAGCGTCGTGGTGCGTAGCCACGGCGGGATCCAGTCGGGCATGTCCTTCTGGTAGAAGCGGTCGCCGTCGATGCCATCGGGGTAGCGATCGAGCACCGTCGGTCGATCCTTCAGGTAGGGCAGGAGCCACGGCGAGATGCCGCGGTAGTACTCGATGAGCTCGCCCTTGGTGATCGCCTCGTCCTTCCAGAACACCTTGTCGAGTCGGGTCAGCCGGAGCTCGCGGACCTGCGGATTGACGACGATCTCGAGCGAGTCACCCGGTCCCGGCTCGCGCGGGCCCTCCTTCGGCGCAGCCTCGGCGGTCGTGCGCATCGGCATGCCGCAGTCCTTCGGCGGTTTGTCGCGGCGCAGGCGCTCGAACACCGGAAACCGCAACGCGCTCTCCACCGGCCACTCGCGATAGCGCACCTGCACGACCAGCTCGGGCTCGACCCACATGGCATCGGGCTCGCCCTTGGGCCGCGTGAACGTGGGCTTCCAGCGCGGCTTCGCCGACAGCTCCTTGGTCAGTGAGGCGAGCAGCTTGTCGTCGAGGCCCGAGCCCACCTTGCCGGCCCATACCCAGCGCTCGTCGACCCAGACGCACAGGTGCAGCGAGCCGAGCCCCATGCGCGTGCCCTTCGGCGGCGTGTACCCGCACACCGCGAAGTCGGCCTCTGGATCGGCCTTCATCTTCAGCCAGTCGGGCGAGCGCTTGCTCTTGTACGTGGAGCTGGCCTTCTTCGCGACGACGCCCTCGAGGCCACGGGCCACGACTTGCTGCAGCAGTGCCTCGCCCTGCTGCGGGATGTGATCGCCGTAGCGCAGCGGTCCCACGCCCGGGAGGATCCTCTTCAGATATGCCTTGCGCGCCAGCAGCGGGAGCCCGCGCAGATCGTGGCCGCCCGCGCCGAGCAGATCGAACACGACGTACGTCACCGGCGACGACAGCGCGGTGCGCTGGATCTCGCCGGCGCGATGGAGCTGGCCGCGGAACGACAGCTTGTGGAAGTCCGGCTTGCCCTCGGCATCGAGCATCACGATCTCTCCGTCGAGGATGAGGTCCGCGATCGGCAGCGCGCCGATCGCGCTCGTCAGCTCGGGATAGCGATCGGTCGCGTCCTGCGCGGAGCGATAGCGCAGCTTCGCCTGCCCAGCGCCGCCGTGCGCGAGCATGCGGAAGCCGTCGTACTTGAGCTCGTAGATCCAGTCGGGCGAGGAGAACGGTGCATCGGCGGTCTGGCAGAGCATCGGCTCGATCGAGCCGGGAACGATCACCTTCTTCGGCACGCCACGCGCCACGAGGTCGGCGAGCACCTCCTGATGCTTCGGTGCGCGCGCGGCGAGCTCGTCGATCGTCAGCCCCGACAGCACGCTCGCCCCCGACAGAGGCACCGCGGACGCGAGGAACTGCTCCGCCGACTCGTCACGCTTCTTGATCAGCAGCCACTCGTTCGAGCCGCGACCCGATTGCTTGCCGCGCTTGTTCTTGCCTGTGTGCACCAGCGTGAACGCGCCGCGCAGCTTGTAGCCGTAGAGCTCGAACTTGATCTCGCCATCCTGCATCCCCTGCGCGGGGTCGATCAGCGGCCGGAACAGCCCGCGGTCCCAGGCGATCATCGCCCCGGCCCCGTAGTTGCCGTCCGGGATCACCGCCTCGAAGTGCACGTACTCGAGCGGGTGGTTCTCGACCTTCACCGCGAGCCGCTTGTCGTCGGGGTCCATCGACGGCTCCTTGGGCACCGCCCACGAGCACAGGACCCCATCGATCTCGAGCCGCAAGTCCCAGTGCATGCGGGTCGCATCGTGCTGATGGACCACGAACATCCGCGGGCCGCTGCGCCCCGCGACCTGGGGCGGCTGGCTGGCCATGGGTTCAGGTGTGGCACCGCCCGTCCGCTTGGCCCGGTAGGCATCCAGCCCTTCGTCTTTAGGATCGCTCACGGTAGCCCGGTACAATTATTCTATGCCCGCTCGGTCCATTGGTACGGCGACCATCTCGTTCGGCCTCGTCTCGATCCCGACGAAGCTCTACACGACCAACGAGTCCTCCGGCGATATCCACTTCAACATGCTGCACGATGCGGACGGGGCGCGTCTCAAGCAGCAGTACATCTGTACCAAGTGCAACGAGGTTGTCGACCGCGAGCACACGGTCAAGGGCTACGAGCACGCCAAGGGTCAGTACGTGATCCTCTCGGGCGAGGAGCTGAAGGCTCTCGACGCCGTCGCGACCCAGACCATCGCGCTCGAGGAGTTCGTCCCCGCATCAGCGGTCGATCCACTGTTCGTCGAGAAGAGCTACTACCTCGGTCCCGACAAGGGCGGCGAGCGCGCCTATAAACTGATCCACGACGCGATGCTCGAGACCGGGCTCGTCGGCATCGCGAGCTACTCGGCGCGCGGCAAGCAGTACATCGTGTCGCTGCGCCCGTACCAGAGCGGCCTGATCATCCACCAGCTCCGCTACGCCGACGAGGTGAAGCCGTGGGCCGAGGTGCCGATTCCCGACCTGCCGGAGCTCAAGGCCGCCGAGATCGGGCTCGCGAAGCAGATCATCCAGCAGATCGCGCACGAGACCTTCGATCCCGCGAAGTACAAGGACGAGGTGTCGGTCCGGATGATGGAGCTGATCCAGAAGAAGGTCGAAGGCCAGGAGATCACGGCTGCGCCCGAGGCTCCCGCCGGGAAGGTCATCGACCTCATGGAGGCACTCAAGGCGAGCCTCGGCATGAGCAAGTCCTAGGAGCGCAAGCCGGCGATCGCCGCGGAGGCCGACTCCGCCGCCGAGGCCGCGCCGAAGAAGAAGGCCGTGGCGAAGAAGAAGTGACGCGGTGGCTTCGCACGCGAGGTTAGCGAAGCGTTCGTAAGAGCTGCTCCAGAGGGGCGTTGCACAACGCGACGCTGTTAGCTAAGGTTAGTCTCGTGAAGCAAGTCAACATCCACGAGGCCAAGACGCAGCTGTCGCGCCTGCTCGAGGAGGTCGAGGCCGGAGAGCGTGTGATCATCGCCCGGGCGGGCGAGCCCGTGGCCGTGCTCTCGGCGTACAAGGTGGCCGTGCGTCGGCGCCGGTTGGGGTTGTTCGCGGGCGAGGCTACGATCCACGCCGACTTTGACGAGCTCCCAGCGGATATCGCCGACAGCTTTGGCATCTGAGAGGCGGCGTTGAAGCTCCTGCTCGATACCCACGTCCTCCTGTGGAGTGCGACCGACCCGGATCGGCTCGCGACCGAGACTCGAGCGGTCCTCGAGGATGGTACGCACGACGTGCTCGTGAGCATCGTCAGTGCGTGGGAGATCGCGATCAAGCAGTCACTGGGCAAGCTCGACCTCGCGAGACCCGCGGAGCAATGGTTGCCGGACGTCTTGAAGCGTACCGGGTTCGAGGTTGCCGAGCTTGCGCTCTCCTCGGCGCTTCGGGTTCGAGCGCTGGCCTGGCACCACCGGGACCCATTCGATCGGCTCCTGATCGCGCAAGCGCTCGATCAGGGCTACACCATCGTGACGCGGGATGGCGCGTTCGACGCGTATGGCGTGGCGTTACTCCGGGCGTGAGCGCTCGGCGCACCTCAGCGCTTCGTCAAAACGCCTGCTCGTCGAACCGGAACAGAATGTAGTGCGGGGTCGCGGTATCGGGGCCGATCACGATCGCGCCGTCGGCGTTTGGCAGATTTCGATGGATCAGGTGCGCCCCGGACGAGTTGATGCCGCCGCTCGACGTGGCGAACACGCTGACCTTGGTTCCGAGCTCGATCCGATCGGTGACCATGCCCACCGTCGTCGGCATGTCGTGCGGCACGAACTGGTCGCTCGTGACGTGGAGTGTGCTCGTGTAGTCCAGCTGGTCGCCGGGGTGCCAGCCCTCGGCCCATGCGGGCCCGGCGAGCGGGGCATCGAGCTCGTAGAGATAGACCTGCGGTGGGCCCGAGTCCGAGAGGACGTTCGTCACCATGCGATAGGTCTCGCCGGCCATCGTCACCTGCAGTACGAGGTGCGTGCCGTTCGGCATCGGGCAGCTCGGATCCCCGGGCGGCACCACGGCGCGCACGGTGCCATCGAGCCGGCCGAACGAATTCGTCAGCGAGCTGCCGAACACGACCGCGCAGTTGGCGGCCTTGTCGAGCGGCCCATCGATCGCGGCGTCGTCGCGGACCCGCGCATCGGGAAGCGCCGGCACGTCGCGGCAGCCGGCGAGCAGGGCGAGGGCGTAGACGACGCGCATCGGCAGCCGTTGTCATACAGCGCCGCGGGACCGCGCGCTAGAGTCGCTTCGTGCCCGAGCTCCCGGACGTCGCGATCTATGTCGAGCGGCTGCAGGCGCTGACGATCGGGAAGCCGCTCGAGGGGATGCGGATCGCCAGCCCGTTCGTGCTGCGCACCGTGTCGCCATCGCCGAAGGACATCGCCGGTGCCGTGGTCGAATCGGTGGAGCGGCTCGGCAAGCGGATCGTGATCGGCGTCGCAGGCGGCCGGTTCATCGTGATCCACCTGATGATCGCGGGGCGGCTGCGGTGGAAGAAGCGAGGCGAGAAGGTGCCGGGAAAGGTCGGCCTCGCCGCGTTCGATTTTTCGAACGGAACGCTGATCTTTACCGAGGCATCGCCGAAGAAGCGCGCGTCACTCCACCTGATCGCCGATCGCGCGGGCCTCGCGGACTTCGATCGCGGCGGCCTCGACGTGTTCACGGCCACGCCCGATCAGTTCGCAGAGCGGCTGCGTAGCGAGCGGCACACGGTCAAGCGCTCGCTCACCGATCCCACGCTGTTCGATGGCATCGGAAACGCGTACTCCGACGAGATCCTGCACGCCGCGAAGCTGTCGCCGTTTCGCATGACGTCGTCGATCACGGACGAGGAGATCGTGGTGCTGCACCGGGCGTGCATCGATCTCCTGACGCTGTGGACGCAGCGGTTTCGCGACGAGATCGGCGAGGGCTTCCCCGACAAGGTCACCGCGTTTCGCCCCGAGATGGCGGTGCACGGCAAGTACGGCCAGCCGTGCCCGGTGTGCGGCACCAAGGTGCAGCGCATCGTCTACGCCGACAACGAGGCGAACTACTGCCCGACCTGCCAGACGGAAGGGAGGCTGCTCGCAGACCGCTCGCTGTCCCGCCTCCTCAAGGACGACTGGCCCAAGACCCTGGAGGAGCTGGAGGACCGCCGGGCGCAGCGCGTGGCCTCGGTCGCGCCTCCAACCGGCGCTAACACCACGATCGCGCCCCGGCTTGGGAAAAAACCGGCTCGAAAGTAGACCGACCCGGCACCACGGTGCGTTTGCCAGGACTCATGAAGAAGGTCCTCGCCGGTTTCCTCTTGGCCGCCGCCATCTCCGGCTGTGGCCTCACGCACTCGAACTTCGTGAAGGTCGATGACGTTGCCCTGGGGCGCGTCGTGATCTACCGCAACGGCGTCGCGTACTACGAGCGCCGCGCCACCGTGAAGGGTGGGTCCCTCACGGTCTCGGTTCCCCGCGACCGCGTGGATGACTTCCTCAAGTCGCTGACCGTCGTCGATGCGATCTCGAAGCAACCGCTGCCGGTCTCGATCCCGCGCGAGCAGGCCTCCGACGGCGACTACCTCGTCATGAAGCTGCAGCTGCCGAGCAAGGCGCCTGCGGATGTGGTGCTGACCTACGTCACCGAGTCACCGGC
Organism: Haliangiales bacterium; assembly: GCA_038206055.1. GTDB lineage: Bacteria > Myxococcota_A > Polyangia > Haliangiales > Haliangiaceae > JABFXX01. The sequence continues at coordinate 6,483 of JBBRBG010000261.1, forward strand.
GTGGAAGCCGAGCTACCGCGTGGTCGTCGGCGAGAAGGGCAAGGTCCTCGTCGAGGGCTGGGCAATCGTCGACAACACCTCCGGCGAGGACTGGAAGGACGTACTGGTCGGCGTGGGCTCGAGCTCGGCGCTGTCGTTCAAATACGATCTGTGGAGCGTGCGTCAGGTCCACCGCGAGACGCTCGCGTCGGAGGAGAAGTTCGCGGTCGCGCCACCGACGGGCATCTCGCCGTACGGTGGAGTGGCGGTGAACGGCGCACCCAACGGTGATGTGGCGCTCGGCGAGCTCGGCGATGACGAGATCCGCCGACCTTCGGGGCATCCCGAGGACAAGAACGCCGAGCGCGTCGCAATGAAGGACGACGACGCGCCGATGATGTCGCCTCCGTCACCGGTCACCACGAGCATGGGCTCGGAGGACTTCGGGGAGAGCATCGAGGCGACGGGCAGCACCGCGACGGGCGGCAGCATCAGCGGCGGCGGTAAGCGCGCGAAGGGTCGCCAGATCCGCGCGGCGAAGAAGGTCGCGATGGCCGAGCCGAAACCGCGCGATAGCGCGAAGTCCCCGGCGCCTCCGCCGACCGACGCGCGCGTGTCGCAGGGCGACTCGAAGATGCGCAACATCACGAACCAGCTCTCGGGCAACAGCAACAACATCGTGATCGAAGGCTACGGCGATGCGAACCGGCCCGATGCTACGCGGCGTGCGAACGACCGCGCGAACATCGTGCGCAACCAGCTGATCGATCACGGCGTGGCTCCGGCCCGCATCAAGATCGTCACGAAGATCGAGCCGAACCAGCCGGAGCGGGTCCGCCTCGTCGCGCAGGCGCCCACGCCCGAGGAGCAGAAGCAGGCGCAGGCCGCCGCGAAGGGCGCGATGAGCGCCGATGCGCAGCCGGTCGGCGAGAGCCACTTCGCGAACCCCACGCCGATGACCGTCGACAAGGGCGCGAGCGCGATGATCTCGATGATGCGCAAGGAGACCGAGGGCGAGGTCGTGTACCTCTATGACTCGGAGAGCGAGCGCGGCAATGCGAGCTTTGCGTTCCGCGCGGTGCGGTTCAAGAACCCGACCGACTCTACCCTCGAGACCGGGCCGGTCACGGTGTACGGCAACGAGCGGTTCATCGGTGAAGGACTCACCGAGCCCGTGCCGCCGAAGGCCTCGGCCGTGGTGCCGTACGCGCTCGATCGCCAGATCGTCATCGAGCGCAACGATGGCGAGGAGAACAAGCTCTCGAAGCTTGTCACGCTCCAGCGCGGCGTTCTCACCGCCGAGGTCCAGCACATCCGCCGCCAGAAGCTCGTCGTCACGAATCGCCTGCGCGAGCCCGCGAAGGTGTTCATCCGGCACACGGTCAACAAGGGCTGGACGCTGCTCGAGGCACCGCCGGCGTTCGAGCGGGTGGGAGAGGCGCACCTGTTCGAGGTCGATCTCAAGGGCGGCGAGGTTCGCACCGTCGAGATCGCCGAGGCCACGCCCATGGAGCGCACGCTCGACCTCAACGCCGAAGTCACGCTCGACATGATGAAGGTCTGGGTCGAGGCCCCCGAGGGCGCGCCCGAGCTCAAGGACGCGCTGCGGAAGTTGCTCGCGATCCACCGCACGCTGGTGGATCTCTCGGAGGAGCAGGTCTCGATGCGCCGCCGCCTCGTGGACTTCAGGGAGCGCATGGACGAGCTGCACATGCAGATCGTCACGCTCCAGGCGGTCAAGACGGGTGGCGATCTGATGGCCCACCTCAAGCTCAAGATGAAGGACATCTCGGACCGCGTGCAGAAGACCACGATCCAGATCGTTGACCAGGAGGAGAAGATCATGCTGTCGCGCGTGCAGTTCCAGGACGCACTGGCCGAGCTGACCCTCCCCGACGCGATGGCCGGTGGTCGCCCGGCCTCGATCGCGAAGCCCGTCACGAAGAAATAGTGCGCTGCGTGGTAGCGTCGCCGCATGTCGCGCCGCGCACTTCTCGGTTTCGTGGTCCTCGTCGGCTGTAGCGACGACGCCAACAGGGACGCCTCCGTCGACATCGATAACGGATCGTGCGGCGATCAGGTCCGGTTCACCGGCGAGTATGTCGACTGGGACGACCACACCGCGTTCTGCGGGATCAAGGACGCAACGCTCGACGTCGCGGGCGGCGCCACGAGCAACACCGCACCGAACGGCCGGTTCGATCTGTGCCTGCCGGGCGCGAACGTCAACACCACCCTGACGATCACGCAGCCAACCGCGGCGTCGCAGTGCACGCAGCCCGCGTCGATGTACACGGCGCCGACGATCATCTATGCGAGCAAGGCCGTGATCAAAGGCGGCGGATTCTTCAGCGCCCGGTCGATCACGGTGGCGCGGCTCCCCACGTTCTTCACCCAGATCAGCCAGACCTACGATCCGGCCAAGGCAATGGTCGTCGTGCACGTCAACGGTGCCACGCCGCGTGCAGTCTCGCTCTCCGGTGAGCATGGCGCTCCGCAGGCGGTCACAGGCGCCGCGTGGGCCGCAGGTGACACCGGCACCGACGTCGTGTTCCCGAATGTCGCGGTCGGAACCGGCAAGGCGAAGCTCTCGATCGCCGGCGGTGGCCTCGGCGAGGGCGATGTCCCCGTGAGCGCGGGCACGATCACGAACGTGGCGCTGATCGCGAACTAGCCAGGCGGCCATGCGGCCTTGACGCCGCACCGGGTGAGTGACGGCGAGCGTCCGCGAGATTCTCTCGGTGGTCGAGGCGGTCGCGCCGGGGTAGGGTCCTCGCGTGAAGCTCGCCATCGCGCTGCTCCTGATCGCCGGGACCGGGTGTCACCGGATCAGTGCGAACAAGCGCGAGACGCTCGCGCGGCCCGACATGGAGCTCGGCGCGGCGCCGGAGCTGTCGGCGGGCGAGGAGCACGCACGAGGATATCGCGAGGGTGCGACGGGTGGCGGGACGGGCAAGGCCGGCGGCTGCGGATGTAACTGACGTGGTGCGCGCACTCGTCCTCGCGGCGACCCTGGTGGCGTGCACCGATCCGCAGACGGATCTCGCGATCCCTGGGGCGGATGCCACGGTGTTCAAGACCTCGGTGTATCCGATCCTCTTGCGCGACTGCGGGTTCACCACGTGCCACGGCACCACCGATCGGTTCTTCGCCGTGTTCGGTCCCGGCCGCGCTCGCCTCGATCCCGCGACGGCCATCTACGACGCGCCGACTCCGTACGAGCTCGCGCTGACGTACACGCGGGCGCGCTCGATGCTCGTCGGCCCGGACGGACCCACGAGCTCGCTGCTGCTGCGCAAGCCGCTTCCACTCGCCGATGGTGGGGCGGGGCACAAGGGCGACGACCCGTGGGGCCATACCGTCTACGCCACCATCGATGATCCGCACTACGTCACGCTGTATCGCTGGGCGACGGCGTCGGGATCTCCATGAATCGCTTCTGGCTCGCTCTCGTGATCGCCGTGGGGTTGCCGGCCCGGGCGCATGCGTTCTCCGATCCCGCGCTGTTCGGCGAAGGAGTCCTCGACAAGGGTGGCAGCGAAGGCCGGTACTTCACCGGATCGCGCGTCGATGGGTATGCGTGCAGCGTGTGCCATCGCGGCGGCGTGGCACCGACGTTCATCGTCGACGGGATTCCCGACGCGCCGGTCGCCGGCACGCGCTACGAGCTGGTGATCCACTGGCCCGATCCGGACACCGCACATGCGCTCCAGCTCGAGCTGATGACGCCGAGCGGCTCGTCGCCGTCCGTCGCGATCACGCCGGCGGCGATGCTGCCTCCCGAGTCCCGCTGCGACCGGCAGGCCACCGGCGCCCCGGCGGTCTATACCGTCGATGTCGGCGCGCGCCGGATCGTCGGCGTCGAGGACTGCCATACGGGGAGCGTCACCGTGTCATTCGTCGCGACGGGGGAGCCGATCGAGCTGGCGATCGCCGGGATCACGAGCAACGAGGCCGGTGACGTCGACGGCGACGGCACCTACGAGCTGCGGACCACGATCGGCGAGCACCTGATCGCGACCGGAGGTGGCGGTTGCAACGCCACCGGCGGAGACGCAGGCCTGCTCTGCGCCCTCGCGTTGATCACGGCAGCTCGACGCCGACGAGCGCGGTGACGTCGAGTGCCCAGACGTGGTCGAGCCCGACGTACGCGAGGTAGTCGACGCGCGACAGCGTGGTGCGGAGGCCCCAGGTGATCACCCGATCGCCGTCCTCGTTCTCCA
>JBBRBG010000262.1:0-10673 GCA_038206055.1 Haliangiales bacterium
CTCACCCCGTTCGTCGACGCGCTGCTCGCCGCGAAGTCCGACGAACGCATGCTGATGACCGCCGCGATCGTCGGCGATCCCACGCCCGTCGCGGTCGAGCTCGCGACGCCGCCCGGCGGAGGCCCTGCGCAGCCCACGCTCCAGCACTCGTGCGTGTTCACGACGCCGAACGGCTCCGACGTCGCAGATCCGGCCGTGCGCCTCGCCGGCTTCCTCGACGCGTTCCCCGACCGCAGCTCGCTCACCTCGATCTGCAGCGCCGACCTCTCGCACCCGTTGCAGATGATCGGCGAGTCCGCGAAGAAGCTGATGGGCGACAGCTGCCTCGATACCGCGCAGCTCGCCGACGCCTCGCCGGAGGTTGGCGTCCAGCCCTCCTGCGAGGTCGCCGATATTCGTGACAGCGCGCCCGATGCCGCTACGCTGCTACCACTGTGCTCGTCCGGCGCCCCCGATTGCTACGAGATCGTCGCCGATGCAGCCGCGTGCCCGACCACCACGGATCACCTGCGCGTTCGCATCCGGCGCGTCGCCGCGGTCTCCGACGACTCCTGGACCCACGTTCGTTGTCAGCTCGCGCCGTAGCCATCGCGGTGCTCCTCGGAGCGTGCGGCGACAACCTGCCGTCGCCGTTCGCGGATCCGTCGAGCATCGAGGTCGTGTCGATGCCCGTGACGCCGAACCGCGAGCTCGATCTGCTGTTCTTGATCGACGATTCGCCGGGCGGCTCCGAGCTCGAGGACCTTCTATCCGCCTCGTTTCCGTTGCTCGTCGATCGCCTCTCGACGGATGGTGAGCTCGTCAACCTTCATCTTGGGATCGCGACGTCGGATCTCGGCACGACCGGGTCGGATGACCCAGCGCACCCTGGCCCTCCGATCGGCCAGCTCGGCAACGGCGGTTGCGCTGGATCCGGAAAAGACGGCCGGCTGCTCACTTCCGGTGCAATGGTGAGCGATGCGTTCCTGATCGACGAGGCCGACCCAGTCGGTACGCGCCGGCGCAACTACCAGGGGACGCTCCCATCGGTCGCCAATGCCATGATCAAGGCCGGAGGTGGTGGCTGCGGTTTCGAGCAACACTTCGCGGCAATTCGCCGAGCCTTGACTAACCCGGCGAACGCCGGTTTTCTTCGGCCGACCGCGCAGCTCGGTGTCGTGATCGTCGCCGATGAGGACGACTGTTCGTTCCGTACGCCGCGGTTGCTCGATGTCAACGAGCCGATCGGACCTCTGCAGTCCTTTCGCTGCACCCAGCAAGGCATCGTGTGCAACGAGCCCCTGGACGTCGGCGAGAAGACCGGCTGTCGCGCGCGCGAGGACTCGACGTATATCGAGGGCCTCGCCCCGACGATCGAGCTGCTGCGTGGGCTCAAGGCCGATCCGTCGCTGCTCACCGTCGTCGCTCTCGCAGGTCCGCGGACGCCGTTCGGGATCGAGTTGCGAACTCCGCCTGGTGGTGGCACCGCGATAACGGCGCTGGGCAACTCGTGCGACATCCCGTTCGTGAACGGCGAGACCCGAGCGATGGACCCCGCTGTGCGAATGGGTGATCTGGCCGCGGCGTTCGGTGCGCATGGTCTATTCGAGCCGGGATGCAGTCCGGTGTTCGACACGCAGATGCGGGCTGTCGGACATGTCCTCGAGCAGAACCTCGGGGTGGCGTGCCTCGATACGTCGATGCTGCGCGACAGCGACACCGCCGCCGGCACCCAGCCCGCTTGCTCCGCGGTCCTGGTCAGCGGCGGCGTGGACGAAGCACTGCCCGTGTGCCCGGCCGAGGGTGCGTGCTTCGAGATCGTCAGCGATGCTGCGGCGTGTCCGGAGACGAGCGATCACCTGCGTTTCGTCGTGCACGAGGGGCCGCCCGGCGCGTACGTACGCGCACGTTGCGAGGTCCCGTGACGCGATTCGTCGCTCTCTCACTTCTGTTCGTCGCCTGCGGTGAGACCCACGGGACGTCCCCGAGCATCGATGTCGTGTCGATGCCGGTGACCGGCGGTAGCGCGCTCGACATCGCCCTCGTGATCGATGACTCGCCGGGGGTGGCACACATCCAGCACGCTCTGGCGGAGCACTTCGACACACTGCTTCGGGCACTCGAAGCGCCGGCGGGCGGCGTGCTCGATCTTCATGTCGGAGTCACGACGTCGGACTACGGAACCACCGCACTGCGCGATGCGCTGCATCCCGGGCCGCCGCTCGGGCAGATCGGCAATGGGGGATGCGCGGGTGCAGGCAAGGACGGCGGGTTGCTGGTCTCGGGCGCGCCGGTCACGGGCCCGTATCTTGTCGATGGCCCGGCGACGAACTACGCGGGCACGCGGCACGACGCGCTCGGCGCGATGTTCCGGGTCGGATCCGGAGGCTGCGGGTTCGAGCAACCGCTCGCCGCATCCGTTCGGGTGTTAGCGAACGCAGCGAACGCCGGGTTTCGTCGAGACAGCGCGAACCTCCTCGTGATCTTCATCCAGGATGAGGACGACTGCACCCTGCTCGACCCCGCGATGCTCGGACCAGAGAGTCCAACGCTGGGTCCGATCCAGTCGTTGCGCTGCACGCGGTTCGGGGTGGAGTGCGACGAGGACATGGTGACAGTCGGGCCGAAGCACAACTGTCACGCGCGTGAGGACTCGCCCTTCGTGACGGGTATCGGCGGGTTCCCGGGCCACTACGAGTCCCGGGTCGCCGATCCATCGCGCCGCGATCCCTGCGCTCGCGCACTCGTGCGCGTGGACGGGCCCGTTCGGGGATACCGTCGTCGCGGATCCGCCTGTTCGTATGCAGTCCCTTGTCGAGGCCATGGGCCCGCACGGTTCGCTGACCACGGTATGCACGCAGGACCTCGACCCGTCGCTCACCGAGCTCGCGCGCGTGGCAAAGCAGATGTTCGGTGTCGCCTGCCTCGATGCATCGAAGCTGCGCGATACCAGCCCCGCAGATGGCGTCCAGCCGGCGGCACGCTCGTGATCGACGGCGTCGAGCAGCCGTTGCCCACGTGCCCGGCGGATGGAGCGTGCTTCGAGATCGTCGTCGATCCAGCGGCGTGCGCCGAGCCCGGCGATCACCTGCGCTTCGTGGTGCACGACGCACCGGCCGACGCATACATCCGCGGACGCTGCCAGGTCCCCGTTGCGGGGGACGACCCGAACTGATCACCTGCCCGAGCTGTCGCGTGTGCCGGGTGACTGACCTGAGCTGTCCGCCGGCTGGACACTCAGGGCGTCCGCGTCGAGATTCCGCGCGGTTCCGCGCGGCATCGTTTGTGCTGTTCGCTCGAGACACAACGGCTAGAATGGAGACTGCGATGTCGGACAACGACAACCTCATCTTGAGGATCCTCGCCGAGCTGCGTGACGAGCTACGCGAGACGAACGCTCGCATCGATCGTTCGAGCGCGCAGACGAGCGCGCGCATCGATCAGACGAACGCGCGCATCGATCAAGTGAGCGCGGCCGTTCGGAGGGCTGTGGAAGACACCGCGGCTCGTTTCAACGAGGGCGAGATTCGGGCCGCGACTCGACACACCGATCTGGTGGCCTCGTCGCGGGATCTCCACACGATGCTCGAGGACCGCTTCGATCTCCGTGATAGTGTCGAGCGGATCGAGACTGACGTCGAGCTACTCAAGCGAAAGGTGGGCTGAGGATGGCGAACGACGCAGACGAAAAGCGGCGGCTCATCGACGAGTTGGACCGGCAGAGTAGCGAGATGCTGGCGCAGCTCAACGCGGATATCGCCCGCGACCAGCGCGCGATCAACGCCACGAACCGGCGGCTCGATCGCATCGAGGCGGACGTCGCCGAGCTGAAGAAGAAGATCGGCTGATCGCTACGGCGTCACCTGCCAGGCACGTCGACGTCCCCGTGGGACCGCGCGTTGGCTCTCGCGCGGACCTTCGCAATCGACATCATTCGCCCAGACCCGAGGTACTCGGGGTCCGGCTGGTTCTCCCAGTGGAAGTGCTGCTCGTCCTCGCCCCGGTAGATCGCGAGCAAGCCCGCGTGGTGGGCGATGTGGTGCCCCGAGCACGACAGGCACAAATTCCACGCCTCGTGCGGTCCGCCCTGCGCCTGCGGAATGATGTGGTGCACGTCGAGATTGCGCGACGAGCGACACCCGGGAACGCAACATCGGTGTCCGTCGCGCCCGAACACGTGCTCGCGCATTCGCGGGGTGACGCTCTGGCTCGCGCGTTCCGGGTGCGCCGCATCGAGATCACCGATCACGCGCGCGTCGCACTCGACCCGCGCGATCACCTGCGGCTCGACATCGATCGGGCGCCCGGCGCCGTTCATCGTGGCGCGCTTGCAGTCCGGGCACTGCTTGTACGCGAGCTGGTAGGCGGGGCGATCGCTCGTGGGAACCAGGTACGCACGGACCAAGGTTTCCACCACCTCGGCATCGCTGACCGCGCTCCCGCGCACCTCGGCGACGGCCTTGCGCGCCTCTCGCCACATCGCGTACGCCTCGGACGGGAGCGAGAGCCGCAGGGTGCGAGCACGCAGATCCGCGCGCGTCGGATCGGTCGGCAGGTCGCCGTACGCGTGGCCCGCCACCAGCTCCTGAACCTGGCCGGCCGTCTTGTCGGCGACCGCGGCGAGCCACGCGTCTTCGGTCTCCGGCGTGGCCACGCGCGATAGCTCGCGAACATGCGAGTACGTCAGCGCACCGAGCGACAGCGCCTTCGCGATCAGCGGCATCGCGGTGACGGCGCGTGCCACGCGGAGCCGCTCGCGCGCCGTGTGCGGCACGTAACCGAGGCGGCGCTCCATGTACTCGAGAAAGGTCGCGCACCCGTAGCGGTGGTGGATCTCGATGTCCGCAGCGCGGGCGAGATCGAGCGATTCGGCCTTGTCGAGAGCCGCTCGCCTGCGTGCGTAGGCCCGCAGGCGACGATCGACGCTCTCCCACGAATCGCTTTCGCGAGGCGCGTCGTTGCTCGTCGAGGAATCGGTCCCGGCCGCGCTGCTATCGAACATCGGCAATCTCCTTCGTCGTGCGTGTGACTCCACCACTAGCACGCGAAAATTCGAGGTCGTCAGCTCGCTCCTCGTCGACGATGACCGCCTCCGACGAACGCGAACCGGCTCACGAGCTCAGCCATTCACCAGCGCGCGCACATCGCGCCACGCGCGATGCGATTCGCCATCACCTCCGCGCGGTTCGAAGTGGCCGGGCGAACACGTCAAGCGAAATCTCCGTCGTGCTCGTGCATCTGTCGTCGACGACGACACTCGTGTCCCACGGGGACGCGCGATCGGCCCGGGGGGGCTGGTGCAGGCGTGGATCGTCGACGGTGTGTCCAGACGCCGTATGCGCAGGCCGCACTCGGGTTCTCCACCGCGCGGCTATGCGACGGGCTACCTGCGAGGTTGCGCGCCAGGCCCGCCGATCGACGGATCACCAGCTCGAGCTGGCGCCGCCGCCGCTCCACCCACCGCCGCTCGAGCTGCTGCTGCTGCTGCTGCTGCTGCTCGATCCGCCGCTGAAGCTCGAGCCGCCGGTCGACGAGCCCCACGTGGAGCTCGACGACGAGTAGCCATTCCGCGTGGAGCTCGTGCTCGCGAGCAGGATGCCGGCGATGTAGAAGATGCCGCCGAAGATCAGGAGCACGCACCACAAGGTCTCCATCCACAGCGGCCGATCGGACTGGATCACGCCGTTCGCGGTGAACGTAGCGCGCTGCGAGATCCGCGAGCGCGCCCACAGGAACGCGCCGATCAGCAGGCAGCCGCCTCCGAAGGCGACCGCGACGAGGAGCGCATTGTTCTTCTTCTTCGGCGGCGGCTCGTAGGTCGGTTCGAGAGGCGCCTGGACGGCGGGCGCGACGACGCCGGGGGGATCGTCGACCTGCGGGTGCGGGCTCTCGAGATCGGGCGCGATACCGCCGATGCCGTTCTTGACCTCGGTGATCACGGCGCGAATGCCGCCGGTGTAGTCCTTCGAGCGCAGGTAGCCCTTGATGTTGTCGAGGATCGATTGCGCGCGTGCATCGGGGAACTTGTCGCGCAGCGGATCGGAGACCTCGAGCCGCGACTTGCGATCGTTGATCGCGAGGACGAACACGGCGGCGGGCGAGTTGCCGGTGGCCCAGTCCGCGGCGCGCCGGCGAGCGTAGGCGTCGATCGATTCGCGTCCGGTGGTGTTGATCACGATCACCGCGAGATCGACGCCCGCCGCGCGCAGCTCGCGCAGGTCGTCCTCGAGGCCGGGCTCGTCGGCGGCGGGGATGACGTTCGCGCCGTCCTCGAGGGGATGCTCCTGCGTGGCCGAGGCGTGCGCGGTCAGCGTAGCGACGAGGACAACGAGCGTGGCGAATGCGGCCTTCACGCCGAGACTCCATCGCCCAGCTCGTTGCCGTGGACGTCGGCGCCCGATGCGTGCGTGACGAGCACCTTGCCGAGCGCGGCGATCGCCTCGCAGATCGCGGACGTGACATCGCTCGCAGCGCCGAGCGCGGTGAACACGGGCTGCCACGTCGCGCGGTCGGCGCCGCGCGTGACGCCCTTGCCGGCCCACACCGCAGCGGCCCGCGTGGTGGTCGCCACGTAGAGGAGGACGCCGGTGTCGTCCTTGGTCTTGTTCACGCCGAGCTTGGTGAACAGCTTCGCCGCGCGCTCGAGCGGCTTGCCCCACAGCCGCGGCTCGATGTGGACGACGATCTCTCCGCGATGCCCGGCCTCGGCGGCCTTGATGGCGGCGGAGATCCGCTTCCGGTTCGCCTCGCTCAGGACGATGGTTCCCACGCAACGACGTTACGAGATCAGGGCGGCATCTGCACGACGAACAGATAGCGATACGCGACCGCCGTCTGGCGCGTGTGGAGCGCGATCTTTCCCGCCGTGTCGGTGTTGGCGAGGGGCACCTCGGCGGTCGTGGATCCTCGCCGCACGAAGCACCTCATGCTGGCGCTGCGCGCCGTGTTGGTGAGCTCGTAGGCGGTGCCAACCTGAAACCCGCCGCTCCAGTCGATCACGCTCATCGCGATCTGGTTCCAGGCCATCAGCTCGACCGTGTCGTTTTCCTCGCGCGCGTCACAGCACTTGAACGTGTTGATGCCGATATACCCGCACGCGCCGGCGTACATGCTCGTGCCGCCGCGCGAGAGGATGTCGATCTCGGTCGCGATGTGCACGTTGCCGTAGTCAGCGGGGAGCGAGATCCGCGCCGTCGCCGCGGCATCGGACTGCTTGAGCCGGCCGCCCTCGACGGTCCACGTTCCCCCCAGCGGCGACCAGCCCGCGATGTCGCTCGCGCTCGCGAAGTGCGTCCACAGCACGCGCGTGTCGCCCTTGGTCTGCGGATTCGGATCGCACCCGTTGCCGATGCCATCACCGTCGCTGTCGACGTCGGCATCGGCCTGGCCGAACATGGGGCACGGATCGCACGCATCGGGTGTGCCGTCGCCGTCGTAGTCGTCCCCCGTGCATGCGCCCGTTCCGTCTGCCGTCCGACCACCGTCACCGACGATCGGCTCTTCGATCCCGAGGAGCCCGCGGCACCCGAGCAGCACGACACAGGGGAGGATGCCGAGCCTACGCACGGCTCCGAGTCTATTCCTTCGCCGAGTCGTCGTCGTCACCGGATTCCGGCGCGGCCTCGCGCGCGGCCGGGAGCTCGCGGGGAGGCAGCAGCTCGGGCTCGATATCGACGGGTGCGGCCATGAAGATCGCCGCGTCGAGCTTCTTGAACGAACGCTTCTTGTACCAGTTGAGCGCGCGCTCGTTGTTCTCGGCGACCTCGAGCACGAGGTGATTGAGGCCGTGCACGCGCGCGAGGTGGTGCAGCTGCTCCATCGCGAACGAGCCGACTCCCTTGCCGTGCCAGTCGGGGTGCACGGCGAGCTCGTCGAGAAACAGCGGTCGCATGTCGCGCTTCTCGAAGTAGCGCGGGTTGATCCAGTTGTCGGAGCCGGTGACCTCGTAGCTGCACTCGGCGTACGCCACGATGTCGCCGTCGACTTCGAACAGGAGCTGCTCGATGCCCTCCTCCTCGTAGATCTCCGTGAACCGGTGCTTCGAGCGCGGGCGCTGGTATTCGACGGTCTCCGCGTTGACGTCGCGGAACGACACCTTGAGGAAGTCCCACACCCGGCCGATGTCGCGCCGGTTCATGTGGCGCACCGTGATCATCGGTCCGGTGGCGACCTTCTTCTTGCCGCGCGCGGTCTTCGGAAGCACGCCGAGAAGCTTGGCCGCGGGCGCAGGTAGCGCCGGCTTCCGTGGGGCCCGCTTGCGCGCCATTGCCCCAAGGAGACCCTACCAGCGGTCCCTCCGGCAAGGCGCTGACCGGGAATTACGACCCGACGCGCTCGACCAGCGCCTTGGCGCGCTCCACGAAGGCCGCCTTGTGGTGGCGGTCGAACTCGACCCAGGTCGAGAACGTGCTCGGATCGGTCACCCGGTCCACGAAGATCTTGCCGAGGAGGTGATCGACCTCGTGCTGGTAGGTGCCCGCCTTGAGGCCGTGGACGACCTCGTCGATCGGGTTGCCGTGGCGGTCCCACGCCGAGACGTGGACGTGGACAGAGCGCTGCACCATGCCGCGGAGGTTCGGCACCGACAGGCAGCCCTCGTTGTTCTCGAACAGCTCGTCGCCGACCGGCGTCAGCACCGGGTTGACGAGGATGGTCAGCGGGATGGGCGGCTTGTAGGGATAGCGCGGGTTGTTGCGGACCTCGATCGCGCAGATCCGGATCGGCTCGTAGACCTGGATCGCCGCGAGGCCGGCACCATCGGCGTCGTGCATGGTCTCGACGAGGTCATCGATGAACCCCTGCATCGCAGGTGTGGCGAGCTCCTCGCGACTCACGTCACGGGCGATCTGCCGGAGCACCGGGTGTCCGATCTGGGCGATCTTTCGGATGGCCATGTGATCACTCTAGCAGGCAGCGAACAGCGCGTTACAGCGGCGACGGTTGCTGCCAGGGCACGAACCTCTCGCACGACACACTCTGTGTATAAGGTCGGTCTCCAGGAGGGATCCATGTTGCCGTCTCGCGCGCTCGTCATGTTCATGGTGCTCGGCTCGTCGCTCATTGCCTGCAGCAACGACGGTGGTCGCGGCGGTGGCGTTGACGCGCCAAAGGCGATCGATGCTCCGATGATCGACGCACCACCCGCCGGGATCACCGGCCTCGGGAAGAAGTGCGTGGCCGCGATGGCGGGTGCGGACTGCCCGACCGAGGCACCGCTCTGCACCGGCTTCACCGGCACCACGACCTATTGCACGCCGTCCTGCGTGACAGCGGGTACCGCCACCGGCGCCGCGAACAACCAGTTCACCGGGATCACGCCAGCGCCCAGCAACACGGTGTGCACGGCCGCCTACCACGCCACCATCGGAATGCCGATGTGCGTCGGCATTCTGAACAACTTCACACCCGCCGATAACCCGATCGTCGTCGGCAAGGCGTACTCGAACATCAACATGACGTGCGCGGTGCTGTGCGGCGCGAACAACACGTGCCCGGCCGGGATGACGTCCAACACGTCGCTCGGCGCGTGCGCTTGCTTCCCGAACTAGCGGCTACGCGTCGGCGCCGATCGCCTGCTCGATCGTTGTGAGGCCGGCAGCGCGGACCTTCGCCGCGAGCTCGCGCTGCAGGCGGCGTGGCCACGCGGGTCCTCCGTAGATGAAGCCCGTGTAGCCCTGGATGAGGGTGGCGCCGGCGCGGATGCGCTGCCAGGCATCGTCGGCGGTCTCGATGCCGCCGACCGCGATCAGCGTGACCTTCGTGCCGACCCGCGCACGCAGCCGGCGCAGCACGGCGAGGGAGCGCGCCTTGAGCGGCGCACCGGAGAGGCCGCCGTTGCCGAGTGCGGTGACCGCGGGCTCGGGCGTGGCGAGGCCGGCGCGGGAGATCGTCGTGTTCGTGGCGATGATGCCGTCGAGCTCGAGCTCGAGCGCGAGATCTGCGACCGCGTCGATGTCGGCGTCGGCGAGGTCCGGCGCGATCTTCACGAGCAACGGGACCTTGCGCAGCGGCGATGCGCGATCGCACGCCGTGCGGACCGCGGCGAGCAGCGGGCGCAGCTTGTCGACGGCCTGCAGGTCGCGCAGGCCGGGCGTGTTCGGCGAGCTGACGTTGACCACGAGGTAGTCCGCGAGCGGCGCGAGCTGCTCGGCGCTCGCGGTAAAATCGGCGAGCGCCTCGGATTCGGCGACCCGCTTCGTCTTGCCGATGTTGATCCCGATGACGCCTGGGGGCCGGCGCACGAGGCGCTGCGCGGCGGCGGCAGCACCGTCGTTGTTGAAGCCCAGGCGATTGACGAGGGCGCGGTCGCGCGGCAACCGGAACATCCGCGGCGTCGGGTTGCCGGGCTGTGCCTCGGCGGTGACCGTGCCGACCTCGATGAACCCGAAGCCGAGCGAGAGCAGGGCGCGCACGCCCTTGGCATCCTTGTCGAACCCGGCGGCGAGGCCGAGCGGCCCGGGGAACGCCTGGCCGAACGCGTGGGTCGCGAGCGCGGCGTCGCGAGGCGAATACCACCACCGCACCAGCGCACCGACGCCCGGAATCGCGACCAGCGCGCGCAGCAGCGCGAACGACACCTTGTGCGTGCCCTCGGCCGGAAGGCGCTGCAGCACGAGCCAGTAGAACAAGCGGTACATCGAGCGCCGACATACTATCGTGCGCCGTGCCCGACTTCGCGTTCGCGAGCTGCCTCC
>JBBRBG010000263.1:0-10665 GCA_038206055.1 Haliangiales bacterium
GGCAAGGCGATCGAGGGCAACATGCTCGAGGTCGATCTCGGCAAGGATGCGAAGAAGGAAGTGAAGATCGTCGTGAAGGCCTCGGGCTACAAGACGGTCGAGCAGAAGGTCGATATCGACAGCGATGTCGCGGTGAAGATCGAGCTGATCAAGCGCCCGTCGGCGCCGGCCGGTGGCACCACGCGCCCGCCGGCGGGCACCGGCACGAAGCCGAAGAAGCCGCCCGGCGGCTTGATCGACATCTAGGGCCAATTCCCGAGGACCCTCGGGAGAGGCTTTCTCCTGCAGGTGAAGACTCTGCTTCGGGGCGTGGGCTCGACGACGTCAGCCCTTGACGGCGCCGGCGGTGAGACCGCCGACCAGGTACTTCTGCAGCACGTAGAACGCGACCATCACCGGGATGCTGGTGATGACGGCGCCGGCCGCAAACAGGCCCCAGTCCGCACTGAACTCGGTGACGCTCGACTGGATCAGGACCGGTAGCGTGTACTTCGTCTGGTTCGTCATGAACGTCGACGCCATGATGAATTCGTTCCACGCGGTCATGAACGAGAACAGCGCGGTCACGGCGAGGGCAGGGCGCGAGAGCGGCAGGATGATCTTGCGGAAGATCATCCACGGCGACGCGCCATCGATCCGCGCGGCCTCTTCGAGCTCGCGGGGCAGCGAATCGAAGTAACCCTTGAGGGTCCACACGCAGAACGGGATCGCCGTGGTGGAGTAGACGAGGACGAGGCCGGCGACCGAGTTGAGCAGGCCGAGCTTGTTGAGGATGACGTAGAGCGGCAACAGGAGCAGCGTCGCCGGGAACATCTGCACCACGAGGAACATGGTCAGGCCGGTCTTGCGGCCCGGGAACTTGAAGCGCGATAGCGCGTACGCGGCGGTGCATGACAGCGACACGCCGACGACCGTGGTCAGCAGCGCGACGACGATCGAGTTGATCGCGTGGCGGAGGAACAGCAGCTCGCCGTTCGCACCGCGCTCGGTGAACAGATGCGAGAAGTGATCGAGCGTGAACGAGCTCGGGATCGGCGAGGCCGAGAGCGCGAACTGGGTGCCGGGCTCGAATGCCTTCTTGCACACGAGCATCACCGGATAGAGGACCGCGAAGCACAGGATCACGAGCCCGACGTAGGTCAGGATCTGGAGGTGGGCGCGCGGGGCGTGCTTCACGACTCGCTACCCTTGCTGCGCACGATGCGGCTGCCGAACACCGTCCACAGCAGCAGGATGAGGAAGATGATCGTCCCGTAGGCGGCGGCCATGCCGTAGCGCTCGCCACGCTCGAATGCCCAGCGATAGGCGTCGACGACGAGCGTGTTCGTCGACCCGCCTGGCTGCCCACCGGAGACGAGGAAGATCACGTTGAACATGTTGAAGGTCCAGATCGAGCCGAGCGTGATCGCCGGGCCAAGCGCAGGACGGAGGTGTGGCAGCGTGATGTGGCGGAACCGTTGCCATCCGCTCGCACCATCGACGGAGGCGGCCTCGTAGAGCTCCTTCGGGATCGACTCGAGAGCGCCGAGCGCGACGACCATCATGAACGGGAACCCGAGCCAGGTATTCGTGATGACGTTCGCGGAGAACGCGGTCGCCCACGAGCTGAACCACGACACGCCGTCGAGGCCGAACACGTGGAGCACGGAGTTGATGGCGCCGTACTCGCCCGTGAACATGCCCTTCCAGATCAGCGCGGTGATGTAGTTCGGCACCGCCCACGGGACGATGAACAGCATCCGCCACACGCCCTTGCCGCGCAGCCACGTGCGCGAGAGCACGAGCGCGAGCGCGACGCCGATCGTGACGTGGAACGCGACGTTCGCGAGCGTCCACAGCACCGTGACGCCGAAGATGAACCAGAAGTTGAGCGGATCATCGAGCGCACGACCGCCTCCCGAGAGGATCTCGCCGAAGTTGTGGAGACCGACGAACGACCACGTGCCGTGATGGTGATCGTAGAACCCGAGTACGAGGCCGATGACGAACGGCGCGAGCACGAGCACGAGCATCGAGATCGCTGCGGGTGCGAGGAACCCGAGCGCCGTCTTGTGACTTCGCATGCCGGCCGCGAAGCGATCCGTGAGCTGCGTGCTCTGCGCGAGCGCGAGCCCGAGACCGATCAGCACGATCAGAGAGCCGGCGATCCAGGAATTCCACAGGAAGCACGGGATCGCGAGCGCTGCGATGCCCGCTGTGGTGCCGACACGTACGGCGCGACCGCCGACCAGCGCGCCCGCCGCAGCGAACGCGGCTCCGAGGCCGAGCACGCCGATGAACACGAGGAACGGATACGGCGCGGGATGCGCGGGCGCCGTGAGCGCCATCGCGAGGCCGTCCTTCGCGGCGCGAACCGCGAGCGCGCGCCCGCTTCCATCCGAGAGCAGCGCGGTGAACGCGGCGTCCAGCTCGGGCGCGCGATCGAACCGTGTCGCGGCGTCGTAGAACAGCTTGTCGTCGGCAGTCGCGCCCGGCGCCGTCGCGGTGAGCGCACGCCATACGCCGGCGTCCTTGATCTGGCGCGTCTTGAGGTAGCTCCGCTTCTTGGATGGCGTCGCCGCTCCGACGATCACCGCGTGGACATCCGGGAGGGTGCGGCCATCGGCGATCTCTGACGCGGCGCGGTCGGCGAGCGCGCGCTGGTGGTCGGCGAGCTCGCGGTTGCGCACGCCAACGAAGGCGGCGCTCGCGATCAGGACGCAGAGCGCAGCACCGACGGCGAAGTCGCGGAGCTGGCGAACGACCGTGGTCACTTCGCCTCCGGCACCAGGTAGCTCGCGACCTCGCGTTCCACGGCGAGGAGTTGAGGCCCCGGCTCGGCGCGGCCGGCGACGACCTCGCCGAGCGCCGTCTTGTACGGCGTCCACACCATGCGCATCGCTGCGCCCTTCGGCATCGGCACCGTGTGCGCGAGCTGATCGCGGAATGCGCGGAGCGTGGGATCTCCCGCGATCGCGGGATCGTCGAACGCATGGATGTTCGGTACGACCTGGCGCGCGAGCTTCGCCCGCTCGATCGCGGCAACATCCGAGGTCAGCGCGTCCATCACCGCAAACGCGGTGTCCTTGTCGTGCGCGCGCGCCGACATCAACACGCCCTCGGCACCGAGGAACGGTGCAGCGGCCTTCCCGGTCGAGCTCACGATCGGCAGCGTCGTGACCTTCCACGGAACGTTCGCCGCGATATCGGACTGGAACCACGGTCCCGAGATCGCGGTCGCGGCCTTGCCCTCGTTGAACAGCGTCGCGACCAGCGGCCCCTCGGCGTGATCGGGCGCGAGGCCCTTGGCGACCAGCTCGCGCGCGAACGCCATCGCAGCGGCAGCCTCGGGCGTCGCGATCGCGATCCGTCCGTCGTCATCGAGGATCTTGCCGCCGAACCCGAACAGCCACGGTGCGTGGCCGTAGAGATCCACGTTCGCGTACGCGACGGCATAGCCGTGCTTTCCGGGGACGATCGCGAGCAGCTCGTCGGTGGTGCGCGGCGGCTGTGCGACGAGGTCCGTGCGGTAGTAGAGCGCGAGCGACTTCACCGCGATCGGTAGCCCCCACAGCGAGCCCCTGTAGGCCATCGCCGCGACCGCCTCGTCAGAGAAACGATCGGCGCGCGCATCGTCGACCCAGTACTCCAGCGGCTCGATCACGCCGGAGTCGGCCCAGTCCCCGATCCGATCCTGCGGGTAGATGAACAGGTCGGGACCGTTGCCGCCGGGGATCGCGCTCGTCAGCTTGTCGGCAAACGCGCCATACGGAACGGCGACGAGCTCGAGCGGCTTGTCCGGATGCTCCGTGTTCCACCGACCGGCGCTCGCGACCAGCGCATCGCGCTCCGCGCCGTTGTACGCGTGCCACAGCACCGTCGCGTTGGACGCACGGTCGCACGCGCCGAGGAGTGCGAGGATGACAACCATCAGGATCGGCAGCGCGCGCATCACCTTCGGCGGCGGTGGGGGCACGACGACCGCTTCCGTCGAGCGCCAGCCGAGCAGCGCGCGAACGACTCGCGTCCGCGCGGAGCTGTCATGGCTCGGCGCGGTGGGCTCGGGCCCCGGGTTCACAACCGGAGCTCCGTCGCTCCGTCGAACACGTGGATCGCCTTCGGATCGAGCCACACCTGCACGGTGTCGCCGGGGCGCGGCGCGGAGCCCGCATCCGTGCGCACGGTCAGCGGGCCGGAGACCGACTCGAGGTGCAGCACGACCTCGGCGCCCAGGACCTCGCGCATCGCGACCTCGCCGGAGAGCGCGATGTCATCGCGGTTGCCATGGAGCGACAACCGCTCGGGCCGCACGCCGACCACGACGCGATCGACCGAGTCCTTCGCCGGCCGGAGCGCCGCGGTGCGCGACGCGAGCGGGATCTCGAAGCCCGGGCCGCGTGCGGTCTGCTTGTCGCCGGTCGCGGTCAGGTCCGCGGTGAGGAAGTTCATCGATGGTGTGCCGAAGAAGCCGGCGACGAAGCGATTCGCCGGGCGCTCGTAGATGTCGCCCGGGGTCCCGATCTGCTGCACGACGCCATCCTTGAGGACGACGATCATGTCAGCGAGCGTCATCGCTTCGATCTGATCGTGCGTGACGTACATCGACGTGGTCTTCGACTGCTGATGGATGCGCGCGATCTCGCGGCGCATGTCGCTGCGCAGCTTCGCATCGAGGTTCGACAGCGGCTCGTCGAACAGGAACACCTTGGGCTTGCGCACGACCGCGCGGCCGATCGCCACGCGCTGCCGCTGCCCACCCGACAGCGCCTTCGGCCGGCGCTCGAGGTACGGCTTGAGGCCGAGGTTATCCGCTGCCGCGAACACGCGGCTCTGGATCTCTGCCTCCGGGAGATGCTTGATACGCAGCCCGAACGCCATGTTCTCGAACACGGTCATGTGCGGGTAGAGCGCGTAGCTCTGGAACACCATCGCGATGTCGCGCTCGGCCGGCGGCAGGTCCGTGACATCGCGACCGCCGATCTTGATCCGGCCGGCGCTCGGCTCCTCGAGCCCGGCGACCATGCGCAGCGTCGTGGACTTGCCGCAGCCCGACGGGCCGACGAGCACCGCCATCTGGCCGGACGGGATCGTCAGCGCGAGATCGGGGATCACGGGGCGCGCGACCCCGTCGTACAGCTTCTTGATCCCGATCAGCTCGAGCTCGCTCACGCACCCGGACCGAGCAAGCGCCGCGCCGGACGGCCCCCTCCACAAGTGCACGAAACTACGGCACCTGCGCACCCATCGTTGCCAACGACAACGCGCCCTCGTGGCGAAGGGCAGCGACCAGGAAGGTCAGCGGAGAACGAGGTAGTAGTTGAGTGATGTAGTCGACGACGTTTGCGCCTGCGCTCGTCGCGGCCGCATCCGCATAGAGGGCACCTTCATGCGATGGTGGTTCACCACTTTGCCGGTGAGTGCCGCGACGCCCGGTGTTGGAGTCGATGGGTTTTCCTCAGAAACTTGAGGTCGGAGACCGGGTTTCGCGGTGTTGGCTCAGGCATGGACCGTGCTCGTCCGTCCGAGCATGAAGGCCGTCCTCGCTGCACTCGTTCTGCTCCCGTCCATCGCTTCCGCCGACGTTGTTCTCGTGACCGGGGCACCGGGGTCCGGGCAGACCGGGTTGCAGCCGTTCACGCCGGCGACCCCGGCGAAGCCGAAGAAGCAGGGGATCGCAGCGCGGCAGGATGTGGTCGCGACGAACCGCGGCATCGCCGCCCCGACGGCGATCACCGTGCCCGAGGGCGCGGTCGAGGCCACCCTTCAGGTCATCGTTCCGTTCGCCGGCCTCGCCGGTCTCAACGCCGGCATCACGAAGTCGACCGAGATCTGGCTCGAAGGTGCCGGCACCATCGTCGGCGACTCCGGCGGCGACACCGAGCACGAATACGGCGTGGGCATGAAGCAGGTCCTCCTGCGCACGCAGAAGGCGGCGATCGCGCTGACCGGATCGATGCGCAAGTTCTCGACGAACAGCGGGGACAGCCTCCTGTCGATCGGCGCCGTGGGTACCGCGTGCGTCGACGATGACTGCAACTTCGAGGTCTCCGGCTCGATCGCGCGCGTGTTCGGGTTCCACAAGAGCAGCTACGACAACAACGGCCCGGGCGAGAATCTGATCACGCTCTCGGCGTCCGCAGGCAACGCCACGACGCGCGTCATGCTCGAGGCGATGGAGGTCGAGGGCGAGAGCATCGGTTTCCTCGGCGTTCGGTTCGGCAACCGGACCGCCGCGATGGATCTTGCGCTCGTGACCTCCCTGAGCGACCACAGCGAGGGGGATATCCCGGCGCTCCCCTGGGTTGGCTTCAGCGCCCGGCTGTAGGCAAACGCACACGGCCGTACGCGTCAAAGGCCGTGGGGTTACCGGAAGATCCGGATCATTGACCGATCGTGCCGGCCGGGTTACCCGTATGCATTCACATGGCAGGTCGTACTCCTCGGCGTCGGCCGTTGTTTGCCGGTGGCCGCCGGGCCAAACGGGTGAAGCACCAGATGCTGGCGGTCGGCTTGCCCGCGCCCCTCGGTGTGGGTTCGAGCCCGGTCGATGGCTCGACCCTGCGCGTCCTCGGCTCGGGTGACGTCGCGTTCCAGAAGATCCTCGCGCGCGTCAAGAACGCCGAGCGCTCCGTCGAGATCCGCGCATTTCTGTGGCGCGACGACGAGGCCGGCAACCAGATGGGCGAGGCCGTGCTCGCCGCGGCCGATCGCGGCGCGAAGGTCACGATCCACAAGGACAAGATCGCGGCCGTCTACGAATACACCGGCGGCAACAAGCAGAGCTTCTTTCACAAGCGGGTCGACGCGATCCGCGGGTTCCAGGCGTGGTTCCTCGGCGCGGTGTATCGCGCGCCGGGCTCGTTCAAGCAGCGGCCGAACGCGCTGTCAGAGCGGATCCTCCAGCACCCGAACATCGACGTCCAGCACCACCGCAAGCGGTTCGATCACAGCAAGGTCTACATCATCGACGATCGCTATCTGATCCTCGGATCGATGGGCGTCGGCGATAACCACCGCCACGAGTGGTTCGACGTGATGGTCGAGGTCGAGGGCAAGGATCACATCGCGCGGTTGACCGAGCGCATGGCGGGCCACGACGAGTTCGATCCGTCGCGCGGTCTCGACTTCCTCGTCCACAGCCGCGAGGCGCACCGCAAGCACACGTGCCCGATGATGAGCCACCGGCTCGCGTTGATCGATTCGGCGCAGGTCTCGCTCACCGTCGAGATGGCGTACATGAACGACCGCCGCTTCACGGCGGCGCTCGCGCGCGCCGTGCAGCGGGGCATCGACGTCAAGCTGGTCACCGCGGATCAGGCCGACGTACTCGCGAACATCAACCGCGCCACGTGCGATGCACTGATGCGGCTCACCGGAGCGCCCGACAACCTGACCATCGTGCTGTTGCCACGTATGGTGCACAGCAAGGTCGTCGTCATCGATCACCGGTTCAGCGATGTCGGTTCGGCGAACTTCACGTCGCTGTCCCACGGCGTCTACGACGAGATCAACCTGTACGTCGAGTCGGAGCCGTTCGCGCACGCACTCGAAGCAGAGATCGGGAGCCACTGCCTGGGCGCCGGAGCGCGGATCGCCGACCAGCGGCTGACCTATCGCAAGATGTACTCGGGCGTCGAGCGCGCGATCATCGCGTACCAATCACGGCGAGGCGGCTAGTGGTCTCGACGACGCTCGACGCTGGTGATCGCGCGAAGCTGGAGCGTCGTCGACAGATCCTCGCGGCGGCGAAGGCCGTGTTCGCCGACGCCGGTTATCACGGTGCTTCGATCCACGCGATCATCGAGCGTGCGCAGATCGCGCGCGGCACGTTCTATCTGTATTTCGCCTCGAAGGCGGCGGTGTTCGATTCGATCCTCGACCAGGCGCTCGCGGATCTGCGCGCGCGCATTCACCGCATCGAGGTCGACGATCCGGCCGCGGCACCACCGCAGGTCCAGCTCCGCGAGCAGGTGGTCGCGACCCTGACGTACATCGTCCAGGATCGCCCGCTCGCGACGCTCCTCCTCTCCGCCGGCAACACGCCCGACGTCGAGGCGGCCGAGCGCATCGAGCAGTTCTACGGCGAGATGCGCGATCTTCTGAAGCGCGCCCTCGAGTCGGGTCTCGAGATTGGCCTCCTCCGCAAGTGCCACCCCGAGCTGGTCTCGGCGGCGCTGCTCGGCCTGATCCGTGGCGTCATCGAGCAGCTCGTCCGCAAGGGCAACGAGCTCACCATCGCGGAGGTGGTCAACGAGATGCTGATGGTCGCGCTGCGCGGCGTACTGAAGTAGGCACTACTCCGCCGTGATATCCGTCAGCGCGGGTCCCGGGGCGAGCGTCGCGCCCGTTGTTGTCCGCGAGCGGCTCTTGATCTCGGTGCGGCCACCTGCACCACCACCGCCGCCGCCGCGTGCCGAGACGCCGTCCGTAAACGTCGAGCCAGCGGTCGGGGGAGCGCCGGTGCCCCCTTTCCCACCGCTCACGCCCATGAAATCACCGCCGCCGGCGGCGCTGCCATCGAGCACGTGCCCGCTCGTTCCGGAATTGACGCTCGGCCCGGCACCGCCACCACCGTTCGCGATCACGTCGCCGGTGATCGTGACCACGGGTGCCTCGACGAGGATGGCGCCGCCGCTACCACCTCCTCCGCCGCCGTCGCTGCCCGCAGCAGTCCGACCGCCGCCGCCGGGCACAGCGATCGAGCCAGTGATCGTGATCGACTCCATCGCGACAAGCGCGAGCCCACCCCCGCCACCGCCACCAACGCCACCATGGACAACATCGGGGCTGGGGACGACATCCACGCCGCCGGCGCCGCCGCCGTTCCCGCCGCGCAGTGGAATCGTCGTCGGCGACGCCGCGCAGAATGGCCCAGCCGCGCCGAACGTGAGCGCAGTCGACGGCGCGCCGTTGGCCCCGACCGTACGCCCACCACCACCACCGCCACCCTCGCCGTAGCCTGCCATTTCCCAGGCTCCTGCCTTCCCCCGACAGGTCGGTCCTGCCGAGCCGGATGTGGCGCCATCCGCACCGCCGGGCCCGCCGGTTTGATCGTTCGCTCCTGCGTCGATCACGCCCAGCACCGTGATCGTGGTAGCGGCGTAGAGCACGGCGGTATTGGAGCCGTCGACATCCCAGTCGTCGCTGGCCTGGGTCCCGGCGCTGATCTCGAATCGCTCGGCCGTGAACACGCCCATGCCATTGACGACGGAGAAGCCAATTCCTCCGATCACGCCCGTCCCTGCTGCCCGGAACACCAGCGTCGGCCCCTGCATGATCTCGCCGGTATCGCTGTCGAGGTGGAGGTCGAGAGCGACGACCTGCGCGGTCGCGCCCACGAGCAGCGATGGGGTGATTCCGTTCGACGGCACGAGCTGCATGCAATGCGGCACGCCGGTCGCCGCGCAACCGAGTGCGCAGGTGTACCGAGTCCCGCACGCCGCAAGCTCGTTGCCGAGGCACATCGTCTCGGGGCACGCGTCGATCGCCGCGTCGATCACTGCCGTGCCCGGCTCCACGCATACGTCGTCGACGCACTCGAGACCCGAGGGGCATTCACCGCGGCTGTTGCACGGCGCACCAGCAGGCGGCGACGGGTGATAGCACCCGCTGACGAGACCCACGGCGACCAGCCACGAACGCATCTCCCGTCCGATGGTACCCGAGCGCGTCGGACTTTACGCAGCACGAAGGTTGTTTTGTAAGCGATCTCACCGATGATGCGAACGGGTCTTCGCACCGAAGAGATCATTCCTTGCCAGCACTTAAGACTGGACTGACACGTCAGTCATTCCTAGACTGACGCGTCAGTCTAGTGCTACGTCTGGCTCGTACCGAGAGCAGGAGAATCACCGCATGACCCACACCCCCGACTCAGTTGTGATCGGCATCGATGTCGGCTCGACCACCGTGAAGATGACGGTTGTCGATCCGCAGTCGAAAGAGATCTTGTGGTCCAAGTATCTGCGTCACGAGACGCGGCAGCCCGAGATGACGCGCGAGATGCTCAGGGAGATCCACGCCGCGTTTCCGACGCTGAAGAACGACCAGATTCGCTGCTTCATCACGGGATCCGGCGGTAGCCCGATCGCTCCCATCCTCGGCGCGAAGTTCGTCCAGGAAGTGAACGCGGTCACGATGGCGGTCGAGAAGATGCACCCCGACGTGGGCAGCGTCATCGAGCTTGGCGGTCAGGACGCCAAGATCATCATGTTCAAGAAGAACGAGGAGACGGGCGACAAGACCGCCCAGACCTCGATGAACGACAAGTGCGCGTCGGGCACGGGCGCCACGATCGACAAGTGCGTGCTGAAGGTCGGCATGCCGCGCGAAGAGGTCCCGGGCCTCAAGTTCGACCCGACCAAGCTGCACCACGTCGCCGCGAAGTGCGGCGTGTTCGCCGAGACGGACATCGTCAACCTCGTGAAGAGCGGCATCCCGCGCAACGAGATCATGAACTCCCTGGCCGACGCGATCGTCAGCCAGAACCTCGCCGTGCTGACGCGCGGCAACACGCTCAAGAGCAAGGTCCTCCTGCTCGGCGGTCCGAACACGTACCTGCCGTTCCTCCAGGAGTGCTGGCGCCTTCGCATCCCCGAGGCGTGGGCCGAGCGCGGCTACGAGTACGACAAGACGGTCCCGATCGAGGAGCTGATCTTCGTCCCGAAGAACTCCGACCTCTACGCC
>JBBRBG010000264.1:0-10639 GCA_038206055.1 Haliangiales bacterium
ACCCGCAGACGCGAGGAAATCGTCGGCGCGAAATCGTCGACGATTTTCTCCGACCGTCTCGCCTTACCCGCGTGCGCGCGGCGGGAGCGTCCGGACCCAGGATTTCTGCTTAGAAATCCGGTAGATCAATGCACCGAGCGCGCCCCCGCTACTCACGTTACTCTCCGAGGTCCTAAGTTCCTGCTCCGACTTAGGATTTCGGGGATTTCTGTTTTCAGATACGACCGCGAGCGGGAAGCACCCTCCGCGGACACCGAAGCCGTTCGGTGCCTTGCTCACGCGCACGATGCCGTCCTTGAGCCAACGGCGCAGCCGCGCCCGGCCTAGTTCGGCGTCGCCCGCGAGCATCGCATCGAAGCTGAACACGGCTTCGACGATCTCGTCCGGGCTTGGTAGGCGGAGCGGCTGGGCTGCTTCCCTCTGGATGCGCTCGATCGCCGCGCGGTCGGTCTTCGCCTGCACTTCAAGATCACGGAGCGTCGCGACGATGTACTCGGAGCGGTCGCCATCCGCGATGAACTGCACGAGCCCCTTGAGGCGATCTTCGGTCCGCTTGAGCCGCTCGCGACGCTCGCGAACCTCGCGATCGAGAGTCTGCGAGTAGTCGCGAAGCCGCTGTGCGATCTCCTTGCGCACGCGCGCCACCTGTTCGGCGTTTTGGAGTTGCTCGCGAATGGCGCCGAGAGCGGTATCGCGGAGCACCTCCTCGCGCACCTTGAGATCGTTGCCGCACATGCCCTTGGTGTGGTGCGTTGCGCAGCGGTAGTAGCGCTGACGCCCGCCGTAGATGGTGAGCGGGCAACCGCACTCATCGCAGATCAGGATCCCGGATAGGAGATAGGTGCTGCGCTTGGGGCTCACGACGCGCTCGCCGGGCTCTGCGGTCTTGGTGTACTTGCGTTGAATCGCGTTGAGGCGTGCGCGGACCGCCGTCCACAGTTCCGGATCGATGATCCGCAACTCGGGCCGCTCCATCGTCATCACCTCGTCTGCCGGACGTGCGCGCGGTCGGCGCTTGTTGGTCCCAGGCACCTTGACCCACTGCTGCTCCTTGAAGCGCCACGTACCGATGTACTTTTCATTGCGGAGAATTGCGCGGATCGTTGTCGGCCCCCAGCCATAGCGCTTGTGCTTGGTGCCAGCGCGCGGCGACGGGATGCCCTCGCGATTGAGGCCCTGCGCGATGCGATGGAGCGCGCCACCCTGCTCGTACTCGGTGAAGATCCGGACCAGGATGCGCGCATCGGCCTCATGGATCTGTACGCGGTGGCCGAGGAGGCGGCCGGAGCCATCCGTCTCGGTGAGAGTGGTGTAGCCGTACGGAACGCCGCCGGTCGCGTAGCCGGCGAGCGCGCGACCTTCGAGGCCGCGGAGCGTCTTGTCCCGGAGGTCGTCAAGGTACATGTCCGCGAACATGCTCTTGACGGTGAAGTTGAGTTTGGCGTGCTTGGCGCTCGTGTCGATGCCGTCGGACATGCTGAGCAGCGGCACGCCGGCGAACTGGAGTCGCTTGAAGATGTGCGACGCATCTCCGACATCGCGGGAGACACGGGAGATGTCCTCGGTAACGATCAAGTCGATCGTTCCGGCATCGACTGCGCGCATGAGCGCGTCCAGGCCGGGACGCACCATGCTGGCGCCTGAAATGGCGAAGTCGGGAAACACGATGGCCTTCGCCGGATCGCCACCGGCGCGCGCGATGAAATCGCGCGCTCGGCGTGCTTGGTCCTCGATGCTCGCCTCGCTCTGGAGGTCCGACGAGTAACGGGCGTAGATGCCCACGCGTCCAGTTGCGAGTTTGGGGTGCATGTTGCTCTATTCTCCTTGTTCTCTCTCGCGGCGAAGCCCGCGGATGCAGGCTGCCCAGGTAACGTCGATCAGGTAGTCGAGAAGCTCGCGATCACGTGCGTCGCGCTCGTCGCGCTCGGCCACCTGCGTCTCGTTGCGGGGTTCGTGGGGGCCACTCACCGCGGCTCTCCAAGAAGCGCGTGAGCACCACCGTGCAGAGCTGCCCGAGGGAACGCTGGTCGGCCTCGGCTGCGGCGACGAGCGCCTGCTTGAGCACGCGCGGCGCACGGAAAACGATCTGGTCGTCCTTCTCCATGCAATGCAATGTAGTGCGTGGGAGCCAGGAGTGCAAGCCTCATCGCGGCCTCCGATTGAGGGTGGGCTGAATCCGGTGCGTAGAACCGGCCTTTGTACGCGCGATGTTCGCCGGTGCCGCGACGTTCGCGCGGCGGATGACGCTCGTCGGCACGGCGAGCGGCGTGGGCAGCTGGAGTCCTGCGCGCGTCGGTGCGCGCCCCACGCTTGCAGCTTGCGACGGGAACGCGGGCGCGGCCTGGTCCGGCTGGGCGTTCGCGATCGAGGTGAGTTTTGCGATCGCCAGATCGAGCATCTGCTCGAACGAAAGGCCTGCGAGTGGCGACGGTTGCCGCGTGCTCGGTAGCGCGAGTGGGTTTCCGGGCACGGTCCCGAGCGCTGCGGCGAGGGTGTTGCACGCCTGCACGCCGGCTGTTTTCTGCTCGTTCGTCGCTTCGGTCGCGGTGGCCGCGCGGATCGTGTCGATGAGTTCCTGCATGGGTGCTCTCCGTGATGGTTGAGATGAGGTGCGGCGCCGTGGTGAGCGCTGGTCTCGCTTAAAGGGTGTTAGAACGGCGCGTCTTCGAGCTCCGGCTCGGGCTCTGACTGGCCGAGCTGGTTGTCTCGAGGTTGGAGGCGCCGAATCATGCGCAGCTCCTCCTCGTGTGCTTCGTTCGGTGTCGTGGTCTTGATCGCAACCTCGACGCTGCTGCGTTCGTAGGTGAGGCCGGGGTCGGCGCCCTCGGCGAACTGGCCCCGCCAAAAGCCCTTGTATCGACGCCACGATTGGAGGTGCCGCGTGAGGGTCTCGTACAACCGTCCGACGCTCGAACCGACGTAGACGATCGGCCCGCTGATCTCGCGGATGACGTACACACCGGACTCGCCACGCAGCCGCCGCACCCACGTGGGATATGGCTCGCCGCGATCACCGACAGCGCGATACGACGACAAGCTGGCGTTGCGAGGAGCGGGCGTCAGCGCTCCGATAAGCGGCGTGCTCGTCGGAGACCATCCGATGCTCACGCGTGGCCACGCGGCAAGGTGCGGAGCCGGATCGACGGAGCCCGATCGCGTCGCGTCCTTCCACACCTCGAGATGCAGATGACGAACGTGCGCGGCGTCCTTGGGGCTGGCGCCGATCGTTCCGATGGTTTGGCCCGCGCTCACGTGAGCGCCGCGGTCAACCGCAAGCGAAGCGAGGTGCGTGTAGTAGGTCGCCCATCCGTTGGGGTGACGGATGATGACCGTATCGCCGAGGGGAGTCGTGCTCGCGAACGTAACGACGCCTGCGGATGCGGCGAGCGCCGGCACACCCTCGGGCATGAAGAACAGCGGCGTACCGCCCGGCGTGCTCGGCGGGAACACGCCGATCAGGTCGCGTGCATCGCGGCGCCGATACATGAGATCCACGCCGAGATGCTGGCGCGCCTTGCCTTCGGCGGATGCTTGCGCCCGAAACTCGCTCGATACAACGGCGAGCCGCTCGCCGAGACTCGGCACGGGATGGATCCAGGCAGCGCCATTCGCGGCGGGCTCGTTACTCACGACCGGCTCGTTGGTCGCGCTCGGTGTGCTGGTTCGGCGACCCACTCGCCACGCGAGCGCGCTTGCAGCGACGACGCCACCACTGACGAGCAGAAGCCCGAGCGTGCTGTCGTCGGTCATGACACGGGCCCCGCCGGGACGAGGTACGCGAGGTCGGGGGTCACGTAGAGCTTGACGCCGGCAGCCTTCAACGCCTTGAGCACGCTGCTCACTGCGCCCGTGATCGCGTCGCCCGTCGCGTGCACCTCGGCCGTGCCCGCCGCGCGAGACTTCGCGATCACGGTCGGCAGATCTGCGGCGACGCCATCGATCTCGATCCGATCGGCGCGGATCCATACGATGCTGAGCGCGGGAGGTTGCGCCGTGCCGGTTCCCGTACCGTCCCCAGCGCCTGCGCTGCGAAAGCCCCAACCCTTGCCGCGCGAGAATAGCCACCACGCGACGAGGCCCGCACCGCCGACGAGCGCCACGGTCCGACCGGTATGATCGCGCTCGGCCACTACCGCGCTCCATGCGTGTTGAGGAGGCGAACCATTCGCTCGGTGAGCCGATCGGCGTGGTGCGGCGACATCGCGTAGCGCTCGTTGCCGAGGTCAACGCGGTCCACGTGGACGATCGCTTCGCCATCACGCAAGATCGTGCGGCCCTCGCGGGTGTAGCGCTTGGTCGTGCGCGACGCACCCCGCGGCTTGCGGCGCGGCGGCATCGGCTCAGCGCGGCTCTCCTGGAACGCGTTGGGCGAGGTGACGAGGATCCAGTAACCAGGATCCATGGGCTTGTTCGCGTCGAGATCCAGAAGCCCCGCCGCAGCGAGCCGATCGCGCGCGTCGTCCCACCGGATGGGCGCGCCGGCTTGGAACCATCGCACTCGTTTGGGACCGCCAACGCCTTCCGGATAGACGGCGAGCGTGAAGATCTCCGACACGATGGAGTTACGCGCGCGGCCGGGGAGCGGCTCGGCCTGGTGCGCGCGGAAGTCGCGCGACGCGATCGACAACATCCATCCACCGGGCTCACGCGTGCGACCCGCGAGAGCGCGATCGAGGAGGCCCGCGGCAGCGAGCCGATCGCGCGCCTCGGTCCACGCGATCGGTGACTCCGCACGGAAGTAGCGACGGGTGGACGTGTCCTTGGACCCGTGCGGATACGTGATGAGCGTGAAGACGTCCTTGGCATCCGCCTCAGGGGCGTGTCCGCCTGCGTTGCGAACGGATGGCACGTTGGCGGGTCCGAGCGCGGTCATCAGCGCGGCGTACGTCGCCGCAGGCGCGTTCGGCGCCACGGTCACGGAGGCGCGCCCGGCGGCCTCGCAGCGGCGAACGGCCTCGGTGACATCGACGCGCGCACCGTCGACCACGATGCCCATCGCGTCGATCCGCACGACGCAGTTGCGAGGCGCGGGCGGGCTGGCGGGCGTCGCCACACTGGGCGAATTGCTCGAGGCGACTGACGCGGCCGGCGGCTTCAAGTCCTTGGTCACGTACCAAAGTGCGAGCCCGCTTCCGAGCCCGACCGCAAACGTGGAGGTGTTCGACATGAGCGGACTCCTTAGGATGAGGCGAACGGATGGGCGAGCGTGCGCTCGCGTAGGTAGAGCGCAGCGACGCCCTTGCACCACGCGAGCTTCGCCGGGTTGGAGAGATGCTTGCTCGCGCCTGCGAGCCTGGCGTGGTCGGCCACTTGATCGATCGTGATGTCGACCGCGCCGAGCCCTTCGAGGTAACGCGCGACGCGACCAACGCCGCCGGCCTCGGAAAAGCCTGCGTTCCATCCGAAGGTCAACAGCTCGACAAAGCGCGGGTTATTCCAGTCCGCTTGCAGGGTCGTGATCCGCGGATGGTTCTTGCGGTAGCTGTCGATGATGAGGCGGAGCAGCTCGCACCCGATCGCGACGTTCGTCGCCGGATGGGTGAGGTGCTCGCCCCCGTAGGTCGTCCCGTGGCGCTTGTTGTAGTCGCCGAGCACGACCGGAACGATCTGCATGAGGCCGATCGCGCTGCCCGCGCGCACGCTCGGTTGGCCGTCCGACTCGCGCTCGACGAGCGCGCGCACGTACTCGATGGGCAAGCTGCCGCGGTACTGCTCGAACACGGGATCGAACCGACGCACGCGGGATGCCGTGGCGAACGATGCGCTCGGCACTGGCTTGATCGATCCGGCGTGTTCGGCGGGAGGGGCGGTGGATCGGGCGTCGAGCTGTGATGGGCGGGTGATGGGGCCGCTCGCGGGCCGCGACGCGGGCGCGGTCGGCGTCGCGGTCGCCACGACCTGCGCCGGCATCGTGATCGGGCCGTCGATCGTCGTCGTGGTCGTCGTTGTCGGAGGTCGCGTCGGTCGGCCGCTCGAGGTCGGGAGTCTCGTCGTGCCGACGACGATCGGTGGGTTCACCGTCATCGCCGGTGTGACGGCGACACTGGCGGCAGCGCTGGCAGGGTCCGCGTACGGATCGATCGGCCGCCGCATGTCGCCGGAGGACGAACCGGCGTACGGATCGACGCTCCCACTCGCGTAGGGATCGATCGGGGTCATCGGGCCGGACGGTCCGGTCGCCAACGCCCGCGGAAGAGTCGGCTTGGCATTCGGGGCAAACCGCACCAGCGCGCGCGCACGCTCGATCGCCGCTTGCGATACCCCGGGCGGCGGCTGCGTCAGCGCGAAGACGGGTGCGACGAGCCAGCGCCCGGCGGCGTAACCGGCGGCTCCGCCCGCAAGCCACAGCGCGGTTCCGAGTGCGGAGTCGTTGGACATGATGAGTTCTTTCGTGGAGAGGGGGAATTGAGCAGCGGAGGGAGACGGACGAGGAGGAGAGGATCGGGGCCTCGGTTCACGCGAGCGACCAGAGGGCCACGATGATTGAGTTCGTAACTAGGCTAGGATTTTTTCAGGCGTGCAGAGCGCACGCCGCTTCTGCACGGCACGTGCGCTACAGCACGACGATCTGGTCCGGGCCGGGATCACACGCGCCGTCTTCGTCGACGCCGAGATCACAGGGATCACAGGCGTCGAGGTCGAACGGCGCAGCCATCGCCGCGGTCGCCGTCTTGTACGACGGCGCGGTGCCGAGCATCGACCAGAAGCCCGACGACGAGGGCGCCTGCGCGCTCTGACCGTCGACGGTCTTGTAGGCCGGGTTCGAGCTACCGAACAGCGATCCGATCAGGCCCGAGAGACAACCCGACGCCGCCGGCTGCGCGTGCGCTGCCGTCAGCTTCGAGACATTCCTGTACGCAGGGTTGATGCGAGAGAAGATGTCCATGGCGTTGACCTCCGGTTAGCGCAGGACGCGCGCGAGCAGGTTGCCGAGGGTGCGCATCTGCTCATCACGCTTGGCGTGATGCGCGAGTGCGCCCTGGTAGGTCACCAAGTTCTCGACGTCGACACTCGCCTCGCCCTGCGCCGTCGGACCGGCCGGCAGCGGAAGGATCGCGGCGAGGATCTGCACGCCCGTGTCGATCAGCTCGCCGGTCGTCATCCCGAAGCGGGACGCGATCGACGACCCCGAGGACGGGTAGAACGGCTGCGCGCCCGGGTAGAACGGCTGCGGCTGGTAGTAGCCGGACGCATTGCCGGTGATCACCGTCGGGCGCGAGCCCGGCGGGACCACCACCGTGCGCGATCCAGACGGCCCCGAAGGCATCGGGCGCCACGGCGTCGCCGGGCGGCCGGTACGGTGATCGGTGACAGCGTTGCGGCCATCACCCACGTAGATAACATCGTAGTCCATAGGGTTCCCTTTCGTTTCTGGTTGAGCGGCCATGGCCGCTCGCGCGAACCCAGGCTCCGATCCTGTCTCCTCCTCGTTACGCGGCTTCGTCGAGATCGATGACGATCGGCTCGCTACTCTCGGGCGCGCTCGCGTACGCGTGATCCCGAATGCCGTAGCGCCACTCGTCCTCGACGCTCTCCAGGTCGTTGGCAGCGTCGCGGAACAGATCGACGACCACGCCACCTCCGGTGGCACTCCTGCGCGGCGCGACCGCGGGCGGCGGGGCGAGCTGCGCGGGGGTAGTCGGCAGCGGAGTGCTCGGCGCCGCCGCGGTCGTGTTGGCGTCCCCGTGCGCCCGCACGGCACGCTTGTTCATGACCGCGAGCGCGAACTGGCCGGCTCCGGCGGCGGCGACGCTGGTCCCGACGACACGCGGGGTGCCTTCGGAGAAATAGGCGGTAGCTCCACCGCCGAGCATGAGGCCGATCCCAACGGCCTCGGGCGAGAGGATCTGCTGGTTGACGATGAGGCCACCGAGCCCGGCGCTTACGCCGCCGCCCACGACGGCGGCGACGATCGTCTTCCAGTCCGGAGGGTTTCCGTGGCGCACGATGGTCCTTGCGCGGGGACGCGGCGCTGCAGGCGCGAACCCGGCAGTGGCGTTGCGCGGGCCGCGGTGCGCGTGCTTGGTGGGGCGGGGGCGATGCTTCTTCTTCTTCATGGCGAGTAGCTCCTGGTGATGAGGGAGTGGTGGTGTGCGGTGAGCCGCGCTACGCGGCGTTGCGGTGACGAACGTGGTCGCCGGGCTCGTGGACGTAGCCGCAGTCGTCGCAGAACCGCAGCGGCGGCGGCGTGAGCGCGCGCGTCGCAGGTGCGATCGGTGCGGCCGTGCGAAGCAGCGTGTGGAGCACGCCCATCGGCACCCGCGCCGGGCGCGGGGCACGGCGCGGGATGGGCACCACATCGAGCGGAAGCTCGAGGATGTCGAAGATCGTCAGCGCGTCGGACACATCGAGGCCCAGCTCGTCGTCGAAGATGCGAGCCAGCAGGTGCGCGGTGAACATCACGTCATCGATCGACGCGCGGCTCGTGCTCTTGCCGGCGATCCGTGCCTCCACGAACCGGCGCGTGTTGCGGACGTGTGCCCGCCCGGTCGGCCAGTCACAGACCGCGCCCGCGGCGATGTCGAGAGCCCAGGTCGCGAGCTCGTGGATCGCGGCGCGCGCGGGGCCGTAGTCGATGCCGTTGCGGATCCACGGCGCGCGGGCGGCGGCGATGGCCGGAGCTGCCTTCTTCTTCGACGAACGAGCAGAACGAGACGAACCAGAACGAGAGCGCGATGCAGACATGAGAACTCCTTTGGCCTGCGGATGCAGGCCGTGTGAATGCCGCACCCGCGAATGCAGGGCGGCGAGAACCAAGACATCGGCGCGACGCGCGCCGACGGTGAGCAAGGGGAAGGGAGGAGCGTTAGAACTTCTGTGCGAGCCAGCGACCGGCGAGCGCCTGCGGGGTCATCGCGTCGAGCGAGCCGACCATCGGCGAGGGACTGGCGAGCGGCCCAAGTGAAAGGCCCTCTCGATTCAGCTCCTTCTCGATCGCCGTGATCACCGGCGGACTCACGCCAACGCTCGCGAGCTTGACCTTGGCCGCTTCGAGGCCGATGCCTGCGCCGACTCGGCCGGCGACACGCAGGAACGGCGCGAGCATCTGCTGGAGTTCCTTGTTGTTGGCGAGGGCGCTGAGCGCCATCATCGCGAGCGGGTTGTTGCGCGTGGTCGTGGTCGTGGTCGCGGGGGTGGGCGCGGTCGCGGTCACGGTGGCTCGCTGGGCGGCGAGCTGGTCGATCGAGTCGATCGCGCGAGCCGCGGAATGGACGATCTTGAGTCCACCGAGGCCGTATCCGCGCGCCTCGCGCTCGGCGAGCGCGAGCACGAGCGCCACGTCGCGCACGTCGGCGATGCAGATCGGCCGCAGCACCAGCACGCCGAGCATCGCGCGGTGGCCGTTCTCGATCCGGCGGGTTCCGCCGATCACGCGATCGGCTTGCACCATCGCTAGCTCGGCGATCCAGTCGATCGCTTGGGTCGGGGTGAGCACCACCGGATCTGCGCCGTTACGCAGGGAGAGGTTGCGCGGCTCAGCGTCCTCGGATGCCTCGAGCGCGTCCAGCTCGTGAAGGATGAGTTGGTAGCGAGCGAGCGCTCGCTCGTAGATCTCGATGACCTCGTCGATGGGTTTGCCGTCGGCCGACGTCGTGTGCCCCTGCGCCTTCGCGCGCCGCGCGTTGGCGAGGTCGCATCGTAGTCCCTTGTTCTCGTCGAGGCCGATCAGCCGCTGGATCCGGAGTCGGCGAATCGCGATGGGCACGTCGAGCTGCGCCTGGCGCGGGCGCGCGTTGCGGCCGATCTTCGGATCGAGGATGACCGGCTGGCCGTCCCGCGTCGGGAACGTGTGCAGCCCGTTCGGCGTTGACACCGTGGCGAGCCGATAGACGCGATCCGGCTCGATCAACTCCGCCGCCCCTGTAAATCGGGAGGCTCGCTCGAAGCAGTTCGGCGCCGCGCTGTCGAGCTGGAACCGCTGCGGTGGACGACACGCGGCGACCTTCGGGCCATCGCCCGGTATGCCATCGTCGTCGCGCTGGGGCAGCGTGCGAAACCACGCGGCGAGATCGTCGGTGGAATCGAACCGCGCAGCCAGATCGACGATCGCGGGGTTCTGGGCCTGAAGCTCGGCGACGATTTGATCGGTCGTCGGACCGAGGCATTCATGGTCATTCATCGGGGGCGCGATCATGGGGTGCTCCTGGCGAGGAAAGAGATCGGGGCTGGGGATGGCTTGGGCGTGCATGGTCACCGCGGCTTCGATCCGCGGGGCTGCTGGATCTCCGCGACCATGCGACGGATGAGCGCCGTCGCTTCCTCGATGGACATCGTCGAGAGCGCCGCGAGCCAGTCCGCGAGCATCGGAGGCTCCATGCGCGAGATCGTGTTCTGGGCAATCGCTTGCTCGGTGGGAGACAGTCGCGCGCGGATCGCGGACAGGTGCGCGAACTGTTCGGGCGTCGGAATCGGCGGCACGCGCGGAGTTCCGTCCATCGCCGTGGGCGCAGCCCCGGTCGCTTCAGGCGCAGCCGCGTCGGGCTCGATCGAAGTGGCGGCATCCTCGTCGAGTGCGTCCAGGCTCGCGTCGGCGCTCTGCGCCTCGGTCATCGGAGCGGATGGGGACGGCGGTGGAACCGGCGAGCTCCCACCCGCGGCGACACCCACCGGCTCGTCCGTCGGCGCCGCAGCGGTCTGC
>JBBRBG010000265.1:0-10550 GCA_038206055.1 Haliangiales bacterium
CGCCATCTTCTCGCCGCTGCCGACGAGCTCGGGGAACCGGCTCTCGACGTCCGACGTCAGGGCCGCGGTGATCGCATCGGACTTGCGGCGGCCGCGCCGCGTGGCGCACAGCTCGAGCGCGCGCTCGATCTTGAGGCGCACCACCTCGGGTTGGATCGGCTTTGTGATGAAGTCGAACGCGCCGAGCTTCATCGCCTCGACCGCGGTCTCCACCGTGCCGAAGCCGGTGATGATCATGATCGGGACATCTGAGTCCAACGCGGTGATGCCCTTCAGCACGTCGACGCCGGTGCCGCCCTCCATCTTGAGATCGGTGATCACGAAGTCGGCCCGCTTCTGCTTGAACGCAGCGATGCCGGCGCTTCCGCTCGAGGCAATCAGCACCGTATGGCCGAGCTTCTTGGCCACGTGCGCGAGACCTTCGCGAACGGTCTCGTTGTCGTCGACGACCAGGATCACCGCCATCGCGATCTTGGTAACACGAAAGGGTCTAGGGCTGCGCGGCCTCGAAGGTCCGGAACCGGCGCTCGAGCTCCCACTGCAGCGTCGCGCGCTCGCTCGCGTCGAGGAACGTCTGGCAGCCGGCGTTCGGCACGTCGCCGACGCCCATCGTATCCGTCGCGACGCACGCGCCGACCGGCTTGGCCTGCGCGACATCCGTCCACAGGCTCGCGCCCGGGAGGAACGAATGCTCGATGCTGTCCCGCGAGATCCGCTTGAGCTGGCGATACTTCAGGTGCTGATCGAGCGCCGCGACCACGTACTCCTTCGCGAGGCTCGAGCGCGACACGCCCTGATCATCGGTTGCCAGGACGACGGGGACGCCGGCGGTCATGTACGCAGCGAGCGGGTGAGCGGCGCCCTTGACCTCGAGGATCTGGTCGTTGCTCGACAGACAGATCTCGACAGCCACGCCATCGGTAGCCATCTTCGCCATCAGGCCGGCGCTGTCGGTCTCGGTCGCGATGTCCACGCCGTGGCCGATGCGCTCGGTCTTCGCGATCTCGACGGCGCTCTTCACGTGAAACGTGTTCGCGGTGCTGCCGGAGGGGAGGTACTTCGGCACCACTTCGCCCGCGTGCAGCGTGATGTGCAGAGGGCTCATTCCGGTCGCCGTGTACTTCGTGCGGAGGAACGCGATCATCTGCATGTGCAGGTCGTAGTTGTTGAGCGACGTCGTGTCGTCCTCGGGAGAGGACAGGTTGGCGCCGACGATGTTCGGGTTCTTCGCCGCCATCTCGAACGCGCTGACGAGCTGACCGAACACCGTGTCGAGCGCACCCGTGCGCGAGATCTGCGCGATGAACCGCACCTTGACGTCGCACGCCGCCGGGGCCTGCAGATCCTCGCAGCCGAGGATCGTGCGGTAGCTCGCGGCCGCACCGGCGACCACCGCAACGTCGGCGTTGAGCTGCGCGGTGAACGTCGGGCTCGCCTTGAGCTGGTCGTAGAACTGCGGCAGCGTCGCGGCCGTCACGGGCTGGGTCCACGTCGACGCGGCGAGCGCGCCGAGGTTCTTGCCGAGGTTGAACATCGTCTCGATGTAGAGCTGGTTCTCGTCCGCAGCGCGCGTGAGCACGTCGCCGATCGCGTCATCGCGATGAGCGCCGGCGACCGCGCCGTACTTGCCGAACTTCGAGAAGAAGTGGTCGTGGCCCGTGCTCGAGGGTGTCGCGACGAAGTCCTTCATCGACCACGCGCGCAC
This sequence comes from Haliangiales bacterium, assembly GCA_038206055.1. Lineage (GTDB taxonomy): Bacteria > Myxococcota_A > Polyangia > Haliangiales > Haliangiaceae > JABFXX01. The sequence continues at coordinate 1,706 of JBBRBG010000265.1, forward strand.
GATCGCGTCGTAGAACGCTCCCATCGTGGGCGTCGGCATGGTGCTGGCGGAGCACTGGTTCGCGAACACGCTCGCGTAGGTCGTGGAGTTGATGCAGTCGCCGTCGGTCTTCGCCCAGTCGAGAAACGTCTCGGCGTACACCGCGCCGGTCAGGTGCTGGTGGAGGTCACCGCCCTTCGGCATCGCCTTCAGGAACGTTCCGAGCGCGCCCGGGTTGCCAACTACCCCGTCGAACTGATCCGCCGCGTTCTGCTCCCACGCGGCGCCGCATTCGGCGGGTGTCCCGCTCGTGCACGTCGGGGCCGTCGGTCCATCCGGCGTCACGCCAGCGTCGGGACCGGCGGGCTGGTCGCCTCCGTGGCAGGCGATCAGCGCGAGAGCGAGGACGGCGGGGCGAAACATGGCGCACCCTACACAATTATGGCCTCGCAAGCTCGGCCAACTTCTCAGGCGGGGAGAACGATCGCAAACGTCGTCTCGCCATCGGCGCTGGTCAGGTCGACCTTGCCCCCGTGGTCGAGTGCGATCTCCCGCACAAACGCGAGGCCCAGGCCGGTGCCCTTCTCGCGGGTCGTATAGAACGGCTCGAACAGCTTGCCGGAGTTCTCGGGTGAGATCTCCTTGCCGCGGTTCCAGACCGCCAGCTCGACGCCGCCGTCGACCGCGCGGGCGGAGACACGGACGGCGTCCTTGCCGCCGTGGCCGGCAGCGGTGGCGGCCTGCACGGCGTTCTTGGCCAGGTTGATCAGGGCGCGGCGGAGCTGGGCGCGGTCGGCGCGCACGGTCTCCAGGGCAGACGGGGTGACGGCGATCTGGATCTCGTCGGAGCTGGCGAGCTCGGCGACCTCGGTGAGCAGCGAAGGGACCTCGACCGTGCCGAGCTCGGGGCGCGGGCGGCGCGCAAACTCGAGGAACTCGTTGACCACGCGCTCGAGGTAGCCGAGCTCCTTGCGGATCCGGTCGACGTGCCCGCGGCGCTCGTCGCCATCGGGCAGCTCGTCCTGGAGGATGCCGGCGAACAGGGTCATGCCGGCGAGGGGGTTACGGACCTCGTGGGCGATGCCGGCGAGCATCTGCTGCATGCGAGCGTCGCGCTCGGCGAGCTGGATGCGCATCCGGTCCATGGTCTCCGCGAGCACGCCGAGCTCGTCGCGCGACCGCACCTGGACGGGTTCGCGCAGCTCGCCGGAGCCGATGCGCTCGGCGGCCGCGGCGAGGCGGCGGATGTTGCGCGTGATGAGGACCGCGGCGATCACCGCGGCGAGCACGCTGACCCCGGCGAGCCCGCCGCCCCACAGCACGAGGCGCTCGCGCATGGCGGCGAGGCGCGTGAAGTACGAGGCCGGAGCCTGGGCGCCGATCGCGAGGACGATCTCGGAATTCGGATCGGCGTCCGCGCGCATCGGCGCGTAGCCGGCCTTGTAGGTCACGCCGTCGGTGCCTTCGAACGTGACGCTGCGCGCGGTGGTGCCGCGCTCGAACACGCGGGCGAGCTCCGTGCGATCGAGCTCGGTGCGGAAGTAGTGCGTGCCGATCGGGATACCCTTCGCTGTATCGGCGCGCGAGTTGAACTCCTTGTCGAACACGTAGAGCTGCGCGCCGGTCGCGTTCGCGAACGCATCGAGCTTGCCGACATACGTCTGGTAGGTCGGCTCGCCCTCGTCTCCGGGCCCCAGGCCAGCGAGGTACTTGCCGCGGAGCTGACTGGCCGCGGACGCGGCGATCGCCTCCAGGCGGTGTCCCAGCTCCTCGTCAAGGTCGTGGCGGCTGACCTGGTACGCGACGAACGCGAATAGCGTGAACAGCGCCACCACCGGCAGCACGAGCGCCAGCAGCAGCTTGACGAGGATCGTCACGCGGAGGCGCGGCACCGCCGGAGGGTACGCCGAAACGGGAAAGCGCCGCGACATGCGCGGCGCCAGCAGGAATCCGATCGGTCGATCAGCGCTTGCTGAACTGGAACCGAGCGCGAGCGGCCTTCTGGCCGTACTTCTTGCGCTCCTTCTTGCGCGGGTCGCGGGTGACATACCCGGCCGCCTTGAGCTTCGGACGCAGCTCGCTGTCGATCTTCATCAACGCGCGGGTGATGCCGTGGCGGATCGCGCCAGCCTGCGAAGAGATACCGCCGCCGCGAACCGTCGCTTCGACGTTGTACTGCGTGAGGAGGTTCACTTCCTCGAGGCCCTGACGGATCACCATGCGGGCGGTCGGGCGCGAGAAGTAATCCTCGTCGTTGCGGTCGTTGATGACGATCTTGCCGTCACCGGCGAACAGCCACACGCGAGCGATCGCGGTCTTGCGGCGTCCCGTTGCATACGTCTTCTGCATCGCCATGATTAGTTCCTCGAGCTCGTCATCGTGCCGGTGATCGTGAGCACGCGCGGCTGCTGCGCCGCGTGATCGTGCTCGGCGGTCTTGTAGACCTTGAGCTTCTTGACGATGCGACGGCCAAGCGGGCCCTTCGGCATCATGCCCCACACGGCTTCGCGAATCGCGCGCTCGGGGTCCGTCGCGATGACGTCCTTCGCAGTACGCGTCTTGATTCCGCCGGGGAACAGCGTGTGGTGGATGTACAGCTTCTTGTCGGGCTTGCTACCCGTCAGCCGAATCGCGCCGGCATTGAGAACGATAACGAAGTCCCCCATGTCGACGTTCGGGGTGTACGTGGCTTTGTGCTTGCCGCGGAGCACCAGAGCGATTCGCGATGCGAGGCGGCCCAGCGTGTGGCCGGTCGCGTCGATCACGAACCACTCGCGGGATGCCTCGCCAGCTTCTTTGGTGAGCCAGGAGCTCTTTTGGGTCGTCGCGTTCATCATGGGCGTTGCTCGGAAGGGTGGATCAACTACAAGGTTGCGAAACACCTGTCAAGGCGGGCCTCGCAGGACGCGCACCATATAGAGGTAGACGGCGTTCGGCAAGGGTCACTGGGAATGCGTTCAGTGTCATGGGGACGTGATACGAACATGGCTGTGAGAGTTGGTTTCATCCTCAAACCCGACAAGACCGAGGCTGGCGTGCTCCTCGAGGAGCTCGTTCCCTGGCTCCGCGATCAGGGCCATCTGCCCGTGGTTACCACGGAAGATCAGATCAACCCCGCCGGCGCCGAGGTCGTGCCGGAGCTCGAGCTGGGCGCCTCGGTCGATCTCGCAGTTGCCCTCGGTGGCGATGGCACCATGTTGCGAGCGGCCCGCCTGGTGTCCGATCACGGGCGCCCGGTGCTGGGCGTGAACCTCGGCCAGCTCGGATTTCTCGCGGGGTTCGCGCCCGCGGAGGCGAAGGTCGGGCTCACCGCGGCGCTCGCCGGCAAGCTGGTGCAGACCAAGCGCATGCGGCTCGCGGTGACATTCAAGCGCACGGGCGCTGAACCGGTCGTGCGGTACGCGTTGAACGATGCGGTGCTCCACCAGGGCGCGATGGCGCGACTCGTCGAGATCGATGCATTCGTCGATGACGAGTTCGTCGCGTCGTATCGCGCGGACGGCCTGATCGTCGCCACGCCCACGGGATCCACCGCGTACAACATGGCCGCAGGTGGCCCGATCGTCGTGCCCGGCGATCATGGGCTGGCGGCGATGATGCTCACGCCGATCTGCGCGCACGCGCTGACCAACCGGCCGCTCGTGATCGGCGCGGGTGCCACCATTCGCCTGCAGCTTGGCGCGGATGTTCGCGGCGTGCTGCTCACCGTCGACGCGCAGTGGGGGCACTCGTTCCTCGCGGGGGACGTGGTCGAGATCACCGCGGCGAAGTCGCCGCTCCTGATGTACGCCGGCGACAAGAGCTTCTTCGATGTCATGCGCGACAAGCTTCACTGGGGCGCGCGCAACGACCGCGGTGCGAAGTAATCAGCAATCCATTTCAGCGTTCGTGCGGAGGTAACGTCATGTCTCGATCAGTCAATCTCATCCTCGGAGGTGCGTGATGCTGCGCCATCTTCGCGTGACGAACTTCGCGATCCTGTCGGACGTGGAGATCGAGCTCGGGCCGGGCATGAACGTGCTCACCGGCGAGACCGGTGCGGGCAAGTCGCTGATCGTCGAGGCGGTGAACCTTCTGCGCGGCGGCCGCGCCTCCGCGGATATCCCGCGCCACGGCGCCGACGAGGCCGTCGTCGAGGCGATCGTCGACGTGCCGGAGGATCTGCGCGCGCACGTGGTCGCCGTGATCGAGGGCGCCGGACTGCCGCTCGGCGACAACGACGAGGTGTTCATCCGCCGAGTCATCCAGCGCGGTGGCCGGAGCCGCACGTACGTCAACGGCGCACTGACCACCGCGGCGCGGCTCGCCGAGCTCGGCGGCCTGCTGATCGATCTCTCGGGCCAGCACCAGCACCAGGGGCTGGTCGATGCGGCGCGCCACCTCGATCTGCTCGATGCGTTCGCCGTGACGAGCGGTGGAGCGCAGTCCCTCGTCGCCACGATGACCGCCGCGTGGTCGGAGCTGAAGCGCTGCAGCGACGAGCTCGCGGCGCTCGGCGGTGACGAGCGCCAGCGCGAGGCGCGCGTCGATTACCTCACGTTCCAGCTCGAGGAGCTCGATGCCGCCGCGCTCAAGCCCGGCGAGGACGTCTCGCTCGAGCTCGAGCGCGTGCGGCTCGCCTCCGTCGACCTCCTGCAGGGCGCCGCGCGCGGTGCCGAGGAGATCCTGTACGGCGCCGATGACTCCGCGCGCGACCGGATCGCCGCCGCAATGCGCGAGATCGAGCGAGCGCTCAAGACCGATGTCACGCTCGAGCCCGTCGCGCGCCAGCTCGGCGAGATCGAGACCCTGATCGACGACGCTGCCGATCAGCTCCGCACGTACGCCGACAAGCTCGAGGGCGATCCCGAGCGCCTCGCCGGCCTCGACGAGCGCATCGCGCTGGTCCGTCGCCTCACGCGCAAGCACGCAGGCACCCTCGAACAGGTGATCGCGAAGGCCGCCGAGCTGCGCACGGAGCTCGACACGCTGACCGGCCGCGATGCTCGTATGGCCCTTCTCGGCGCCGCTCGTACGAGCGCCGAGGCCGCGGCGATGTCCGCTGCCGCTGCGCTGACCGCATCGCGCAAGAAGGCCGCGCGCAAGCTCGAGAAGGAGGTCGGCGCCGCATTGACGGAGCTCGGCATGGGCTCGGCGCGCCTCACCGTCGTGATCGAAGATCGCGTGCTCGGCCCCTCCGGCGCCGATCGCGTCGAGCTGATGCTCGCGTCCAACAAGGGCGAGGACACACGCCCGCTCACCAAGGTCGCCTCCGGCGGCGAGCTGTCGCGCATCATGCTCGCGCTCAAGCTGTCCCTTCGCCGTGCCGACGAGGTGGCGACGTACGTGTTCGACGAGGTCGATACCGGCATCGGCGGTGCCACCGCACAGGTCGTGGCGTCGCAGATCCGCGCGGTCGCCTCGCTCGAGACCGGTCGCCAGGTCCTGTGCGTCACGCATTTGCCGCAGATCGCGGCCTACGCGGACCACCACTTCCACGTCGAGAAGACCGAGATCGCCGGGCGCACCGAGACCCACGTTCGCCGGCTCACCGCCGCCGCGCGCAAGGACGAGCTCGCACGGATGCTCGGCGGTCACGCCACGTCCAAGGCCAAGGCGCACGCGGCGGAGCTCCTCGCCGAGGCATCGCGCTCGGCGTCGGCGCCGGCGAGGAAGTCTGGAGCACGCGCGTGATGGCGATCGAGAAGCCGTCCGCGCCGAGCCCAGCGGACTCACCCGTGAAGCGGCCCACGTTCGAGATCGATGGCGCGCGATGCACGGGCCTCGCTGCCTTCTATGCCGAGCTCGATCGCAGCCTCGGGCTCGCGGACTGGGGACACAACCTCGACGCCTTCAACGACATTCTCCGCGGCGGCTTCGGCACGCCGGCGGGTGGCTTCGTGCTGCGCTGGGCGCGGGCGCGGGAGGCGCGCACGCACCTCGGCTACCCGGCCACGGTTGCCCACCTCGAGGCGAAGGTCCTGCGTTGCCACCCGAGCAACGTCGCCTTCGTCCAGGCGGACCTCGAGGCCGCGCGGCGCGGAGAGGGCCAGACGCTGTTCGAGATCGTCCTCGAGATCCTTGCCGTGCATGGTCCGGGCGGGCACTCGCAGGGCGACGGCATCGATCTCGAGCTGTCGTGGTGAATCCAGGCTGCTAGGCTGCGCAGATGTCGCGGTGGCTTCGCTTCCACGAGACCGATCGGAGCACGGGTGGGTCGACGAAGGATCGTGAGCGCAAGATCCGCTGCCCGAAGTGCGCGTGGCAACCCGGCAAGCACGATCGCTGGCAATGCGTCTGCGGCCATACATGGAACACGTTCGATACGCGCGGCATCTGCCCGGCCTGTGACGCCGCGTGGCGTGAGACGCAGTGCCTGAAGTGCCACGTGATGTCGCTGCACGAGAGCTGGTACGGCGACGGCGACCCCATGTGACTCGAGGCCCGAGCTGCGCGGCTCGCGTGCGCGCCGAGCAACCGCGGCAAGATGTGATGGTCAGCTGAACGCGCCAGTCTGGTGGAGCGACCGCTGGCATCCGTCACTCGCTGAGCTCGATGCCGACCGCAGCGACGTAGTCCGAGCCCGAGCTCCGGCGGTAAGAGCTCAACGACGCCGACGCCGATGCCGACGCCGAACCCGACGCCGAACCCGACGCCGATGCCGATGCCGACTCCGATGCCGATGCCGATGCCGATGCCGATGCCGATGCCGACGCCGATGCCGACGCCGAACCCGATGCCGAACCCGATTCGCCATGCCGACGGATCAAACCGGGCACATGGGTGGCACCAGGACATTGCGGCGTTGCCCCAGAACGCCGACAAAAAAGCAGGGATTCTGAGCGGGCGCTCCGATCGGGGCACCCGACTCAACGCGCTGCGGAGTAGTCGCTGGGATCCAACTTCGCGGCTTGTCGAAGCCACGCCTCGCCGCGTGCGAAGTCTCGACGCATGAGCCACCCATTCATCAGTGCGTGGGCCATCACTTGCATCGCTTCGATGCGCAGCCAGTTGTTCCAACCCAGGCGTTGGCGCGCGAGGCGCTCCAACCTGATGAATGCAGAGTGCACGTCGCGACGTGTGCCGAGCCCGTACAGCTCTGCACGCGCGATTTCGAGAGACGCGGTCGGAGACCCCGTAGCCTCTGCACGTCGATACCACCGCACTGCATCGCGACAGCGTCCGAGGTTCAAGTAGACGGCGGCCAAGTTCTCCGCAGCGGTGTCGTATCCGAGACGGAATGCCCGGCGGTAGAGTTTCTCGGCCTGCGCGAGCGCACGTGCACTGTGCCCCTTCGGAGTCAGGTCGTCCGCCATCACCGTCATCGAGGCAGGGTCACCTAGCTCCGCGGCTCGCGCATAGCATTCGCGCCCGCGCCGGCGGCTGCGCCCGACGAGCAGTGTGCCGTCGGTGTCACGAGCACTACCCTCGTCGTAGAGCACCGCCAGCTTCGCGAGCGCGTCGCGATCGTCGGTCGCCGCGGCCTTGTGAAGGGCTTCGACTTCATCACGCGTGCTTGGCCACGATGTTTTCGGTTTCGGCACGGGTCCCCTCTTGACGGAGCAGTTAAGCAGCGCCGGTGTCGAGTGTGTTTGTCTCGCGCAGCATGGAACCAAACAGCGCCTCCAAAGGAACGTCCGAGTCGCCCTCGGGGTCAAGCACACGACCGCCGCGCGCAATGAAGTCGTGCAGCATCGTGCCGAGAAACTGCACGCCGAGCAAAAGAGCTTGGAGCGTGCCTCCACCGATGATCGGATGGACGCGTGAGTGCAGTCCGTCGATCTCCACGGGACAATGGGACTCGTAGCTCCCGGCCGGATCCCCCCCGGCAAGCGTGTACGGTTGGCCGACCGCGATGTGCCCCGGTACCCGGCGGCCGTCGGGATGTACAATGACCACTCGTAGCTCGGCGATCCAGGTGGGCGGTGGGCGAGGCGCTACCATCCGGCGAACCTAGCAACATTCGGCGTGCTCGGCAGAGTTGCCCGTGGCGATCGGCAGTGCGAAGTCGTTGCAATGCCGGTCAAGGTGATGACGCTTCCTCGTCTGTGATGTCGTCCGGTCCGTGACCGCAGTGGGGGCACATTCCCCGCGGCAGCCACTCGCCCGCGATCACTGCTTCCATCGTCACGCCTAGGTGCCGCGCGAGACGGAGCGCGAGGGTCGGGCCGACAGTCGCGGGCTTCCAAGAGCGGACGCGCAGGCGGAGGACGTACAGCGTCGAGCTGTCGCCGAACTTTGAGGGGCAACGCCGGACATTGCCGGAATCAAGTCGGCATCGGCATCGGCATCGGCATGTCCGCAAATGGGGTCGGACCCCATATTCGGACAGCGAGGTGCGCGGCTGTGCGGGCCGCGCGGCCCGGAGAGGTTCACCGGGTGGAGAGCCGGTAGGTCATCGCGCGGACTCGGTCGGCGAGCTCGAGTGCATCGGCGACCAGCGCGGGCGCGATGTACTCGAGCGCGACGGCCTGGTCGAGCTCCATGGTGACCTCGGCGGCGCTGGCGAGCGCCATGCGGAAGAAGTGACGGCGGTCCTTGCCGACGCGCCGATTTCCTTCGGCGACGTTCTGACCGACGCTCTGTGCAGCGCTGCGCAGCTGCTTCTCGAGGACGGGATCGTGGGACTTCAGCGCCTTGATCGCCGGGACGCAGGACCGGAGGAGCTGGAGGGAGCGGGCGTAGGCATCGAAGGTCACGGGAGACTGATTGGTTGTCATGCCCCGTTCCGCGCGAGAACCGTGTCGCGCGCTGCGAACCGAGATGAGCGCTCTCGTCGATGATCCGCGCGCGCGGCGCGAGTTCTCGGCGCGAAGGGGCAGAGACAACCAATCAGGCGCCCGTGACCGCAGATGCCGCAGACCGCTCGCTCCAGCGACGACCGCGA
>JBBRBG010000266.1:0-10529 GCA_038206055.1 Haliangiales bacterium
CGGCGAGCACGCGGCCGAGCCGTTCGTCGCCGTACAACGCCTCGAACGCGCGCGCGTCGCGCATCAGCTTCTCGACGGGGTAGTCGTTGACGAAGCCGTAGCCGCCGTAGATCTGGACGGCATCGATCGTGGCGCGCGAGACGACGTCACCGGCGACGACGCGCGCGCGCGAGGCGAGATCAGCGGCGTTCGGCAGACCCATGTCGATCGCCCACGCGGCGTGGAGCGCGAACAGGCGCGCGGAGATCGCGGCGGTCTGCGCGTCGTCGCGCAGGCGGATCATCGACTCGAACTGGCCGATCGCCTGACCGAACTGGATCCGCTCGCTCGCGTAGTGGGCGGCGTGATCCATCGCGACGGTCGCGACGCCGGCGGCGCGGGCGGCGAGCGAGGCGCGCGCCCAGGTCAGCACCTCGGTGATCGCGGCGGGCGCGGCGGCACCGCGCACGAGCACGAAGTCGGCGGGGATCCGGTGAGCGGCGAGCGTGGCGGTGCCCCACTTCGCGGCGCGCCAGCCCGACGGCGTGATCGCCTCGCGCTTCATGCCCTCGACCGCGGCGAGGAACAGGACGTCCTTGGCGGCGACCACCACGTGCGTCGCCGTGCCGAGCGCCGGCAGCGGCCCGATCTTGCCGGTGACGCGGAGGTCGTTGCCCTCCGCCGAGATCTCGAGCAGGCCGCGGCTATCGTGCGCGAGCGCCGCGAGTCCACCCGACGCGAGCGATGCGAACAGTGCCTGCTTCGCGGCCGGCGAGCCCCACGTGCCGACCGCGAGCGTGGGCTCGACGTTCGTCTCGAGCAGTGCGGCGAGGGCGGCGCATCCGCGTCCGAGCTCGAAGCCGCGCAGCGCGCGTGTCAGGTGCGAGTACGCGCCGTCGAGCAGGCCATCGGCCTCCGAGGGCACGGCATCGACGAAGAACCCGAGCTCACCGCCGAGGGCGGTGAGGCGGTCGGGCGGGGTGCCAGCGCGATCCGCATCGGCCGACCAGCCGCGAAGGTCGCGGTCGGAGAGCTTGCGGACGGTCTGGACGATGAGGTCCTGCTCGGCGTCGAGCGCGAAGTCCATGCCCGGAGTCGTACCGCAGAAACAGTCAGCGTGGACTGTGAAAAGCAGGGGACGGGTGACATCTCGCTTACATGGCTACATTCACGTGCGTTCCGAGCGGACGAACCAGTGGTCATGGCCACCGGCACTCCCAAGACTCCGGCGACGACAGCGGCCCTCCTGCGCCCGTTGCCGGCGCTCCGGGCCGATCCGGCGCGGTTGAAGTCGTTGATCGGCGCGCGGGAGGCGATCGACGTGACGCCCTCGCAGATCATCGAGGTCATCGACGTGAAGTAAGCGCCCGCAGTCGCATCGGTCTAGTCGGGGATGCGCAGCTCCGTGGTCAGCGCCAGGTGATCGCTGCCCCCCCAGCCGCCGTGGTCGCTCCACGCGCGTGACGAGCGCGAGCGCGGACGCTGGCGTGGCCGGGCGCGAGCAGGATGTGATCGATGCTCTCGCCGAGGCCCGAAAAGTAATAGGTCGCCTGTGCGGCAGGGGAAAGATCGTCGGCCAGGCGGACAAGGCCGCCGGCGCCGGTGAGGGCTTCGAGTGGAGGCGAGGCCGGCGTGTCGTTGAGGTCGCCGGCGAGGAGAACGATCGCCGCGGGCGAGCGCGCTGCCACCTCGTTGACCACGCGCGCGGAGACCTGCGCCTCCGCGAGGCGGCGCGGCGGATCGTCGCTGGACTTCGATTTGAAGTGCGTGGCGAACAGGATCAACTCGACGCCATTGGACGATCGCGTGTGGACCTCGAGCAGCTCGCGGCTGAACGTGGTGGTGCTGCCGTCGGGCAACATCAACGGCTCGGTGGCCCGATGGCCGATGACCAGGTCGAGCGGCGCCCTGGACAGCACCGCCACGTCGACGGATGCGATGGTCGAGATCTCGCCGAGAACGCCGTAGGGGAGGGTGTCGCCGAGCCGCGCGAGCAGTGCATCGAGGCACGCTTGCGTCTCGATCTCCTGCAGCGAGATCACGTCTGGATCGAGTGCGCGGATCGCGTCCGCGAGCTGCGTTGCACGTGCGTCGAACGCTTCCTGCGTCGCTTGCTCTTCGTAGTCGCCGGGCCCGCACAGGCCCGAGTCGCACACGGTGTCGAAGAACCGGCGCACGTTGAACGTCGCAACCCGCACCGGCGTGCCGGTCTGTGCATCGACCTCGACCTGCGTGGGCAGCTCGCGGCACGCCGAGAGGGCGATGAGGGCAACGAGCAACGGACGCATCAGCGCGGTAGAGTCTACTGCGATGCGATCGTTCTGGTGTCGCTCTGCTCCTTTGCGGCGTGCCAGCGGCGCTCCGCGGCCTTGACCTGCTGCATCGCGGCAAAGTGCCGCCTTGCCCACGCGCCCGCGGGGTTCGGGTGATCGCCGGTGACGGCGTTGTCCCAGTGCGTTCGCGCCGCCACCAGCTCGTTGCGTGCGGCACGCAGGGCGGTCTCGGCTTGCCGGAGCTCGGCGGTGTCGCTGTGCGCCGTGCTCGGGAGCGTGTCGGCACGGGCAGTGGTCACGGCGGTGGCGAGCAGGGCGGAGAGGAGGATGACTTTCATGCTCTGACCTCGGAGCACGCTGCGTGCCTCACGTCTGATCGAGCAACCGCGTCCAGACCTCGCGGACTTGCGGCCTCGCTGCCGCCGGTGCGCTGTCAGGTTGTCACGGCCGTGATCCGCCGCGCATCCTTTCGGTCGATCGCGTCACCGACCGAAGCGGTAACTTCACGCCACCCCGCCGGATTGCGATACTGCGCGCGTGAAGCGAGGCCGCGGTCATCGGGTCAGCCGCTGGAAGATCGGCGGGCTCGCGGTGCTCGTCGCGGCGCTCCTCGGTTGGCGCATCTACCAGTGGCGGCAGCCCGGCCCGTGGCAGCGCGTGCTCGCGACGCGCGAGGGACAGATCGGCGATGTCACCGCGACGCGCATGCGGATCCGGTCGGACTCGCGGTTCGTCGCGCTGCCGCATCCGCGCGCGCTCGGCAAGACGGTCGAGATCCGCCACGGCGATCGAACGGTCGTGGCGAAGGTGCTCGATGTCGGCCCGTGGAACATCGACGACGCGTACTGGGAGCGCAGCGAGCGTCCGGCCTCGGAGCGAGGCCGCGGCGCGTTTCGCACACCCGTGAACCTCGCCGGCATCGACCTCTCGGACCCGGTGTTCGCCGAGCTCGGGATGCAGGACAATGACTATGTCGAGTGGCGGTTCGTCCACAGCGACTTCACCGTGCTGCCCCGCCTATGACCGCCGCCTGTGGCCACCCGCTGTGCGAGCTGATCGGCGGCGCGTGCAGCATCGCGACGCGGCGCTCGCGCGGGTGCACGCCCGGGCTCGCGTCGAAATCGGTCGCGCCCGAGGTCTACGACGAGGTGCGCGTGCTCGTCGCCGTGATCGAAGGCGGCGTGGACGTGCGCGACGCTGCGATCCGACTGGCCACGATCGTGCGCCGCGAGGCGCAAGATGATCGCCTGCTCGTCGTGCTCGCGCGCACGGACGAGCCGGACCTCGCTCCCGCGCTCGCCCGGCTGTGCGCGCGCCGTTAGCACGAACCGCGACCCCGAGCGTTTCAGGAGCTGATGCGAACCCTCGTCGCCATCGTGGTCATCGGATGCGGTGGCGCCGCGGAGCCCGCACCGCCGGCAGCCCCGGCGCCGGTCAGGGCCGCCGCGCCCGCGCCAACGCCGGTCCGCGCGCCGACGTGCACCACGCCGTTCGCAATGCCGCCGCCGTACCCCGACACGTTCGTCGACCAGGCCGCTGCGGGTCCCGCGGCCGTCGCGGGGGCCTGGTCGACGGCAGCGATGACGGGACCCGCGGCCTCGTTCGCGATCGCCGCGCCGGGATGCAGGGAGGTTGTGCGCCTTCCTGGGGCTTCGCCGTTCGACGAGATCGTCGAGTGCTCCACGGGAGATCGCAAGCGGCCGCTCGGGTACGACAACGTGGCGAGCGTTCGACTCGCGCTGCGAACGACGCGCGGCTGGTGGGTGGCAGAGCTCGTGCACGAGTACTGGCCGCACGGCGACCCGGAGGACGATGCGCGGGTCGCGCACGTGAGCAACCTCGCGGCGGCGGATCGCGTGGGAGATGGTGGCGTGGAGGTCACGGCGATCACCGAGGACGGACCGCCGGGCGGCAGTGCGACGCGCACGCTCGTGATCTGTGGTGTGGGCGCGTCGGCGGTTCCAAGCTGCGCGCGGATCCGGATCGCCGCCAAGGGTCCATTCCACGGTGCGGGTGCGCTCCAGTATCGAGTCGTCCTCGGCTGCGACGGCGCGCTCGAGCTCGCGGGCTGGGAAGGCGGGACGCAAGTCGGGCTCGTCCACGGGCGCTACACGCTCGCGTTCCCTTGAGCGAGCGCCGTCACAACGGAATCACCGGCGCTTCGTCGCCTGCGGATAGATGGTCTCGCCGCTCGCCAGCATCTTCACGAAGGCGGCGATCCGCTTGCTCCGGCCTGCCGCGGTCTTCATGTTGTGCATGCGGAACGCGAGCGCGTACCGGTTCTGCTCGTTGAGGTTCGCGAGCATTGCCTTCGCCCGGGGTACCGCATCGATCGCGGCCTGCAGGTCATCCGGGATCTTCAGACCCTTCCCGCTCGCGTAGGCGCGTTGCCAGCGCCCATCGGCCTTCGCCGCCTCCACATGCGCGAGGCCGTGCTTCGTCATCCGATCTTCTTCGATCAAGCGCGCGACGTTGTCGACGTTGATCTGGCTCCACACGCTCTTCTTGCCGCGTGGCGTGTAGCGCTGGAGGAAACTCTTGTCGTCGAAGCTCTTCCGGATCGCATCGATCCAGCCCCAGCACAGCACCACATCGATCGCCTCCTTGGGCGTGATCGAACGCAGCCCCGAGCCCACCTTGTGGATCTTGATCCACACCTCGTTCTCGGTGGCGTGGTGCTTCGCGAGCCAGTCATGGAAGCTGTCCGCGGTCGGGAACGCGCGGACCTTCGCGGGATCGACGATGACGGGCGGCATGCGGGCGCATGGTCACCTGGAACGCGGGTTCCTGGCCAGATCGGCAGTGGCCAGCGCGGCGTGCGGAGCTACGGTGAGGGCGTGCAGAAGCTCCCGCTCGATATCTGGTCCGACATCGCCTGTCCCTGGTGCTACATCGGCAAGCGACACCTCGAGCAAGCGCTGTCCACGTTCGAGCACGCGGCCGACGTGGAGATCCGCTGGCGCGCGTTCGAGCTGGATCCGTCTGCGCCGCGGCAGCGCGATAGCACGCAGACCTATGCGGAGCGGATCGCGAAGAAGTACGGCGTCCCGGTCGCGCAGGGTCAGCAGATGATCGACCGCGTGATCGGCGCCGGCGCGCGCGCCGGCCTCGAGTTTCGCTACGACCTGATCAAGCCCGGCAACACGTTCGATGCGCATCGGCTCCTCCACTGGGCCCACGAGCAGGGCAAGCAAGGCGTACTCAAGGAGCGCATGCTGCGCGGCTACATGCTCGAAGGCGCCGCGATCGGCGTTCGCGAGGTGCTGGTCGCGCTGGCCGCCGACGTCGGCCTCGACCCGACCGAGGCGCTCGCCGTGCTCGAGAGCGGGCGGTACAGCGACGAGGTCCGGGCCGACGAGCAGCGCGCGCGCGAGCTGGACATCAGCGGGGTTCCGTTCTTCGTCATGGCAGGGCGCTACGGCATCTCCGGCGCGCAACCCGCCGAGCTGCTGCGCGAGGCGCTCGCAAAGGCGTGGGCGGAGGCGGAAAAGCCTGCGACCCAGGTCTACGCCGAGGGCGCCAGCTGCGGACCCGAAGGCTGCGACTGACGCGGCCGCATCCGCTGCGCGATCCAGCCCGTAGGGCGCAGGCGCACGGAGATCTCGGGGCCATCACCCGCACAGCCTGCATCAGGGCGCTCGGGTTACGGGCCCTGGCGTGCATCGCCAAAGACCGACGGATGGCTGATGTACCCCCAACCGAGCCCGGTCGGACCCAGACCGAGGAGGCGCTGCTCACGGCTGGCGCACTGCAGCGCGCGATCTTCAACAGCGCCAACTTCTCGAGCATCGCGACCGACGCCAAGGGCGTGATCCAGATCTTCAACGTCGGAGCCGAGCGCATGCTCGGCTACTCGGCGGCAGAGGTGATGAACAAGATCACCCCTGCCGATATCTCCGATCCGCAGGAGGTGATCGCGCGCGCCAAGGCGCTCAGCGCCGAGCTCGGCACGCCGATCACGCCGGGGTTCGAGGCGCTGGTGTTCAAGGCATCGCGCGGCATCGAGGACATCTACGAGCTGACGTACGTCCGCAAGGACGGCAGCCGGTTCCCGGCGGTGGTCTCGGTCACCGCACTCCGCGACGCGCAAGGCGTCATCATCGGATACCTCCTGATCGGCACCGACAACACGGCGCGCAAGCGCGTCGAGGCCGAGCAGAAGAAGCTCGATCAACGCCTGCGCGACCAGCAATTCTATACGCGCTCGTTGATCGAATCGAACATCGACGCGCTGATGACGACCGACCCCTCGGGCTACATCACGGACGTCAACCGGGAGATGGAGGAGCTCACGGGCTGTACGCGCGACGAGCTGATCGGTTCGCCGTTCAAGAGTCACTTCACCGACCCCGAGCGCGCCGAGGCCGGCATCAACCTCGTGCTCCGCGAGAAGAAGGTCACGGACTACGAGCTGACTGCCATCGCGCGTGACGGCAAGCGGACGGACGTCTCCTACAACGCCACGACGTTCTACGATCGAGGCCGCACGCTTCAGGGTGTGTTCGCCGCAGCGCGCGACGTCACCGAGCGCAAGCGCGTGGAGCTCGAGCTCAAGCAGGCCAAGGCCGCCGCCGAGAGCTCGAGCCGGGCGAAGTCGGAGTTCCTCGCGAGCATGAGTCACGAGATCCGGACGCCGATGAACGCGATCATGGGCATCGCGGACCTCCTCGCGAAGACGAAGCTCACGCCGGAGCAGGACAAGTACGTCGAGGTGTTCCGCCGCTCGGGCGATAACCTGCTCGATCTCATCAACGACATCCTCGATCTCTCCAAGGTCGAGTCCGCCCAGCTCGAGCTCGAACGCACCGGCTTCTTGATCACCGACCTGCTCGAGAAGGTCGTCGAGATGGTGGCGGCACGAGCGCAGGAGAAGGGATTGACCTTGCTCTGGGAGGTCGCTCGGGACGTGGCACCCGCGCTGGTCGGCGACCCGACGCGCCTGCGTCAGGTGCTGCTGAATCTGTTAGGCAACGCGATCAAGTTCACACCGGCCGGCGAGGTCTCGCTCCGCGTCACGCTGGAAGGCGATCCTTCGATGCCCACCGCGCTGCGCTTCACCGTGACCGATAGCGGCATCGGTATTCCGCAGGACAAGCTCGTGCAGGTGTTCGAGCGCTTCACCCAGGGCGACTCGTCCACGACGCGTCGGTTCGGTGGCTCGGGGCTCGGCCTCACCATCTGCAAGCGTCTCGTCGAGTTGATGGGAGGGCGGATCTGGGTCGAGAGTGTGGTCGGGGAGGGGAGCGCGTTCTCATTCGTCGCACCGTTCGAGATCTGGTCGGGAGCCATGTCGGGTGTCTTGATGCCTGACCCCGCAGTGGTCGAGCCGCCGTTGACGCCGCTGCGCATCCTCCTCGTCGAGGACAACGCCGACAACCGGATGATCGCCGTCGCCTACCTGGAGGACACGCCGTATCGACTCGACATCGCCGAGAACGGCGCGATCGCGTGCGACATGTTCAAGGCGGGGCACTACGATCTCGTGCTGATGGACCGGCAGATGCCGATCATGGATGGCTTGACGGCGACCCGAGCGATCCGCGCATGGGAGACGGTCAACGGCAGAGCGCCCACGCCGATCATCGCGCTGACCGCATCGGCCCTCAAGGGCGACCGCGAGACCTGCCTCGCCGCAGGCTGCACGGGGTTTCTCACCAAGCCCATCCGGCAGGAGGTGCTCCTCCGGGCGATCGCGGATCGCCTTCACGTCGGACCGTCGTCGCCGAGTGCGGATCGAGCCCTCGCGGAACGGCGCCCGGCGATGGCACACACCAACCTGGTCGCGCGAATTCCCGCGTTCCTGCTGAACCGCCGCCACGACGTGGTGTCGATGCTGAAAGCACTGGCGCGTGGCGACTTCGAGACCGTCGAGCGTCTGGGCCACGGCATGAAGGGCGCAGGCACGAGCTTCGGGTTTCAGGCGATCACGGACATCGGCACGAAGATCGAGCTCGAGGCCGCCGCTCGGCATACCGATGAGACACGGCACCGGGTGGGCGAGCTCACCACCGTTCTCGATGGGATCGGCCAGACCGCCGAGACTCCGCCCGCCACGGGCGGCGAGATCGACTCGACCATCGTATCGATCCTACCCACGTCGGGAGGCGCGCGCCGGATCGTGCTCGTCGAGGACCAGGAAGACCTACGCGGTCTCATGCGCGACGTGCTCGAGGTCAGCGGCCACCGCGTCATCGAAGCTGCGAACGGGTTCGAAGGTGTGGAGCGGATCCTCGCCGAGAAGCCTGACATCGCGATCATCGACATCGGGCTGCCGGGAATCGATGGACACGAGGTCGCGCGGCGTGTGCGTGCCGTGCTCGGCGACACGATCGTACTCGTCGCGCTCACCGGCCGCGGGAAGGAAAGCGATCGCACGGACGCGATGGCCGCGGGCTTCGACGCGCACGTCGTGAAGCCCGTGGATCGCGCGCTGATCCATCGGATCGTGCAGACCAAGCGGCTTCCGCCCGAAGCGTCCTGCTGATCGTCTCGCGTGGAGTGACGCGCCGACCGGTGACCCACCGAACGGGTCGTCGAGCAGGTGTCACCCCCACCGCCGATCGACTGGTACAATGATCGGATGATCGACGACACGCACCCGGCGATCGCCGCCGCGCAGCTCGACCTGCTGCGGCGCGCTGGATGCGGACGCCGAGCAGGGCTGGCGCGTTCGCTGTCACGCACCGTCATCGGGTTGTCACGTCGTGAGCTGAGCGCACGAATGGCGCTCGCTAGCCCCGCTGAGGTCGACTTGCGTTGGGTCGAGCAGCAGTACGGAGGCGAGCTCGCCAGCCGCCTCCGAGCTTTCCTCGCGGCGCGGCATGGCTGAGGCGCTCGCCAACGACGTCCTGTCCGCACTCGAGCCGGTCGTCGACGCCCTTGATGCGCTCGGCGTCCGCTATCGAGTCGGAGGGTCGGTCGCGAGCTCGGCGCTCGGTGTTCCGAGATCGACGCTCGACGTCGATGTCGCGTGCGAGCTCCGGTTGCCCCACGTCGGTCCGTTCGCGGCCCGGCTGATCGACACGTACTACCTCGACGAGGACATGATCCGCGATGCGATCCACCGGCAGTCGTGTTGCAACCTGATCCATCTCGCCACGATGCTCAAGGTCGACCTGTTCGTCCGCAGAGATCGCCCGTTCGAAGACGCTGCCTTCGAGAGAACGACGCGGCGGCCGCTCGATCCGGCGCCTGGAGCTCGCGAATTCGACCTGACGACGCCCGAGGACATCATCCTCCACAAGCTTGAATGGTTTCGCGCTGGCGGCGAAGTGTCCGAGCGGCAATGGCGCGATGCGGTGGGAGTGCTCGGCATCCAGCGCGGTGAGATCGATCGCGCGTACCTTCAACAGTGGGCGGATCACCTCGGACTCGCCGACCTGCTGTCGCGTGCGCTCGTCGAGTCCGGCGCCGGCTGACCGTCCTGAGAGTTTGTGGCGCGGGGCAGAGTTGAACTGCCGACCAAGGGCTTATGAGACCCCTGCTCTACCACTGAGCTACCGCGCCAGTAGGGCGGAGAAACTAATGGGTTCGGACGGGTGAGGCAAGTGCAGCCGGTGCGATCTGGCGCGGCCGCTTGCACGTGGAAGTCATGAACCTGTCAAGGAAATCAGCCACATGGGTGGCCACATCGACGAGGATCAGCTATCGTGCCGCCGTACTCGGGGATCGTCTAATGGTAGGACAGGAGTTTTTGGTGCCCCTTATCAAGGTTCGAATCCTTGTCCCCGAACGAATGGGACGCTCATGAAACTCGACAAGACCTGCTCGCTGTTCTTCGCCACCAAGATCGATAGCAAGCTGCGCGAAGGCCTCGCGCTGTCGAAGCCAGGCGACAAGAAGTACTTCGACGGCAGCTCGGAGGACTTCCTCCGCGTGCTCGAGATCGGCGACGAGAAGGACAAGGAGCGCTGGATCGGGAAGGTGATCAAGCCGGGTCCGGCGGTCACCGAGGTCGATGACATCCAGCGCAACATCCTCTCGATCCTCCGGCGCGTGGCGCCGAATGCGCGCATCCCGCAGTCCGCGGTGAAGATCTTCGTGCTCCAGGGCGCGAACGTCCTGAACGCCGTCATCGACGACGAGCCAGAGGACGGCGAGGACGAAGAAGTCGCCGGCAGCGGCCCCTACATCACGTACTAGGGCGCCCCGGCCGGACGGACGGCGACGAATCCACGCGACCGTGCTTCCAGAAAGATGAGCCCCGAAGTTCTCGAAGGCCCTAAGGAGAGGCTTTCTCCTGCTGGAGAAGACTCTGCTTCGGGACCTTCGGGGCCT
>JBBRBG010000267.1:0-10522 GCA_038206055.1 Haliangiales bacterium
GGTGCGCGTCGCGCCGAACGGCCCGATCTCCACGGTGACCGCCGCCGATTACATCGGACCGGCCGCCTGCGGCGAGTGCCATCCCGACGCGCACGCGCGGTGGTCGCAGAGCCTGCATCCGGTGATGAACCAACGTGCCGAGACGCCGAACGCGATCGTCGGCGACTTCGCGCACGCGGTGGTGGCGTACGCGGGCGGCGAGGCGCGGTTCGATCGCGATCGATCCGGTTACACGATGACGCTCGCGCGCGCGGAGACGAGCGTGCGCTATCGCGTGACGCGCACGATCGGTCGACGCGGCCTGCAAGAGTACGTCGGCACGCAGGAACCGAGCGGCGTCGAGGTGCGGCTGCCGTTCGCGTGGTGGCCACGGCGAGGAGGCTGGTATCCGCAGCCGTACTTCGATCCGTGGTTCGCGGCGGAGGCGGACTTCGATGCGTACGCCCCCGTCACCGAGCCGTGGGCGGAGCGCTGTCCGTGGTGCCACAGCACGTATCCCTTCGAGCAGCGGATCGCGCGCGGCACGAAGCGCGCCGTCGGGCATGGGCTCGAGCAGTACTTCACGGCGCCGGGCGGATCGGATCGCCTTGCCGTCGAGCAGCAAGTCACCACGGGCATCAGCTGCGAGAGCTGTCACCTCGGCGGCAAGGCGCATCAAGCGGGCGCGCCGATCCACTTGATCCCGCTCGGCGCCGAGGCACGGACCGGTGCGCCCGTCGCGAGCACGTTCGCCGCGGAGCGCACCACACCGGCCGTCGTCAACGCGGTGTGCGCGCAGTGCCACTCCGGTCCTTCGCCGCGGCTCCCGGACGGCACCGCGCTGCGCAACTCGAGCGAGGCGCTCGATCTCGCGGCGTCACGGTGCACGACGGCGCGCTGCGTGGACTGCCACGATCCGCACCGCGGCGGGTTCAACGAGGCCCGTGCGATCGCCGCGTGCACGAGGTGCCACGATCGGTTCGCGCCGCCCGCTGCGGCGCAGGCGCACTCGGGCCATGAGGCCACGTCGTGCCTCGATTGCCACATGCCGCGGGTGGTGATGGGCATCGACCGCATGGTGCGCACCCATCGCATCGGCTCCCCCGGTGATCCCGCGATGATGGCGGTCGCCGCGCCGAACGCCTGCAACCTGTGTCACCTCGATCGCTCGATCGCGTGGACGGTGGACGAGCTGCGCAGGGGCTACGAGATCGCGCTCGCGCCGAAGGGCTGGAGAGCGTACGGCGCGCTCGATCGACCGGTCGGAGAGGTGTGGATGGGGAGCAAGGAGCCTGCGGTCCGGTTGCTCGCGGGTGCAGCGTATGCGCGCTCGCCGCTCGCGAGGTTCGCGCTGCCGATGTTGACCCAGGCGCTCGCCGATCCGTTGCCCCACTTGCGGGTGTGGGGTCTGTTCGCGATCGAGGACGTGATCGGGCGGAAGATCACGCCCGCCGAGTTCGACCCGCGTGCAATCGCAGATGTTCGTGCACGGCAGCTCCGCATCTTGAAGCTGCGCTAGATCGCGGGCTTCGGGTGTGTCGCTCGGTTCACATGCGCAGCCCGCATCTCTGCCAGGCCCGCATCACGGGTGACCGTGCTCGCGTAGCCGAGCTCCTTGCGCGCCTTCGCATCGACGACGGTGACCTCGCCCCCGATGATCGCGACCGCAGTCTTGGTCACGGGTGGGTTCTTCATCCACGACGTCATCGCCGCGAGCGTCTTCGCGACCCAGCGCGGAACCGTGCGGGTCCCGGCGTCCACGCCTTGCGTGGCGAGCATGGTGGTGAGGAAGTCGCGGAAGTCCACCGGCGCGCCATCGGTGAGGAAATAGATCTCACCGTCCTTCCCCTTCTCCGCGGCGAGCAGGGCTCCCTCGACGACATTCGCCACGTGGCACGTCGAGGTCAGGTAGTGCCCATCGCCGATCCACGCGAACTTACCGGCCTTGATTGTCGCGATGATCTTCGGCGTCAGGCTCGTATCGCCGGCGCCCCAGATGAAGCGCGGGCGGATGATCACCGTGATGAACCCGGGCGCATTCGCCGCCAGCACCGCGTGCTCGGCGAGGCCTTTGGTCAGCCCGTAGGGCCCGGCCGGGTTCGTCGCGATCGGGCGCGTCTCGTCGGCCTGGATGATCGGCTTGCCGTCGGCGAGCACGGCCTCGGTGCTGACATGGATGAACCGCTTCACGCCTGCCGCCTTCGCTGCGGCGAGTGTGTTCGCCGTCCCTTCCACGGTGACCCTCATGAAGTCCGCGAGCCTGCCGTGCTCATCGACGAACGCGGCGGCGTGAAACACCACCTCGCAGTCGGCCATGCCGCCCTGCATCGCCGCCGTGTCGCCCAGGTCGCCACGCACGGGCTCCGCGCCGGCACCGCGCACGGCGATCGCTGCCGTCTCGCTGCGCGCGAGTGCTCGAACCTCGATCCCCTTCGCGACAAGCGCGGCGATCAACCGCTTCCCGACGAACCCTGAACCGCCCGTGACGAATGCTCGCTTCACACCGGGGAATCTACTAGTTTCGGCGAGAAGCCGATGAGCGAAGCTGACACGATCTCCCACGCCGACGGGCGCGTGGAGCTGAAGGCACCCGACGCACTCCGGTCCTCGGCGCTCTACAACGAGGACCTCGCGCCGGTCCCGGTCGCGAAGCGCACCTGGTCGACCTGGGACTACGCCGCGCTGTGGGTCTCGATGGCCCATTGCATCCCGACCTACACGATGGCCGCGGGTCTGATCGCCGCCGGCATGAGCTGGTGGCAGGCGCTCGGCACGATCCTCCTCGGCAACCTGATCGTGCTCGCACCGATCCTTCTCAACTCGCACCCCGGCACGAAGTACGGCATCCCGTTTCCGGTGTTCGCGCGCGCCGCATACGGCACCGCCGGGTCGAACCTCCCGGCGCTGATGCGCGCGCTGATCGCATGCGGCTGGTTCGGAATCAACGCGTGGATCGGCGGGCTCGCGCTGCAGGCGTTCATCACTTCGGTGTGGCCGGGCTGGAACGACCTGTTCGGTTACTTCGGCGGGTTCGCCTGGAACGACTGGCCACAGAAGGACTGGTTCCCCGGCACGCTGTGGGTCTCGTTCGCTCTGTTCTGGGGCCTCAACATCCTGATCGTCTACAAAGGCATGGAGCTGGTGCGCCGGCTCGAGCGGTTTGCCGCCCCGTTCGTGCTCGTGATGACCGCGGTCCTGGTCGGGTGGGCGATCTGGAAGGCGGGTGGGCTCGGCCCGATCTTCGAGAGCGGCGGCAAGCTGAACGACCCGGGCACCTTCTTCGCCGTGTTCATCCCGTCGCTGACCGCGACGATCGGGTTCTGGTCGACGCTGTCGCTCAACATGCCCGACTTCACCCGGTTCGGGCGGTCGCAGCGCGAACAGGCGATCGGTCAGGTCGTCGCGCTGCCATCGACGATGACGGTGTTCGCCGGCATGGGCATCGTCATCACGTCGGCGACCGTTCTCATCTACGGCAAGGCGATCGAGAGCCCGATCAAGCTCGGCAGCATGTTCTCGAACCGGCTGATCGTCGGCATCGTCATGTTCACGGTCGTGATCGCGACGCTCGCGGTCAACATCGCCGCGAACGTGGTGTCGCCCGCGAATGACTTCGCGAACGCGTTCCCGAAGAAGATCGACTTCAAGCGCGGCGGCCTGATCACCGGGCTGATCGGCATCGCGATGTTCCCGTGGGAGCTCACGCGCGATGCGAACGCCTATATCTTCGGCTGGCTGGTCGGCTACTCGGGATCGCTGGGGTCGGTCGCGGGCGTGCTGATCGTCGACTACTGGATCCTGCGCAAGACCCGGCTGGATCTGCATTCGCTGTACGTCGGTGACGGCGCGTACCGTTACTCGAACGGGTGGAACATGGCGGCGGTGTGGGCGACGGTGATCGGTGCGGGGGTGGCGCTGCTGGGGGCATTCTGGCCGCCGATGCGACCGATCTATGACTGGTCGTGGTTTGTCGGATTTGGCCTCGCCGGCAGCATTTACTGGCTCCTGATGCGAAATCGCGTGGCAAACTGAACGCGTGAGCGTGCAGTCTGGGACGCGCATCGGTGACTACCTCGTCGAGCGCCCGCTGCGCAGCGAGGCAAACGGGTCGGTCTATCTCGCGAAGCACGTGATGCTCCCACGCAAGGCGGGGCTCAAGGTGATGCACGAGACCGGCGGCAAGCCGCAGGCGGTGCAGATGCTTCGCGAGGCGTGCCTCGTCGAGGCGCTCTCGCATCCCGGCATTCCGCGCGTCTTCGAGTGCGGCGTGCTTCCCGATCGGCGGCCGTGGACCGCGTTCGAGCACGTCGATGGCGAGCCGCTCGATGTGACGATCGGCGAGACCCCGCTCGCCGTCGCGGACGTCGTCGTGATGATCCGCGACGTCGCCGATATTCTCGACCACATCCACTCGCGCGGCATCATCCATCGCCACGTCGCCGCCGGCTCGATCGTGCGTGCGCCGAAGCGGCGATTCGCCGTGACGCTCGTGCAGTGGGGTGAAGCGTGTACGCTCGACACGGCGGAGCAGGTCGACGCCACCGACGATGTCCACCAGCTCGGCCGCATCGCGTTTCGCGCGCTGACCGGTGCCGCGCCGACGACCGGTGGCTCGTCGACGGAGCGCTATCCGGGCGCGCCCTACGATGTCGCCGCGTTGATCGATCACATGATGGCGGATCGCAAGCGTCGCCCGACCAGCGCCGAGGTTCGCGACCGCGCGAAGTGGCTCGCGGAGACGCTCGAGATGGCCCCCATCGAGCCCGCGCGGTGGACGCCGCAACATATCGCTCCGGAATCCATCCCGGAGGTCGAGGCGATCGGCGATGGATTCTCGATCCGGATCTCCGGACGCACACGCACGCGCTGACCCGTGCCAGGATAGACGGCGGTGGGCGATCCCGAGCACCCGAAAGCCCGCCCGCGGGTGCTGATCATCGATGACGAGGTGACGATCACCAACGCGCTGCGCCGTCACCTCCAGAGCGACCACGACGTCACGGTGGAGAACGCTCCCGTGGCCGCGCTGGCACTGCTCAAGGGCGGCGCCACCTTCGATGTCATCCTGTGCGACATGATGATGCCGAAGATGAACGGCGCGCAGCTCCACCGCGAGCTCGCGGCGTTCGCGCCGGCGCAGGCGGCGGTGACCATCCTGATGACGGGCGGGTCGGTGCCGCGTGAAGCGATCGAGCTGCTCGCGACGGGACGGATCGCGAACCTCACCAAGCCGTTCGATCTCGACGAGCTGCGCGCGCTGATCCGGTCCTTGCACACATTGTCGTAGGGACAGCTCTACCCGGACTCCCGAGGATGAGGTCGGCTGTCCCGAGGCTCGAATCGAGGCGCTGCGCGGAGTTATCCGAGGCACGCTGGGTGCACAGAGCCGTTCCGATGACGGGGGTCACCTTGGATCGTTTTGCACCCGGTACTCGTCTCGGCGATTACCAGATCGATAATGACCTCGCCGGCGGCTGGAACCACGAGGCCTACGAGGCCACCCACGTGCTGCTTCCCCGCCGCGCTCGGGTGATGGTGCTGTCGGCGGCGTATGTCGACGAGCGCTCCGCGGCCGTGCAGATGATGCGCGAGGCCTGCCTGGTCGAGGCGATGCAGCATCCCGGCGTGCCGCGCGTGTACGAGTGCGGCGTGGTGAACCACCGCCCGTGGATCGCCTGCGAGCTCGTCGAGGGCATCTCTCTCACCGACGCGATCTCCGAGCACCCGCTGACCGTTCCCGAGGTGCTGGTGCTGCTCCGCGACGTTGCCGAGGTCCTCGAGCACGCGCATCGCCGCAACATCGTCCACCGTAACCTGCGCCCCGAGGTGTTGCTCCAGACCCACGGCCGCGCGTTCCCGGTGTGCATCACCGGCTGGTCCGACGCGCGCATCCACGATGCCGACGCCGAGCTGGTCGACCTGCGCGCGGACGTGTTCGCGCTCGGCGCCGTTGCGTTCACCGCGCTCTCCGGGGCGCGACCTTCGGTGCTGACCGCGTGCGAGCGCTGCCCGGGCGCCCCGCGTGCGCTGACCACACTGATCGATCGCATGCTCGCCGCCGAGCCTGCCGCACGTCCGAGCTGCGCCGAGGTCCGCGCCGCCGCGATCCGGATCGCCGAGCTCTCCGAGGTCGCGGTCGACGCGGAGATCGACGACCTCGATATCCAGGAGGTGCCGGTCGAGCTCGTCGACATCTCGCGTCTCCCGCCACCTGTCCCGCGCCGGCGCGGCTGGACCCCCGCGCTCGGGAACCTGCCCAACGCGCCGCGGGTGGCGACACTCGGCAAGCTCGATCTCGAACGCCGGCCGAAACCCTGACTCAGCTGTTCGCGACCTGCGCGGCCTGAGCGAGCTGGCGCTCGCTCTCGCGGATCGCGGCCTGCACCACCGGGTTGTTTTTGAGCTCGGGGTGCTTCTTGCCCAGGTCGACGATCGCCTGACACGTCTCGCGCGTCCGCTCGTGCCACGGCGTCACCATGCCGTCGACAATCTGCCGGCGCGTCTCGCGCAGCGACGCGGCCTCGGGCGTGGTGTTCGCCGCGGCAGGCACGGTGTTCATCATCTTGATGCACATCGCGCTGTAGAGGTCCGCCTTCGCGCGGAGCGCCATGATCTTGATCGAGGCATCGCCGGCGTCGACCACGCCATCGAGCAACGCGAACGCTGGCTGCGTCGCGTCTTCGATCGCGAGCACGGACTCCTGGCCGTCGATCAGCGACAGCGCCCCCATCCGCGCATCGCCGATGCAGCTTGCGAGGGGGATCCGCGCCGACAGCGCTTGCGCGAGGCCCGGCACCGATGCGCGCTTCGCGAGCGGCTTGCAGCGCTGGGTGCTGTCGTCGAGCACGATCGGCGCGAGGCCCGCGGCGGGCGGTGCCGCGACCGGCGCGCGTGCGGCGCGGGGAGGTGGGAGTGGCGCGGCCGGACCCTCCGCGAACGCGACCGGTGCAAGGAGCGAGATCGAGAGGTAGGCGAACAGGGCGGCGCGCATGACGGATGACTCCTGGTGAGGTGCCTTCCATTGGTGCACCCATCGTGCCTTGCGCGCGGGCGCTCGCTGCGCGTGGTCGCTCGCTAGGCGCTCTTCGTATCGCTGAACGGATCTGCGTGGCGGTGCACGAGCTTCCACGCGCCGCCCTCGCGCCGGAACACCTCGGTGACGCGCAACTTCATGTGCATGTCCTGCCCGCCGATGCGTGCGGCGGCGTGTTGGAAGCCAGACCAGTACGCGACACCACCGCTCGCTGCCATCTGGAGCACTTCGAATCGCGTCTCGCCGGCGTCGAATGCGGCAGCGTCGCGCTTGTACGTGGCGGCGACGTTCGTCGCGCCCTGTAGTGCGCCGCCCTGGGGACCGAAGAACGTCGCAGGCAGTGCCCGTACGACGATCTCCTCGAGCGGTCCAGGCTCACCGAGCACGTACGCACGGGCCGCCGCCTCGCGCTGGTTCATGAACTCTGTGAAGTCGGTGGAGTCGTCGCTCATGCCTACGCAGGCTGCATTAATTTGCGCTCGAACGTCACGAGGCCGACGTCGAAGTCGTCTCGAACATGTTCGAGCTGCACGTAGGCAAAGCCCTGGTACCCCAGCTCCAGCCGTTGGCCGCGATCCGTAACCTCGCGAAGCCGCGTGCGAGTTGGCGCGTCCGAACGGGGACGCTTTCAACTTACGCAACCTACGATCTGCAACGTCGCGAAAGCTCGTGGGCGTCGCGCACTTCACGAGGTTAGCGATCGCAAGTTGCGTAAGTTGAAACCGTCCCCAGTTCCGAGTGCGACCGCACACGAAGCTTCACGAGGTTAGCGATCGCAAGTTGCGTAAGTTGAAACCGTCCCCAATTCCGAGCGTGGTCTTACCGGACGAGGCCGAAGGTCGCGCGAGCGGCGATGTGCGCGGCGGTGGGCGTGCCGTCCGAATCTCGGACGAGGTGTGGGGGCTCGAGGGTGGGAGCGGGGCCTGGCTCGTGGGGGGAGCGGCAGGCGAACAGCGAGAACAAGGGGGCGGAGCCCGCCTTCGGGATGACGTCGCGTGACCGGACCACGGCGAGGTCGGCGGCGGCGATTGCGGCCTCGGCGCGGGGGCGCTGGACGGTCGGGAAGCAGAACACGAAGCGGCCGAGGGGCGCGAGGTGGGCGCGGGCCGAGGCGCAGTAGTCAACCACGGTGCCGCGCAGCTCGAAGCGCGCGTGCTGCTTCTGAGGGTCCTCGGGCAGCACGCCTTCCGAGATGTCCCAGTAGGGCGGCGAGGCAGTGATCAGGTCGAAGCGGTCGGGCAGGCGCACGTCGCGCAGGTCGCCGTGGATCGCGCGGACGCGTGCACCGAGGTGGTTGCGCGCGATGTTGGACTCGAGCAGCGCAAAGCTGACCTCCTGCGCCTCGATGGCGACGAGGGTCGCGGTGGCGGGGGCGCGCCACAGCGCGAGCAGACCCACGCCGCCGATGCCGGCGCCGAGATCGAGGAGGCGCGTCGCGCTCGGGGATGTCTCCGCCGCGTACCAACCGGTGAGAAGGTCGTCGGTCGAGTGCCGGTGACCCTTCACGCGCTGCGCGATCGACCAGCCACCGGTGATGGCGTCGATCGTGGTGGCGTCCATTACGAGTTGGTGGGGAACCCGAGGTCCACGCCGCGGTGGCGCGGATCGGGCCACCGCGAGGTGACCGCCTTCATGCGCGTGTAGAAGTGGACGCCGTCGCGACCGTAGATGTGGAGATCGCCGAACAGCGAGGCCTTCCAGCCGCCGAACGAGTAGTAGGCCATCGGGACGGGGATCGGGACGTTGATGCCGACCATGCCGACCTCGACCTCGGACTGGAACTTGCGGGCGGCGCCGCCGTCGTTGGTGAAGATCGCGACTCCGTTGGCGTACCGGTTGGTGTTCACCAGCGCGATCGCGTCGTCGTAGGAGGCGACGCGAGTGACCGACAGCACCGGGCCGAAGATCTCGTCCTTGTAGATCGTCATCGCCGGGGTGACGTGATCGAACAGGCACGGGCCGAGGAAGAAGCCGTCGGCGTGGCCGGGCGGCCGGAAGCCGCGGCCGTCGTTGACCAGGGTCGCGCCCTCGGCGACGCCGCGGTCGACGTAGCCGGCGACCCGGTCGAGGTGCTGCCTGGTGACCAGCGGGCCCATCTCGGCGGAGGTGTCGCTGCCGGGGCCGACCTTGAGCGCGGCGATGCGCTCGCGCAGCTTGGGCACCAGGCGGTCGCCGGCGTCGCCGACCGCGACCAGCATCGAGATCGCCATGCAGCGCTCGCCGGCCGAGCCGTAGCCGGCGCCGATCGCGGCGTCGGCGGCCAGGTCCATGTCGGCGTCGGGCAGCACGATCATGTGGTTCTTGGCGCCGCCGAGCGCCTGGACCCGCTTGCCGTGCCGCGTCCCGGTCTCGTAGATGTACTGGGCGATCGGCGTCGAGCCGACGAACGACACCGCGGCGACGTCGGGGTGCTCGAGCAGGCGATCGACCGCGACCTTGTCGCCGTGGACCACGGTGAACACGCCCGGCGGCAGGCCGGCCTCGGCGAGGAGCTCGGCGGTGAAGTTGGCCGCCGACGGATCGCGCTCGCTGGGCTTGAGGATGAAGGTGTTCCCGCACGCGATCGCGATCGGGTACATCCACATCGGCACCATCGCCGGGAAGTTGAACGGCGTGATGCCGGCGACCACGCCGAGCGCCTGCCGGATCGAGTAGCTGTCGACCTCGGTCGAGACGTTCTCGGACAGCTCGCCCTTCTGGAGCTGCGCGATGCCGCACGCGAACTCGACCACCTCGAGGCCGCGGCTGACCTCGCCGAGCGCGTCCGACGGCACCTTGCCGTGCTCGCGGGTGAGGTGCGCGGCCATCTCGAGCTTGTGCTTCTCGATCAGCTCGCGGAACGCGAACATGATCCGGGTCCGGCGCGACAGCGACACGCTGGTCCACGACGCCGCGGCGGCCTTGGCCGAGGCGACCGCCTCGTCGACGAGCGCCGTGGTGGCGAACGCGACCCGGGCCTGGAGCTGACCGGTGGCCGGGTTGAAGACGTCGCCGTGGCGATCGGAGGCGCGGTCGTGGGGCTTGCCGTCGATCCAGTGGCGGATGATCGGGAGGTTGGCGCTCATGGCGCGGGCTTATCACACCGGCCGCACGCGCGCGGGAAAAGGCCGGCCCGGGCGCGAACCGAGCAACCGAACGACGTGAGGTTCCGAGTCCGGCGCTCCAGGGCATGCGACCTCGGGCGCATGTCCCGCGCCTGTGCGCCCCTCGCCAGCGCATGGTCTTGGCGACGCGGAGGTCGGGCTCTCCCATTCTTCCCACCCTCGGCGACTGCGGATTTCAGGCCGCAGCGGGGACCTGCCTCCCACCGCGGCGGGGCCCGCCCTCCCCGGCGCCGGCGGGCCTCGCGATCAGCCGCGGCCGATCCGCGCGAGATCATGCGCTCGCTGCGCGCGCAGCGGTCCGGCCACGGCGGGCCTGCCCCTTGCAATCACGCTGGCACATGACACGCGCGTGTACCTGGTTGCTCGCGGTCCCGGCCCTGCTGCTCGCCGCCTGCGTGGTCGGCGA
>JBBRBG010000268.1:0-10494 GCA_038206055.1 Haliangiales bacterium
CCGAGCAGCGGCGGTACGTACTCCGCCGCGAGGGTCAGGAATCGCTCAGCGAGGTCGCTCGCAACATCGACATGACGGGCGATGGCGACGTCGACGACACGAATGACATCTTCACCGTCCGACCGGGACCCGCAACGACAACTCCGCTCGTGCGAACCGTGACCGTGGCCGTGCCAATCGGCACGCGGTCGATCGACGACAGCGCCGATGAGACGATGGCGTCGATCAAGGACGCGGCGCAGCTGTTCGCGCCGGCGCCAACCGCGAGCGTCGTCGGCTTCCAGATCACCGACGAGCTCCACAACTGGGCGGGCCAGCGCACGAGCGGTGGCCTGTGAGAGCCGCGCTCGTCATCGCACTCGCGTGCGCGGGATGCCTGGACAACCTTGGCCCTGAGGTCGGAGCCCCGCTGCGCCCCGCCTGCAGCGGGGAGGACTCCGCGCCCGCAACGCGAGTCCACTTCGATACCGAGATCCGCACCGCTGTCCTCGGACGCGCGTGCGCGCGCTGCCACACCCCGACGGGTGCCACACCGATCGGTCTGCAGATCGGAGGGCTCGACCTGAGCAGCATCACGAGCCTGCGTGCCGGCGGTGTGCAGAGTGGCGCCGCGATCGTCGTCCCGGGGGATCCGTGTGCAAGCATCCTCGTGCAGAAGCTCGGCAACGCGCCGCCATTCGGCGCACGCATGCCACTCGATGGGCCCCCATACCTCGAACCAAGCGAGCTTCAGCTGATCTCCGACTGGATCGCCGAAGGGGCAGTCGATGAGTGAGCTCGCGTGCTGCGCGCTGCTGGTGCTCGTCGCGTGCGCGGGCAACGCAACGCCGGCGACCTACACCGACGGATCCGTCCAGGATGCCTGCCGCCTGGTGTCGCATCGCTGTTCTCGCTGCCACACGCTCGATCGCGTACTGCAGGCGCGCGTCGATGCGCCGCAATGGCCCGACTACATTCATCGGATGCGCTTGATGCCGGGTAGTGGCATTCCGCCCTCCGAGGAGGAGATCCTCGTGCGCTGTCTCGTGTATCGGTCGCCGACGGAGACCGGGCTCGTGTTACTCGGTCGCGAGGACGGCCGATGATCAAGGTCATCGTCGCTGCGCTCTGCGCCACGATCCTGACTTCGCTCGTGGTGGCGACCGCAACCGCGGACGGTACGACGCCTCAGCGCAACTTCGCTGGCTCGGTGCAGCTCGACTACCTCGCCGTGAGCCACCGCGCCGAGACGGTCGACCAAGGCCTTGCCGGCGCGACCCTCGAGCTCTCGCTCAAGCTCGCGATGGACCTCGGCGATCACGTGTCGTCGAACGTGAAGGTGTGCTTCGCGTGTCACGGCTTCGAGCTCGGCATGGCGTTCTTCGACCTGCGCGCGAGCGACGAGCTGAACGTACGCGTCGGCCGGTTCACACCCGCGTTCGGGAGTTTCCCGCTGCGTCACGATCCGGCCAACCATCAGACGAGTGACAAGCCGCTCGCCTACGACATGGGGCGCATGGTGCGGTTTCGCGACTGGAACGAGGGCGTGCTCCCTGCACCGTGGGTCGACAATGGTCTGGAGATCAACGGCACGCATTTCTTCGGCGATGCACAGGTCGACTACGCCGCGTACGCGATGAGCGGACCGAAAGGAAGCGAGTCAGGCGGCGACTTCGACTTCAAGCAGTCGCGCAGCCCGGAGCGCTACTACGCCGACAACAACGACGAGCCGGTGGTCGGCGGGCGGTTGTCGTTCACCGCCAACCTCGGGCGCGCCACCATCCTCAGCGCCGGCGCCTCGGGGATGGTCGGCCACTACGACCCCGCCGCTCGGCTCGGCTTCGTGATCGGTGGTGCGGACGCGACGCTCCAGATCGGTCGTGCGTTCCTGCGCACGGAGTACCTCGCTCGATGGACGGAGATCTCGGTGACCGGGGATCCTGCTTCGCGGTTCAAGTACGGGCCCGACCTCGCGGGCGACTATGCGAGGTACACGTTCAAGGACGGGTTCGACGTCGAGGCCGAAGTTCCGATCGGCCGGTTCCAGCTGATCGCCCGCTGGGATGGTCTACGTCGGCAGGGCAACGTGCTCGCGAACAGCGCCTTGCGCTCGAGGAGCGCCGTCCTCCGGTACACGGCCGCGACCTCCGTTCGATTGGTCAGCTCGCTGCGTTTGAAGGCCAGCCTGGAGCGCTACGACTTCTCAGATTTTGGAGACGAGATCGCTGCGCACATCGGACTGGCCGGCCCGTTCTGATTGTGCCGGGGTCTTCCACGCAGGACAATCGGCCCGGTAACCTCGGCCCCCGACGGGCGTACAAGCAGCATGCGCGGCCTCCTCTTCCTCCTCGGCCTCCCGTTCCTCGCCCTCGCCTGCACATCTGCGGAGGGCACGCCCCGTGGCGCCGGCGGCCCCGAGGGCCCACTCGTGGTCGAGCTGTTCACCTCGCAGGGTTGCAGCTCGTGCCCGCCTGCCGACAAGCTGCTCGACAAGCTCGCCGGTAGCGGCCCGACGCTCGCCCCGCTCGCGTTCCACGTCGACTACTGGGACGAGCTCGGCTGGCCCGATCCGTTCGCATCGCCCGCGTGGACGGAGCGGCAACGCCAGTACGCCAGCGCGCTCGGCGACAACCGTGTCTACACACCAGAGCTCGTGGTCGGCGGCAAGACCGGCATGGTCGGCTCGAACGCGGCACTCGTCTCGGCCGCGATCGGCAGGGCACCGCGCCCCGCGCTGCTCGCAGCCACCGGCACGTGGACTTCGAGCTCCGTCGAGGTCACGGCCACCGCACCCGCCGACGCAGATGTGCTCGTTGCGATCTGGGAGGACGGCACGAAGACCAATATCGCGCGCGGCGAGAACGCTGGCGAGACGCTGCGTGGTGATCGCGTGGTCCGCCGCCTCGAGCGCGTTGCCAACGCCGGCAAGCGCGGGACGATCAAGCTCGCGTTCACGGCAGGCTGGAAGATCGGCGGTGCCGTCGCGTTCGCGCAGCGCACCGACAAGACGATCGTCGCGTCCGCCTTGCTCCCGCGGTGACGCAGGTGTCCCAGTGACTTCCTCCGTCGCGCGCCCGGGAACCATCTGATACAACCGCCGCCATGCGCGCCGCAGTTGCCCTCGTGCTCTCGCTGACCGTGTGCTCCGGGGCCTGCTTCCCGAACAATCCGAAGTACCAGACCTACGCGAAGCTCGGCGAGGGCGCCGCGATGGTCGCCGGCATCGGCCTCCTGCTCGTGGTCAACACGGGCGCTGATTGCGACATGAAGGCAATGTCGAGCGGCGACCCGGAGACCGGTTGCAAGAGCCGGGCAACCGTCCTCGGCGACGCCGGCCTCGCACTGATCATCATCGGCCTCGTCGGCTTCATCGCCACCGTCTCGACCGCCGAGGACGCGAAGCCGGCCCCGACCACCGTGATCCCGAAGATCGCAACACCCACGCCGACGCCAGCTCCAGCTCCTGCGCCCGCGGCATCCGCGCCCGAGCCGGCCCCCGCCGACGGTACGACACCGGCGCCCACGCCCTGACGCGCATCCGGCGTAACGCCGGGGACGTTGGCGGCGTCCCAGCCGTGTGTCCGAGCCGCATGCAATGACCCGCGCGCGTCACGTGGCCGCCTGCGCGGGCTTCATCGTTCTGTGTAACGGTGTGGGGTTCGCGAGCGCGATGTTCGGCGGCCGCCCGACGCTCTACCAGGAGCTACGCCAGCCCGCGTTCGCTCCACCGCCGTGGCTGTTCGGACCGGTGTGGACTGCGCTCTACACGCTGATGGGCATCGCCGTCTATCTGGTGTGGCGAAGCCGACCGCGCCGCGCGCGGACGATCGCGCTCGCGACCTTCGGCGTGCAGCTCGCTCTGAACGCTGCATGGACCCCGGTGTTCTTCGGTGCAGGGCGCGTCGGCGCTGCGTTCGTGGTCATCATCGGAGTCTGGGCGGCGGTGCTCGCGATGATGCTGACGTTCGCGAAGGTCGAGCGCCGCTGCGGTCTGCTCGTCGCACCGCTGCTCGCGTGGGTGTCGTTCGCGACCGTTCTCAACGGCGCGATCTACGTCCTCAATCGTTAGCGAACGACGCGAATGCCGAGCGGCATGTCGAGGTTGCTCCGATGCGGGGCCAGTAGCGACGCGTCCCGCCCAGCGTCAGATCGCGCCGACCTTGCGCGCGACCACTCGCCCCTTGCGCTCGCAGATCTTGCCACCATCGAACACCGGCACGTGGCGCGCCCAGGAGTGGCTGCCGCCGCTGCCCGAGATGCCCAGGTAGTAGCCCTTGCGGCCCACGAACAGGTCGAGCTGGTTGCCGTCGATCCCGCCGCCGGTGTCATCGGCGACCACGCAGCCGTCGTGGACGAACCCACCCCACGGAGCCCGGCCCGGCATGGTCCGGCCTTCCAGCAGCGGCACGTACAGGAGCGATCCGAGCTTGATGACCTTGGGGTCGACCGCCACCGTGCGGAACGGCTGCAGCGGCCTGCCGGTCCCGGCGGTCCCCCACTTGGCTTCGGTGACCTTGAAGCACGGGGATTTCTCGCAGCGGCAGTGACCTTCGATGTTGAGGACCCGGCCGTCCTTGAGCTGGCCGGTCCCCTGGAGCTCGAGCTCGGATGCGAAGTCCTTGGTGACCTCGGCGACCGCCTCGCAATCGCCCGCGGTGTACAAGGTCACGAGGTCCGCCGGCGCCATCGCGGTCAGCTCCGGCTCGGTCTCGGCTGGCTCGCCGGCGCCCATGGGTGCCATGGCGTTGTCGTTCGCGGCCGCCTTCGCCTTCGCTGCCTTCGCTGCCTTGGCGGCTGCCTTGGCGGCGACCTCCTCTTCACCGATCATGTAATAGAAGGTGATGTTGAACTCGCCGAGCGGCGCGGGTGCCACATCCTTCAGCGCGTCGGATCCGGCCGACGCCATCTCGCGCGGCATCGGCGTCGGCGGCAGCGGGGCATCGACCGACCCCGATTGACAGCCGATGGAGCTCGCCGAAAGTCCGAACGCGATCGGAGCTATCTGCGCGAGTCCACTCATGATTCTCTTGATGACGTCCGCGAGGTAGTCCGCCCCGTCCCGCAGCGCACCTTTGATGGTGGAGAGGATCGTCGGGCCGCGGTCGCTGGAGCTCGTCATACGGGCCCGGCCGACTGCTCGTAGCCGGGCTCGACAAGTCTAACCGCGATCCTCCCGCTGCCAGGCAGATCAGCCCCAAAAATCACCGTGAGCTGACGAACAATCAATCCGGAGAATGAGCTTCAGATCCGCCGCCGAAACGGCCGATCAGAACCGCGCTTGGAGCGTCGCGTTCACACCGAGCTGATTGAAGTTTCCGAACACGTACTCGAACGGGCACGTATCGGGATCGGTGCAGGTCCGCTGGTAGCGGGTCTGGTTGCCGTCGTAGCTGTAGAACACCTCGAGCACGGCCGAGAAGATCTTCGCAAAGTCGACCTTCGCCGTGCCCTTCACCGCGATCTGCGCGACCGCCTTCTGGCCGGCCGGGAGGATGGTGATCAGGGTGTCGATGTTGTTGTTGCGGACGACCGCGGTGGACGTCCCCATGCCGTCGGTCGCGCCGCCCGGAATGCCCTTCGGCGAGGTCAGGGTCGCCGGCTTGTCCACGCCCGCGAGCAAGCCGAGGGTCAACCAGTCGTCCCAGTTCTTGTCGACGCCGACCGAGGCGAACAGGTTCGGTTTCACCTTGTAGGCCGACGGGAAGTCCGCGTACGGCGGCAGGCTGGGCTGGCTGTGGAGGATGAACGCGAGGTCGCGGTAGCTGAAGTCGGCGCGGATGCGAACCCGGTCGATCTTGACGCGGACGTTGACGTCGCCGGCCTTGCCGATCTGGGTCGTGGTCGCGCCGGTCTTGTCGGAGTCCTGGAGGGTCTGCCCGAGGACCGTGAACTCGGTCTGCGCCAGCCACGCGACTCCACCCGGGTACTTCTCGGGCGAGAACAGCTGGCTGACCTGCTCGCCGTTGAACTTGTACAGCTTGTAGTCGACCGAGCTCTTGAGCGGCATACCCTTGTGGACCGAGAGCTGCGCGGAGCCACCGTAGAGGTAGACCTTCTCGCCCTGGACGTCCTGGAGCTCGTTGTAGCCGCGGTCGAACACGCCGCCGTTGAGCTCGAGGCGGAGCATGTCGGTCGGATCGAACCCACCACCCGCGAGGCCCGCGAGCGCCGTCTTCTGCTCGCCGTCCTTCGGATCGACGATCACGCCGCTCTTCGCACCGACGAACGCGTAGCCCTTCTCGAAGTCGTACTGGACCTTCATGCCCGGGGTCGACGACCGCGCGCGCTTGTACTCGGGGTTACCGCCCCACGACAGCCGGTAGCTGTAGCCCAGGCGGAACCGATCCGCGGAGACCGGGAACGCAGTCAGCGAGATGCGGGTGGGGTCCTTGTGGGTCGGATCCTTCCAGTTCGACAGCACGATGTACGTGCCGGCATCCGAGAGGGGGATCGAGTTCTCGGTCAGCTCGTTGAACCGCACGACCACGGCGGCCTCGGCCTGGAGGTGACCGCGCGAGAAGCTGCGGTACATCACGCCGTGGGTCAGGGTCTCGAAGCCCGAGTACTTCGAGTCGTAGTTGTCGAAGAACAGCACGCCGAGCGAGTTCGGCGTGCCGAACCGCCAGCCCGGCACCGACGGGATGGTCTCGCCCGGCTTGACCAGCATGTTCTCGTTGGTCAGCGTGAACGCGAGGCGGGTGTCCATGAAGCCCGATTTGCCGGTGAGGTCGCCCGGCTTCTCGCTGCTCGCGGCCTCCTTCTCGACGGCTTCCTTTGCCGCCTTGTCGGCCGCTTCCTTCGCGCCGCGCTCGGTGAGGATCCGCGCGACCTCCTTGTCGACCATCTCCTTGATCTTTGCTTCATCCTCCGCGGGCGTCGTCGTCGGCGGTGGGACGGCCGAACCGGCACCGGGGTCCCCCGGCTGCGCGAGGGCAAGGGCCGGCGCGAACAGCGCAGCGGCGAAGGCGAGCGTACGAACTGTCGTCATGAGCTCTCTCATTGCAAAACCAGGTCTGCCGCCGAGCGTGGATAGATGATCCAGACATTGAACGTCCCGATGCTCACCGGACGAAGCACGCCGGTGACGCTGGGCAGCGTGCGGCCGACCAGCGCCGGCGGATCGATGCCGGCGATGCCCGTGGTGATCACGTTGATCACCTTCTTGTTGCCCGAGCAGTTGCCGCCCACACCGGACGGGTCGAGCTTCCACTGCTTGTACGTCGCGTAATCTGCGTCGGCCGCGGTGTCGCAGACCTTCCCGTTCAGCAGCGTGATCGGTGCCGCCTCGTTGCGCTCGAAGTTGATCACGCCGCCGCCCGGTGCGGTCAGCGCATCGAACCAGGTGCCCGGCGTCACCGTGGTCTCGGTGTCGATGATGGCGGGGATGGGCTCGCGCGCCTTGTTGACGTTCTTGCCACCGCCGCCAAACGTCTGCGGAAACCCGATCTCGGTCAGGCCGTTGAACTCGTCGACGCCGCCCGCGAAGCCATCGATGGTCTGACCCTCGACGATCGGCCCTCCGTCAGCACCGCGCGGCGACGAGAACGAGAACACCAGCGCGTGGTCGTACGCTTGTGCCGTGCACGGTGGGGTGCCGTTGGCGTCCGCGCACTCGACATCCGACACCGTGTAGCCCTGCGAGAATACGCTGGTCACCACGAACCGGCCGCGCGCGCCGTACCGCGAGGTGGTCACGCTGACCTGCTTCGCCTTGAGCGGGATCGACGACAGCGCATCGATCGCGGTCTCGCTCGTCGGCGTCTGCAGATCGCTGATGAACGGATCGCGGTACCACAGGATCGGCGACGTGCCCGTCGCATAGGTCGGCTCGCCGCTCTTGCCGTCGTCGATCCAGAGCGTGGTCGGTCCGAACGCGAGCGGCAGCGTGACCGTCTGGCTTGTGGCCTTGCCGTTCTGGACCGTGAACGTGCCGAGCGGGGCCTCGGTTAGCTTCGGCGTCAACGTCCCGAGGAATTGCTCGTAGACCTGCACCGTCCGAGAGAACGACGCGTCGACCTCGCCCGCTGCATCGAGCGCGCTGAGGTTCACCGTGATCGTGCGCTGGGTATCCAGCAGTCGCTCCGTTTTGCTGCCACCCGAAGCAGGTGCCACCAGGTCGACCTTGAGCGACTGGGTGCCTTCGACGGGGTCCTTCATCTCGGTGCACGCACCGCCGAGAACCGTGATCGTTCCCAGGACCGCTGCGGCGTACGTGGGCTTCATTCGAACACCGGACGGATGCGACCGTCATGCACTTCGTTGATTTCGGTGAGGCACGAGATGGTGCCGTACCGCTCGGTGACCTTGCGCTGCGGGACGACAGTGTCGGTCTCGTCGATCTGATCGGTGCACCTGTTCTGACGGTTCAGGAACACGCGCAGCGCATCGCGCAGCGAGATGCCGGTGTCCTGCTTCGAGCTGTTGCGCTTCAGCACCTGGAAGCCCGAGCCGCCCGACGCGATGTAGTCGTTGACCGCGACACGGTACAGGCTCGACGGACCGAGCCGCGCACACTTGCTTGGATCGACCGCGGCATCGGGCTTGTTGTCCATCCGACAGTGGTCACCGACATAGATGTTCTTCGCGCAGGCGGTGACTGGCTGGCCCTGGAACGTGCCGCAGTCGCCGCTACACACCATGTCGAAGGTGATGCCCGAGACCTGCGCTTGCGTCCGGCAGCCGCGGCTCGCGCTCTTGCGGGCCACGAAGTCCAGCGTGTCCTGGACCTCCTGCCCCGACAGGTACATCACGGTGATCGAGTTCTCGAACGGGAACACGTTGTACATCTGCTCGATCGTCAGCGGGCCGCGCTCGAAGTCCGCGCGGATGCCGAGCGAGTTCGTGATCGCGAACTCGGCCTCGACGCCTTCTTGAAGCTGCATCGAGCGCGCGACGAGGTTGCCGAGCTGGGAGTCGCCACCCGAGGGATCGTTGCGCACGATCTTCGCGGTCGCGGGCATCGGGTTGACGTACGAGAACACCCCGTTGAGGTCGATGTCCTGGTTGATCTTGACCGAGTACGGCCACATCAAGTTTGCGATCACCGGATCGTCGTTCGTCGTCGAGTCGACGGGGAGGTTGACGTAGGTGAACGATGTGACGCGGCTGCGGCGATCGGGATCACCGTTCGAGTCACCAACGTGGACCACGAGGTCAAGCCGACCGACAAACTTCGCGAACGCGCCCGAGTGGACGAGCACGGTCGTGTGACCCTTGTCGTCGTTCGGGATGATCTTCGGCGGGTTCGTCACGATGTGGAGGTGACCACCGAGGATCACGTCCACGCCCTGCAGCGGCAGCATCGCGTTCGGATCGTCGACCTGCGAGGCAGTGAGGTTCTCGTCCTCGTCGAGGCCGAGGTGGCTGACCACGACGATGACGTCGCTCATCGGGCGCAGGATCCGAACCCAGCCCTCGAGGGCCGCCGTGTCATCGAGCGGGCGGAATCCGAGCGAGTTGCCGCCCTCGTAGATCGAGGTGATCGTGCTCGTGTTGCCCATGCCGATGACGGTCACGCGCAGACCATCGATGTTGTACATCTGGAACGGCGAGACCACGTCGCGCAGCGAGCGACCGTTCGGATCGACGGCGCCCGGCGGCGGGTCATCCCACGCGTAGTTCGCCGCGAGCAGCGGGAACGTCGCGAAGTTGTCGATCTTGTCGAACAGATTCCTCGCGCCGAGATCGAACTCGTGGTTGCCGAGCACCGCGCCGTCCATGCCGGCGAGCGAGAGCGAGCGCATCTCGGCCTCGCCCTTGAACTCGTTGAACACGGGCGCGCCCTGGAAGCAGTCGCCCGAGTCGAGCCACAGCGATCGGTTCGATGTGGCCCGGATCTTCTTCGCGATCGTCGAGATCCGAGCGATCCCGCCGAACGGCGCATTCGCCGGCAGCAGGCCGTAGCCCTGATCGAAGGTGTTCGGCTTGAACGTGTACGGGAACAATCGCGAGTGAATGTCCGACGTATGGATCAGCGTCAGCCGGATATCCTGACCGACAAGATTCGGCTGCGGCCTATCGACCGTGCACGATGCGACGGCGAGCAGCAACGCCACACCCGCGGCGAACAGACGATGCATCGTGCGCGGTCATATCCAACCGCGGCAGTTTCGGCAAGGCGTAAGCGCCGCCGCGATCGTGAAGTTGTGCTCTACTCCGCAGCCGCAATGCCACGCGCGAAGATCGTCTGCACGTTGGGACCCGCGTCGTCGACGCCCGAGAGGATCGGCGAGTTGATCGATGCCGGCATGAGCGTCGCGCGTCTGAATTTTTCGCACGGCAGTCACGAAGATCACGCGAGGATGTTGCAGATCGTTCGCGCCGAAGCCGAGAAGCGCGGCAAGGCGATCGCGATCCTGCTCGATCTGCAGGGTCCGAAGATCCGGGTTGGAAAAATCAAAGACGGCCAGATCGAGCTACGGCCCGGTGCCGAGCTAACGATTACCACCGAGCAGATCCTCGGTGACGAGAAGCGCGTCTCGACCTCCTATCAGATGCTGCCGAACGATGTGAAGG
>JBBRBG010000269.1:0-10463 GCA_038206055.1 Haliangiales bacterium
ACGAGCGGCCTCGCGCGAGAAGTACGCAGTGTGGCCCTCGCGCCAGTCGGCGTAGCTGAGGTCGCCTTCGCCCTCGCCGGCGGCATCTGCCGCGGAGACCTCGTCGAACCGCATCACGCGCACCTCGGCAGAGCGCAGGCACACGCGCGGATAGCCGAAGCCATCGGTGACGATACTGACGCCGCCCTCGTAGGCGAGCGGGCTGCCGTCGCGCTTGGAAGCCTCGACCCAGGCCATCGTGACGCGCTTCGTGCCGCACGCCACGAGGTGCACGAGTTTTGCTTCCATGCCGGGCGAGTCGCCGAACGACCAAACGTCGAGCTCGCGCGTCGGCGGGACGTAGCCGCCGAGGACGACCTGGACGTAGAGGAGCCACAGCGAGTCGTCGGCCGCGACCTCGCGCAACGGGCGCCAGGTCATGCCTTTCGGTGCCTCGACGCGCTCGATCACGAACGCGAAGTCGCGGCCGCCGTCACTGCGCGCGCGCGAGCCGGCAGGTGCAGGAAGGGTGAGGCCGCGCGTTGCGAACACGGTCTCCACGGTGTGCATCGGCCGCGGCCCGGCGAGCGGAACGTCGGGCAGGCGGTCGCCCTCGAGGAGAACCGAATGCGTGCGGTCGAGGATCAGCGCGAGCATCGCGGCATCCTACGCGCGCGCGGGGGGGCCGCCTCGAGCTTTGCGTGCCGTTTCGCGACCTGCTTCCCCGTGATGGCGGTTCGTGCGCCACTGACAGGTTGCAGGGGGCGGAAGTGATGACGGTGATGGGCGCAACAGCGTCGCATAATCCCGTGGAACTGCTCGCTGCGCGAACTGTGCAGCGATGGCACGGCGGGTGCTGGACGTGCGGCGATGCGCGCTCGTGGGATCGCACTCGGTGTTCTGCTGTGGACAAGGGCCGCTTCGGCGGACGACGTGCCGGATCTCGACGTCGACGAGTGCGCACTCGCCGATGCTGGCTGTCGGCCGGAGTCCGCTGACGCCACGCTCGATGCGGACGAAGCCGCGGGCGCGATGCCCGACGATCCGATCGACTGGGTGGCCGATCCGGGCGCGGTCGTGTGCGCGGAGCAGGCGACGAACCAGGGCGGCACCTGCGTACTGGATGCCGGAGCGGCGGCCGATACGGGCTGCTCGGCGGCGGTCACGCCCGGCGCGGTGGTCGGGCTCGCGGTGCTGCTGCTGCTCGTCATGAGCCGGCGCCGGCGCCGCACGATCCTCGCCCTCGCTCTCGCGGCGGCGTGCACCTCGGATGCGGCGAGCTGGGATGACGCCGCGAGCGGCGGGCCCGACGGAGATACGTCGCGCATCGATGTCTATGGCGCCGCGCTTGGTGATGGCGATGTGGCGCAGTACCTCCTTGCAGCGCAGACGCTCGCGAGCACCGCGAAGCAGCCGACCGCGCAGTTCGGCCTCGCGCACGACGCAGGTGGTGTGCCCGTGGTGCGCAGCGCGAGCGCGTGCGGTGATCGTCTGAGCAACACCATCGCCAACGGTGCCGAGCTGCTCGGCTGGGCGCGAGCGGGCGCAGGCGATGGAACGGCGGAGCTCGTCGAGCTCGCGGCGCCCGAAGGGTGCGCGGTCGCCTACGAGACCGCGCCCGAAGCGATCGCGGAGCTGGTCGCCACCGGCTACACGATCACCCGCTCGCTCGGCTACGTCTGGCCGCCGGGCCTCGGAGATCCGGTCGTGCCCGACGCGACGGCAGAGATCGCGGCCGTGGTGTGCAAGGTGACGAAGATGTCGCCGTGGTTCCTGCTGTACGCGAGCCCCGGCGCCGAGGAGTCCGAGCAGTTCCTGTCGGGTTGCCCGGGTGAGGTGATCATCGGCGAGAAGCACGCTGGCGAACCGATCGGACGGATGAAGCGGCCGGAGAATCACGCGCGCGGTGGGCGCACGGCGTTCGTCGCCGATCGCAACGGCGACATGCTGCGCGAGCTACTCGGCCGCACGAACGGCGTCGAGCGCACCGCCTCGAAGTTCCGCGCGATGCTCGCGGCGGGATACGACTACATCGTGATCGACGAGATCACCGCGGCCGCCGATTGGGCCGATGGCGGATCGCTCAACCAGAAGTTCCGCAAGCTGCTGCTCCGTCTGCCGCCGCGCACCGTGATCGGCTACGTCAGCATCGATCTGACCCAATACGCTGGCGGTGCTACGCGCATGCGTGCGCGCAAGCTGCTGCTCCGCGCGCTCAAGCAGCGTGGTCGTGGCATCGCGATGGAAGTCTACCTGCACACGCCGCAGGCAATGGCGGGCGCCTCGGGGAGTACGTACCGGATCGCCGCCGATCGCCTCGCGCTCGCGGTCAGCGGCCTCACGCACGGCGGCGGGATCAACCTGCGCGCGATCAGCGTGATCGGCACGTCGATGCACTCGAGCTATCCGCAGTACCGCTACCTCGATCAGGCCAAGCACGACCTCGAGTCGATCACGAAGCAGGTCAACGCGATCCGCCACGGCGGCAAGCGCCTGCGTCAGCAGCACGGTGTTGGCTACTACTTCGTCAACAAGTCCGACATGGCGCCACCGTCGGCGTACTCGTACGCGCAGCTGGTCACGCGGTTGCGCGCACAGCTCGAGAAGTTTCGCTAGCCGATCATGGTCACCATCCTTCGTGCTGATGACACCGGCGACCACCGAAGAGCTGCCGCTGTTCGAGGAGCTCGTGCTCGATGACGGGTGGATGCAGCACGAGCGGTGGCGGGGCAGGGGGCATGCTCCTCGTGATCGGGCTCGTGGTTGCGCGGCGCTCGCGACTGCGCTCATGATGGCGCGCTGATCGCAGCTGCACCTCATACCGTCCTGTTCGGCGCGAGCTCGATGCTCGGCTGGTCGCTGTTCCGCGCGCGCGGATCGGTGAGCGCGTACTGCAATAGCGCCACGCGCCGGCCGCCGGCGGGGGTGGCCGGAGGGATCGATCTCGACGACGAGCCGGCGGTCGCGGAGCTGTTCACGCGCGTGCGGCCGGCGGTGATCATCCAGTGCGCGGGCGTGTGCGACGTCGAGAGCTGCGAGACCTCGCCGGAGTTCGCGTGGGCGGTGAACGTGGAGGCGATGAGGATCTTGCTCGCGCACGCTCCGCCCGAGGCGCGGATCGTCTACTGCTCCAGCGACCACGTGTTCAGCGGCGACACCGGTCCGTACGACGAGCGCTCGCCCACGGATCCGCTGAGTGTCTACGGCAAGACGCGGGTCGCCGCCGAGCAGATGATGCTCGCGCGCCCGAACACCGTGATCGTGCGCAGCGGCCCGTGGATCGGACCATCGGCGAGCGGCAAGAACGGCCACCTCGACTGGCTTCGCTATCGCCACCGCCGCGGCCTGCCGATGACCGTGGTCGCCGACGAGGCGCGCTCCGTGGTGTGGGCCGAGGATGCCGCGCGCCGCGTGTGGGAGCTCGCGGACTCCAGCGTCACCGGCGTGCGCCACCTCGTCGCTTCGCGCACGGTGACGCGTCCCGAGCTCGCGCAGTTCCTCGACGCGAAGTTCGCGATCGGCGCGCGCATCGACCAGCAGCTTCGTCGCGACAAGCGCGCTCCCCACCCCGGCCACGTCGAGCTGCGCACGGTACATCGCGATCCGTTCGCGGAACCGCTGCCGGCCGTGGTGCCGTGATCCACAGGCAGGAACCCAGTTCTTCGCTAGGCTTGGCGACGTGCGGCTCGCCGTAGGAGAATAGCGACATGCCGTGGTGGACGACGTTGCTGTGGATCGTGCTCGGCCTCTCGGGGTCGCTCGGGCCGGTGATCTACTACGCGTGGTTACGGCACTCGCAGCGCGCGGCGAAGCAGCGCCACGGGCGGATGCTGATCGGACGCGCGAAGCACATCGACGGTTCCACCGTCGCGGACATCCAG
Source organism: Haliangiales bacterium (assembly GCA_038206055.1). Taxonomy (GTDB): domain Bacteria; phylum Myxococcota_A; class Polyangia; order Haliangiales; family Haliangiaceae; genus JABFXX01. The sequence continues at coordinate 3,861 of JBBRBG010000269.1, forward strand.
GAGGCGGCGGTGGTGCGCGTGCGTGGCGAGGTCAAGCACCTCGAGCGCGAGCTGAAGGCGCCGCTGTCGGGCAGGCCGTGCGTGTACTGGCGCGTGCAGGCCTCCGTGCAGCGCTGGTCGGAGCCGCGCGGCCGCTATCGCACGCGGCAGGCGTACTGGCAGGACACGGTCGATCACTCCGAGGGCGTGCCGTTCGTCCTCGCGGATGCGACCGGGCAGTGCGCCGTGGATCCCGCGCTCGGCACCGCGGCGATCGGAACGCCGAAGCGGCTCGACGTGCAGCGCGGTCAGGCGATGCCGTCGGCGATGGCGGTGATGCTGACGGATCAGCAGGTCACGATCGACGAGATCCGCGGCGAGGTGTGGCGGTTCGAGGAGCAGATCGTCGGCGTGGGGCAGACGGTGGTCGTGGTCGGTGCGGGTCGCCGCGCGCAGCGCACGGGCGTCCACGGCGAGACGAACTACCGCGACTCGCAGGCGGCGTGGGTCGTGCTCGATGGCAACGAGCTCGAGCTGCTGATCACCGACGACAAGAAGCTGATGAAGCAGGGGCCGCAGGCGGTGGCCACGGATCTCGATCCGCGCGAGCGCTGGCAGGGACGCAACGTGGTCGCGCCGGAGGCGAGCCTGGTGCCGCTCGACGAGTACGAGGCGTCGCTGAAGAGCAAGAAGAAGGTCGCCGTGATCGCGGTGTTCGGCGCGATCGCGCTCGGCTTCACGATCGTGGTTGGTGTCCCCGCGATCATGCGCGCGATGAAGGGCGGGCCCGCGCCGGTGGTCACGCCGGAGCAGCTCGCCGCGCTGCGCGAGATCACCCAGGGCTACCGCGTCGCCGCCTATCGCTCCGATGATGCATGGCGCACCGAGCTCGCCGACCGCGAGAGCGTCACCGCGACGACCGCTGCCTGCGCGCCGGTGACGCGGCTCGCGAAGGACGCGTTCCTTCCGGTCGCCGTAGTCGAGCGCGGAGGCTCGTTGCCGGCGCAGAGCCCGCGAACCACCGCGCAGCTCGCAGCGATCGAGCTGATCGAGCCCGGGTTCGAGAAGGTCTCCGCGGAGCATTACCAGGACGAGGTCGCCCGCGCGACGGCCGCCCGTGCGCTGCCGCTGGACATCCTGTTCGAGATCGATGGCGATCGCACGATCCTCTACGTCTACGATCACGACGCGAAGCGCATCGTATGCAAGGGCGAGGTCAACGAGAAGCTCCCGCGCCCCAACGTGATGCCGCCACCGCTGCTCGGGTCGTTGCGCGCCGTGGCGAATGGCGACTGAGAGCTGGCTCCTCGTGCTGGTGCTCGCGAGCTGTCGCTCCGAGCCGAGCGCGCCCGTGGCCTCCGATCCGGAGCCGTGGTCCGATGCGTGGATCCTGCGCGAGGGCCAGCGTTTCGTCGGGGACACCACGGCGCGCCGCGGGGCCCTCGAGGCCTCGCTGACGAACCACGAGAATCTCTACTCGCGCCAGCGCCTCAACTCGTACGCGCTCGGCGATCGCGGCTGGGACCTGTTGCCCGTGTGGAACCCTCGCTCGATCCGCGTGACCGCGCCGGTCGCCGCGAGCCTCGAGCGCGGCGATATCCCCGAGCTACCCGCGACGCAGCCCCCGCTGTGGGATGGCGTCGCGCCGACGACGATGGACGCCTGGATCGCGCTCGGGCGCCGGGTGTTCCTCGAGTATCCGATGCGCGCCGAGGTATTCATGGAGTACGGCCTGACCGATCCCGCACTCGCGGCGGCGGTCGGCGTGGAGCACACCGCGGACGGCGGCGTACCGGGGCTCGTGGTGTTCGCGAACATCGACGGCGAGACGCGCGTGGGCATCACGTGCGCGATCTGCCACGCGACGGTGAAGCACGGCGAGCTCGTGATCGGCGCGGCGCACCGCAGCTTCGATTACGGCCGGCTGCGCGTCACCTACGACCAGATCCACCGCACACCGGTGAACGCCGCGTTGCAGCAGCGCATGGCGCACTGGGGCCCGGGGCGCGCCGACGTCACCGAGGACGACGACGAGGATCCGGTGACGATTCCGGATCTGTGGGGCCTGCGCGCGCAGCGCTGGCTGACCCAGGCCGGCACCATCCGCCAGGACTCGCCGATGGCGCTCGCGATCCGGCAGGAGACGCAGCTGATCGATTCGAACCACCAGCTGATCCGCCCGCCGCGCGATCTCGCCTGGGCGCTCGCGATGTTCGTGTACTCGCTGTCGCCACCGGCGCACGCCGCGGAGGCATCGCCGATCGCCGCGCGCGGCAGGACCGTGTTCGACGCGCACTGCAAGCGCTGCCACTCGAACGCCGCGTACGGCGGCCCGCCGATCGCCGCGACGACCATCGGCACGGACCCCCGCCTCGCGAACGGGCGCGGGCGCGGCACCGGTGCGTATCGCGCACCACCGCTGCTCGACGTGCGCGACGGTGCGCCCTATCTCCACCACGGCGCGGTCGCTTCGCTCGCGGAGCTGCTATCCCCCGAGCGGCTCGCGCCCACGTACGCCGCGGGCTACCTCGGCCCAGGCCCGATCGCCGGGCACCCGGCGGGCACGTCGCTCGTCGCCGAGGACCGCACCGCGCTGCTCGCGTTTCTCGAGACGCTCTAGTCCGACAATGGGGTCCGACCCCATTATCGGACACGCCTCAGGTCTTCACGCCCGGCGGAAGGATCGTGGGTGCGCGTACCTCGACGTCCTTCGACACCGTCTGATCGCCGCCATCGACGGTGATGATCGCCTTCACGGTGTAGGTCTTGTTCATGCGATCTGGGACCGCGTCCCAGTTCGGCTGCGCGAGCACGTAGCTGATCGAGAGCTTCTGGTCGGGGACCACCGACTCGTCCCACGCCTCGTACGAGCTGGTCTTGTCGGTCCATCGGGTCGGTTTGCTGGCCGCGAGCACGCCGAGGGACTTGCCGCTCTGATCGAACAGCTCGACCTTCTTGACCTGCAGCTTCGCGGGCGAGCCGCCGGAGGCCGCGGTGACCGAGAGCTGCATCGAGGTCTGCTCGCAACGCCGCCGCGCCATCGACTTGGACTTCGCTGCGCCCATGTCGGCGTACTCGCTATCGGCCTTTCGGATCCGCTTGTCTGCTCCGTTCGGCTGCATCGGCGGCGGATCATAGTTCGCGGTCGGCGGTCCCCAGGGCGGCGAGCCACCGCAGTCATCGGCGAGGGTTGCCGCGGTCATCACCACGGTGACCTTGCCGACGGTCGCGGGCGGTGTCGCCGGCGGCGGCGTGGTCGTCGTGACGGGCGCGATGCCGGTCGTCGGAGGTTGGGTCGCGGGCTCGTTGCTCGGGCCCGCCTTCGTGCACGCGCCGAGCGCGATCACCACCGCGAGAGCTCTCATCATTGATTCAGCGTAACACGCGCTCCCTGGAACCGCCGGCACTCGTCGATGAGCCGCGCCACGACGGGAACGTTCGGCACGGCGTTGTACCCGACGTAGACATCGTTCGCGCCCGACCGACGCAGGCGGATCCAGTGCGCGTCGTGCACGACGTCGGTGATGTCTTGCCACGCTACCTGCTCGCGCGCGGTGAGCTGCTCGGCCGACACGTTGCCCATCATCGCGTTCAGCATCGACGTGGTGCGGAACGCGATGCCGGCGCGCGAGATCGCGTACGCGCCGAGCGGCACCTCGCCACCGGCGGCGAGCGCGGCCTGGGCGAGCGGGAGCTGCCGCTGCGCGACGATGCGTTCGATCTCGGCGCCGAGATCCGCGAGCTTCTCGAGCGTTTTCGGCAGGGCGAGTCGCTTGCCCTGCGCCGTGTGCAGCTGATAGCCGGGCTTCGCGTCGGTGCCGGCGGGGAACGGTCCGGTGAACACCGAGCGCCAGACCTCGACGATGTCGTCCCAGCGCGCCTCGTCGACGCGCCCGGCGTGCTGGACCGCGATGCCGTGCTCGTGGACGCGGACCAGGGAGCCGCGCTGGCGCCGCCAGGTCGCGAGCAGCACGGCACACACGATCGGCGCGGCGAACATGATCAGCATGGACTTGTCGCGGTACTCCGCATCGAACTGCTCGGGCATGTAGTGGATCGCCGCGACCAGCGCGCTCGCGACCGCCATGATCCCGAGGCAGGCGAGCGGGAGCCCGAACCGGTACGCGAACCGCTGGCGGTGAACGCGAACGAGGGCCCCGAGTGACATGGCGTCAAGAATCGCGCGAAACGCGGCCGATCGCATTACAGTTGGCTCGGGGAGATGGCGCGCCGTCGGTTCAGTTATCCGCTCAGCCTGTCGGTGGTCGTCGCGGTGTTGATCGCGCTCACCGGCGGCTGGATCGCCTGGTGGAACTACCGCTCCGGCGTGCGCAACGTGCGCGACCTCGCCGCGACGATGTTCGATCAGATCTCGCGCGAGGCAGCGGGCGAGACCACCGCGTTCCTGATGCGCGCACCTCCCGCCGCCGAGGCGCTGGTCGGCCTCGGGAAGGGGGACGACGCTTCGATCACCGATGTTCAGATCGCGATGCGCTACGAGTCCGTGCTCCGTGCGAATCCGAGCTTCACGTGGGTGAGCTACGCCGACAAGGCCGGGAAGTTCATCGGCGTCTATCGGCCCACGACGGGTGGCATCAAGGTCAACATCAGCCAGATCGCCAACGGCGTCACCACGCGCGCCGAGTACAAGGTTGCTGACGACAGCACCTGGAGCGAAGCCCAGACCACGCCCGACACGAAGTACGATCCGCGGACCAGGCCGTTCTACACGCTCGCCGCCGCCGCGAAGACCGGCGTGTGGACACCGCCGTACGTGTTCGAGGGCCAGAACGTCCCGGGCATCACCTACGCGATCGCGAACGTGCGCGGCGGCAGTCTCGAGGGTGTCACCACCATCGACTTCGATCTCGCACGACTCTCCGAGCTCACGCGCCAGTTGAAGGTCAGCGAGCACGGCAGGGTGGTGATGCTCTCCGCCGACGACGTGGTGCTCGCGCATCCTAGCGCCGAGGTGGTGCGGCCCGGCGCTGCGCCCGAGCTCGTGCACGTCGCCGAGCTGAACGACCCCGCCGTGCGCGCCCTGCGCGCGGCCGGTGCAAACGCCACCACGTTCGAGCTCGACAAAGAACCGTATGTCGCTCGCACCCTCGCGATCTCGATCCCCGGCGGTCCCGCGTGGCAGGTGCTCGCGTACGCGCCGGAGTCCGACTTCACCTCGGGCGTGCGCGGCCGCATGCTGTTCTCGCTCCTGATCTCGCTGATCGCCGTGGTCGTCGCGGTGATCGTCGCGTGGCTGCTCGCGCGCCGCGTCTCGGGCCCACTGACCACGCTCGCCGGAGAGATGGCGAAGGCCGGCAAGCTGCACCTCGAAGACGTCGAGGATCACTCGTCGATGTTCAAGGAGATCGACATGATGAACACGGCGCTGGTGCAGATGAAGGGCGGCCTCCGCTCCTTCGCACGCTACGTGCCGCGCGATCTCGTGCGCACGCTCGTCGAGTCCGGTCTCGACGCCGAGCTCACCGGCGAGCTGCGTACCCTCACGATCTTCTTCTCCGACCTCGAGGGCTTCACGTCGCTCGCCGAGAACCGGCGCCCCGACGATCTCGTGAAGTTCCTCGGCAAGTACTTCGACGACATCTCGCGCATCATCGCGAACGAGCGCGGCACGATCGACAAGTACATGGGCGACGGCATCATGGCGTTCTGGGGCGCACCGTCGGTCGTCGAGGATCACGCGGCGCGCGCGTGCATCGCCTCGCTGATGTGCCAGCGCCGCGTCGCCGAGCTCTCGAAGCAGGGCACGAACCTCGCCACGCGCATCGGCCTCGCGACCGGCGAGGTCCTCGTCGGCAACATCGGCTCCTACGAGCGCATGAACTACACCGTGATGGGCGACATCGCGAACCTCGCCTCGCGCATCGAGGGCATCAACAAGCAGTACGGCACGTCGCTGATGATCAGCGAGGCCACGTTCGAGGCGGCGAAGGACGTGATCGTCGCGCGGCCCGTCGACGTGGTCGCCGTGAAGGGCAAGAAGCAAGGCGTGCCGATCTACGAGCTGCTCGCGCTCAAGACCGACAAGGATTCGGTCTCCGAGACGCTCGCCGAGAAGTCCACGCGGGCGCTCGAGGCGTACCTCGCGCGCGACTTCGCCGCCGCCGCCGCGCTGTGGAACGAGATCCTCGCGGACCGCGCCGACGATCAGGCCGCGACCGTGATGCGCGACCGCGCCGCCCTGTTCACGGCCGAGCCACCGCCGTCCGAGTGGACCGGCGTGTGGGTCGCGACCTCGAAGTGATCAGAAGATCGGGTTGATGACGGCCTGACCGAGGCCGCCCGGGTACGAGTACGAGTCGAACGAGTCGTATCCGGAGACGGCGACACCGAACGGCGCCGAGCCATCGAGCACGTGCACACCATCGGCCATCGGGACGACGGTGGTCTCCCAGCCGCCGGCGAGCGGCTGCCACGGAGTGCCGGGCGCGATGCCGTCGACCATCACGGTCGCGCCGGTCTTGCGGATCAGGACGAGGAAGTCGTTGATCCACGTGCTCGGCACGAGGATGTTGTAGTGCGCGAGGTACTGCTCCGTCGGGATCGCCTGGACCATGTCGGGGTCGCCGGTGTCGCCGCCTTCCTGCACGACGAACGAGCCGACCG
>JBBRBG010000270.1:0-10330 GCA_038206055.1 Haliangiales bacterium
GTCCGCTACCCCGGCAAAGCACAACTGCCGCGCTCTGAACGACCACCGGTAAGCCGTGTGCGGGAAATCCGCACGCACGGTTTGAACGGGGGTCTTACTCACACCCGTCACTCGACGGGAAAAGGTTAGATCTACCAATGCATCTCGCGGACGCGTATCGGTTGCTCGGCTTGTCTTCCGGCGCGCCCGAGCCCGACGTGCGCCACGCGCACGATCAGCACCAGTGGCAGTGGCACGGTGACCGCCACAATCAGAACCCGCAGGCGTCGCAGTACGCATATGCACGGCGCGCCGAGCTCGCCGTCGCGCTCGACATGATCCATCGCGCCGGGTTTCCCGACGCCAATGGCGTGCCGCGCATGGGGTCGTACGGCAGCGCACCCGCGCCGTACGTTGCGCCGCCCCCGGCGCCCGCGCAGTATCCGCCGCAACCGGCACCGCAACCGGCGTATCAGCCGCAGCAGGGCGTGGAGGTCGCGTGGCAGCCGCATCACGGGCCGCTGCCGATGCCCGCCGCGCCACCGCCGATGCCTGCCGATGCGGCGCGCGCGCACAAGCGCAGCCACGGAACCACGCAGATGCTGGTCGGTGGTGGCCTCGTGATCCTCGGCATCGTGATCACGAGCGTCACGCACGGCGCGGCGGTCTCGAACGGTGGCGGGACCTACGTCGTGGCCTACGGCCCGATCGTGTTCGGCGTGATCCGGTTCTTCCAGGGCCTGTTCAACGTCATGTCGGCCTAGTCGATCGAGGCCTCGACGAGGGTGGGCGTCAGCACGCGCATGGCATCCTTCGGATCGATCGCGACGAGAAAGCCGCGCGCGCCGCCATTGATGTAGATCCTCGGCAGCAGGGCGATCGATTGCTGCATGTAGATCGGCATCGTCCGCTTGAGGCCGAACGGAGAGGTCCCGCCGACCTGGTAGCCGGAGTGGCGGTCGGCGACCTCCGGGCTGCACGGCCCGACCGTCTTGACCCCGATCGCGCGGGCGAGGTTCTTCGTCGAGACCTCGCGGTCGCCGTGCATGAGGATGCACAGCGGCTGCTTCCGATCGTCCTCGAAGATCAGGGTCTTGATCACCTGGTGCTCGTCGACCCCGAGCGCCTCCGCCGAGGCCGCCGTTCCGCCCTTGGGCTCCCAGGGGTAGAGGTGCGGCTCGAAGGTCACGTCCGCGGCGCGAAGGGCGCGGATCGCCATGGTGACGGGGTGCTTGGGCACGCGCCGATCATAGGCTAGAAGGGGGTGTCCGCATGTCTGCTCACGAGCTGTCTGCCCACGTCCACCACGAGGACGCCGACGACGAGCACAACAAGGGTGGCGAGCGGCGCACGCGATGGGTGATCGCGCTCGCGGGCATGATGATGATCGGCGAGCTCATCGTCGGCAACATGACGGACTCGATGGCGCTGACCGCCGACGGCTGGCACATGGGCACGCACGTCGGCGCCCTCGGGCTGACGGCGGTCGCATACTGGTACGCGCGCACGCGTACCGGCAACGATGCGTTCAGCTTCGGCACGGGTAAGGTCTACGCGCTCGCCGGGTTCACGAGCGGCGTGTTGCTCGCGTGCGTCGCGCTGTGGATGGGTGTCGAGAGCATCGGCCATCTGCTCCATCCCGAGCAGGTGATCTACAACGAGGCGCTGCTCGTCGCGTCGATCGGCCTCGTGGTCAACGCGGTATCGGCGCTCCTGCTCAGCAAGAACCAGCACTACGGTCATCACCATCACCATCACGGTCATGGTCACGATCACCACGATCACGGTCACCACGATCACGCGGCCAAGAAGCCCGAGGCTGGCACGCTCGACTTCAACATGCGCGCCGCGTACATCCACATCCTCGCGGATGCGCTGACGTCGGTGATGGCGATCGTCGCGCTGTCGCTGGGCAAGTGGGCAGGCCTTTGGTTCCTCGATCCGGTGACCGGGCTCGTCGGTGGCGTCGTGATCGTGTGGTGGGCGATCTCGCTGTGCAGGCAGGCGAGCGGGCAGCTGCTCGACGTCGTGTCGTCGCCGAAGCACGAGCAGGTCGTGCGCAAACGGCTCGAGGCGATCGACGACGTGAGGGTCGCCGACCTACATGTGTGGGAGCTCGGCCCGGGTCGTCGGAGCTGCATCGTTTCGGTCGTTACCTCGACCCCGCGCGACGTCGATTTCTATCGGCAGCAGGTCCTCGATGCACTTCCGGTCGCTCATCTGACGATCGAAGTTCACCAGTGTGGGCTTGCACATACCGATGTAGGGAACGAAGCGCAGGTTGCTCATCGCCACGAGCACTGAGCACGGACAGTTGCAGTGATCGCGCTCCGTTCGCCCGTCACGCGCGATCGACGGTGGCCTCTGCTTTGCTCCACGCCTGCGTACCTTGAACCGCGCACTTCTCGTGGCGATGTTCCTGGTGGCCTGCTCGGGGGAGCAGACCACCGAAACCGTTTCTGACACCGAACAGGCGGCGACCGTCTGCGGCAGTGGCCCTACCGTCAAGGGCATCGACGTCTCGTACTACCAGGCGACGATCGACTGGGCGAAGGTCAAGGCCGACGGCGTCGAGTACGCGTTCATCCGCGTCTCCGATGGTCTCGGCACCATCGACACCAAGTTCGACACGAACTGGGCGCAGACCCGCGCGAAGGGGATCCTGCACGGCGCGTATCAGTTCTTCCGGCCGGCGCAGGATCCGATCTCGCAGGCCGATCTGCTGCTCGCGAAGATCGGCACGCCGATGCCCGACGATCTCCCGCCGGTGATCGATGTCGAGGCCGATGGTGGACTCACCCCGGCGCAGGTCGCGGCGAAGGTGAAGATCTGGATCGATCACGTCACCGCGGCGATCGGCAAGCGCCCGATCGTCTACACCGGCTTCTACTTCTGGCGCGATCAGGTCGGCGCGCCCGACCAGACGCAGTCCCCGCTGTGGCACGCGCAGTACTCGACGACGGCTTGCCCGAACATCGCGCCGCCGTGGGCAGACTGGGCGTTCTGGCAGTACACGTCGTCAGGAGCCGTCAACGGCATCGCCGGCAACGTCGACATGAACCGGTTCAACGGTACGCGCGCCGAGCTCGCGGCGCTGCTGATGGGCGGCGGCGCTCCGGCCACGCCGTGCGGCCAGCTCCCCGCCGAGGGCGGCGCGATCGACGACGGTGACCCGTGCTTCGTCGCCGGTGGTCCTCCCGGCTCGATGCGCCACGTCGCGAGCGCCGGCGAGAAGGGCGACCTCATCTGGACGCACACCACCGAAGACGCCACCGAGGGGAACTTCGGCCAGTGGAACCTGGACCTCGCCGAGGCGGGCACCTACAAGATCGAGGTCTACACCGCCGCGGCGTTCGCGCAGTCAAAGCAGGCGCGGTACACGGTCCACGCCGCTGGCGAGGATCATGACTTCATCATCGACCAGTCCGCCGCCGATGGCTGGCAGCCGCTCGGCGAGGTCGATCTGGCCGCGGGTGCCGACCAGTACATTCACCTCGCCGATAACACGGGCGAGCTGCTCGCCAACAATGTCCAGCTCGTGTTCGATTGGGTGCGCATCACGCGCGTGGTGCCGGGAGACGGCGGGGGCTCTGGCTCTGGCTCGGGCTCGGGCGACGAGGATCCGGGCAAGAACGGCGGCTGCAACGCCGGTGGTGCGAGCGGAGCTGGTGGTCTGCTGCTCGTGCTCGGCGTGCTGATCACGCGCCGCCGTCGCCAGTAAGCGCACCATCACGAGGTTGTTCGCGAGGGAGAGCCGCAGAGACTCGGAGCGCGCCGAGCCGTCAGTCCGAGCGGCCGCTGGGCCGCGACGACGTTCGCTTCTTGCGCCCCTTGCCGACAGCCGTGGGCTGCACCGCGGCATTCAGCGTCGGCGCGCCGACCATCAGGTGACCGGCGTCGTTATCGAGATCCTCGCCGCGGATGTTGTTCTTGCCCTGCGCCGCGACAGTGTGCGCCGTGCGCGAGACCTCGGCGACGAGCTCGCGCGAGTTGCCGGGCCACGGGCGGAGGAGGCAGGCCTCGATCAGCGTCGAGTGGATCTGGAGCGCGGGCTCGGCGCCGCGCACCGCGTCGTGGACGAGGAACGACATCTCGTCGGGCCGGTCGCGCAGCGGCGGCAGGTGGAGCTTCTTCGTCATCAGGCGCTGCGCGAGGTCGGACGGCATTCCGAGGTGCTCGAGCGCCATCACGGCGGTGGTGATCACGCGCAGGTTAGGGCGGGCATCGAGCGTCTTGACCAGCGTGGCGGTGTTCGCGGGGCCGAGCTTGCCGACCTGCTCGAGGATCAGCGTCTCGATCTGCGGGCCCAGCACGCGCTCGAGCGGCACGGCCTGGATCGTGGGGTTGTAGACCGCCTCGGGCCGGCCGCGGACCTTCGCGTATCCGCGCGCCATGCGGCCCTTGCCGCTTCCCGGCTCGCCGAGGATGAGGACGTTGATGCCTTGCTGCGCGGCATCCTCGACTTCGCGCCACAGGTGCGCGGTGCTCGCGCCGACGATCGCGTCATGTTGCGTCGAGATCATCGAGCCCTCGAACCGCGTCACGTCCTCCATGAGGACGGAGACGGTGCGACCTGTGCGGACCACCGATGGCGCCGTCACGGTGACTTCGCGATCGATCAGCGCGTGGCCGCCTGCGTATGTGCCGTTACGACTTCCGAGGTCGGTGACGACGAACCGCTTGTCCTTGTAGGTCACGCGGGCGTGCTGCCGGCTGATGCGATCGTCAGTGGTGGTCTCGAGCAGCTCGCGACCGATGATCAAGCCACCCTCCGGAATGCGGAAGGCCAGGACGACCGGCACCGCGCCGCTCCACACGACCACCACCCCGGGCACGGGGTGATGAGGTGGGGACGCCCCGTCGGCCATGCCCCAGTATACCGCCCGAAGGCCGCTCGCGGTGCTGTTGGGGTACAACGGGCCATCCCGACGACGATCATCAGCTTTGACATCGGCCAGACCCTGGTCGAGCTGGATCTTGACTTCCTCGCGCAGCGGCTCGCGGAGCGAGGGGTGAAGGTCGTACATGAAGACCTGACCGCCGCGTCGCCAGCCGCGTGGGCGCAGTTCGACGCGCTGGTGGACCGCGGGATCGGGCATCCGTGGCGGCAGCTCATGGCAGCGCTGCTCACGGGGGCCGGGGTCCGCGAGGTCGAACCTCTGGTGGAGTGGTTGTGGGAGGAGCAGCCCACCGTGAATCTGTTCAGGAGGCCGATCGAGCCAATGGTCCAGCTCGCGCGGGATCTGCGGGAGCGCGGCGCGACCCTGGTCGTGGTCTCGAACTCGGAGGGCCGCCTCGCGGAGCTGCTCGCGGAGATCGGGCTCGCGGATCTGTTCACCGTGATCGTGGACTCGGGGCGGTTCGGGATCGAGAAACCCGATCGACGGATCTTCGAGCATGCGATCGCGGGGCTCGATCCGGCCACACCACCGGTGCACGTCGGTGACTCGTGGTCCGCGGATATCGCGGGCGCGCTCGCGGCCGGCTGGCGCGCGATCTGGTACGGACGCCGCGCGGTCCCGGTTGACGACCCGCGCGTCGGCGTCGCGCCGGATGCCGCCGCGGCACGGGCTACGTGCGCGCGCTGGGGTCTGCTCTGATGGGCGGAGTCCGAGGTGCGATCAGCAGCAACCGCTGGGGACCCCGCGGCTGCGCGAGCGCGGCGAGAGCGATCGCGGGCAGCGGTGCCAGGAGCACGATTCCAGCGACCGCGTAGCGCGCGAACAGGCGGAACGTCGCGAGCAGCTCGGGCTTCGGCGCCTTCGGCACAGGCATTGGCAGCCCACGCTGCAGGAAGTACAGCGCACCGATCGTGATCGCGATGGTCCCGACGAGCACGATCGCGACGGCGGCGAGGTTTGCGCGGGCGGCGCTGACGCTCGCGGCGAGGCGTGCGGCGAGATCTCGATCCGGTGCGCCGGTCGCGCCGGTGAGCGAGAGCAGCACGAACAGCGCGATGCCGGGGAGCGCGAGCGCGAGGGAACCCATCAGCATCGCAAGCAATGAGATCCCGACGGGGAGCACCGCGCGCACCATCGAGACCGCACCGCCCGTCAGCGCGGCGAGCTGCGACGCCGGTGCACCGCTCGCGATCGAGCGCACCGCGGGCGCCACGCCGCCGACGAGGATCAGCAGCGGAACCAGCGAGAGACCGGCGAGCAGCCACGCGGTGCGGACCACGCCGTTGACCTGACCGACGTCGCCGGGCACCGGTACGCGCATGGTGAGGTAGAGCAACGGTGAGAACACGAGGGCCGACAGCACCGTCACCGGAATCACGTACCGGAGGTACGTGCGGGCGAGCAGGGACGTCAGCGGCACGCGCCTAGCCTACCGCTTGTTCCAGCGTTCGAGCCGGCCGCGTACGCCGCCGAGATCGACCGGCAGCGAGCGCGCGAGCTCGAGACCGAGGGCCTCGGCGACCGGCGTGGTCTTGCGATGCGCCGGCGTGATCCACACGATGCGGCCCTTCGGCGCGAGGGCGCGAACGAAGTTGGGGAGCGCCGCGACGAGCAGGCCGGCTGCATCGACGTGCACGCGGCTGCCGAGCGGCGGGTTCGTGATGATGAGATCCACCGTCCCCGGGGCGTGCGTGCGCGCATCCGCCTGCAGGAGGTCCGCGGTCACGCCCGCGGCCGCGAGGTTTGCGCGCGCGGCGATCAGCGCCTCCGGATCCACATCCGAGCCGAGCAACCAGCCCACCGCGCCGCGCCGGGCCCGTTCGACGAGCTCCACGCCGGAGCCGCAGAACGGATCCCACACGCGATCGTTGCCGTGCGCATCCGCCGCCCACACCAGCGCGGCGGCCACGCTCCCCGTCGACGCGGCGGGCACTTCGGCGACGCGATACGCGAACCGCGGATCGTCGATTCGCCGCGGGATCAGCGACAGTGTTCGCGCGGCTGGATCGGCGAGCACGTCCCAGGTGGTCTGCGTGGGATCGTTCACGAGATCCGGCGCGATCGCCGTGACCTCTTTCGCCACGCGCCACAGCACCGCGCGCTGATGGCCATGCGTCATGCCGAGCCGCCAGCGGATCGCGCCGCGCGTCCAGCCACGGAGCAGGGCGAGCACGTCAGGACTCGTCAGCGTGCGGACGATCGACGTCGCCACCTCGTCGGCGCGGCCCGGGCGATCCGCCGGGTGATCCGTCAGCCCCACGAGGGGCGTGATGATCTCCGCGGTCGCCCACAGCCGCGAGCGGTACAGCGTGGACCACGGTCCCGACAGGGTGAGCTCGACCCACTCGGGTTGGTGGATCTTGCGCACCACACCGGCGCCGAGATCGAGCCCGACCAGCTCGGTGAACAACAACTCGCCGAGCGCGGGCCGACAGCCGAGGCGCACGAGCAGCGGGTGGGGCGGTGCCACGTCATGTGCGATCTCGGAATCCTCGCCGCGCTTCGCCGTGCGGTCTGCCATCAGCAGCGCGCGATCGCGCCGCCGTGCGAGCTCCTTGTCATCGCCGGGAGCCAGCGCCTTGAGGCGCGCGAGCGCTTCTTCGCCGCCGATCTTGCCGAGCGACTCCGCGAGCGCACGCCGCTCCTCGGGCGTGACGTCGGTGGCATCCCAGCGCGCGAGCAGCGACGCGCGCGCGGCCCCGAGCTCGTCACGCCGATCGTTGTTCTCGCGTCGCGTGTCGCCATCGCGCAGCTCGACCACGACCTCGCCGTCACCCTGGCGGCGGTCCTCACCGCGTCGCTCGCCGGCCTCGCGAAGCTCGAGGTTGTTCGAGCCGAGCTTGCCGAGCGCGGTGATCGCGGCGCGCCGCAGCCGCACGCGCGGATCGTTCATCAGCACGAGCAGCTGCTGCTTCGCCTCCTCGTCGCCTTTGCGGGCGAGGAGCCCGAGCGCCTGCACGAGCAGCGGTGCGCCGCCGTGGTTCGGGATCGTGGTCAGGAGCTTCGCGACGATCGCGTCACGCGCCGGCGCACCGAGCCCGGCCGCCGCGGCGATCGCCTTGGGCGCGATGGTCTCGGGTCCCTCGGCGATCAGCTCGATCAGCGCGGGCGCATCGGTGCGCGCCGGCGTGAAGTTCTTCTTCACGAGCTCCGCGGCCAGGTCGAAGTCCTTCGCGCGCGCCATCAGTTCGCCAGCTTCTCGACCCATGCCATCGGGTCGGCGATGTAGCAGCGGTGCTTGTCGCCGCCGGATTCGACGACGTTCGCGGTCGCGGACAGCGCCGCGGCCGTGACCTTGTCGCCGCCGAACGTCAGGCGCGTCTGGGCCGTGTAGTCGCGGTGGCGGAACCGCAGGATCACCTCGCACGGGCTCAGCGTCGCGTAGTCCTCGGCGGCCCACGCGGCGCTGCCATCATCGTCGAGCTGATCGATGAGGAGGTCATCGCCGTACTCCTCGACGAGGAACGGCACCTTGATCAGCGCCGTATCGCACTTGCCGCCGTCGTCGCTCGTCCACGCCTGCTCTGCGGGCACCACGAGCTGGTAGCGGCCGGCCTGGATGCACGCGCGCTTCGGCGGCGTCCCGCCGATCGGATCGTGCACGCCTTCGATCGGCACGCCCTCGCGCGCGCCGACCATGCGGAGCTGACCGGTGACTTTCTGTGTCTTCGGATCGAGCGTGATGCTCGCCAGGATGTCGCCGCGCTCTCCCTTCAGCACGATGCTCGCCTTGCACGCGGCCGGATCGGGATCGAACGTGATCGTCGATTTCTCGCCGATCGCGGACGGTGACTTCACCACGGCGTTCACACCGCTCGCATCGACCGCGAAGCGGAACCATAGCCACTGACCCACGCGCGCATCGAACCGCGTGCGGTAGGTGCCCGACAGATCACAGCCACCCGCGGCGGCCTGCTTCTTGTCCTTGCCGCCGCTGCACGCGGCGAGCAGCAGGCACAGCAGCGCGACGCGCACGTTAGCGGCGGTTCTTCTTGCGCGCGGCCTTCTCGGCCTTGCGCTTGTCGCGAGCCTTCTGCTTGTCGCGCGCGTTCGCCTGACCGACGACGCCCTTGCTGCCCGGCGGCGTGTAGCCCTTCGGCAGGCCGGGGAGGTTGCCCGTGGGCAGCCCCGGCATCGCCGGCATTCCAGGCATGCCGGGCATTCCGCCGCCGTCACCACCGCCCGCGGCCATCAACGCGTTGATGTCCATGTTCCCGAGCTTCTTCATCTGCGAGAACTGCTTGAAGCCGGGGATCTTGCCCATCAGGCCGGTCGATGCGCCGAGCTGCACCATCATCTGGCGCATCTGCGCGAACTTCTGCAGCAGCTCTTTCACTTCTTGCTCGGTACGGCCCGAGCCCTTCGAGACGCGCTTGACGCGGCCCGGGTCGAAGTCCGCGCGGCGGCGCTTCGCGCTCTTGCCCGCGGTGGACATGAACTCCTCCCACGTCGTCGCGACGAACACCTGCGGATTGAACCGCTCCTCGTGCGTCATCGACGAGATCATCGCCTCGATCTTCGTGAGCTCGCGGTCGTCGAGGTTGACGCCCTCGGGGAGCCCGCCGCCGAAGAACGGCAGCTTCGCCATGAGATCCTTGAGCGATCCCATCTTCTGGATCAGCTTGATCTGCTCCAGGAAGTCCTGCATGTCGAACTTGCCCTTGAGCATGCGGAGGGCGTCTTCCTCCGCCTTCTCCGCATCGACGACCTGCTCGAAGTCCTTGACCAGGCCGACGATGTCGCCCATCCCGAGGATGCGCGATGCGAGACCCTCGGGCCGGAACTCCTCGAGCTTGTCGAGCGACTCGCCCATGCCGAGGAACTTGATCGGCTTGCCCGTGAACTCCTTGACCGAGAGCGCGGCGCCGCCACGGGCGTCACCATCGAGCTTGGTCATGATGACGCCGTCGATATCGAGGCGCTCGTTGAACGTCTTGGCGACGTTGACAGCGTCCTGACCCGTCATCGAGTCGATCACGAGGAGCACGTTCGCCGGCGACACCGCCTTCTGGATGTCCTCGAGCTCCTGCATCAGGGGCTCGTCGATCGCGAGACGACCGGCGGTGTCGTAGATGACGACGTCGCAACCCTGCTGTGCGGCGCGCTCGGTGCCCTCGCGGCAGATCGTGACGGGGTCCTTGCCCTCCATCGAGAACACCGGCATGTCGAGCTGGCGTCCGAGGGTCTTGAGCTGCTCCACGGCGGCCGGGCGGTAGATATCCGCCGCGACCAGCATCGGCTTCTTCTTGTGATTCTTCTCGAGCCAGCGGGCGAGCTTGCCGACCGAGGTCGTCTTACCCGAGCCCTGGAGACCGACGAACATGATCCCCGTCGGGCCCTTCTTGGCCCAGCGGATCTCGGTGTCCACCGGACCCATCATGTTGGTCAGCTCGTCCTGGCAGATCGCGATGAACGCCTGCTCGGGCGTGATCGTCTTGGTCCCGTACTCC
>JBBRBG010000271.1:0-10327 GCA_038206055.1 Haliangiales bacterium
GAGGGAGTCTGAGATGGCGATCAAGAAGTACAAGCCGACTTCGCCGGGTCGTCGCGGAATGTCCTCGCAGGACTTCGGCGAGATCACGAAGGGCGAGCCCGAGAAGAGCCTGCTCGCGCACAAGACCGCGACCGCCGGCCGCAACAACCACGGCCGCATCACCTCGCGGTTCCGCGGCGGTGGCCACAAGCAGCGTTATCGCGTCGTCGACTTCAAGCGCAAGAAGACGGGCGTCCCCGCGGTCGTGACCGCCATCGAGTACGATCCGAACCGCTCGGCGCGCATCGCGCTCCTGCAGTACAAGGACGGCGAGAAGGCGTACATCCTGGCGCCCGCAAAGCTGAACGTTGGTGACGAGGTCATCTCGGCGAACAGCGCGGACATCAAGCCGGGCAACTCGCTGCCGCTCAAGTACATCCCGGTCGGAACCGAGATCCACGCCGTCGAGCTCAAGCAGGGCCGCGGCGCGCAGATCGGCCGCTCGGCGGGGACCAAGGTCACCCTGATGGCGAAGGAAGACGATTGGGCCACGCTGCGCATGCCCTCGGGCGAGATGCGCCGTGTTCACATCGACTGCCGCGCCACCATCGGCGTCATCGGCAACCACGAGCACGCGAACATCCAGTGGGGTAAGGCCGGCCGCAAGCGGTGGAAGGGCATCCGCCCCCACCAGCGCGGCGTCTCCATGAACCCCGTCGATCACCCGATGGGTGGTGGCGAAGGTCGGTCGTCGGGTGGTCGCCACCCGTGCAGCCCGTGGGGCCAGAAGTCCAAGGGACTCAAGACTCGTCACAACAAGCGGACCGAGCAGTTCATCATCCGCCGCCGGAGCAAGTAGAGATGCCGCGTTCATTGAAGAAGGGTCCGTTCGTCGAGAAGTATCTCGCGAAGAAGATCATCGCTGCGAAGAAGGAGACCAACATGAACAAGCGCGTCATCTCGACGTATTCGCGCCGTTCGATGGTCATCCCCGACATGGTCGGCCTCACGTTCGCCGTGCACAACGGCCGCAAGTTCATGCCCGTGCACATCACCGAGCAGATGGTCGGTCACAAGCTGGGCGAGTTCTCGCTCACCCGTACCTTCCACGGCCACACCGGCGAGCGGAAGAAGTAGGTCTGGCCATGCAAGCTCGTGCATACGTCCGTGGCATCTCGATGTCGCCCCGCAAGATGCGGGTCGTCGCGAACCTCGTCCGCAACAAGACCGTGGAGGCCGCGGTTGGCCTCCTCGATCTGATGCCGAAGAAGGCCGCCGGCATCATCTCCAAGGCGATCAAGTCCGCGGCGGCGAACGCCGAGGACAAGTCCGGTGGCGACGCGTCGGTCGAGGATCTCCGCATCCTCATCATCGCGGTCGACCAGGGCACCATTGCCAAGCGCTGGATGCCCCGCTCCATGGGCCGCGCCAACCGCATCAACCACAAGGCGAGCCACCTCACGGTGGTCGTCACGGACGAGAAGTAGGTAGGACCATGGGTCAGAAAACGCATCCGATCGGATTCCGCCTCGGCATCATCAAGACGTGGTCGTCTCGCTGGTACGAGGAGAAGAACTACGCGAAGTGGCTCCACGAGGACCTCAAGCTCAAGGCCTTCATCAAGAAGAAGCTCAACCACGCCGGCGTCTCGTACATCGAGATCGAGCGCGCCGCGAACAAGGCCAAGATCAACATCCACACGGCTCGCCCGGGGATCGTGATCGGCAAGCGTGGCGCCGGCGTCGAGACCCTGAAGAAGGAAGTCCAGGCGCTCACGGAGAACGAGGTGTTCCTGAACATCATCGAAGTCCGTAAGGCCGAGACCAACGCGCAGCTCGTCGCCGAGAACATCGCGACGCAGCTCGAGCGCCGCATCGCCTTCCGCCGCGCCATGAAGAAGGCCACGCAGACCGCGATGAAGTTCGGCGCCAAGGGCATCAAGGTCGCATCGAGCGGCCGCCTCGGCGGCGCCGAGATGTGCCGCCGCGAGTGGTACAAGGAGGGTCGCGTTCCGCTCCACACCCTCCGTGCCGACATCGAGTACGGCTTCACGGAGGCTCACACCACCTACGGTTCGATCGGCGTCAAGGCGTGGGTGTTCCACGGCGAGGTGCTTCCGGCGCCGCGCAAGGACCCGAACGCTCCGCGCACCACCCCGCCGCGTACTACCTAGTTTCGAGGCTGGAGATTTCTTATGTCGATGCTCTCCCCAAAGCGCTCCAAGTTCCGCAAGTCCCACAAGGGACACCTCGCCGGTAAGGCGAAGGGCGGCAATGAGGTCTCGTTCGGCGACTACGGCCTTCAGGTCATGTCGCCCGGCTGGATCACTTCTCGTCAGATCGAGGCCGCGCGTGTCGCGATCTCTCGCTCCGTCAAGAAGCTCGGCAAGATCCACGTCCGCGTCTTCCCCGACCACCCGTACACGAAGAAGCCGGCCGAGACCCGAATGGGTACCGGTAAGGGCGGCGTCGAGGGTTGGGTCGCCGTTGTCCGTCCCGGTCGCGTCATCTTCGAGGTCGAGGGCGTTTCGCTCGAGATCGCGAAGGAGGCGTTCCACCGCGCTCACCACAAGCTGTCGGTCGATACCCAGCTGGTCTCTCGGGAGCCTGTCCTATGAGCAAAGCAGCCCAGGCCCTCGGGTCGTTCCGCGATCAGCCCAACGACGAGCTCTCGTCGCTCCTCGTCACCATGCGTGACGAGCTGTTCCGTCTCCACCTCGGTCAGCACACCAACCAGGTGACCTCGAGCGCGCTGCTCCAGACCAAGCGCCGTCAGATCGCTCAGATCATGACGGTGCTCAACGGTCGCAAGCACGGCCTCGAGAAGCAGGCAGAGAAGACGGCGGACGCTGCTGCCGCCACCACTGAAGAGACCCCGGCGAAGAAGTCCAAGACGAAGAAGGCGAAGTCATGAGCACGGAAACCACTGAAACCAAGACCGAAGACGAGCGTGGCAGCCGCCGCGTCATCGTCGGTAGCGTCACTTCCGCGAACATGCAGAAGACGATCGTCGTGACGGTCGTCCGCCGCGTCCGCGATCGCCGCTTCCACAAGTTCCTGACGCGCCGTGTGAAGTATCACGTGCACGACGAGCACTCGGTGTCCAAGGTCGGCGACCTCGTCGAGATCGTCGAGTCGCGTCCGATGTCGCGCACCAAGCGCTGGCGCCTCCTCCGCACGATCACCAAGGCCGTGGAGGGTGCGTCGTGATCCAGATGACCTCCGTCCTTGACGTCGCTGACAACAGCGGCGCCAAGAAGGTCTACTGCATCAAGGTGCTCGGTGGCTCGCGCCGCCGCTACGCCTCGATCGGCGACATCATCATCGTCTCGATCCGCGAGGCGATTCCCGGCGCCAAGGTCAAGAAGGGCGAAGTCGCCCGTGCCGTCATCGTCAGAACTCGCAAAGAGCTCGCGCGCAACGACGGTTCCTCGATCCGCTTCGACGGCAACTCGGCCGTCCTGGTCAACAAAGAGAACGAGCCGATCGGAACCCGTATCTTCGGACCGGTCGCTCGCGAGCTGCGCGCCAAGCGGTTCATGAAGATCATCTCGCTGGCGCCGGAGGTTCTGTAGTCATGCGCGCCTCTACCCACGTCCGCAAGGGCGACCTCGTCATCGTCATCGCCGGTTCCAACAAGGGCAAGAAGGGCAAGATCCTGAAGGTCGTTGGTAACCGCGTGGTCGTCGAGAAGGTCGCGATGATCAAGAAGCACTCCAAGGCGACGCAGCAGAACCCGCAGGGTGGCATCGTCGACAAGGAAGGCTCGATTCACATCTCCAACGTGCAGCTATTCGACGAGACGTCGAACAAGGGCACGCGCACCAAGATCGGCACTGACGGGGACAAGAAGGTCCGCGTCGGCGTCAAGTCGGGCACGAAGTTCCCGACGGCAGCGATGAGCTGAGGTAGACCATGGCGAACGAAGATGAAGACAAGGCTGCAGCTGACGCTGCAGCAGCGGCCAAGAAGGCCGAGCGCGCCGCAAAGGCGAAGGCGAAGGGCGAGGCTGGTCCGGGTGGCAAGAAGAAGGCCCCCGCCCAGGAAGGCCCTGCGCCCAAGTACAAGCGCGAGAAGCCGCCGACGCTGAAGGCGAAGTACGACACCACGATCAAGCCCGCCATGATGAAGGAGTTCGGTTACTCCACCGTCATGCAGGTGCCGCGCATCACCAAGGTGACGGTCAACATGGGCCTCGGCAAAGCCAAGGACGAGCCCAAGATGATCGAGTTCGGCATCGAGGAGATGAAGACGATCACGGGCCAGTCCCCGGTCGTCTCGCGCGCCAAGAAGGACATCGCCGTGTTCAAGCTCCGCAAGGGGCAGAAGATCGGCGTGATGGTCACCCTGCGCCGCGAGCGCATGTGGGAGTTCCTCGACCGTCTGCTCAACATCGCGCTGCCGCGCGTCCGCGATTTCCGCGGCGTGTCGCCGCGCGGGTTCGATGGTCGTGGCAACTTCACCATGGGCGTGAAGGAGCAGATCATCTTCCCCGAGATCGAGTACGACAAGATCGACTCCATCAAGGGCATGAACATCAGCATCGTCACCACGGCGGACACCGACGCGGAGGGGCGCTCGCTACTCACGCTCCTCGGGATGCCGTTCCGTCAGCCGGCGCCGGCCGTTCCGGGCGAGCAGACGACGTCTACTGAGTCGGCAACGACTGGAGCTGCGTAAGTCATGGCCAAGCTGGTTGATACGCTTCCCAAGAAGCAAAAGTTCAAGGTTCGAATCAAGAGCCGCTGCAAGCGTTGCGGCCGTTCGCGAGCCTACCTCCGTAAGTTCGAGATGTGTCGTTGCTGCTTTCGCGAGCTAGCGCTCCGCGGCGACATCCCGGGCGTCATCAAGTCGAGCTGGTGAACACATGTCGATGACCGATCCAATCGCTGATTTCCTCGCGCGTATCCGAAACGGTATCCGCGCGCGCAAGCAACTCGTCGAGTGCCCCCGTTCGAACCTCAAGCTGCGGATCGCCGAGATCCTGCAGGCTGAAGGCTTCGTCAACAGTGTCACCTCGAGCGATGACAACAAGCAGGGCATGCTCAAGCTGTCCCTGCGTTACGACGGCCGCGCGTCGGCGTCGGGCAACGCGATCACCGGCATGCGCCGCGTGTCGCGCCCCGGCCAGCGCTCGTACGTCCCCGCCACGCAGGTGAAGCGCGTCCGCAACGGACTCGGCATCGCGATCCTCAGCACGTCGCAGGGCGTGATGACGGACAAGGAGGCCCGGAACAAGGGCGTCGGCGGCGAAGTCCTCTGCGAGGTCTGGTGATCTATGTCGCGAATCGGACGTAAGCCACTCGAGATTCCCAAGGGCGTGACCGTGTCCATCACCAAGGACACCGTCTCGACCAAGGGCCCCAAGGGCTCGCTGAGCCTGAAGCGCCACAAGGACATCGAGATCAAGCAGGCCAAGGACGAGGACGGCAAGGATGTCGTCGTGTTCGAGCGCAAGGGCGAGCAAGGCCCGATGCGCGCGGCGCACGGCCTCATGCGCGCGCTCGTCGGCAACATGCTGACCGGTGTGACCAAGGGCTTCGAGCGCCAGCTCGAGATCAACGGCGTCGGCTACAAGGCCGAGCTGAAGGGCCCGAAGCTGGTCCTGTCCCTGGGGTATTCGCACCCGATCGAGTTCGCGCTGCCCGAGGGCATCGCGGCCAAGGTCGACAAGAACATGCTGATCCTGTCGGGCATCGATCGCCAGGCGCTTGGCGCCGCGGCGTCGAAGATCCGCAGCTATCGGCCGCCGGAGCCCTACAAGGGCAAGGGCATCAAGTACATCGAAGAGACAATCACGCGTAAGGCCGGCAAGACCGCCGGTAAGTAACTAGCTCGTACAGGTCGCTGCGCATTGAAACCGCAGCAATGACCTCGGGCAGGAGAAGCACATGTCTGGACACCTGAAGATCGCCACCCCCAAGCTCCGCAAGCGCCTGAAGCGCAAGGCGTCGATTCGCCTTCGCATCACCGGCACCGCGGAGCGTCCCCGCCTGAGCGTGTTCCGCTCGGCGCGCTACGTCTACGCGCAAGCGATCGACGACACCACGGGGCGCGTCCTCGCCTCCGCGAGCGAGCTCGAGGAGGCGCTGAAGTCGGCGACCACCGGCAAGCCGAAGAAGGAGCGCGCGCGCGCGATCGGCAAGGCCGTCGGCGAGCGCCTCAAGGCGACCGGCGTCACCTCGGTGGTGTTCGACCGCAACGGATTCATCTTCCATGGCCGCGTCAAGGAGATCGCCGATGGCGCTCGTGACGCGGGCCTGCAGTTCTAAAGGACGACCAAGACCATGATCATCAATCCCGAAGAAGTCGGCGAGCTCGTCGACCGCGTCGTCCATATCAATCGCGTCGCGAAGGTCGTCAAGGGCGGCCGCCGGTTCTCGTTCTCGGCGCTCGTCGTCGTCGGCGATCAGCACGGCTATGTCGGCGCTGGTCTCGGCAAGGCAAACGAGGTTCCCGAGGCGATCCGCAAGGGCACCGATCGCGCGAAGCGCAATCTGTTCAAGATCCCGCTGGTCAAGGGCACGATCCCGCACGACATCGAAGGCTTCTTCGGCGCCGCGCAGGTCCTCCTCCGTCCGGCCTCGCCCGGTACCGGCGTCATCGCCGGCGGCGGCGTCCGCCCGGTCCTCGAGGTCGCGGGCATCACAGACATCCTGACCAAGTCGATCGGCACGTCGAACAAGCACAACGTCATCCACGCGACGATCGTGGCGCTCAAGGCGCTGCGCTCGGTCGAGCAGGTCGCGAAGACCCGTGGCAAGACCGTGTCGGACCTCTACCAGCGCTCCACGCGCCCCCCCGCCTGAACGGACGAGGAGATCACCATGGCGCTCAAGCTCAAAATCACTCAGGTCCGCAGCGGCGTCGGCAAGTCCGACCAGCAGAACCGCACCCTCCTCGGGCTCGGCCTGCGCGGGCCGCACAAGACCGTCACCCTCGAGGACACCCTGTCGATCCGCGGCATGATCCGCAAGGTCAGCCACCTCGTCACCGTCGAGTCCGCGGACTGAGATCGGCTGCCTGGCCTTCTGGTCAGGGTAATGATCTACTCAGTTGCCCTAACGTAGTTTCCGCGCCAGATTGCACGGCGCGATCGGGAAAGCTCCCATGTCGAACGACACGCAAGATAACAAGATCAGCCTCCACAACCTCCACCCGAACCCGGGGTCGACCAAGGACAAGAAGCGCCTTGGCCGCGGCCGCGGCTCGGGTAAGGGCAAGACGTCCGGCAAGGGCGTCAAGGGCCAGAAGGCGCGCCCGGGTCACCACGGTGCCCGCCTCGCGTTCGAAGGCGGTCAGATGCCGATGCCGCGGCGCGTTCCGAAGCGTGGCTTCACGAACCGCAACCGGGTCGAGGCGTTCCCGATCAACGTCGAGCTCCTCGAGTCGCTGTTCGAGGCCGGCGCCACGGTCGATATCGATGTGCTCCGCGCGAAGGGCATCATCCCGAAGCTCGCCGAGACCATCAAGATCCTCGGCGAGGGCGAGCTGACCAAGAAGCTCACCATCAAGGCTCACCGCGCGTCGGCGACGGCCAAGGAAAAGATCGAGAAGGCCGGCGGGACGATCGAGATCCTCGCGGCCTAGGACCCCTTAGTGGCCTTCTCCATCCGCAATATCACGAAGATCCCGGAGCTCCGGCGCCGGATCCTGTTCACGCTCGGAATCCTCGCGGTCTACCGCCTGGGCGTGTTCATCACGATTCCCGGCATCAACCGTGTCGAGATGCAGCACGTCGTCACCAAGGGTGGCTCGGGCAGCTTCCTCGGCATGTTCGACATGTTCTCCGGCGGTGCACTGCAGCAGTTCTCGATCTTCACGCTCGGCATCATGCCGTACGTGACGTCGTCGATCGTGATGCAGCTGCTCACCGTCGTGGTGCCCAAGCTCGACCAGCTCAACAAAGAGGGCGAGGCGGGTCGAAAGAAGATCAACCAGCTCACGCGCTACGGCACGATCCTCATCGCTGCGGTGCAGGCCTGGTTCGCCGCCAGCTACGTCGAGAGCCTGTCGCGCGGTGGCGCTGAAGTCGTCACCGATCCCGGCATGGCGTTCCACCTCGTCACCGTCCTCACCATGACCACCGGCACGGCGGTCATCATGTGGATGGGCGAGCTCATCACCGACAACGGCATCGGCAACGGCTCGTCGATGATCATCTTCGCCGGCATCGTGGCCCACATGCCCGATGCCATCACCAAGTTCCTTGCCGGCGGTGGCACGGGCGACGTCGGCGGTCTCACCGTCGCGTTCATGGTGTTCCTGGTCGTCGCGACGATCGCCGCCATCTGCTACTTCGAACGCGCGCACCGGCGGATACCGGTGCAGTACACGAAGCGGCAAGTCGGACGAAAAATGTACTCGGGTGCGCAGAGCTTCCTGCCACTCAAGATCAACGTCTCGGGAGTGATCCCTCCAATTTTTGCCTCATCGATCCTCATGTTCCCCGCCCAGATCGCCAACATGGCGAACGCTGGGTGGTTGCAAGAGTTCTCGTCGGTGCTGCACCCGGCGGACTGGCGCTACAACCTCATCTTCACGATCCTCGTCGTGTTCTTCGCGTTCTTCTACACCGCGGTCGTGTTCAACCCGGTGGACGTCGCGGACAACTTGAAGAAGAGCGGCGGCTTCATTCCGGGCATTCGGCCCGGCAAGAACACCGCGCAGTACATCGAGCGCGTGCTGTCTCGCATCACGTTCGCCGGCGCGCTGTATCTCTCGGTGGTCTGCATGATCCCGGCGCTGCTGCAGAAGTACATGAGCGTTCCGTTCAGCTTCGGTGGAACAGGCTTGCTGATCGTCGTCGGTGTTGCTCTCGATACCGTGCAGCAGATCGAGTCGCACCTCATCACGCGCAACTACGAAGGCTTCGCGGGTCCCAAGGGTCCGCGGATCCGCGGGCGCGTCGCCCCTCGCAGTTGACGAGCGGCGCGTCGTGCCGATCCGCTTCAAGAGCTCCGACGAGATCGCGCTGATGCGCGAGTCGGGGCTGATCGCCGCCGAGATCCTCGAGTCGGTGTGCGAGGCCGCGAAGCCCGGCGTCTCGACCTGGGAGCTCGACCAGATCGCCCGCAGGGGGATCGCGAAGCACAAGGTCGTCAGCGCGTTCCTCAACTACAACCCGGGCGGCAAGCCGCCGTACCCGGGAGTGCTGTGCACCTCGCGCAACGAGGTCATCGTCCACGGCATCCCGCGCAAGACCGACATCCTCGAGGACGGTGATGTCATCGGGATCGACTTCGGCAGCTACCACAAGGGCTACTGCGCCGACACGGCCCGGACGGTCCTCGTGGGCAACGTTTCCCCGGCCAAGACCAGGCTCGTGCAGGTGTGCCAGGAGGCACTCGAGCGGGCGATCGCCCTGTGCGTCCCCGGCAACCGCCTGGGCGACCTCGGGCACGCCATCCAGAGCTTCGTGCAATCTAACGGGTTTAGCGTGGTCAAAGCCTTCGTCGGCCACGGAATTGGCAGGGCGATGCACGAGGAACCGCAGGTCCCGAATTTCGGCAAGGCGGGGACGGAAAGACGCCTCAAGCCCGGCCTTGTCATCGCCGTCGAACCCATGGTAAACGCCGGGGCCCCTGAGATAGAGGAGCTCGACGACGATTGGACGGCTGTGACCAAAGATCGCTCGATGTCGGCACACTTCGAACACACGATCGCGGTCACAGAACAAGGACCCTGGGTCCTCACCCGTCCAACCTCATCGCCCGGCCGCCCCTAAGACCACCTCCCGACCGATTGAAAGAGCCATGAAAGTACGAGCATCCGTCAAGCCGATCTGCGTGAAGTGCAAAGTCATCAAGCGCAAGGGCGTCGTTCGCATCATCTGCACCAATCGCCGTCACAAGCAGCGTCAGGGTTAAGAGGACATCATGGCTCGCATCGCAGGCGTCGACCTCCCGCGCAACAAGCGCATCGAGATTGCACTCACGTACATCTTCGGCCTCGGCCGTCACGCGGCGAACGTCGTGCTCAAGCACGCCAAGATCTCGCCCGACAAGAAGAGCGACGACCTCGACGAGGCGGACGTTCGCAAGATCCGCGACGCGATCGAAGCGAACTACCGCGTCGAAGGTGATCTTCGCCGTGACGTTCAGCTCAGCATCAAGCGGCTGATCGATCTCAACAGCTATCGCGGCTCGCGCCACCGCCGGAATCTCCCGGCGCGCGGTCAGCGCACTCACACGAACGCCCGCACCCGCAAGGGTCCTCGCCGCATGGCGGTGAAGAAGCTCGGCGCGGTTACCAAGAAGTAAGGGGCGACGAACATGAGCACCACCGCACCCGCCAAGGGCAAGGCAAAGAAGAAGGTCCGGAAGAACATCCAGACCGGCGTCGCGCAC
>JBBRBG010000272.1:0-10274 GCA_038206055.1 Haliangiales bacterium
GATCGTGCGCATTCGCGCGATCACCAGATCGAGCGCCTGGTCGAACGACAGCGCCGCGAGCGGATGAGGCTTGGGTGCGCCGGGCAGCTCGATTGGCTTGCCCGGCTCGGACCCGAGCGCGGCCAGGATCGTCCGGCATGCCTGCGCGCCGATCGCCTTCTGTTCGGCGGTCGCGCCTTCCGTGGTGGCGATGCGGATCGCTTCGATGAGCTCGTTCATGGGACCTCCTCGGTGTGGTGCTTCAGAATGGTGCGTCCTCGAGCTCGGGCTGGCCGAGGATGTTGTCGCGCGGGTTGAGGCGGCGAATCATCCGCGTCTCCTCGTCGAGCGCGTCGGCCGGCGACGTCACCTTGACGGCGACCTCGACGCGCGCGCGGTTGTACGTCAGTCCAGGATCGTGGCCTTCGGCATACTGGCCGCGCCAATAGCCCTTGTATCGACGCCACTGCTGGAAGTGCCTCGTGAGGGTGTCGTACAGACGCGAGCTGCTCGATCCGACGTACAGGATCTCGTGCGAGGCGGCGTCGCGGATCATGTAGACACCGGCCTCGCCTTTGAGCTCGCGCACCCAGCTCGGGTATGGCTCGCCGCTCGCGCCGATCGGGCGATACGCATGGCCCGCGTTGCGCCACCGAGGCGCGGTGACGGGCGGCAACGATCGCTGGGCCGATGCTGCCTGCATGCAGGTCACGCTCAGCCACGCGATCATGGTTCGTCTCCGCGGCGATCGCGCGAGCGCGTGAGTAGGTAGACGCCGAGCAGTCCGCCGCCGATCATCAGAGGCGTGCCGAGACCACCGAGCAGTCCCTTGCCGGCCTCGCTCACGATGTGCCCGGCGGCATGAGCCGCGCTGCCGACAAAGTCGACGGTCTTGCTCGCCGCGTGCGACAGCGTGTCGGGCAAGTGCGTGACGCTGTACTTGAGCGAGTCCTTCGCCATGTCCCACTTGCTCGGCGCCTCATCTGCAACGGCCACGTGAACCGCCGTTTGGAAAAGCGCGCGCCAGAACTTGTTGTTCTGCGGATAGACGGCGGTCGGGTTGCCGTACATCGCGAGCTTGCCAACATCGGTCATCAACGCGCTCCAGCGCTTCTCGATGCCCGCGTGCCCGAACACCTCCTTGATATCTTCGAGCTGCTTGCCCCAGTACCCCGCGAGCGCGAGCACGTCGAGGTTGGTCGTTCGCGGAATCTTCTTCTTCGGACCTCCGGTGCCGTAGGAATTCTCGTCGAACGGCACGGGGTCCAGCTCGTCGAAGCCGCGAAGCTGCGCCAGGTACTTGAACTGTTCGTTGTAAAGATCGTCGAACGTCTTCACGTTGTCGAAGTGCTTGAACGGGCCATCCCCTACGGCGCCGCGCAACGGTCGTGCGACGTCGCCGCGCTGCGCGACCGCGATCGACGCGCTGGGAACCCAGTCCGCGATCGTGACGCGCGGCCATGCTTCGACGTACGGCTGCGGATCGACAGCGCCGCCACGCGTGCCGTCCTTCCAAAGCTCGAAGTGGAGATGTTTGATCCGCTCGCCGTCGGTCGGGCTCGCGCCGATCGTGCCGAGCGGCTGTCCTCCCGCAACGGTGTCGCCCTTCGCCACGGCGAGGGATGCGAGGTGCGTGTAGTACGTCGCCCAGCCGCTCGGGTGCCGGACGATCACGGAGAACCCTTGCGGCGTCCACTGCGCGAACCGCACGACACCGGCCGACGCGGCGAGCGCAGGGGTGTTGTCCGGCATGAAGTAGCCCTTCGTGCCGTTCGGCGTCCCCGGGATGTAGACGGCGATCAGATCGCGCGCGCCGCGGCGCCGGAACATCACATCGACGCCGAGATGCTTGCCTTTGGTGCCGTCGGGAAACGTGCGCGGCGAATTGAAGCCGTCGGAGACCTCCGCGAGACGATCGCCGAGGCTCGGCACCGGGAACACCCATGCGCCCGCCGGCGGGGTGCCGATCGGCGGTAGATCGACGGCGGGGGCGACCACAGCCGTGTGTGCGGCACGGGAGCGCGCGAGCCAGACGGCGGCAAGAGCCGCTCCGCCGCCGAGCGCGACGAGTGGGAATGCACTGCGATCGTCGGTCATGACGTCAAACCTCCTGGTAGGTAGCGCCACAGGTCAGCGCTCGCGTACACGACGATGCCGGCGCGACGGAGCGCGTCCATCACCTCTTCGATGGTCCGCACGATCGCGGCACCGGTCGCGCGCACGTCGGCGCGGCCTGCGACCTGACAGCGATGGATGAGCGTCGGCAAGTCGACGATCTGACCATCGACCTCGAGACCGGTGGAGCGGATCCAGACGCGGCACGACGAGGGCGAGGTCCTTGGTGTCGCCGCGTCGCTGCCGGCGGCGTCGCTCCGGCCGCCGAGCTGCCAGCCGCTGCCGCGCAGCAGCAACCACGCGAGCACGGCGGCACCTCCGACGATCGCGACGTTGCGACCGGTTTGGCTCCGCGCTTCACTCATCATCGCCTCCGTCGGGCAGCGGCTTCGCGCGGTCGGACTGAAACAGGCGCGGATCGGACGCCATCACCCAGCCGCCCGGCTCGCGCGTTCGCCGGAACAACGAGTCATCGATCACGCCCGCGTCGACCAGGCGGTCGCGCGCGACCTCCCATGGAACCGGCGTCTCGCTCGTGTACCAGGTGACTCGCTTGGGCCCCTTGTCCCCGCCGGGGTAGACCGCCAGCGTGAACGTCGAGACCGGAGGCGACATGTTGCGCGAGCGATCCGCGGCGATGACGACCGCGTGGTATCGCGGGCCGGTGATCTCGGACGCGCGAAGCTCGTCGGGGTCGAGCGCATCGTCCGCTTCGACGCGCGCGAGCTCGAGCAGGCCCTCGCGCTGCGCGCGCAGCAGGAGCTCGTCGACCGCCTCGCGCGAAAGCTCGGCGTATTCGGTGTCCGCGAGCGCGCGGCGAATCGCCGCGATGAGAACCTCGCGGTCGTTGATGCGTCCGCGCGCGAACCCCCACGGCGACCGCCCCTCGTCGACGTCGTCGGCGAGTTCGAGCACCGTGTCGGCGAACGCCGACAGGTCGATCGAATCGATGTTGTTGCGAGCCGCACGGCGACGCCCGCGAGCTCCGCGGCTGTTGCGATGTGCGTGGACCGGGATGCCTGCGCGGCCGAGCGCGATCATCAGATCCGCGTACGTTGCGGCGGGTGCGTCCTTGACGATCGTGAGGTCGGCGCGGCTCGCGGCCTTGCAGCGGTTCACCGCGTCGGTAACGGTCGTCTTGGCGCCATCAACCGTCAGTCCGGTGGGATCGAGGCGCAGCGTGCAGACGCGATCCGTCGTCGCGGGCACGGCTTGAGGCGGTGCCGCGGTCGGTGCGTTCGCCGCCGACGCGGTGTTCTTGCGGTGCCGGTCGCGAAGGACGTACCAGAGCGCGAAGCCGCCTCCGGCGCCGAGCGTGAGAGCGAGAGCGGTGTTGCTGCTGTTCGACATGGGCGACCTCATGCGTGTGGGTTGATGCGGCGCGATGCGGTCAGCGCGCGCTCGCGCCCGTAGAGCGCGGCGACGCTCTTGCACCACCGCACCTTCGCCGCATTGGACAGGTGCTTGCTCGCGCCCGCAGCCGATGCGCTCTGCGAGACGACGTCGATCGTCAGATCGGTGACGCCGTGATGCTCGAGGTAGCGCGCGACGCGGCCGACGCCGCCCGCCTCCGAGAACCCGGCGTTCCATCCGAACGTGAGCAGCTCGACGAAGCGCGGGTTCTTCCAGTCAGTCTGGAGATTCGGTACGTGCGGATGGTTCCCGGCGTAGCCAGCGATGATGATGACGAGGAGCTCGCATCCGATCGCGACATTGATGCTCGGATCGACGAGGTGCTCGGGCTTGTAGTGCGTGCCGTTGCGCGTGTTGTAGTCGGCGAGCACGACCGGGATGATCTGCATGAGCCCGAGCGCGCTGCCGGTTCGCTGCTTCGGCTCGAAGTTCGACTCGCGGTCCACGAGCGCGCGCAAGTACTCGATCGGAATCTCGCCGCGATATCGCTCGAGCACGGCGTCGAAACGGCGCGGCAGGGCGGAGCTCGGCTTCCGATCGCCGTACGGATCGACCGGCTTGGCATCGGCGGGCGGTCCATACGGATCGATCGGATGAGCGCTCGCAGGCGGTCCATCGTGTGGCGTGACGCGGGCGCCGTCGAGCTGCGATGGCGAGGTCACCGGACCGTCGATGCGCGATGGTGGGCGTCGCTGGTCGATCTGCGACGGCGATGTCACGGGACCATCGACGCGCGGCGGTGCGTGCCGAGCGTCGACCTGCGACGGCGAGGTCACCGGACCATCGACGCGGGGCGGTGTGCGCCGAGCGTCGGCCTGCGACGGCGAGGTCACCGGACCGCGCTGAGGGTCGATCTGCGACGGCGTTGTGACGGGACCTCCGGTGGGCGCGGGCGCGCGCTTGGCGTCGGTAGGGTGGGGCGCGGGCTTGTCGACGCGCGCCGGGGGATGTGTCGCCTCGACACGTGGTGGCGAGCTCGCGCCACCGACGCGCGCGGGAAGGCGCGCATCATCGACATGCGATGGCGTCGGATCGACGCGTGGCGGCGCACGTCCGGCATCGACCTGCGATTGCGACGCGCTCGGGCGGTCGCCGGCCTTCGAGCTCGACGGGGAACGCGTGGGTGTGTCCACGCGCGGCGCCGCGGGTCGGTTGTCAACCTGTGACGGCGACGTGACCGGACCGCGACCCGGCGTCGACGTCGCCGGCGGCGTCGTCGTGCGTACCGGCGGAGCGGTCAACTTCGTCGGTGGCGAGCTCGGCGTCGGCGGCGTCGATGACGGCGGTGCAGTTGCCGGCGCCGCGATCGGCGACGAGCTCGTGGGAGTAAATGGAACGGGAGCGAGCGATGGCGCAGCTGCGTGCGCGTCCTTGCCTTCGAGCCAAGGCGCGACGACCCAACGCGCGGCGGCGTAGCCGGCTGCACCACCGGCGAGCAGCAGCACGCCGGTGGTGAGTGTGTTGGAGTTGTCGTTCGCCATGATCGGCTCCATTGAAAGATCGGGATCGGTGCCTTGCGTCGCGCGAGCGACCAGAGGGCCATCTGGTTGGTTGCTAGATCACTCGGCTAGGCTAGGCTTCGTTCTCGTTACGGACGTCGGCGCTACCCGACGATGACGACTTCGGTCGTCTCGTCGTCGCAGACGCACACCGGATCCGAATCGTCAGCGCCCTCGTCGGGCGACAACGTGTTCGGAGCGGCGTTCGCTGCGGCGCTCGACTGCGCCGTCTTGTAGACAGGCGCAGCCGAGAACGTCGGCCACCAGCTCGACGACCGCGCGGGCGCTTGCGCGCTCGCACTGCCGGCGGTCTTGTAGACCGGCGTCACGCCACCGAGCATGCTACCGAGCCCCGCGAGGAGCCCGTTGCGTGCCGGCTGCAGCTGGTTCCCCTTGTAGCCCGGGGCGGCGTTCCAGATGAAGTTCATCTTGATCGCCTCCGGCTACTTGAGGATCCGGACGAGCAGCGTTCCGAGGGTACGGAGCTGCTCGTCGCGCTTGGCGTGGGTCGCGAGTGCGCCCTGGTAGGTCACCAAATTCTCGACGTCGATTCCGGCTTCACCCGCCGCGGTCGGCGCGACGGGCAACGGCTGGATCGCTGCGAGGATCTGGATCGCCGTGTCGATCAGCTCGCCCGTCGACATCCCGAAGCGGGCGGCGAACGGGGCGGGCTGATAGCCGTAGGCAGGCGGGCCATAGGCCGGCCGTGAGGTGATCACGGTCGGCCGCGTACCCGCCGGCACGACGACCGTGCGCGGCTGCGGCGGACGGCCCCAAGGGGTCCGTCCGCCCTGCGTCCGATGATCGGCGTTGCGGCCGTCATCGACATACATGACGTCATAGTCCATATGTTTCTCCTTTGCGTTGCGATGGCCATGACCGCTCGCGCGACGCGAAGCACCGATCCCTTGTTACGCGGCGTGATCGAGGTCGATCACCAGCGGCTCGGCCGCGTCGCGCGGCTCGTCACCCGAGTCGCCGTGATCGCGGTGGCCGTAGCGCCACTGGTCCTCGATCATGTCGAGATCGCCCGCGGCGTCGCGGAACAGATCGACGACGACGCCTCCACCGGTCGCGCTCTTGCGCGGCGGCTCGACGGGCGGAGGCGCCGGGGGCAGCTGCGCCGGTGCGGGCGCGCTGACCGCCGCGTGCTGCGCCGTCTGCTGACCCTTGAACGCCGACTTGGCCATCGTTGCGAGCGCGAGCTGTCCGGCACCCGCGGCGGCGACGCTCGTGCCGACCACGCGCGCGGTGCCGTCGGCGAAGTACGCCGCCGCGCCGCCACCGAGCATCAGCCCGACGCCGACCGCCTCGGGCGACAGGATCTTCTGGTTGACCAGCAGCCCGCCGAGCGCGGCGCCACCGGCACCGCCGGCGATCGCGGCGGCGATGGTCCGCCACGGCGGGGCAGGCGCGCGGCGCGGCGCGCGAGACGAGCGCGAACGCCCGGGGATGGACGCGCCACCTTCGCCGGCATTGCGGCGGCGGTTGCGGTGGTGCGCCCGCTTCTTGTGATGCAGATGCTTCTTCTTCATACCTGTGCCTTTCTTGGTTGATCGGGCGCGGCGACTACGCCGCATTGCGGTAGCGGGGACACCAGAGGCCGCACTCGTCGCAGACGTCGACGGGTGCGGGCGCGACGGCAGCGGCGGCCGGGCGCGGGCGGAGCGGCGAGATCGGCGAGCTCGGATCCATCGCGGCAGCGCGGCGCTGCGGATGGGACACGAGCGGCACGACCTCGGTCGGCAGCCCGAGGTGATCGAGGGCCGCGACGACGTGCACGAGCGGCAAGTGCAGATCCGCTTCGAGGATCCGCGCGAGCAGCCCCGCAGTGAACAGCACGTCCTCGTACGGCGTGCGATGCATGTCTTTGCCGCGCAGCCGCCGCATCACGAAGTGACGCGCGTTGCGCACGCGGCGGCGGCCCTCGGGCCAGTCCGCGACGTCTCGCGCGGCGAGATCGAACGCCCACGCCGCGAGGTCTTGAACCGCGGCGACCGCGGGACCGAAATCGATGTCGCCGATCACCCAGGGATGCGCGGGCTCGGGTGCGTTCGCGGGGGCCGTGGGCTTGGTGCTGGACGAGGGACGCTTGGATTTGGACATAGAGATCCTCCTCGGTGCGGGACGGGCCCGCCCGTTCGCCGCGTCTCGCGAAGAGCGCGGCCGTGAATCGATCGTGATGTCGGCGGAAGCCGCCGATGCGGTGAAAGAAGCTAGAGCTTGCCGGCGAGCCACCGGCCCCCGAGTGCCTCGGGTGTCATCGCGGAGAGCGAGCCGAGCATCGGCGACGGCTTGGCGAGCGGCCCGAGGCTGAGTCCTTCTCGGTTGAGCTCCTGCTCGAACGAGCCCAGGACCGATGGCGTGATGCCCATCGTCGCGAGCTTGAGCTTGACTGCTTCGAGGCCGACGTTGCCCGCGATCCGCCCGCCGACACGCGCGAGCGAGCCGAGCACGTTCCAGTCCGGGCTGATGGTCGTGCCGCCGATATTGAGCGAGAACGGCCCCGCGTTGCGCGCGCCGTTCTGCGCGGCGAGCCAACGGTCCGCTGCGATCCGATCGAGGCGATCGATCGCGTGCGCGGTCGAGTGTACGATCGAGATGCCCTGCGAGCCGAACATGCGCGCCTCACGCTCGGCAAGCGCGAGCGCGAACGCGACGTCCTTGATGTCCGCGATGCAGATCGGGCGAAGGACGAGCACGCCGCGCATCGCGCGATGGCCGCAGCGCACGCGCTCTTCGCCGCGCTTGAAGCGCGACGCGGGCTCGCGCGCCAGATCTGCGATCCAATCGACCGCTTGCGTAGGCGTGAGCGCGATCGGCGCGGCGTTGCGACACTCGCGGAACAGGCCCGCGCGCAGCGCGTTGCGGCTCTGCTTCGGATCGAGCACGACGGGCGAGCCATCGACCGTCGGGAAGGTGTGCAAGCCGCCCGGGGTGTCGGTGGTCGCGAGCCGGTACAGCCGGCTCGGATCGATCTTCTCGCCAACCGCAACTAGCCGGCCGGCGCGCTCGACGCAATTTGGATCGAGCGCGTCGATCCGGAACCGTTGCGGCGGTCGACAAGCCTCGATCTTGGGCCCGTCGCACGGCAGGCCCTCGTCGTCGCGCTGCGGCAGCGTGCGGATCCACGCCGCGAGCTCGTCGACATCGGAGAACCGCTCGGCGGTGTCGACGATCGAGTGCTCGTTCTCTGCGACGAGCTCGATGATGCGCTCGGTCAACGGACCGAGACACGCGTGGTCGTTATGTGGAGTGCCGATCATGTTCGTCCTCTTGCTGGTAAGGGCCAGTGACGCGAAGGCCGCCATCGATGACAAGAGCGCGGCGCACTGTGCGGAGTGAAAAGCCAGTGCACGCGGCGATCTGCTCGATCGAGAATCGCTCGGTGAAGAACATCCGCCGGAGGAGGAGACGGACATCGTCGAGGAGAAGCGGCATCGCTCACCCTCCCTCCGTGCCGCGCGTCGGGCGCAGCTTGGCGATCATCGATCGGATCATCCGCACGGCATCGTCGACGGACAGCGCCGATAAGTCGGCGAGCCACTGCGCGAGCAGGTCCGGGCTCATGCGCGTGATCGCGTTCTCGGCGATCGCACGCTCCTTCGGCGATAGTCCCTCACGAACCTCGTAGAGGTGTTGCCACTGCGCGGGCGTCGGCGAGGGCTGCGCGTTTCGCGGACTGCCGGTCGTCGCCGCGGGGACGATCGCGAGCGCGGCGCTGGACGAGCTCGTGGTGTTCGTCCCGGTGTTCGTCGTCGCGGTCACCGCGGTCACCGTCGTCGCGGCCGGTTCCGTCGCGCCGGCGCTCGTCGCGGCCGGCGTGTTCGGCGCACTCGTATGCGACCGCTTGTTGGTTCCCGTGTCGCCCCCAGCGGCCGCAACGCCTTCGGACGTCGGCCCGTCGACGCGAGCGCTCGGCGGCTCTGCAGGAGCCGCTGCCACCGTCGATGAGGTGGATGTCCCTGGCGTGCTCGCGGACGACGGTGCGCTCGCCGACGACGATGCGCTCGTCGCGGAGTTCGGGCTCGACCCGGCGGCGGCGCTCGCAGGTTCCGTCCCCTGGCTCGGCGCCGTTGCGCTATCGGCAGCGGGCGCTGGCGCGGAGGGAGAACCGGGCACCGCCGCCGGGGGCGTCGCGGTCTTCTTCATGAAGGCGACGAACTGGGCGAGCAGGAACGCGCCGAGCTGGGGCAGATGCGGCTCGACCATCTCGAGCATGGGGCGCCAGGACGCCCACGGATCCGGCTCGAGCTCGTCCTCCTCGTCGTCATCGTTGTCGTCCTTGTCGTCCTCGTCCCGAGGGTCACGCGCGGCGACGGGCGCCGGTGGCCGGAACGGAGCGCGCAGGATCTCCGCGCTCGCGGCCATGATGCTCGCCTGCTGCATCGCCATCGTCTTCATCACGTCCGCGTGGATCGCGAACATGTGCTCGATGATCACGAGCGGGTCGACCTCGCCACCGTCGCCGGCGAGCGATGCATTGCGCGAGAGATCGATCGAAACGTAGGCGGGCTGCGCTTCGTCGACCTCAACACCATCGTCGTCGCACTGATCGAGCCGATAGAGGCCGGGCACGCTGCCGACCGCCTTGCGGAACTCGCCGTACTCGGTCTCGGCGTCGATGTAGAGCGGGTTGCCGTCGGCATCCAGCACCTGGCAGCACGTGCCGCGAGCCGCCGGGTTGCGGAACATCCGCACCAGCAGCTTGCGCGTGCGACGGTGCCACGCGAACGGCTTACCTTGCTTGTCGAACGCGAGTGGGGACATGGACGCTTCCTGGGTGCAGTAGGGGCATCGCGACGCGCACTGTGCGCGACGCGCGGGCTCGTCGCGCCGCCTTTCAGCGGTCACGCGATCGAGGCCTTCACTCAGTAATGCTCTCGAGAAGGCCTCAGGACGGAAACTCGACGAAGATTTCTGGCACGCATCTTCTTCCGATGTCGGCGCAAGACACTTCGTCCGGCTACCGGACAGACGCCGCGGCACGCGGACGATCGCGCGCGCGTCGTCTAGATCGCGCCGGAACGTCGCTCTTGCGAGCTCGGCTCCTCGGGTGAAATCGCGAGCGACGTTTCGGGGGACAACTGCGCGAGCCGGCTCGAGAACTCGCGCGCATGCCGCGGCGAGCCAACAAAATGCGTCGACGATTTCGTGTAGCGGTTTCCAGACTGCTTGGGGATCAAAGACTTAGGGCCGATTACGATTTGTCATCGAGCTTCGAAACGCGAGCGATCAGGTGCCCGCGCCGTCGCGTGCAACCGATCT
>JBBRBG010000273.1:0-10151 GCA_038206055.1 Haliangiales bacterium
CGGTATGACCGGGTGCGATTTCTCCGCCACGCCGGGCAACATCACGACGTGCGCCTCCACCTCGCAGCTCGCCGGCACCGGCTTCGAGGCGCCGACGGCAGGTAACACGTGCGATCCGGGCCAGCCCGTCGGCGGTGCGACCGGCTGGCTCGTGACCTCCGGCAACGTCACGCCCGGCGAGATCATCACCCTGCGCATCGCCATCTGGGACACCTCCGACAGCGTCTTCGACTCGCTCGTCGTCGTCGATGGCTTCCAGTGGAGCGTCGACGGCACGAACCCGGGCACCGTGATCTTCAAGGAGAAGCCGGACCTCGGCCTCTAGGCGCTACGGCGTCACGGTCGCCTTCTGGAGCGCGACCTGCGTCTGCGCCAGGATGCGGCCCTTCATCGTCGAGCTCGTCTGCATCGTCACCTCGGTCTTGCAGAGGAGGATTCCCTCGAAGTGCGAGGTGCCGCCGATCGTGACCTTGCCGGCCACCTGCCAGAACACGTTCTTGGCCTGCGCGGCGCCGCTGAGGATGACCTGCGTGCCAACGGCCATCGAGAGATCGCCCGTCGTCTGGAAGATCCACACGTCGTTCGCGCCGCCGGCGAGCGTCACGTTCGTCGGGATGGTGACCGTGCTCGTCCACTTGTAGAGGCCCGGGACGAGCGTGCGCCCGCCGATGTTGCCGGTGCCGAGCTCGAGGAAGTTCGGGTTCGGTCGGCTCGCCGCGTCGGTGTATGCGCCTTCCATGTTGCTGACGGCGACCGTCAGCAGCGTCGGCGTCGGCGCGGTGTAGCTCGCCGCGGTGACCTGGCCGGTGACCTGCGTCGACTTCGAGAACAACGTGGTCGCGTCGAGCACGAGATCGAAGCCGGTGATGAACGTCGCGGCGGCGGGGCTGACCGCGATGTCGCCGGTGATCGCCGAGGTCGGCACCGTCGAGATCGCGGTCTTCGCGAGGACCGTATAGTTCCCCGAGGTGCCGAGCAGCACCGGCGCCGGGCTGAGGGCGGCCGAGCTACCGGTCGTGAACATCCAGGTATAGGCGGTCGCGAGCGCGTTGCCCTGCAGATCCGTGACGCCCGTCGACAGCGTCGCCGTGAACGTGGTGTTCGATGCGAGGGCAGCCGTCGGCATGAACCGAGCGATCGTGCCGGCCGAGGAGAGCGTGCCGGCGATCGCGGTCGTGCCCTGACGCAGCGTGAACGATGCGGCCGTGATCGAGAGCGGATCGATCGCCTCGTCGAACGTCGCGGTGACGCTCGTGTTGATCGGTACGGCGGTCGCGCCGGAGGTGGGATGCGTGGAGTTGACCTGTGGCGCCGTCGTGTCGAGCGTCGCGCCGGTGGTGAACGTCCACGGGTAGCTCGCGCTGATCGCGGTGCCGTCGCTGGAAGTGGCCGCCGCGGTGATCGTCGCCGTGTACATCGTCGCGGCGGTGAGGTTCGCCGCTGGTGCGAACGTCGCGGTCCGTCCGCCGGCCGCGTTCGAGACCGTGCCCGTCACGGCGTTGCCGCCGGTCGCGAGCGTGAACGTCACGTTCGTCAGCGGTGTCATCGCGAGATCGAAGTTCGCGGACAGCCGCGCGTTGAGCGGCACGTTCAGCGCCGTATCGAACGGCGACGTCGAGGTCACGCGAGGCGCTTGTAGTGTTGTCGAGCCATCCGATCCGGGGTTGCCATCTGCACCTCGCCCATCTACGGGGCCTTCGAGGTTGTCACCGCACGCGGCAGCGCCGAGTACGAGGACGAGGGACGCCGCGCGGAAAGCTACGTTGGTCAATCTAGTCATGAGGTCCTTGCAACGGACTCGCATAGAGTCCGAATGAACCACTGTAAGTGGTGAGGATTTCTGGTCAATGTGGCCAGATCGCCCGCGCACACGCCGCCGAGACCGCCCACCGGGCGATCCAGTCAATTGCCAGCGCAACGATTGCGTTCCGTGACTTCGGTCCGCGTCGTCAGAGTGTGATCGACGCCGGCGGCGAGATCGTCGACGCGCCGGCGATGAACGTGCCCTTGATGTAGATCACGCCCGCGGCGCCACCACCACCACCGCCGCCTTCGTTCACGGAAGCACCAGGCGAGCCGTTGATGGTTCCGATGCCGCTCCCAGCGCCGCCGTTGCCGCCGGGATTGCCGCTGCCGCCAGCGGCTGGCTGACCGTTGCTGAGCCCGTCGCTGCCGGCGGCTCCGGTCGAGCTGACACCTCCGCCTTCGCCGCCGCCGCCGCCGTTCGCGATGATGTTGCCCGAGCTGGTGATGGCCGGCGCATCGAGACCGATCAGGCCGCCGGATCCACCGCCGCCGCCGCCGCCGAGCAGGCTGCCAGGATCACCGCCTCGACCGACGGAGAACACGCGCCCGGTGATGGTGATCGCGGTGCCCGCGATGAAGTAGATCGCGCCACCGCCGGAGCCACCGGCGCCTGCAGCGCCGACACCTGCGCCGCCACCGCCGCCGCCGCAGCCGGCGCGCACACTGGTCGGGATCACGGGAATCGCTGCGGCCTGGCCCGCGGGCGAACCGGCCGGCAGGCCGCTGTCATTGAGATCGCCCGCGCCACCGGAGCCGCCGGTACCGCCGAAGCTGCCGCCCGCACCGCCGGCGCCGCCGCCTTGATCAGCGCCCGCGGCGATCAACTGCGTGCACGGTGCAGTCGATGCGCCTGCGCCGGAGGGACCGCTCGACAGACTGCTCGCGCCGATCGTGCCGACGATCTTGAGCGTGCCGGTCGCCACGAGGACGAGCGGGCGCGAGCCGAGCGCGCGAACGCTCGCGGCAGCGGGGATGTCGAGGTCGGTCGCGCTGACGATGCAGAGGCCGTTCGTGACCTGCGTGCAGCCCGCGCCGTCGGTGTCGAAGATCGCGTCGCTGATCGTGCGCGGACCGGCAGGCTGGGAATTCAGGCAGGTGCGGCCGAAGCCGGTGCCGTAGCAGAACGACGCGTCGGCGGGGCCT
This sequence comes from Haliangiales bacterium, assembly GCA_038206055.1. Lineage (GTDB taxonomy): Bacteria > Myxococcota_A > Polyangia > Haliangiales > Haliangiaceae > JABFXX01. Next base: position 2,950 of record JBBRBG010000273.1, read on the forward strand.
TCACCGTCGGCCGGTGCATCGTGGCTGCTGTCGCGCGTGACCGAGCTGTCGCTACCGGGTTGATTGCCGCCGGTGCTGAAGCCGCAACCGCCGACGAGCAGGAGATACAACCAGCACCGCACGGCGTCAGTGTACTCGCCCTCCGTGGCGAGATCGACGCGCTCAGTGACCGCCTTGGGCGCGGAGACGTTTCGGGTAACCCGGATTGTGCTCGGCGTGATAATCGACCCAGCGATCGAAGTCGGGTCCCTCGGATCCGGTCGCGGTCCCGGCGCCGATGCCATCGCTATCACTCATCTTGTGGAGCACGCCGGCTTCGAGCGCGGTGACATAGGTCTCGAGCCAGGCATCGAGATCGCGGTAGGTGACCTTGCGCGCTGCATCGTCGTGCCATTCCTCGAGCACCTGGCCGACATCGCCGGTCGACCAACCCACGGTATCGACGCACACCGTGCCGCCTTCCATGTTGTGGAAGAACGGGATCCATCGATCGTTCCACCATCCGTCACCGCCGCGATCGGTCTTCGCGTACGTGCCGTCCCGCGCGAACTCACGCATCATCGCGTGGTGCTCCTGCAGCGAAGCGAGTGGCGCCAACCAGTACGAGAAGAACATGCCGGGTGGGGCGTAGCGACCTCCGGCCTTGGTCTCCACGCCATCGTGCCAGCGATAGATGTCGGCGAGCGCGGGGGGGAACGGGAAGCCGAGGTACTTCTCCACCGCCGCGATCTGCGCATCGGTGGCACCGGGACGCAGTCGTGCGGCGAGGCTCGGCGACGCTTTGGCCAGCGCTGCATCGAGGCGAGCGAGGAGGGCGGCGCGCGGCGGTTTCGGCGCTGGCTCCGCCGAACGGGCGGGTGGCGCCTGCTCGGCAGGCTTGGAGCCACACCCCAGAGCGAGCGTTGCGAGGGCGCAGACGAGCCATGCCTTCATCGGCGCGCACACTACATGGAGATCCAGCCGCGTGTCTTGGCACGGCCGCGGGGGCGCGGTACGAACGGCGCATGCCCGAGCAACGTTTCGACGCCGTGGTGATCGGAGCTGGACCCGGTGGGTATCCCGCCGCGATTCGCCTCGGCCAGTTGAAGGTCAAGACCGCCATCATCGAGCGGGAGTACATGGGCGGCGTGTGCTTGAACGTCGGCTGCATCCCGTCGAAGGCGGTGATCCACGCCGCCAAGACGTTCGAGAAGCTCGGCCACACCGAGGACATCGGCATCATGATCCAGGGCAAGCCCACGCTGGACATGGCGAAGCTGCAGCAGTGGAAGGGCGGAGTGGTGAACAAGCTGACGAGCGGCGTGCGTACGCTACTCAAGGGCAACGGCGTCACCATCATCGACGGCAGCGCCACGCTCCGCAAGCCGGGCCCGGATGGCCACCGCATCACGGTGAAGACGAAGACCGGCGACGAGACGATCATCGCGAAGAACATCGTGCTCGCCACGGGGAGCCGGCCGATCGAGATCCCCGGTTTCAAGACCGATCAGAAGCGGATCATCGATTCGACCGGCGCGCTCGCGCTCCCGGCGGTGCCCGGCCGCATGGTGGTCATCGGCGGCGGCTACATCGGCCTCGAGCTCGGCATGGTGTACGCGAAGTTCGGCACGAAGGTGACGGTGGTCGAAGCGATGCCGCGGTTGCTCGGTACGATGGACAAGGACTGCGTCGCGGTCGTCGAGCGGAAGCTCAAGAAGCTCGGCGTCGAGGTGATGCTCGATACGAAGGCCAGGAGCTGGGAGGACAAGGGCGACCGCGCCGTCCTCACGGTGGAGCTGAAGGACGGCAAGACCGCCACCGTGGACACCGACGTGATCCTGATGTCGATCGGCCGCCGCCCGAACAGCGAGAGCCTCGGCCTCGATGCCGCGGGCGTCGCGCTCGACAAGCGCGGCTTCGTGATCTCGGACGATCACCTGCGCACCAATGTCGGCGGCATCTACGCGATCGGTGACTTGATCGGCGGCATGATGCTGGCGCACAAGGCGACGAAAGAGGGCGAGGTGGTCGCCGAGATCATCGCCGGCCACAAGGCCGCGTTCGACGTCCGCACGATCCCCGCCGTGGTGTTCACGGATCCGGAGATCGCCGCGACCGGCCTCACCGAGGACGAGGCGAAGGCGAAGGGCCACGACAAGCTGAAGGTCGGCAAGTTCCCGTTCGCCGCACTCGGCCGCGCGCTGTCGGTCAACGACACGGATGGGTTCGTGAAGGTGATCGCCGATGGCGTCACCGGCGAGCTGCTCGGTGTTCACATCGTCGGCAACGGCGCGAGCGAGCTGATCGCCGAGGCCACGCTCGCGATCGAGATGGGCGCCGTCGCTGATGACCTGCGGCTCACGATCCACGCGCACCCGACCTTGTCAGAGGCGATGATGGAAGCGGCCGCCGTCGCGCTCGGCGAAGCGATCCACGTCATCAATCGCTAGGGGCGCGGCGGGCCGCACAGCCCGCCGAACTCGGTGCTCGCGTAGCACTCGTCGAGGCCCGTGCAGTTCGCGGTGGACTGGCACTCGTTCGACGCGTGGCAGAGGTGGTCGGCTTCGCATCCGCCGCCGTGGAGGCAGTCGGCATCGCTCGCGCAGGCGAGGCGGCAGGCACCCGCGCCGTCGGGGACGCACGTCGGGTTCGGATCGACGAGGCAGAAGCCGAAGCCATAGTCGTCCCACCCGTCGGGGCTCCCGCAGATGTGGTTCGGCGTGCAATCCGCGGTGGTCGCACATTCATCGTCGCCCACGCAGAAGCCTGCGTTGCAGACCCCGCCGGTTCCGCAGTCGGCGTCGACTGCGCAGAGCGAGCGGCACTCGCCGGTGCCGGTCGAGCGACAGTACGGATCGGGACCGCCGCGGCCATCGGTGCAGTATCCGGCGAGAACGTTCGGGCCGGAAGCCGCGCACATCAGGCCGCCAGCGCAGTCCCCGAGGAGCGTTCCGTCCTGCTGCCACGTGTTGTGGCATTCGCCATCGACATGGCACCTCCCGTCCGATGCACAGCCTTGATTCGCCGGGCAGTCCTTGCCGACGGTACATGCCCACGCCGGGCCTGGTGCGAGTGGCGATCCGGGAGCGGCGCACAGTCCGTCGAAGTCGGGATCGGGGTTGCAGACCTCGCTGGCGGCACACTCGGCGTCACTCGTGCATTCGTTGTCGGCGTGGCACTCGTTGGCGACGCAGAGGCCGCCGCGGGCGGCGCAATCCGAAGTGGTCTGGCACGCGATGCGCGCCGCATTCGTCGACGATTGGCCCCCACAGGCGGCGAGCAAGCAGGCGAGAACAAGGGACATTCTGGTGAACATGGCGTCTCTCTTTCGCGGGGCTTAGGGACCGGTGCAGCACCGGATCGAAATAGTTTTTCGATGGAGGGGTGCCCGGTGCACTAATCCGGTCTCGTGTCTCCAACGCGGTCCTCTGGCTTTCTCCTGGTCCTGTGCGCGGCCTCGCGCGCCGCGCTCGGGGATCCACTGGAGATCCAGACGCGCGGCGAGCTGCCGTTCTCGACAGCGGAGCTCGAGGCAGCGCTTGCGCTGCGCACGGACCTCGCCACGCCCGCGTCCACGTCTCGCATCCAGACCCGCGTGGTCGCCGAGGGCGCCGAGATCCAGATCGAGCTCGCGGGACGCACGCGGCGGATCGGTCTCGATGGTGCGCGCGGAGCGGAGGCGGCGCGTCTCGTGGCGTTCGCCATCATCGACGTTGCCGGCGAGTATCTCGATCCTCCACGCGTTCGGCCTCCCGTCCGCGTTGCCGCATTGCCGTCGCCACCGGTTGCAGAGCTCACGGTCTCTTCCGCCGCGGACCGCCCGCACGGTCGTGACGATCTCCGCTGGTCGCTCGCGGTGTGGGGAGCGGCCGGAACGCGTCGCGCAGCGTCGGTCGAGCTGGAGGTCGGTCTGCGCGGTCGGCTCAACGCGATCGCCGCTGCCGGCGCCGGGCTTCCCACTGCCGCCGGCACCGGAGACATGCAGGTCACGACGAGCACGTTTCCGTTCCGCCTCGGGTTGGGGCTGAGGATCGCGGGCCTCGAGCTACGTGTGATGGCGGCGCTGCAGGTCGATCGTGCGCGCGCGCAACGCTCCTCCACCGATGTCCAGATCGGTGGGGGCGCATCACTGACCTACGTCGCGCCGTTCTCGCTCGGCGGCGTGCATCCGTGTGTCGGCGCCGGGCTCGACGTGTTCTCGAGCTCGATCGTCTATCGCGTGCAGGGCGCGCCGGTCACGTCCGCAGAGCGGCTCGCGTACTGGGCCGGCTTCGGTCTCGCGTTCGAGGTCGCGCGATGATCCTCGGCATCGTCCTCGGCGTGCTCCTTCCACTGCTCCGGCGCGCACCGTCGGAAGGCAGTCCCGGCGATGCCAGCTCCGAGCTGGTGAAGCGCGCCGTGAAGGGCGAGCGGCGGGCGTTCGACGACCTGTATCGCTTGCACGTCGATGGCGCGCACCGGCTACTGACGCGCATCGTGGGACCGGTCCCCGAGCGCGAGGATCTGATCCAGCAGGTGTTCCTCGAGACCTTTCGTGCGCTCGGCGGCTTTCGCGGGGACGCCGCGTTCTCGACCTGGCTGCACCGCATCGTGGTCAACGTCGCCTATCGCCACCTGCGCCGGCAGCGTCGCGTGCGCTGGGAGGAGATCCCCGAAGGACTGCCCGCGACGACCGCCTCGCCGGAGCAGGCCGCGCGGACCCAGCAGGAGCTCGGCCGCGCGCTCGGGTTTCTCGCCGCGCTGAAGCCCGACAAGCGGATCGCATATGTTCTGCGTGTCGTCGAGGGCATGTCGCTCGACGAGATCGCGAACCTCGTCGGTGCGAAGGCGCCGGCGGTCGGGCAACGAGTCAAGCACGCACAACGCGAGCTCTCGGCGATGGTCGAGCGTCACCGCATGCGAACCACCACGGAGGTCTCGTGATGATCTGCCACGAGGTGATCGATTGCTTCGCGCTACATCCGGGCGAGCCGCTGCCGGTCGCGGCAGAGGTGCACGCGGCGAGCTGTCCTCGCTGCCAGGCACAGCTGACGGCGCACACCGCGCTGCTCGCTGCGCTCCGGGGCGAGCCCGCCGACGTGGATGACGTCGCGCGTGCGCGCTGGCTCGCGCGCATGTCGCCCGAGATCGATGCGATCGCGGCGCGGCAGCAGCCGGCGCCAGGTCGTGCGCGTCGGGTGATGTGGTTCGGCCTCGCGGCAGCGGCGACGATCGCGCTGGTGGTGGCGTGGGCGGCGCTGCGACCCCGATCCGGCTCGCCGTCCGTTGCACTCGATCACGACTTGCTCCGTCCGTACGTCCTCGCAAGCTCGACGACCTCGCACGGCGCGGCGAGCACCTACCTAGGCGGCCGGTTTGCCGTCCTTGAAGTGGCGGCGAACGAGCTGGTTCGCGCGACCCTCGATCACGATCGCGGACAGCGGATCGCCGCGGTCGGGCCCGCGCGGATCGAGATCACGAGCGCATCGGCGACCGAGGTTGCTCTCGACATCACGGGCACCCTGCTCGTCGATCAACGCTCGCCGTTGCAGATCACCGTCCGCGCCGGGGCGACCACGATCGTCGCGCAGCACGCGACGTTCGCGGTGTCGATGGAGCGGGGCGGTGCTCCGGTGATCTTCGTCGATCGCGGAGAGCTCGTCGTCGACGGCGTCTCGGTGGGTGAAGGCCAGTGGCATGGCGGCGCACCCAGCGCATCCCTGATCCAGCTCCTCCGCGAGCACGAGCACGCCGTCGAGCCACCTCGCGGCGGTGAGATCGTCGCGATCCAGGGATCGGGCCCGGTCCTCACCGAGCGTGGCGACGTGATCGGATCCGGACCGCTCTGGGTTCGCCTCGATGCGCGCGATCGCGTCCTCGTGAGGACGCCATCCCCCGAACCGAGCAACGTTGCGGCCGTCGCGGCCGTCGCGCCTGCACCTCCTGTACGGGCCCGCCCGCCGATCCGCGTCGAGCGCGCAGTGCCGGCGGCGACGACCGTGGATCCGGACCCCGTGGCCGAGACGGCCACCGGGCTCTATGCGGCCGCCGAGGCCGCACTCGGCGCCGGCGATCACCACGAGGCGGAGCGGATCTGGCGTCATCTCACCGACGCGTTTCCGAGCTCACGCGAAGCCACCATCGCCTCGTACGACCTCGCAAACCTCGTGCGCAACAGCGCTCCAGCTCAGGCGTTGCAAGACCTCGAGAAGTTCCGCGCAGGGCGTCCTCCCACCGCGCTCCTCGAACCGGCTTCGTATCTCGCATGCCGACTCCGCGTCGACACGCGGGACCTCGCCGCTGCGGCGACCTGTTTCGCAGATTTCCGCACCACGTTTCCTCGATCGACGCACGACGGCGAGGTCCTTGCCTGGCTCGCGGGCCGGGCGGAAGAGACCGCGGGCTGCGCGGCCGCTCGCGCGCTCGCCGCCGAATACCTGAGGCGGTTTCCGGCCGGACCGTTCGCGGCGCGTGCAAGGGCATGCGTGGAGGCACCATGAGGATCGTCGTCATCAGCGCGCTGGCTCTCGCGCTCGTCGCGTGTCGCGATCGCACCGTGGAGCTCGGGATCGATGCCCAGAGCGTGACTCTGCCGACGGATGCTTCGCTGTGTCGGTGCCGGATCACGCCGTGCCGCACCGCCGGGGATTGCGCACTGATCGGTGGCGCATGCGGTCCCGACTTCTATTGCGTTGGAGACTTCGGCGCGTGTTCGACGACGAGCATGTGCCAGGCGACGGCGACCGCCTCGGTGTGCGTTGCCTCGGCGACATCGACGAACCTGTGTCAGTAGGTCATTCGCTCGGCACGAGCGTCACGAAGAACGCCGCGCCCTGATCGGGCGCCGCCTCGACGCTGATCTTACCGCCGTGGTGGCGCACGATGCGATGCACGGTCGCGAGGCCCACGCCGGTGCCGGCGAACTCATCGGCGTGGTGCAGGCGGCGAAACGGCACGAACAGATCATCGACGAAGCGCGGGTCGAAGCCTGCGCCGTTGTCACGGACGAAGAACGTCGTCGCGTCGCCGCCGAGCCGGATCTCCGGGGTCTCACGCTTCGCGGTGAACTTCCATGCATTGCCCAGCAGGTTCTCGAGCAGGATGCGCACGAGCCGGATGTCGGCGTGGACGTGGATGCCCGGCGTGACGTGCGTGACCACGTGGCGCTCCGGCTCGATCCGCGCGAGCTCGCCAAGGATCTCGGTGGCGAGCGCCGAGAGATCCACGCGCGCGCGGATCATCGT
>JBBRBG010000274.1:0-10114 GCA_038206055.1 Haliangiales bacterium
AACGGCGCGTGGCTCCAGATCCCGGAGGTGCGCCGCGCCCTGCTGACGAACCCGCGCCTCGGCACCGACCAGATCATGCGCGTGCTCCGCCTGATGCCGAAGCACGAGCTCAAGGTCGCGGCGACGACCTCCGCGTACACGTTCGCCGTGCGCGATGCCGCGAAGCGAATGATCCGCGACGACTGATACGATACAGCGTGCGAAACCGCTGGCTGGTTCCCTTCCTGCTCGGTGCGGCGTGCGGCAAGGCGGCCGACAAGGCGCCCGAGCCAGCGCCGCCACCACCGCCGAAGCCAGCACCAGATGCGGCGACCGCAGCCGATGCGGTCGCGCAGGCCGCCGCGGCGCCAACGCTCATGGTCACCCTCGATGGGAAGCCGGTCACGTTCAGCACGGCGATCGCGACGAAGGACGGTGACGAGGTCCGCATCGTCCTCGCGAACTATCCGCGCACCTGCGAGGAGGAGATCGCCGGATTCTGGTCGCGGTCGTCGACGCCACAGGATGTGGACTCGGCGCTGCGGATCGGCCCGTACCTGACGACGGAGGGGCTTGGCTGGGGCCTCCGCGGCAGCTACTTGCACCGGACCGAGCCCGGGACGAGCTCGAGCGTTTCGACGCAGAGCGAGAAGGAGGACGGCGCGTTTCCGATGGCGCCGGGCCTCGATCTCGCGGCCGTCGCAGCGGTGGGCGCGACGACCGACCTGCCGCTCGACTACAAGACGGGCGCCGAGGATCTCTTCACGGTGAAGGGATCGATCAAGGTCACCGGCTGCGGGCAGGTGTTGCGCGCGCCGGATCCGGCCCCCGTGCCGCTCGGCGATGCGACGATGACGGTCGGCGGCAAGACGCTGCCGATCGGCGGCGCCGGGTTGATCGCGAAGAAGGACGGAACGCGCCAGCTCCAGCTCGGCACGCATGCGGTCAAGTGCGTCGACGGTTCGGACTACACCTCGACGCGCTCCGATGTGAGCCTCAAGTTGACGTTCAGCAAAGCGGGGGTGCTCACCCACGCGGAGCGGAGCGGTGCCTGGGTCGACTGGGGCGTGAACCAGTCGGGAGCGATCAAGCTCGCGGTGACTCCGAACCGTGCGCCCGGCGGCGCGAAGACGCTCGCCATCCAGCTCGGTGGCGAGACGACGATCGACAAGCTGCCGTTCGCGCTCGCCGGCAAGCTCGAGGCGATCGTCTGCCCGACACCGAAGTGATCAGCGCGCGGTGCCGACGGTGAGCCACGTCGCCGGGAGCGGCGTGGCCAGCGGATTCGACATCAGCCGAGGCTACGCCCGCCTCCCGCTTCGGGTAGCCTGCGCGCCATCATGCGCCCCGACGGCCGTCGCCCCGATCAACTCCGCTCGCTCGAGATCATCCCGCACTACCAGAAGCACGCCGAAGGCTCCGCGCTGATCAAGCTCGGCGACACCTGGGTGCTGTGCGCGGCGAGCGTCGAGGAGAGCGTGCCGTCGTGGATGAAGGGCAAGGGGACCGGCTGGCTGACCGCCGAGTACGCGATGCTCCCGCGCTCCACGCACACGCGCAGCAAGCGCGACCCCGGAGGCCGCGGCAAGGAGATCCAGCGCCTGATCGGCCGCTCGCTGCGCGCGGCGGTCGACCTCAAGGCGCTCGGCGAGCGCACGATCAGCGTCGATTGCGACGTGCTGTGCGCCGATGGCGGCACGCGCGTGGCATCGATCACCGGCGCATGGATCGCGCTCGCGTTCGCGATCAAGAAGCTCGTGCAGACCGGCAAGCTCGCCAGCGAGAGCGCGCTGATGCCGCCGGTCGCCGCGGTGAGCGTCGGCATCGTCGGCGGCGAGTGCGTGCTCGACCTGCCCTACATCGAGGACAGCAAGGCCGATGTCGACATGAACGTCGTCGGCGACGAGAGCGGCAAGCTGATCGAGGTCCAGGGCACCGCCGAGCACGGCACCTTCGATCGCACGCAGCTCGACGCGATGCTCGATCTCGCCGCGATCGGCCTCAAGGAGCTCGTGGCCGCGCAGCGCAAGGTGGTGGCCGGATGATGCAACGACCCCTCGTGTTCGCCTCGCGCAACCCCGGCAAGCTCGCCGAGCTGCGCCAGCTCCTCCCCGGCATCGACGTGCTCAGCGTCGACGAAGCCGCGCATCAGCTCGGGATCCGGATCGCCGAGGTCATCGAGGACGCGGATACGTTCGAAGGCAACGCGATCAAGAAGGCGCGCGAGGTCTCCGCGATCACGAAGTTCCCCGCGCTCGCCGACGACTCGGGCCTCGAGGTCGATGCGCTGGACGGCGCGCCCGGCGTGTTCAGCGCGCGCTACGCGGGCGAGCACGCCGGCGATGCGGCAAACAACACGAAGCTGCTCGCCGCCCTCGAGGGCGTGCCTGCGGAGAAGCGGACCGCGCGGTTTCGCTGCGTGCTCGCGCTCGCCGATGTCGACGGCGACCTCGGCGACGAGACGATCATCAGCCACGGCGTCGCCGAGGGCATGATCCTCGACGCACCGCGCGGCAGCGGCGGTTTCGGCTACGACCCGTTGTTCCTGTTCCCGGAGCTCGACCAGACGTTCGCCGAGCTCGGGATCGGCACCAAGGGCGACCTGTCGCACCGCGCCCGGGCGATGCGGGAGATCAAGCCGAAGCTCGTCGCGTACCTCGCTGGCACGCGGTAGGAACGCACTCCTACCCGTGCTAGATTCGCGATATGGCGACCACCGAAAAGATCAGCCTCGCGATCGGCCGCAACGAATTGCGCCTTGCCCGAACGGCTGCCAAAGCTGAGGGACTCAGTCTCTCTGCGTTTGTCAGCGGCGCCGTCCGCGGGCGAATCGAAGATCTGCGGCGCCTCGATGCCGCGAAGCAGGTGCTCTCGACGTTTGCCGAGGACGAGCTCCCCACGGATGCGGAACAACGGGCACTACTCGCGCGTTGGTCAGCACCCTCGGCGCCGGCACAGAAGCGACCGCACGGCAGGCGATGAGCGGGCTCACGTTCGACACCGGCGCGCTGATCGGACTCGAACGCCGCCGCCACGCGATGCGCAAGGTCTTCGCCACCGCGATCGCGCATGGTGTGCCGATCGTCGTCCCCGCGGTCGTCGTTGCCGAATGGTGGCGGCGTGGCGCGGGCGAGAAGGAGCGTGCGTTGATTCTGCGCGCGGTTCGCGTCGAGCCCCTTGGAGCCCCGCTCGCGCGGCTCGCGGGAATCGCCGTGGGGCTGGTTCGGGGCGCCGGAACGATCGACGCGATCGTGATGGCGTCTGCTTCGCTGCGCAACGACGTCGTCTACACCTCCGATCCCGAAGATCTCGCGGCACTCCGTGAGGCCGTGCCAGAGTTCGCCCGCGTGGAGATCATCCTCGCGTGAGCCTGACCACGCCGCGATCGGCCATGACGTTCGAGGAAGCCGTCGCCGCGCCGGGCACGAAGTTTCAGGTCACGGGTAGTCGTGTGAAGGACGGCAAGCGTACGGTGATGATCTACGCTCTGGACGAGAACGGATCCAAGCAACTCGGCTTCACGCACGTTCCCGAGGCGGAACATGGCGCCATGGTTGCAGACCTGACCAGGCGCGGTCTCGCGATCGCGGAGACCGACTGGTACTGCGACTTCATCTGGGTCGTGAACCCCGAGAGCGTCACCGTCTACAACAGCACGCAGCGAGTGTTCTGGGCGAGGGAGAACAGCGCGACGCTCGAGGACAACACCCTCATCCGAAAGTCCGAGTTCGTGAAGGTGATCTCGTTCCAGGAGGACTACGTCTACCGCGGCGTCAAGGCGCTGTTGCGTTCGGGCGAAGAAGCTCCCCTGGTCACCGAGGCGGCGGCCTCGGCGAGCGATCCCACGTACAACCGCAACAACCTCATCATGGAGACGGGGTGGGCGCTGAAGATCGCCGCCGCCATCGCGACCTGGGCGGGTGCGGACTACCGGAATCTGATCTAGGTCTTGTCCAGCGCTGACTGGAGCACGAGCGGCCATGCCTCCGTGTCGTACCCGTGCTGCTTGATCCACTCACGGATCTCGGGCGCGGGAATCCGCCCGCTCTCGATGAGCGCGACACCGGCGATCACGATCATGCTCTCGAGCTCGTCGTCGTTGCGCGCGAACGCCACCACCTGGTTCATCAGCGGCTTCCAGCGGCCCGGTCCTGCCGCATCGAGTGCGACGATGTTCTCCGCGAACCACGCGGCATCGTCGAGCCGAAACGCTGCCGCCTCCCAGCTGCGTTCGAGGGTCTGCACGAGCGGATCGCGACGACCGATCGGATGCAACATCACCTTGCGGATCACGTCGACGGCGTCATGCGCCGGGTTCTCGGCCGTCCGCTTCACGAGGACTCCGATCAGCACATCCCACATGCTCGGCTCGTAGCTGTCCTCGGGAACCGAGTGCTTGACGGCCACACTCGACGGGTCCGCCTTCGCGTGCGCGAGCAGGTGCTCGATCCCATCCGCGGTGGGAAACCGCTGGAAGAAGATCAGCACCGCTCCGACCGTGCGCTCGTCGCGGTCGCCGATCCTGCGGCCCACTTCCCGCGAGAGACCGCTCGCGGCCGGCAAGTCCCGGAGATACACGTAGAGCCACACCAGCCACAGCCACGGGCCTTCGTCCGCTCGCTCGAGCGGTCGCGGGCAGGCGCCGTCGAGGATGCGCCCTACCACCACCGGCCAGACGGTCTCCGTCGAGATCGCGAGCTCGCCGAGCGTCAGGGGCAGCGCGGGTTCCGGATGCCCGCCGCACGCCCAGTTCATGTGGGGATCGCCCGGCTCCTCGTGATCGTTGACCACGAGGCTCGTGTCCCGTTCGTGCCAGTAGTCGCACCGGCACGCGTAGAGGCGAACGCTCGCGGCCGCGGGCACCACGAGCGGCGACGCCGACCAGTCCTCGGCGGCGTACAGCGCCGGGGCGTCGGCGCGCCCGCGTGAATCCGCGAGGCGGAAACCGGACGGCGAGTTTCGCACGCGCTCGCCGCAGTTGCCGCAGTGGAGCTGGTTGCACCCGGCGTCCGTGTTGAACTCGCACGGATCCTCGGGGAGACGGTGCTCGCCGCCCACTAGCAGGGCGCCCGACGCGCAGGAGCGGCTCATTTCGTTTCAGTATCAGGGAGCCCGAGGACCCGCTTGATCTGCGTCTCGAGATCTTTCGGTCCGTCGATAACTTGGCCCTTTACGTCGGTCGTCGGGCTCTGCACGCACTTGCCCTTCTGCGGCTCTCCCATGCCGCCCGCGTCGACGATCTCCCAGAAGCCGTGCGCCCCGATCTCCTGCAGGTGACCGAGCATGGCGAAACGCATACCGACTTGTCGCCGACACAGAGGCACTGGCCGAGACCGAGGAACCGGTGCGGGTCCCCGAGATAACGGCCTTGAGGCGGCATCTGCGCAGCGACCGCGGACTTGATCGTCGTAGCGTGCCGGATCGGCTCGCCGGGCTTCGAGCACTGGCTCGAGCCTGGAGCGTCGCCGTAGAGGACGAACGACAGCTCGCGAAGACGCGCCGTTGCGGCGGCTGCCGACCCTGGCAATGCTACGGTCGGACGCGGGTGTCGGACGACTTTCCAACCTTCCGTGCAACCCATTCGTCACTGCTGGATGCGCTCGCCGCGTGCGACAAGCCCGAATGGCTGGTGCAGCTCGCGTGGGAAATGGCCGACCACAAGACCGCGGTACGTATCGGGTTGGGTGCGGCGCAGCTGTTGAGCACGGCGAGCGATACCCGATGGCTGTTCGTGCCGAACCCGGACCGGCTCGAGACCGTCGCGGCCTGGGTGGGTGACAATGGCGACGAGATCGAGCGTTCCAGCGACCTTGCGCGCGCTGCCGTGCTCGCCTCGTTTCCAGCCATCGCGCTCGCGGCTGTCATCGTGAAGATCCTCGTACCGAATACGTGGGACGGTATGAAGGCGCTGTCGCTCGTCGGCTCGATCTTCGTGCTCGAGGTGATGTTCACCGTGATTGTCCGCTGGTCGCTCGCGGCGATCGTGCGGCGCCGCGCGGCGCAGCTCGACGATCGCGCGGCGCTGGACATCGTCCTCGACGAGATCCGCAAGGGTACCGCCGCCAATCCGCAGCTCGTTCCAATCGTCCTGAAGTCCACTGGCGGTCGCCTTCGCCGATTCTTGAACGCGGATCGACGAGGCGAATCGCAGTGACCTTCCCACCGCCAGAACGCCGTGCGCGTCTTGCGCTGCCGCCACGTTCATTCGGCGAGGCTTGCCAACAATCTTTCCTGCAGCGGACTGTCGACGTACACCGCGAGGTCGTTGCGCACGATTGCCTTCTCGTCGTTTGACAATCCAGTCGCGCGCTTCGCCAAAGCGAGCAGGTCGGATTCTCCGAGTGCCCAGCGCAGGTTGCCGAGAAGCAGACCAATCGCGTTCGGAGCCGCTTCGACGATCTCGGTCGCGTGGTCCGCTAGCCATTGACGATCGCGCGCGAACAGCACGGAGACGACCGCTCTGCTGGTTTTTCGTCGCGTTGCACTTCGCCGCAGAGGCTCGAGCGCTTCCTCGTCGGACGCGACACCATCAGTCCATAGTTTCACGAGCGTTCCTAGCAGACGTCCTTCGAGATCTTGTCCCGAGATCGGCACAGGATCCGGGACGTCCCTGAATCCAGTGCGATCTCCGCGCGCGAGGTCAACGACGCGATGCGCGCCGCGTGCTCGAGGGTTCGCCCAGTAGAGGGCGAGCGCCATAGCCCGTGCGCGCGGGTGCGGATGAGACAGTAGTCGACTGGCGATCTCGCCCAGCTCGCCCTCGAGCGGCGTACCCGCCAGTCGCTCGTAGAGGAGGCCGAGGATGAAGCCCCCCCGGTCGAGATGCTCCATCACGACACGCTCGAGGTCAGTGAATCGTGTGATCTCTATACCGTCGATCGTCACCGGAAACGTGGCCGGCAGATGACCAGCACAGCGCCACGGCGTGGCTGACATGTCGTCTCGAAGGAGGGGCGTGCTGCCCGTCACCGCGTCGTAACGACACTTGCACCCGTAGAGTCGAGAGGCCGGATCGCGACCCATTTCTGGGGCCGTTGACCAGTCGTCGGTCGCGTAGATGGTGGTCCAATTCCGAGGAGCATCAACGACGAGAGGAAACAACCCGGGCTGCGATTTCACCGCGGCGCCGCATCTTGTGCACGTAACCTGATTGCAGCCGATCACCGGCCTTCGCATCTCGGCTTGATACTCGCTCGTGTTGTCGGGCAACTCGCCTCGGCCGCCCACGAGATAGCCGTCCGCATGACAGAAGTTGAGCTGCATGGCGGAGACTAGATCGTCTGCCCATCCCACTCAAAGAAGGTCTCGAGCCGTCGCGGCACTGGCGCACGTTCATTGCAGCGGCGGCTGGAATCGTTAGCGATTGCTGATCGCTTCGAGGACGTCACGACTGTCCAACATCAGCACGCCGAGCGTTGATTCGGCCTTGCCGCCAACGTCTCGGCAGCGATGCCGGTCTTGCGGGCGAGGTCCGAGAGCCTCTTCATCACCGACTCACGATCAGGATTGACGAACAGCATGGCTCGCCCAACACGATTGACGTGGAACTCTCGCGGCCCCAGCGAGAAACATGCGCGTAGAATGCACCAATGACGGTCGAAGAAGCCGTCGCCGCTCCGGGCAAGAAGGTGCAGATGTGGAGCGAGAGCAGTGACGGTAAGCCCGTGCAGGCGATCTACGAGCTAACCGATGCCGGCGCGAAGCAGCTCGCGTGGCGTAACGTACCCGCCGGGCAGGAAGGCACGATCACGGCCGAGCTCACGAAGCGCGGCATTGCCATCGCCACCACCGAATCGCCGTGCCAGTTCATCTGGGTCATCAGCGCTGACGGCGTCGAGGTCTACGGCCTGCGGTCGAAGGCACTCCAGGCGAAGGGCGATCGCGCCGTGCTCGACGTCGGCGCGCCGGTTGCGCGCGCCGACATCGCGCGCGTGTTCGCCTTCGCGGACCCCGACATGGAGTACCGCGGTATCAAGGCCGAGCTGCGCTCGGGCAAGGTGATCGATCTCGTCACCGAGGTCTCGGCCGCGGCAGAGGTCGGTGCCGGCTATAGCCGCAACGATCTTCTGATGGAAACCGGGTGGACGGGGACCCTCGGCGCTGCGATCGCGAAGTGGGCCGGAGTCGGATTCGAGAGCCGGATCTAGGACAGCGCAGCGACCAAGGGCTCGGCCCTCACGCCGTATTCCTCCGTCAACGCGGTCGCGACTTGCTCGAGCGTCGCGTGGCCTCCGGCGATCGCGCGGCGCAATCCGGGCACGAGGCGCATCGGAAACTCGATATGGATCGCGCGGAGGATCCGGTACCAGTCCTGCGGAGCCAGGTCGAACATCGCTTCGACATGTTCCTTTGCCCAGTCCGCGTCGAACGTCTTCGCCAGGTGCAGATTGACGCCGAGCCCCGAACCACGAAGGGCAGCCCATCGCCACGTAGCGAGAAGAGCGTCGGCGTCGCGAGCCTTGCCGAGAATGCGGACGGCGACCGCCTCGAGTAGGTTGTCCTGGAGAAGCTGATCGGGGCCGAAGGCGGCCGGGTGAGCGTCGTAGCGCGCGGGGTCGGCGCGCCATGCATCGAGCACTCCCTCGAGCCCGGGAGCGTGGCCGTTGAGGACGAAGAACAGCGCCACCGCCTGGCGAACGAGCAGCGCAGGATCGCTTCCCCGGCCTCCGACCGCCGTGGCCAGTGCACGCTGATCCACTTCACTCTCCAGCGCCTGGAAGATCCGCGTTAACGTGAAGCCCAGGATCCGATCGATCGTCGGATGGAGGCTGCTCGTCTCGACGATGTGCGCGCCGACGATCGGTGACCAGCCGAGGGAGTACGCCACCTCGACCCCGGCGACGACGCCGGGCGGCGTGAACCCCGGGTGGCCGGCGCATTGCCAGGGCGGGACCGGATTCGGATCGCTTTCATCGCTCGTGTCCAGATGCGTCGAGCCCAGCTCGACGTGCTCCTCACACGCGCACTGGTAGCGACGGCCGTTCCCCGCGAGCGCGTGCCGCACGAGCTCCTTGCAGCGCCGGCAGACCAACTGGTTGCAGCCGATGCTGGCGATTCCGAACGACGCTCGGAAGTAGTCGGTCGGCTCGAGAGGCAGCCAGTGCGTGGGGCCGACGACGTACCCGCCGCTGTTGCAGACATTCATGAGCCCTACTATTTCGCATCCGGATCGGCCTCGTGCGGGACGAAATCTTGTGCAGTAGTTGGGCGAGGGACATGCAAGTCCTCGGCTCAGGTCACCGCGCGACGCGCACCGATCGCCAAGGAGCTCGCGTGGCGCTCCGTTCCGGCGGAGCAGTACGACGGGTGGTCGAGGACCTGAACGCACGCGGGCTCGTCCTCGCCGAGACCGAGGCGACGTGCGACTTCATCTGGATCATCACCGCCGAGAGCGTCGAGGTCTACGACAGGAGATCCAAGGTGCTCGACGCGAGGGAGGAGCGCGCCGCGCTCGACGGCGGCAGGGTCATCGCGCGTGCCGAGATCGTGCGCTTCGTCGCGTTCGCGGGCCCGACCACGTCTGGCGCGGCGTCAAAGCAGAGCTGCGTTCGGCTGAGGACATCCCGCTGGTTACCGACGTGTCGATCGCGGCGGAGGCCGACGTTGGATACAGCCGCAACGACCTTTCTGATGGAGACCGGGTGGACGGCCACGATCGGCATCGCGATCGCCAACTGGGCGGGCACCCGTTCGAAAACCAAGTTCTTGGCTGGCTCGCGCCGTGAGCTGGGGGTGGCTGAAGCTCGTCGCGTACCTGAACGACCGTTGAGGTCCAGTTTCGGAGCCGAGGAATAGCGAACCTGGGGTCCCTTGGCCTACGCTTCGCGCCATGAAGAACCTGACGATCGCGTTGTTGGTTGCAACGGCATTCACCTCGGTTGGCTGCAAGAAGAAGGGCGGCGCCGGCGAGGCGATGGCCAAGATGGGTGAGTTCAAAGACAAGATGTGCGCGTGCAAGGACAAGAAGTGCGCGGACGACGTTCAGGACCAGATGAACAAGTGGTCCGCGGAAAGCGCGAAGAACGCCGGCGACAAGCCCGAGAAGCCCGACGAGAAGACGATGAAGGAGATGCAGGACGTCGGCACGAAGTACGGCGAGTGCATGGCGAAGGCGATGGGCGGCGGCGACATGGCG
>JBBRBG010000275.1:0-10019 GCA_038206055.1 Haliangiales bacterium
CGCGCTTGACCCGGCGAGATCGATCTGTCATTTCCTGGTGGCGCTGGCAGGGCCGCAGATTCGTCCGCCGCGATGTTGGAGTGGCAGATGGAGCGCAGGCTGGTTTCGATTCAGACGATCGACGCGATCGCACCGATCCCCGGTGCCGACAAGATCGAGCAGGCCCGCGTGATGGGCTGGACGGTGGTGATCAAGAAGGGCGAGTTCTCCATCGGAGATCCGTGCGTGTTCTTCGAGATCGACAGCATCCTGCCGTCGGGGCCTTCGTGGTCGGAGTTCCTGCGCCCGCGCGGATTCCGCGTGCGCACGCTCAAGCTACGTGGCGTGCTCTCGCAGGGCCTCGCGTTGCCGGTCGACATTCTCGGTGCCGGCGAGGTGCCGCGCGATGTCGATCTGCGCGACCGCCTCGGTGTCACGAAGTACGAGGCGGTCCTCCCCGACGCGCGAGAGATCGCGGGTCCGTTTCCGGGGCGCGTACCGAAGACGGACGAACTCCGCCTGCAGTCGGCGCTCGGCGTTCTCGACGAGCTGCGCGGTCAGCCGTTCTACGTGTCAACGAAGTGCGACGGCGCATCGGCGACCTACGTGCGCGACGCTGACGGCTTTCTCGCGTGCTCGCGCAACTGGGCCCTCGCTCGAGGCGACAACCACGTGTGGCGCCTCGCGGAGCGCTATCAGCTCGCCGAGCGGCTGCCGGTGGACGTGGCGATCCAGGGCGAGGTATGCGGCCCGGGCGTGCAGGGCAACCGGCTCGGCCTGACCGCCCACGAGCTGTTCGTGTTCAGCGTGTACGACCTTCGCGCCGGCGAGTTCTTGTCGTTCGAGCGGTTCATCGCGTTCTGTGCCGAGCGCGGGCTGACGACCGTGCCGATCGAGCGCGTCGTCGATGGAGCCGCGGCGGCCGCATACGACCACTCCCTCGATGGCTGGCTGGCGTCCGCGCGCGGCAGCTACCCGGGCACCACGCGCCACAAGGAGGGCATCGTGATCCGTCCGCTCGTCGAACAACGCTCGGAGACGCTCGGGGGCAGCCGGCTGTCGTTCAAGGTGATCAACAACGACTTCCTGCTCGAGGAGGCGTAGGGCCTCGCTGGTCTCGACGTCACCGTGTCACAACCGGGCCCTACCCTCCTGAGATGGC
Organism: Haliangiales bacterium; assembly: GCA_038206055.1. Classification (GTDB taxonomy): domain Bacteria; phylum Myxococcota_A; class Polyangia; order Haliangiales; family Haliangiaceae; genus JABFXX01. Next base: position 1,142 of record JBBRBG010000275.1, read on the forward strand.
CTCGACCACGACCACGCAGCCGCGCGAGTTCCCGTTCGTGTTCTTCCGTCACGGCCCGTGGGGCTACCCCGACGAGATCGAGAGCATCGGGGTCTCGCTCGTGTTCGCCGCGGACGTGCCGGTTGACGTACGCAGATCCATCGAGACCTCGGCGCCCGACGCGGTCGGCAGCTTCCGCTGGCCGCTCGCGAGCCTGATGACGTTCGGGCCAGGCCCGGACGACCGCTTCGATACCCAGGTCAGCCACGCGTATCGCGGCAACGACCACGTGACCAGCAGGGCGTACGTGCAGCGGTTCTCCGACGCGCTGGATGCGTGGCTGCTCGCGACCCACGCGCGCGCGCCGCTGACCTGTGTCCTTGGCTGGTTCGGCGAGTCCGTGAGCGACCCCTGGGCCGCGTGGAGCGCAAGGGTCGCCGTCGAACGCGCGCTACCGCGTCTGCTCACCCTGCAGCACGACGCGCGCGCATTGGCCGACGGAGCCGTGCGTGCCGAGCTCGCGCGTCGCACGTACGAGGTGGTCGCCCATCGCTGCGAGCGCCGGGAGCTTGCGGATCTCCCCGTCGCCGAGCGGGCGCTGGTGACGGACACGCTGCGCTCGATGCGGGGGAACGACGAGAGTGTCGACGCTGGCGCTGGTGAGCTCTACTACCGCCTGACCGGTGACGTCCTCGCGAAGCTCTGACCCCTCGCCGAACCGGCCGTGGACCCTGGTTCGCCGTAGGCTGAGTGGGTGCGGCGCGCATGGGCAGCTCTGCTGATCTCGGGCTGTGGCTTCCAAACCAGCGGCAGCCCTCCCGATCTCGTGGGCAACAGCGATGGGGCCGCCGATGCCCCGCCCGCCGATGCTCCGCCCGTGGTGCCTGCGCTCGTCCAGCGCGCAAAGGCATTCGCGAACAACACGAACAGCGCGCTGACCGCGACCCTGACGGCCGCGAACCGACCGGGACGCTTCTCAGTAGAGCTGCTTCAGCAAGCTCGCGATCTCGACGCGACGCTCTGGTGGCGTCTGAACCATGATCTGCTGCGCCTGCAAGATGCCGATCAGCTTCGTTGGTGGATTGCCGCGTTCACCGACGATCTCGACATGACCCGCCTTGAGCTCTATGTTCCTGACGCGGCGGTCCTGGTCGACTGCACGGCTGTACTGTTCGTCGAGTCTGAAGACGAAGTCACCCGCCTTGCAGGTACCGTCCGACGCGACGCTCTGACATGCCCCCCGTTCATCGGTCACGATCTTCACGTGGGAGGTCACCGCAGCGCTGAGTGTCCCCGGATCATCCATGAAATCGGAACCGGGGTAGATGTCGAGCCACTTGGAGCCCGTGATGCCTTGGCAGATGGCAACCGTAATTCCGAGCGTAACGACGTGGAGCCACGTGCGGCCGCAGTTGCGAGACGACCTGATGCCCGCGAACGGTGAGGACACCGTGACCAGCTTGATCCGCAGCTGGTCGTTCACTCTCAGAGGGCGTTTGCGATCGCGTACGAGCGCATGGCGGGCGATGAGTCCCCCTTGGCTGTGGCCGATGACGGTGACCTCGCCTCCCGGAAGGCGGGTCTCGAGCGCCTCCAGCGCCTTGACGAGGGCACTCGACGACGTCTCGAGCCGTGCACGGTCGTCGTAGTTGAAGCAGAGGGTCTGCTGCCCGTGCGCTTCGAAAACTCGTGCGAGCGTCCGAAATCCACCCGCCGAAAAATTGCAGCCATGCACCAGGAGGAGGAGGGGGCGCGTGGGGTCGAGCTGTACGATGTTCTTGTCCTCGGGTCGGCATGACGACAGGCCATCGATCAAGACTCCGGCGTCCGCGCTCCCCGTACTGACGAGTAGTCGCGGCGGCGACCAGCAGGCCGACGTGAGGATCGCCAGGAGAACCGCGACGCACGAAGTCATTACCAATCATCGGCTGCTGTTTCGGCCAAGTCCATCGATGCCCATGCCGAAGGCCGAGCGGAACCCGCTACGGCGCAGGCAGGAGCACCTTGTCGATGACATGGATGACGCCGTTGGACGTCAGCGTGTCGGTTCCGACGATCTTCGAGGTCCGGTTACGAGCATCGGTGATGGTCAGCGCCGCGCTGATGCTGAACGTGCTGGTCTGCACGGTTCCGATCGGGGCGCCGACCGGAACGTCCGCCTTGAACACGCGACCGGAGACGACATGGTAGGTCAGCACCTTGGTGAGCAGCGGCTTGTCGGCGAGCAGTGCCGACTTCGTGACGCCGAGCTCCGCGAGCAAGGCCGCGAAGGCGGCATCGGTCGGCGCGAACACCGTGAACGGTCCCGGGGCGCTGAGCGTGGTTGCGAGATCCGCGGCGACGACCGCCTCGACCAGGATGCCGAACTCGCCGGGGTTGCCTGCTGCCAGCGCCTGTGCGGTCTGGACGATGTTCTTGTCGGCCGGCAGGATCACCCTGTCGATCAGATGGACAACACCGTTGCTCGCCTCGATGTCGGTGGCGGTGATCTTGGCAAGACGGTTGCGGCCGTCGGTGATCGTCGGCGGTGACCCGCTGTCGATCTTGAACACGCTGCCTTCCGCGCTCGTGATCGGTTTGCCGAACGGAATCCCGGCAGCGTTCACGGTGCTCGTGAGCACGTGGTACTGCAGCACGCTGCGGAGCAGGGGCTTGTTCGCTGCCGTGAGGAGGTCGCCGCCCGTCGCGCCCGGTGTCCCCGTGAGCTCGACAGCGAGCGCGTCGAACGCGGCATTTGTGGGCGCGAACACCGTGAGGGTGCCCGGGCTGGCGAGAAGGTTGACGAGGTCATCGTTGTCGCTGGCGAATTGCACGGCGGCGACCAGCGTCGACAGCGAGGGCGTCGCCGAGGCGGTCTCGACGATCGAGCCCGGCTCGTCGACGACTGGTTTGTCGTCGTCGCCACAGCCGGCCATGAGGGTTGCGAGGGTGAGGAGCGAGAGGGAGGTGAGGCGCATGAGTGAGTCCTTGGTAATGGAGGTGAGGGTTCGACGAAAGGAGCGCGGGGGTGGTTACGCGCGATCGAGATGCGACCTTGGTAGGGCGTCATCCGCCGCGCGTCTCTCCAGACGTTTGGCAGGAGCGCTACCGCTTTTTGAAACCGTCTGGCGGGGCACCGACATCTGCCGCACCCGACAACTTGCGTCCGCCGATCGTCAGTCCTCGCCTTGAGCCTTCGTGTAGCCCGGCTTGCCGTCGAACTCCTCGAGCTTCTCGACGTGCATCCATCGGTGCAAGGTCGTCGTTCGTTCGAGCAGCTGGAGAATCGTCGCATCGACGACCGTCGTCGTCCCCTCGCGCAGGACGTACCGGCAGCGCCAGTGGTCGACGCACGCCGGCGTGGCGCCGGTCGACGGGAACACCTTTGTGCCGCGGTTCGAGATCATCTTGAGCTGGACCGGGAGTCCGGACGCGATCTCCGACATCTCCGCGCCGAGCTTCTCGGGGCTGGTTTCCGCTTCGACGAACACGTCGACGCCGACGGTCCGCCTGGTCTTGATCCGGAGGAACTCCGGTCCGCGGGGCGCCGGGGGAACGGTGAGTCCGCGAACCTCGCGGGCTCGCCAGCGCTCGGGACGCGCACCGAGGTTCGCGATCACGGCCTCCGCGAACGCCGACGTCGATACGCTGCCTTCGGGACGGACGTCACGGGTGTAGGTGCCGCGCTCGAGCGTTACCAGCAGGGCCTCCTCGACGCTGCGTGCCGCTGCCAGCTCGTCCAGGTAGCGCAACATCATGACGCCGGAGAGGAGAACCGCCGAAGGATTGATCACGTTCTTGCCGGCGTACTTCGGCGCCGAGCCGTGGACCGCTTCGAAGATTGCGACATCGGAGCCGATGTTGGCTCCGGGGGCAAACCCGAGCCCACCGACCAGCCCCGACGTCAGGTCCGAGAGGATGTCACCGTTCATGTTCGTGGTCACGATGACATCGAACTGCTCGGGTGTGCGGACGAGCTGGTGTGCGCAGTTGTCGATGATGATGTGGTGCGCTTCGATCGCCGGGTACTCGAGCGCGATCTCTTCGAACACCCGCTTCAGGAGTCCCTCGGTGAGCTTCATGATGTTGGCCTTGGTCGCGCAGTGGACGCGCGTGCGGCCTTCGGCGACCGCGACCTCGAACGCGAGTCGAACGATCTTCTCGCAGCCGGGACGCGACATCAGCTTCAGGCACTGAGCGACCCCGGCGGTCTGCTGGTGCTCGATTCCGGCGTACAGATCCTCGACGTTCTCGCGGACGATCACGAGGTCGATGCCGCGACCGCTGTAGGGCGTGACCACCCCAGGCATCTCGCGGACCGGGCGGATGTTGCCGTAGGTCTCGAACAGCTTGCGGAGGGTGACGTTCGCGCTCTTCTCGCCATACCCGATGGGGGTCTCGAGTGGGCCCTTCAGCGCGACGCGCGTGTCCTGGATGGAGGCGATGGTCGCGGGCGGCACGCCGCTGGGGAGCCCCGCCTTGAATACCTCGGCGCCCGCCTCGCACGTCTCCCATGCGATCTGGACGCCCGTCGCTTCGATGATCGTTCGGGTCGCCGCAATGACCTCCGGGCCGATGCCATCGCCCTCGATCAGCGTGACGCGCTTGCGGCCCTGAGCATCCATCTTGTAACGCATGTCGTATCCTTTCGTGTTTTGGAAACCGCGATTTACGAAACACGACACGGATAGCGCATATCGTTCCGGGCGTCAACCCCGTCCGAGAGATCTGCCGGTTCGCGTAGAATGGTCGGGTGAAGCGCAAGCCCACGGCTCGGTCGCGTGCCGCCCAGCCGAGCACCTCCCCTGCGAGGTGGACGTTCCTGACCAACCATGCCCACGTCCTCCTGTGCATCGCACAAGACCCCGAGACCGTGCTCCGGGAAGTCGCCACCCGCGTGGGGATCACGGAACGCGCGGTGCAACGCATCGTGGCGGAGCTCGAGACCGACGGCTACCTCGTGAGGGAGCGGATCGGGCGCCGCAACCGCTACGTGGTGACGGCGGATCTTCCGCTGCGTCATCCGGTCGAGCGTCATCAGCCGGTGGCGGCGCTGCTGGCGCTGGTTCACGGCCGTCGCTGACCGACGCGTGACGTGGAAGCGTCGAAGTCCTCGATCAGTTGAGGACTGGCAGGGGCGAGACGATGAATCCGGTCGGCGACGCGCCGTTGGCGACGCGAATACGGATCCGACCCGCACCACCACCACCGCCGCCGCCACCGGCGTCGGCGCCGCCGCCGGCGCCACCGGATCGCGGGTTCACGCCAAGCGTGCCGCCAAGCCCACCGACTCCCGTCGAATCACTCGTGCCGCCCGCCGCGTCATCGATCGCACAGGGACCGTCCGCGCCTGCACCACCATCATTCGTGTTGTGACTACCGCCACCACCACCGCCGCCGTTCGCGCACACCGTCACCGTTGGCGTGATCGCGATCGTCTTGCCCTCCAGAAAGATCGCGCCGCCGCTTCCACCGCCACCGCCACCCGCACCCTCGTGCGTACCCGAGCCATTGGAGATGCCGTTCGCTCCCCCGCCACCACCGCCGCTCGCTTGGACGCGTGCGCTCCCTTCGAGGACGAGGGCGTCGCGGACGCTGAGTTGGATCGCGCCACCGCCCCCGCCGCCCACGCCAGGGTCCGCCATCGCCGTGTTGTGCTCCTGACCACCCGATCCGCCGTTGCATCCGCCGCGCAATGGCTCGAGCGTCGGACTACCTTCGATCGCCATCTCGGCGCCGCCGAGAGTCTTCGTCGCCGTGGACGTATCCCCTGTGCCGCCCCCCGCGCCGATCGTCCCGAACGCCCCACCCGCGCCACCGCCGCCTGCGGACTTGGTCAGCGCAGAATCGGCATCGTTGCCCGCTTGTCCCGTGCACGTCGCTGCCCCTGCTCCCGGTGTGGAGGCATTGGCCGAAACCGTGAGGACACCCGCAATCGTGGAGTTGCCATACACCGCGATGATCAAGGGTTCGTTCCCGCGGATCTCGAGGCTCACTCCGGCGCGGATCTCGAAACCCGACACCGCGAGCACGCGCGGCGATCCAGCGGACGGCAAGCTGCGCGTCGTGCCGCCGTTGGTGAGGATGCCGGTCTGAGGCGTGTACGTGTAGACGCCGCTGTCGAGGACCACCGTGGAGTGGACCGGCATCGTGCACGGGGTGAAGTTGGACGGCGCGAACGACCACAGCGCGGCGCAGCTCGGATCGGCATCCAGGGAGGCGTCCGCCGGGTCAAGCGCGTCGGGTGTCGCCGTACACGCGGTGCTTCCACATGGCGCAGAAAACCCGCACCCGGCCAGATCGAGTACGACAAGGGCGAGCCACCGCATCACTTCTCATTCTACGTCCAGGGCCGGGGAGAAAGGGACAAATCCTCGGCGTCGCACGGGATCACGGGCCGCCGCAAGCGCCGTTACTTCGTGGCCGCCCGAGATGTTGTAGCCTGAGAACGTGGAATCCTGTCGCATCCTTGCCGCGACGTGCAGCGTGGTGGCGGCATGTGGCTTCAACGTCGCAGGCACGGTCAGTGGTGGCGATACGATCCTCGATGCTCCGTCGGAGGATGTCGGCGACGCCGCATCCTGCGCAGCGCCGATCATCATCGACGACAGGTTCGAGAACGACGACCTCGCGACCGCGGGCTCGTTCTCGATCGGCAGCGGCTTCACACCCGTGACGAACGCGAGCACCGGCAACGGGACCTCGGTCGAACTGCCCGCCGCCGGGCTCCGGATCAGGACGTCGAACAACACCCCTCCGCAGGCCCCGGCCCACGGCGTCGCCAGTAACACGAGCTTCGCCTTCAGCCCGGCCGGCATGACCGTACGGCTCGAGGTGACCGCCGCTGATACGCCGATCTGGAACGGCATCGTGCTCGCGTTGCAGTCGAACAAGGCCGACACCGACGGCGCCGGCGGCTCGCTCGTGCTCCGGATCCGCGGCGATGGAACGAACGCCTTCAAGGTCGATATGGGCGACCAGATGAGCTACGCGCCGTCACTCGGCTTGCAGCCCTATGACAAGGCCGAGCTCGCGGATGGGTTCGTCGTGACCTGGATCCTTCACGCCACCACGTGGAGCTATGTCGTCGAAGGGCTACTCGCGGGCGGTGGTTCGGTCGCCGATGCGGGCAGCTATGTTGCCGGACAGACGCCGGCGGATCTCCTCGATGCATCCGTGCACGTAGGCATCCACATCCAGGGCAACCCGGACGACGTCAGCCCGCGCGTCCTTCGCGTCAATCGCGTGACGCTGTGGGATGGCACCTGCCCGTAGCGCGCACCGCTCGCCCAGCTCCATAGCCTGATCGCCGCCGCTCGAGCCAAGCGGGTTTCACCGGGGCCTCGCCGCGGCGATTCCGATGATCAAGAACCCCGAGATCCTCCGATCGGATCACTCGATCACGAGCGGGACCGAGACCAAGCTCATGCCATCGGTCTCGTCGGTGAGGACGACGAACAGCCAGGTCGCGCCGCGCGGCCCGGCGGTGTACGTCGTCGCCTCGGACTCCGGTAGCGGCGCATCCGGGTCCACGAGAGCGACCCGCGGATCGGCCAGCTCCCCGGCAGGGCTGTAGAAGCTGGTGTCGACCTGCTCGCGCACGCCCGGCGTGACGGCGTCGGGACGCTCGTCGAGATCCGCGGCGTCGACCGTCACGTTCAATGCGTAGGACTGCGCTGCCTGCAGCATCGTCGTTGCCACGCCGTCGAATCGAACCTCGACCACACGCGGGTTGGTCCGCACGACGGCGATGTCGACGACCTCGACGTCACGTCGCGCGATCAAAGTGCGACCATCCACGTCCACCTCCGCGATGATCGGGACTCGCAACGGGAGCCCCGCCGCGAGGGCCGCCCGCCACGGATCCGGTGGAGCGTCGATGCCGGGCGGCGACGGGAACGCGGCCGCGAGCGCTGCCGCCGACACCGCGACGCGTCCGTCATCGTCGGTGCCGAGCACCAGCGCATCGCCTCCCACGCAATCCCGGGACGGATCGGACACGAACTTCCATGGCGCACATGCACGCATCCGTACGGCGTCGACGGGCCGACCCACCGACGCCCCACCTGCCTCCATCTCGGCCCGCGGGCCGCCGGAGTCGACGGTGAGTGCGGTGATCCGGATCGTCCCTTCGAGCGCGAGTGCCGATGGCTCGGTCGCGATCGCGAGCACGCGTGGGCCGGTGATCTTCGTGATCGGATCGACTCCGTCGTCGCTGCACGCGGCGACAACGAGGCTGATCGCCACCATCGCGTTGCGGATCATTGCGAGTACTCCAGGCCGAGGGATGGGAACAGCGGCAGCCCTCGCGTGTACTCCCGCGAGCTGTAGTCGAAGTTGTACGAGACTCCCTCGGGGTTCACACGATTGGTCACGTTCTGCACGTCGAGGAACAGCTTGAGCGTGCCCCACGGTCGCTGCCACGAGCGATCGACGCGCAGATCGAGCTGGACGAACGCCGGCAGACGGTCCGAGAGCACGGGACCGGACAGCGCGACGAACTTCTGCGTGCCGGTATCGAAGAACGAGCCGGAGGTCGGCGTGATCGGGTTGCCGCTCGCATACCGCAGACGCGCGCCGACGCGCCATCGCGGGCCGATCGGCGCGGTGGCGAGCGCGGTGAGCACGTGGGGCTGATCGAGCACGTAGGGCGCATAGCGGTCGAGCGCCCACGGATCACCCTGACGGTACGAACGCGCGTACGTGTACGAGATCCAGCCCTGAACCTGCCCGATCCGGCGCCGCAGCTGGGCCTCGACCCCGTAGGTACGCCCCCGACCGCGGGTGGCCTGCGCGGTCCACCGGCCGAGCGCCTCTTCGTTGAAGTCGCGACTCGCCGCGACGGCGCCGCCGGAGCCCGCGCTCCCCGGCGACGCGTACGGCGTCGCGCCCGACACCACGTCGACCGGGAGATCGCGCA
>JBBRBG010000276.1:0-9932 GCA_038206055.1 Haliangiales bacterium
ACAGCGAGGGGACCTCGATCGGGCCCGCGGCAACCACGCTCGCGTTGCCGAACGCCCCCGAGGTGCTGGTCCGCGTCGCCTCGGAGAGATCGCTGGTCGCGTCGACGTAGAGGAGTCCGAGGCCGTCCGGGGTGATCTCGATGGTCCGGATCGTACCCGGCAAGCCGGTGAGCTCCACGGGGGTGTTGAACACCGCGTTTGGGTTCGGGCGATCCGCCTGGAACAGGGTGGTGTTGGATCCGCCATCGCTGCGGAGGAACACGATGTGCAGGCCATTGGCGGTGATCGCGGGATCGATCTCCGCGAGCGTCGTGGAGCTGAGCTCGGCGCTTCGCGTTGCCACCCCGAACGGAAGCGTGGTGGAGCCACGCTTGCTCACGAACAGATCGCGATTTCCCGACGCGGGATGGTGGCGCGAGATCCACAGCTCGAGCTGATCACCCGTCAGCGACGGATCCTGGTCGTTGGCGACCAGGCTCGTGCTGAGCTCGGCCGGATTGCCGAAGGCCGTCAGCGTGCACGCATCGGGCATGGGGCTGTCCCGGTGGCCGTCCACGAGCGGCGCGTCGATGGCCGAGCCGTCGAGCGCGTCGACCGCGTCGGGGAGCGGGGCATCGATCCGCGGCTTGAGGCCGAAAACGGTGTCACAGCCCGCGAGCGCGAGCGTGGCGAGCGCGAGCTGCCTCATGCCGCGCATCCTACTCCTCCGCGCGGAGTGGGTGAATTTACGAGCTACGCGAGTGCGCCGGTGCTTGCGTACTTCTGCGTCGTCGCATCGTAGTCGACCAGCGTCCCGACGACGCCGGCGGACTTCGCGATCCGCACGATGTCCTCGCGGTTGCCACGGACGACCATGCGCGGCTCGGCGCCGTCGAGGTCTTGCGCGGCGACGAACTGCCGCGCCTTGGCGACGTTCTTGAACACGAGCAGGTACGTTTGATCGTTGCCGGCGCGCGCCATCACCGGAACGCGACCCTCGTGATCCTGGGTCGCCAGCTCACCATCATTATTTACCAGCAGGACCCACAGGCCACCGAGGGCAGGTGCGTCCGTCATCGTTTGCATCATCAAGCGTTCAATTCTCCTGCTCCAAGACCGGAGCGGGGGGATAGATGCTGGATTTCCTTCGATCTGTCAAGGAAGTTTGTAACGGGGGGCCGCTCGATGACGTAGTCTTCGCGCCGTGGTGACGACGCGCGTCCATCTGCCTGTCCTCGGAGCGGGAGTGCTTGCCCCGCCCGTCCAGGGCGAGCCGGTGGGGGATCCGCTCGTCGACGGGTTCGCGCGGCGGATCCGGTACCTGCGGATCTCGGTCACCGACCGCTGTAACTACCGCTGCACCTACTGCATGCCCGAGGACCTCGGGGACTCGCTGAGCTTCGCGTCGCGGGCCTCGGTGCTGACGTTCGAGGAGATCGAGCGGCTGGTCACCGTGTTCGCGCGGCTCGGCGTCCGCAAGCTGCGGCTGACCGGCGGCGAGCCGACCGTTCGCAAGGGGATCGTCGACCTGGTGCGCCGCGTCCGCGCCGTGCCCGGGATCGAGCAGGTCGTGATGACCACGAATGGTCACCTGCTCGACGAGCTGGCCGCCCCGCTCGCCGCGGCCGGGATCTCCACGATCAACGTCTCGATCGATACGCTCGACGCCGAGCGGTTTCGCGCGATGACCAGCCGCGGCGATCTCGCGCGCGTGCACGCCGGGATCGATGCGGCGATCGCCGCGGGGATCGCCGTCAAGACCAACGCCGTCGCGCTGCACGGCGTCAACGATGGTGAGCTGGTCGATCTCTGCACGTATGCGTGGGCCAAAGGCGCCACGCCGCGGTTCATCGAGCACATGCCGATGTCGGACGGCCAGCTCTACGCGACCGCCGCCGAGCTCTCGGCCGCGCAGATCCGGACCACGCTCGAAGCCGCGCTCGGGCCGCTGGTCGCGAGCGAGCGGAGCGGCCGCGACCCGGGACCCGCGCGCTACTGGACGGTGGCGAGCACGGGACGCGAGGTCGGCATCATCTCGGCGATGACCGAGCACTTCTGCGATGACTGCAACCGCCTTCGTCTGACCGCGACCGGCGCGCTCCACGCGTGCCTCGGCCACGATGACGCGGTCAGCTTGCGCGACGTGCTGCGCGGCGGCGGGAGCGACGACGACCTCGTGCGTGCGATCGCGGCGTCGGTCACCGGCAAGCGCGCGGGCCACGTGTTCGAGCGCAGCGGCGCCGGCGGACCGCAAAAGCACATGATCGGAATCGGCGGATAGCCAGGCGGGGTTGTCCCCGCCATGCGCACGACCACGATCGTCAAGCTCGCCCTGTCCGTGCTGGTGGTGGTCGCCGGCGTGACCCTGGTCGTCCGCTCGACCGCAGGGAGCGCCTCGCACTACTTCATGGTCGACGACCTCTACGCGACCGGCGATCTCGGTCAGTGGAAGGGCGTGCAGATGAAGGTCCACGGCACGGTCGTCCCGGCCTCGGTGCAGGAGCGCGTGGTCGCGCAGGAGACGATCCGCACGTTCGTGCTCGAGATGAAGGGCAAGCGGATCCGCGTGTTCAACCGCGGTCCCAAGCCCGACACGTTCAAGGACCAGGCGGAGGTGGTCGCGACGGGGCTGATCCTGCCGCGCGCCGAGCTCGCCTCGTTCGCAGCCAGCCTCGACACCCGGATCGAGCCCGAGATGGCCTACGTGGTCGACGCGACCGACCTGATGGCCAAGTGCCCCGGCCACTACGAAGGAGCCCGAGCGAACAAGGACTTCCGGTGATCACGTCGAGCCCCGGAATGCGCCCGATGCATGCTACGGTTGCCTCCCACGCCGGCAAGCCCTCACCTTCCGGTGGGTAGGTCGTTTTCCCCATGCAGAACAACACCATCGCGAAGATCGCTCTGACCGCGGCCGTGATTGTCGGCGGCGTCGTCTTCTTCGCGAAGTCGACCGCAGGCAGCACCCAGCACTACAAGATGGTCGACGAGCTCCTGGCGTCCGGCGACCTCGGCCAGTGGCACGACAAGCAGATGAAGGTCCACGGCTTCGTGGTGGCCGGCTCGATCAAGGAGAAGGTCGTCAACCAGGAGACGGTCCGCACGTTCATCCTGCACAAGGACGGCAAGAAGATCCGCGTGTTCAACCGCGGCCCCAAGCCCGACACGTTCAAGGATCAGTCCGAGGTCGTCGCCACCGGGACGATCGTTCCGTCGGCGCAGATGGCGGCGGTGGCCGCGTCGCTCGACGTGCGGATCGACTCCGACATGGACTACGTCGTTGATGCGACCGATCTGATGGCGAAGTGCCCCTCCAAGTACGAGGGTGCGCAGGCGAACAAGAAGCTCGACGAAGATCCCAAGTTCAAGTGAGGAGGTCGGCGTGAGCGACTCAACTCCGTTCTCCCCGATCGCGCTTGTCGGCACGATCGCCCTGTTGGCCGCTTACCTCGTCGCCGCCTGGTGCGTCGCTGCAGGCATCGCGGGCAATGCGCGTAAAAGCCGCCGGCTGGTCCAATCCTCCGTCTACGGTCTGTACGGCTTCGCCGCGCTGATCGCCCTCGCGTCGGCGCTGATGATCTACGCGTTCGTCACGCACGACTTCTCGATCAAGTACGTCGCGCACACGAGCGATGTCGCGATGCCGACCACGTACAAGATCACCGCGTTCTGGGGCGGGCTCGATGGTTCGCTCCTGTTCTGGGTGCTCGTCCTCTCGATCTTCTCGACGATCGCCATCGCGTTCAACGTGAAGCGTCACCGCGACATGATCGGCTTCGTCATCGCGACGATCATGGTCGTGCAGGTGTTCTTCATCTCGCTCCTGATCTTCACGAAGAACCCGTTCGCAACCTCGCTCACGGCCGCGCCGGCCGACGGCCAGGGCCTGAACCCGCTCCTCCAGAACTACTGGATGGTCATCCATCCGCCGTCGCTCTACACGGGCTTCGTCGCCGCGACCATCCCGTTCGCGTTCGGCATCGGTGCGCTCGCCTCCGGGCGGCTCGACGACATGTGGATCGGCACGGTCCGCACGTGGATGCTGGTCTGCTTCGGCTTCCTCGGCCTCGGTCTCATCCTCGGCGGTCGCTGGGCATACGAAGAGCTTGGCTGGGGCGGCTACTGGGCATGGGATCCCGTCGAGAACGCCGGGTTAATGCCGTGGTTCACCGCCACCGCGTTCCTCCACTCCGCGATCATCCAGGAACAGCGCGGGATGATGAAACGCTGGAACCTGGTGCTCGTGTGCCTGACGTTCTTCCTGACGATCTTCGGCACCTTCATGACCCGCTCGGGCGCCGTGCAGTCGGTGCACGCGTTCGGCGAGGACAATGTTCTCGCGCTGCAGTTCATCGTGTTCATGGCGGTGATCGGCATCGTCTCGGTCGGGTTGATCGTGTTCCGCTCGAACAAGCTCGCGAGCAAAAGCGAGTTCGATTCGTTCTACTCGCGCGAGTTCGCGTTCCTCCTCAACAACTGGATCCTCCTCGGCTGCGCGTTCTTCGTCCTGTTCGCGACGATGTTCCCGACCATCTCCGAGGCGCTCGACGGCTCGCGCGTCTCGGTCGGTATCGCGTTCTTCAACAAGTGGATGACGCCGCTCGGCCTCATCCTCCTGTTCCTCGCCGGTGCGGCACCGCTACTCGCCTGGCGCAAGACCACGCGCGAGCGTCTGTGGCAGCAGTTCATCTTCCCGCTCGGGCTCGCGGCGGTGACGATCGTCGGGCTGCTCATCCTCGTCCCGGGCGTCACCGTGAAGACGTCGATCTTCTCCGACACGCTCGCGCTCCCGGTCTCGCTCATCAACTTCGGCCTGTGCGCGTTCGTGTTCGGCTCGATCGTTCAAGAGTTCGTCCGCGGCGCGATGGTCCGCCGTCGCCAGACTGGCTCGGATCCGTTCACGTCGATGGTGGGCCTCGTGCTGTCCAAGCGGCGCAAGTACGGCGGCTACATCGTCCACCTCGGCGTCGCCGTGCTGTTCATCGGCTTTGCCGGCAAGGCCTACGACCGCATGGTCGACCGCACCATCGAGGCGCCGGCGATCGTCGAGAAGATCGCGAAGTTCGGGCCCGATGGCACCGTGACGGAGCTGCCGCCCAACACGAAGAGCTCGTTCGCGTTCGGCAGCTACGTGTTCCTCTACGAGCGCCTGATCTCCACGGCCGATGACCACAAGGACGCGGTCACCGCCCAGATCTCGATCTGGAAGAACGGCGAGCACATCAACACCGTGTACCCGGGCAAGTGGGACTACCACCGCGGTGAAGAGGCGACCACGGAGGTCGCGATCACGGTGCGTCTCCAGGAGGACGTCTACATCGTCCTCACCGGCTATGACCTCGATAGCCAGCTCGCGAACTTCCGCGTGTTCATCAACCCGCTGATCAGCTGGGTGTGGATCGGCTTCCTGATCTTCGCGTTCGGCACCCTCGTGTGTCTGATCCCGCAGGGCGTCGTCGATCGCCTGGCCGCCAAGCCGAAGAGCCGCATCGGGCGCGCCGGCGACGTCGGCATCCTCGCGGCGATCCTGTTCGGCCTGGCCGCAGGGCTCTCGGGTCACAATGCCAACGCACAGGGCGCGGAGCACGTGGCCGCGGGCGGTGGCATGGGCGACGACGGCATCGGCTGGGCGGCGCGCAATCGTCCCGATACCGGCACCGCGGAGAAGGCGATGAAGGAGCTGCTCTGCGTGTGCGGCTGCCCGCGCGAGAGCGTGTTCGACTGCAAGTGCAAGGCGGCGGCGGATATCCGCGGCCAGATCATGGGGATGGTCAACGACCCGAAGTTCGACCTCAAGACTCCCGAGGGCCGGCAGAAGGCGTACGACGCCGTGCTCACCGAGTTCGTCAGCGCGTACGGCGGCGAGCAAATCCTCGCCACACCGCGCAGCAAGTTCTCGTGGCTGTTCCCCTCGCTCGCCGTCGTCGGTGGGCTCGGCCTGATCTTCGTTGTCGGACGCCGGATGGTCGGCCGTGGCAAGGCCGTCACTTCAGCCGCAGTCGCGGGCAAGCCAATGGAGGACGAGGAGTACACGGACAAGCTCGATGACGAGCTCGCGGACGTCGACTAGCCATGGGCCTGCTCGGCACGGTCATAGACGAGGCGGCGCAGCAGCTCGCGAATCAGTCGCAGACGCCACCTGATCCGTATCGCTGGATGAAGCGGGCCATCGCGCTCGCGATCCTGGTGTTCGGCTGGATGTTCATCATCTGGGCGAACCGGTTCCACATCAGCGCGCCGACCATCTTCGTGTGCATCGCGTTCCTCGCGATCGAGGTCGCCGTCTACAACCTGTTCCGCACCGGCGCGCAGGTCGTCGCCGATGGCGAGGATGGCGACTCGACCTGGGGCCGTCCGCTCGGTGCCAAGGGCGAGCTCGAGCGAGAGAAGAAGACGCTGCTCAAGGCGATCAAGGAAGCCGAGTTCGACCGCGAGATGGGCAAGCTCTCCAGGGCCGATGCCGACGAGATGATCGGCCTCTACCGCGCGCGCGCCATCGAGGTCATCAAGGAGCTCGATCGCCTCGGCGCCACCTCGGTCGGTACCGTGCGCGAGCAGATCGAGCGCGAGGTCAAGGCGCGCCTCGAGCTCGAGCAGCGCACGAAGGGCGTCGCCGAGAAGGCCGTCGAGAAGCAGGACAACTTCAAGAAGAAGAAGGGCAAAGGCGCGAAGGCCAACGCGAAGGCCGAGGCCGCCGCGAAGCCCGCCGCCGATTCGAAGGCCGACGCGAAGTCCAGCTCCGACGCGAAGTCCGCCGATCCGAAGACCGACGACGCGAAGGCGGCTGATTCCGAGTCCGCACCTGGCGTCGATCTCTCCGCCACCGAGTCATCGAAGACCGCGGCGAAGGAGGCGGCCCAGTGATCGCCCATGCGACGCCTACGTTTCGACGTGCCTTGCCCGAGGAGCCCCGATGAACCGCTTCGTCTCGATCCTCGCGGCCCTCGTCATCGCCATCGCGGCCGCACCGGCGACGGTCGCCACCGCGCAACCAGCCGCTGCGATCGGACACCCGCTGCCCGATGGTCAGCTGCCGGCCGGGACCATCTCGGTGCGCGTCATCGCGGGCGCGCCCTCGATCCCGGTGACCGGCGCGGACGTGTCGCTGTTCGTCAACAAGGAGCCGCGCCAGGCCCGCACGGATGCGGCCGGTCGCGCGACGTTCGCGGGCCTCCCGCCCGGCGCGATGGTGCAGGCGCAGATCAAGGACGCGGACGGCAAGGAGATCAACTCCGACGAGTTCCCCGTGCCCGACGAGGGCGGCGCGCGCCTCATGCTGTCGACGAAGCCGTTCGGCGGCAGCGGTGGCGGCGGCGGTGGCGGCGGGATGATGCCGGGTGCCGAGGCGACGGGGCCGATGATGGGCGGCGCCGGCATGCCCGAGGCGCGCGCGATGAGCGGGCAGCCGCGCCCGGAGCGCACCGATCCCGTCGGCGCGTATACGGTGCGGCTGACCTACAACGACCTGAAGCTGGTCAACGGCAAGCTGACGGACCCGCAGCCGCCGGTGGGCACACCGATCTCGCTCGTCGCGTATGCGGCGGATGACTCGATCAAGGTGGTCACGCAGAAGGCGGGCGCCGATGGCCACGTCACGTTCGACGGCCTCGATCAGACAGGTGGCACGTCGTACTTCGTACTCGCCACGCTGCCGCGCAACGGCGTCAGCGACAAGCTGATCGCGGTACCCGCGGTGCTCGACGCGCAGAGCGGTGTGCGCTGCGTGCTCTCGGGTGAGAAGCGCGACTCGACGGCACCGGCGGTCGACGACTACACGAAGCTCGTCGCGCAGGACGGCGGCCCCACGCCCGCCGGCAAGGTGCGCGTCACGCTCGATGGCGTGCCTGTGGATGCAGTTGCGAAGGTCACCCTGTACGACGCCGCGACCATGAAGCCGATCGGCATCCAGTCGCCGCACGAGGGCCCGCCGGATCCGTCGCAGGTGCGCGCGGGAGCGGACTTCACCCAGATGAAGGATTACCCGGCCGGCACGTTCGAGGCCGAGGTCACGGGCGGTCCGGGGCAGACCCAGAGCCCGATGCCCGGCGTCAGCGTGCAGCTCGTCGGCGAGGGTGACAAGGCGATCGAGGGCGCCATGGCCACGACGGGCATGGACGGCAAAGCGAAGCTCACGATCAAGCCGGCGAACGGCGTCAAGGCCGTGCTCGTCATCAACGGCAAGCAGATGGGCTCGGCGCCCATGGACCTCGTCCTCACCGGCGGCAAGCTCGTCGTCACTGCGAACTGGGCCGACAAGGGCAAGCCCGAGGCGCTGTTCGACGTGGCGCCCGCGCCGGGGCAGGTGCTGTTCGCCGAGACCGTGATGAACAAGCAGCTGTTCCGCTCGCTGCCGTTCCAGATGGCGCCCGAGGTGGGCTCGCACGCCTCGGTCTACGTCTACCCGCGCACGCTGTTCACGTTCAGCGTGCACTCGTTCATCGAGGATCAGCTGCTCGCGGTGCAGGGCAACTTCGAGATCACGAACTATGCGTGGGCGCCGTATCGCGCGCCCGGCACCGACGGCCTCGTGATCAAGCTGCCGCCCGGTCACAAGGGCGGCATCATCGCGCCGCAGGATCAGGGCGATGTCTCGGTGGCCGATCGCGAGGGCTTCCGCCTGATGCGCCCGATTCCGCCGGGCGGCCGGAAGTTTCGCGCCGGGTTCTCGCTGCCGGTCGTCAACGGGCAAGTCGAGTGGAAATTCGATCTGCCGATGGGCACGTGGCAGAGCGGCATGGAGATCCGCCAGAACGAGGGCATGACGGTGAAGCTGCCCCCGGGCGTGACCGGCGAGACCCGCCAGGCATCGACGGGCGAGCCGTGGTTCGTGGTCGACAACATCACCATCGAGCGCGGCCAGTCGATGATGATGACGATCGCCGGGCTGCCGGCCGAGGAGCAGTGGAAGATCTGGGTCCCGCGCTTTGTCGGCGTGATCGTGCTGCTCACGGTGCTCGCGGGCATCGGCTTCGCGCTGACCCGCCGCGTGCCGGTCGCGAAGCCTGACCACGAGGCGCGCCGCGCCAAGCTGCTCGACGAGCTCGTGGACCTCGACCGCGATGGCAAGCAGGACACCCGCCGCCGCGCGCAGATCCTCGACGAGCTCGAGCGGTTGTGGGGCGCCTAGCGTGGGTGCTGCGCTCGACAAGGTCGAGATCACGAAGCTCACGAAACGCTACGGCACGGAACGCGCGCTCGGCGGGGTCAGCCTCGAGCTGACCGCCGGCTCGATGTGCGCGTTGCTCGGCCACAACGGCGCGGGCAAGACCACGCTGCTCGGCATCGTGTCGACGCTGGTCAGCGCCACCGACGGCAAGGTCGTCTACCGTGCGAAGGGCGACGAGGTGAAGGGGGAGGCCGTCCGCCGCGAGATCGGGATGCTGGCGCATGCATCGATGTGCTACGGCGAGCTGACCGCGACGGAGAACCTCGCGCTGACCGCCGGGCTCTACGAGGTCGATGGCGGCCCGAAGGCGATCGCCGCGATGCTCGAGCGCGTGGGCCTCGATGCGAAGGCGCGCGAGCGCGCGGCCAACACGTACTCACGCGGCATGCTGCAGCGGCTCGCGCTCGCTCGGGCGCTGCTGACGAAGCCCTCGTTGCTGCTCCTCGACGAGCCGTTCACCGGCCTCGATCGCGGCGGCGCGCTATCGCTCGGCGAGCAGCTCGGGATCCTGCGGGATGCGGGGGCGATCGTCGTGGTCGTGACCCACGATCTCGAGGCCATCGCGGATCGCACCGACCACGTGGCGATCCTCCGGCGGGGGCAGCTCGTGTTCGAGGAGCGCGGCGCGTACTCGTACGAGCAACTGAAGGACCTGTATCATCGGTTCGCGAACTAGCGACCATGTTGCGACACGCCGCCCGGGTGGCCTGGAAGGACCTGCGCATCGAGCTGCGCAGCAAGGAGATCGTCTACACGATGGCGTTCTTCGGAGCGCTGATCGTCGTGA
>JBBRBG010000277.1:0-9807 GCA_038206055.1 Haliangiales bacterium
CTTTCTCCTGCTGGAGAAGACTCTGCTTCGGGACCTTCGGGGCCTTTGGGGCTCACCTGAACCAGCGGACTCCGGTTCGCATCCGGCACTGCGGATTGCCGAGCGCGCAGGTCTATGACCTACGCGCTCCTAGCGCGCCCCCGCCGGACGGACGGCGACGAATCCACGCGACCGTGCTTCCAGAAAGAGGAGCCCCGAAGTTCTCGAAGACCCTAAGGAGAGGCTTTCTCCTGCAGGAGAAGACTCTGCTTCGGGACCTTCGCGGCCTTCGGGGCTCACCTGAACCAGCGGACTCCGGTTCGCAGCCGGCACTGCGGATTGCCGCTCGCGCAGGTCTATGACCTACACGCTCTTAGCGCCACTTCGGGGCGACGAGGCGGCGCTTGCCATCGCTCGCGATCGTCACATCGGGACCGTCGAGGGCCTCGCGATCCCACAGCTTGCAGGTCACCTGCTTGTGCTGCTGGTCGAGAGCCTCACAGTAGTTCGTGAACTCGCAGCGGCGGATCTCCGCGCCGCGGCCTTCGCGGATCTTCTGGAACCAGTCCGGATCCGCGAGGCTCTGCCGCGCCGATGCGACGAGATCCGCCTCGCCGCGCTCGAGCACGGCCTCCGCCTGCGCGAACTCGCAGATGCCACCGGCGCCGACGACGGGCGTGGTCAGGCCCGCGGCGCGCACCGCGGCGCGGATGGTGCCCGACAGGCTGACGTTGCGCGCGAACGGTCCGCGATCGTCGGAGTAGATCGTGGGCATGCACTCGTAACCGGAGCGGCCGGTATAGGGATAGGCGGACCAGCCGACCTTCGGCTGCTTCGCATCCTCGAACTTGCCGCCCTTCGAGATCGAGAGGAAGTCGAGCCCGGCCTTCGCGAGCTCCACCCCGAACCACGCGGCATCGTCGACGTGGTTGCCACCCTCGATCACGTCGTCGCCGAGATACCGGCATCCAACGATCACGTTGCGCTCGACGCGCGCGCGCACCGCGGCGATCACCTCGATCGGGAGCCGCGCGCGATGCGGGCGCTTGCCGCCATACCCATCGTCGCGCGTGTTCAGGGCCGACAGGAACGACGCCATCGTGTACGCGTGCGCGAAGTGCAACTCGACGCCATCGAAGCCGGCGGCCTGAGCGCGGTGCGCGGCGTTGGCGAACAACCCCGGCAGGACCTGCGGCAGCTCGCGGATGTGCGGAAGATGCGTATCGGTCACGCGCTCGCGATAGCCGCGCTCGAGATCCTCGAGCTCGCGCGCCGTGAGCACGTACGGCAGGTCGGTGTCAGGCAGAGCGGCGAGGCGCGCGCGCACCGCGTCGTCGGTGGCGAGCTGCTCCGTGGGGTCCGCGCTCAGCAGGCGCAGCGCCTCGCGGTGTCGCTCGGTGACCGCCAGGAACCGCGCGAAGAACTTGTCGCGCGCGGGGCGGCGGCGGATCGACAGGAAGTCGATCAGCTGGATCAGCAGCAGCGTCTGACCGTTCGAAGCCTCGCGCACCGCGGCCACGAGGCGCTGCAGGCCCTCGATGAACCGATCGTGGCCGATCCGCAGCAGCGGGCCAGAGGGGACGTCTCGGATCGCGGTGGCCTCGACGACCAGCACACCCGGCTTGCCCTCGGCGAACCGCCGGTACCAGTCGATCACGTCGGGCGTGACAAAGCCGTCCTCGGTCGCGCGCCACGGGACCATCGCCGGGATCCACGTCCGTGCGCAGGCGGTGCGCGGTCCGAGCTCGATCGGCTGGAACAGCAGCGATTTCGCAGCCTGCTCGGCGGTCGGCCACGTGGGAACCGGCAGCTCGTGCTTGATGCGCTCCGGCGGTTGCCACATGGCCGGCGATTCGTACCACACTGGAGGGGTGGAGCCCTACGAGACTCAACTCGGCCTGGCGACAGCGCTCGCCGTGGGCTTGCTGATCGGCCTCGAGCGCGAGCAATCGAAGCTCGAACGCGGCGGCAACAAGCTCGGCGGAGTTCGCACCTACCCGATCGTCGCCCTGACCGGCGCGCTCGCGACGCTCCTCGAGCCGGCTTCGATGTGGCTCCCGCTCGTGGCGCTGCTCGGGCTGTTCGCACTTGTCGCGATCTCGTACCACCACGACATCAAGCGAGACGCCGACCACGGCATGACCACCGAGGTCTCCGTCGTGGGCACGTATCTGCTCGGCGCGCTCGCGGTCAGCCACGGGGTGGTCGAGCCGATGTCCGATCGGCTGCTCCTCACGGCCGCGATCGGCGTGGCGATGACGTTCTTGCTGTCGTCGAAGGAGTGGTTCCACACGGTCGCGGCGAAGGTCTCGCGCGCGGATTTCTACGCGACCGTGAAGTTCCTGATCGTCGCGGTGATCGCGCTACCGCTACTGCCGAACCGCGACATCGGTCCACTGCAGGCGATCAACCCGCGCACGCTCGGCCTCCTCGTCGTCACCATCTCCGGTCTCTCGTTTCTCGGTTACGTAGCGATGCGCTGGCTCGGCGCGCGGCGCGGTCTCCTGCTCGGCGCAGCTCTCGGTGGGCTCGTATCGTCGACGGCGGTCACGCTGGCGTTCTCGCGGCGTGCGAAGGAATCGCCGGCGCTGGCGCCGGTCGCCGCCGGTGCGATCGCGGTGGCGTGGACGATCATGCTCGCGCGCGTCGCGGTGCTGGTCGCCTTGATCGAGCCGGATCTCCTCCGCACGCTCGGCATCCCACTCGCCGGTATGCTCGTCGCCACGCTGCTCGGCCTCCTGCTCACGTTCCGCCGTGGCAGCGAGGAGCTGCCCAGCCTGGACCTCAAGAATCCGTTCGAGCTGGGGAGCGCGGTGAAGGTCACCCTGGTGTTCGGCGTCGTGCTGCTGCTCAGCCGCGCCGCGATCGAGTACGTCGGTGATCGCGGCCTCTACCTCGCGTCCGCGCTCGGCGGCACCACCGATGTCGATGCGGTCACCGTGTCGACGGCGAAGCTCGCGAACGACACCATCGGCTCGACCACCGCCACCACCGCGATCACGATCGGCATCGCGGTCAACACGCTGGTCAAGACCGGTCTCGCCTTCGGCATCGGCGGGAGTGCGCTCGGAAAACGAGTCAGCCTCACCGGTGCGCTCGTCGTGATCGCCGCGGGCCTCGGGATCGCGATCACGCTGCTATGATGCGCGCATGCCCGAGCTGAAGGTCGGAGATCCGATGCCCGCGACGACGCTCGTCGGAAAAGATGGCGCGACACAGCTGCGCGACAAGCTCGGCAAGCCGCTGGTGGTCTACTTCTATCCCAAGGACGAGACCTACGGCTGCACCATCGAGGCCTGCGGCTTCCGTGATTCGTACGAGGACTTCACCGCCGCGGGCGCCGACGTGATCGGCGTGTCGCGCGACGATGCCGCCTCGCACGACGCGTTCATCGGCAAGCACAAGCTGCCGTTCACGCTCCTCTCCGATCCGGGCGGCAAGGTCGCCGAGTCGTGGGGCCTCAAGTCCACCCTGGGCATTCCACCGCGCGTCACCTTCGTGTTCGACAAGGATGGAAAGGTGCGCATGCGGTTCGACTCGAAGATCCGGTTCGGCAAGCACGTCGAGGACGCACTCGACGTGATCAAGAAGCTGCCGCGCTAACCTCCTGCAGGAGAAAGCCTCTCCTTAGGGTCTTCGAGAACCTCGGGGCTCATCTTTCTGGAAGCACGGTCGCGTGGATTCGTCGCCGTCCGTCCGGCCGGGGCGCGCTAGCGCTGCCAGGCCGGCGCGAGCGGCTGCTGGACGCCTGTCGCCGCGTCCTGGACGAGCTTCGTTTCGACCTGCGGCGCACTGGTGAACACGTCGCGACCGAGCGCGAACGACTGCGCGCGCACGAGTGCGAGGTAGCCACGGTCGAGTGCCACCGCGCGGGCCGGCGATGGGACGACAAGCACGGAGATGTCGCGTGCGAGCGCACGTGCCATCGCGGGCACGAGGGTGCCGTCGCGCGTGAAGAACCTCGCCGCGACCTCGGCATTCGTGCCGAAATCATCGCCCGCCCCGACTGATTCGAGCCACGTGCGGTATTCGCCGCGGCCATCGGCGCGCAGTGGCTCGGCGATCGCCATGAACCGCGGCGGAGCCGTCCAGCTCACCTTGCGGGCGAAGCCGAACGTGGAGTCCGTCGTCGCGCCGATCCCACCGTGGCAGCCGATGCACGCCGCCGTCTCCTCGGTCGTCTGCGCGCGCAGCTTGCCGGCGGCGTCCTCGATGTAGCCGAGCATCTGCCACCCGGTTCCCGTGCCGACGCCGCGGTCGCCGTCGCCGTAGATGCGGCGCAGCGCGTCTGGATCTTGCTCCTTCTCACGCTGCTCGCGCTTCGCAGCGAGATCGAGTGTGCTGTACGTCAGCCAGCGGAGCTTCTTCAGGTAGCGCAGCTCCTTCATGCGCACGGAGGGACGCACGCGCCCGTTCGCGACATCGAGGTAGCGCACGCTGTGAACGATCTCGGTGCCCGTGGGGTAGAGCCCCGCTGCGGCCCAGCCGGCGATCGCGCGATCGAGCACCGCTGCCTGGCCGAGGTAGTGGAGCGCGTTGGCCTTCGCGGGAGGCCACACGAACGCGATGCGGCGCGCGGTGCCGAGCTTGCCGTCGCTATCGAGATCTACGCCGAGCGAACCCTCCGCCGTTGGCGCGATCGCCACGTCGGTGCGACGGATCATCGCTTCGAGGATCGCGAGGTTGAGCGCGTAGATCGCTGCGCTCGGCTCGCCCTTGGCATCGCGGCGGTACGCATCGGGCAACCGGATGTACGCGTCGCCCGCCGAGCCATTGGTCGGCCAGAACATGCCCGGGGTCGGCGTCGAGGTGTACGCGCGCCAGCCGGTTGCCGCGCCGCGTGGATCGCGATCCCAGCCCTGCGCATCGGGGGCGAAGGCGCAGTCGGGGGCGTAACCCTTGCTCGCGGTCACGGCATCGCCGCCGCGATAGTTGTCGGTGCGCACGTACGCGAGCAGCTCTCGGTCGGAGAGCGAGACCGGGGCGGGCGGCGTGATCGCATTTGCCCACCGGTTCGTCGCGGCGAACCGCGGGATCGAGAGCTCGACCTGCGCGTCCGCGTCGTCGACGTAATTTGGCGCGCGCGAGGTCTGGTGGCACGTCGCGCACGAGTTCCGTGGCTTGCCATCCGCCCGCTTCGTCTTCGCGTAGCACTGCGCCGGGATGTACGCGGCGGGGTTCGCGAGCTGCGGACGCGCCGACCCGCCCGCCACAGCGAGCGCGCTGCCCGCGGCGACGACGACAACCGCAGCGACGAGCGCTCGCCGCATCAGTTCATCGCCGGCAAGGGCCCGATGTAGCCGGTGTACGAGCGCAGCTCGGCCGGGTCCATCACCATCGCCTGATCGGACTCGCCGTACGGGTGCTGGACCTGCGTCTTGATGTACGCGTGGCCGCGAAGGTTCGGGTAGAAGTACACGCCCGTGGTCTCGGCGCCGTACGGCGTGGTCATGATGCGATCGAGCGATCCGGACTCGGTGTCGAAGGCCCACACCGCGTCGTTCTGGTGCTCCGAGGTCGAGTCCTCGCCAACGAGGAGCATGTGGTACTGCGGGATGAAGGTCACGTTGTCGGGGTTCGAGATCGCGCTGACGGCGCACTCGTTCTTGCCGGCGTAGGGGCTGCCGACCGGATACGGGTTCGGGTTCGCCGGGTCCTGCAACCAGATGCCCTCGAGTAGCGCGCGGGCGTTTGTCGCGACGTAGTCGGTGCCGATGACCGCGTCGTGCGCGACCGTCAGCTCGAACACGGCGCCGCACTTGTTCTCGGCGAGGCGCATGTGGTTCGGGCCGCCGAGGTCACGGGCGTGGTTGTTGGTCGCGCCGTTGTTGATCTCGCTGAACGAGAGGTAGAGGCGGTGACCCTCGGGGTTGTACGTGATGCCCTCGATCTTGCGGAACTCCGTGGTGCCGCCGAGGTACGCCGCGTAGCGCCGGCTCTCGAGGCGAGACGCCGCGAGCTCCATGCCCGCCTTCAGCTTGAGGCACTCCCCCGGCGCGGCCGCATCGACGTTGACCGACTTGAAGTCGATCGGGCACGTGCCATCGACGGCGAGCGGTTGTGTGTCGAAGATCTGCGAGAACGTGATGCCGCCGTCGACGAGCGCCTGGACGTCGGTCGAGCGCGCGCTGGTGCCGAGCTCGATCCAGTACAGATCCGCGGTTCCGTGCGGCGCGCCGGCGGCGCTGGTCTGGAACCAGCGCGCGGCGTAGAGGCGGCCCTCGGAGAGATCGCCGGCGGTCTTGGCCACGAACATCTGGAACGAGTCATTCGTGCCATCGTCGGTGATGTACACCGTCTTGCGATCGGGCATCACGTACGCGAGCTCGACGGCGTGGCGGCCCATGGCGTAGTGCTTCTTGACGGTGGTCGCTCCCGTGGTGCCGACGGTGACCTCGACGGGAAACCCGTAGTAGTACGGCTTGAACGCGGCGCGCGCGGTGGTCACCGTGGCGGTCGCCGGATCGAGGCCGAAGTAGCGCAGCATGTTGGTGTTCGAGCTGCCTGTCACCTGCGCGACCGTGGTCGCCGTCTCGGTCTGCCGCGCGTCCTGCGGATATTCCTCGGAGCCGAGGTGCGTGTTCCACGGCGTCACGCTGCCGGCGCAGGGGTTCCACAGGCCATGCACGCTCGAGAAGTCGACGGGGCGCGTGCTCGTGATCGAGAGCGCGCCGGCTGCATTTTGAGCGAGCTGGCTGATGTACATGCCGCCCGGCTGCGTCTCGAAGTGCGTGATCTCGTAGAGCGTGTTGTTGACGTCGAGGAGCGACGAGAAGTCATTCGACGGCGAGATGAAGTCCGAGCCATCCGCCGCGTGAATCGTGGCACCGGCCTGATCGACCATGCGACCGAACACGGCGGTGCCGAACGCGTCGCCACTGCGCGCCTCGGTGGTGTACTGGAGCGCGACGACCTGATTGTCGACCAGTGCCTCCGACGCGGTGACGACCTTGCGCTTTTCGACGTCGGTCGTCGGGGCCATCACGGGCGCGAAGCTGAGGAGCCGCGGCGGTGCATCGGTACCGTTGCTGCCGTTGGACCCATTGGTGCCGTTGGTGCCGTTCGTACCGTTCGTGCCGTTCGTACCGTTCGTACCATTGGTGCCGGGATCGCCGGGACTGCCGTCCTCACCTGCGCAGCCGGCGGCGATGAGCGGAACGATGGCGAGCAAGCGCCCGAGAACATGGTTGGCCATGCCGGGCACCCTAGTGCGTGTACGTGTCGGCTTCGTCGCGCGACCGCGACGTCAGGCGAACTCCTCGGTGACTACCGGATCTCGTCCGTACCGTCGACGGCCGCGTAGCCCTCGCGAGTTACTGGCGGAAACGATCAGGCCTTGAGGGCCGCGACGACCTTCTCGACGGCATCCTTCGCGTCGCCGAACAGCATCTTCGTGACCGGCTTGTAGAACAGCGGGTTGTCGATACCCGCGTAACCAGCCGCGCGGCCACGCTTGTTCACGATGACGAGCTTCGCCTTCCACACCTGGAGGACGGGCATGCCGGCGATCGGCGAGGTCGGATCGTCCTCGGCGGCCGGGTTCACGATGTCGTTCGCGCCGATCACCATGACGACATCTGTGTTCGGAAGATCGCCGTTGATCTCATCCATCTCGAACACGATGTCGTAGGGCACGTTCGCCTCCGCGAGGAGCACGTTCATGTGACCGGGCAGGCGTCCGGCGACCGGGTGGATCGCGAACCGCACGTTGACACCGCGCGCGCGCAGCACCTCGGTCATCTCGCGCACCGCGTGCTGCGCACGACCCACGGCCATGCCGTAGCCGGGAACGATGACGACCGACTTCGCTTCGTTGAGCTTCTCGGCGAGCTCGGTCGGGGTGATCTCCTGGACCTCGCCCGGCGGCTTCGGCTCGCCGGGTGCGCCCTTCGGTGGCGCCGCACCGAAGCCGCCGAAGATGACGCTCCAGATCGAGCGGTTCATCGCCTTGCACATGATGTACGAGAGGATCGCGCCCGACGATCCGACGAGCGCACCCGTGATGATCAGGAGGTCGTTGCCGAGCATGAAGCCGGCAGCGGCGGCGGTCCATCCCGAGTAGCTGTTGAGCATCGAGACGACGACCGGCATGTCGGCGCCGCCGATCGCGGCGACGAGGTGCACGCCGAGCACGCACGCGATCGCGGTGCCCACGTGGAGGCCGAGCTGGTTGCCGTTCTTCGCGTAGAGGTACGCTCCGAACAGCGAGCCGGCGAGCATCGTGAGGTTCAGCAAGTGGCGCGCCGGCAGGAGCAGTGGCGTGCCGCTGACCTTCATGCCGAAGATCTTTCCCTTCAGCTTCGCGAACGCGAGCACGGAGCCCGTGAGGGTCAGCGCGCCGATCCAGACGTCGATGAAGATCTCCACCCGGTGCGCGAGCTCCGGCGGGCCGCCGTTGCCGTCGCC
Organism: Haliangiales bacterium; assembly: GCA_038206055.1. Taxonomy (GTDB): domain Bacteria; phylum Myxococcota_A; class Polyangia; order Haliangiales; family Haliangiaceae; genus JABFXX01. Next base: position 8,386 of record JBBRBG010000277.1, read on the forward strand.
GAACAGGTCGAGCGAGTAGCCGACGAGCACGGCCGCGAGGCCGACGAAGCTATGCAGAAGCGCGACGAGCTCCGGCATCTGCGTCATGCCGACGCGTGCCGCCATGGTGGCGCCGATCACGCCGCCGCCGAACACGGCGAGCATCCATGCGTCGTGGAACTTGGCGCCGGAGGCGGAGTGCGTCGTGATCGTGACGGCGATGGCGATCACCATGCCGATCACGCCGTAGAGGTTGCCGCGCCGCGCGGTCTGCTGACTCGACAGGCCGCGAAGACTGAGGATGAACAGCACGCCCGCGACGAGGTAGGCCGCGTTGATCAGGAGTTGTGAGCTGAGGAAGTGCATCATCGGATCACTTCCTGAACATCGCGAGCATGCGGCGGGTCACGAGGAACCCGCCGGCGATGTTGATGGTGGCGAACAACGTCGCGGCGATGGCAACGAGGGTCGACCCGTGCAGGGAGCCATCCGTGCGCGCACCGAGCAGACCTCCGACGACGATGATGCCGCTGATCGCATTCGTGACCGACATCAGCGGGGTGTGCAGCGCGGGCGCCACGTTCCACACCACCTGGAAGCCGACGAACACCGCCATCACGAACACCGTGAGGTGTTGCAACAGCTCGTACGTGGCGAAGCTGGCCTCCGTATCCGACTTGCCGTAGCGCAGCCCGACGAACGCGATCGCGGCGATCACGCCGATCACCGACATCACGATGCCGACGGTGCGCGATGGCGCGCTTGCCGGCGGTCCATGACCGTGCGACTTCGTGGGCGCGGGCGTGGGCTTCGCAACGGCGACCGGCGCCGGTGCCGCTGGCTTCGGAGCGGGGGCGTCGACCTTCTTCGGAGGAGGCGGCGGCCACTTCTTCTCGCCGGCTTCGAGGATGAGCGCCGGGCGGACCGCGTCGTTGTCGTGATCGATCTTGTGGCCGGCGGCGCCGCCCATCTCGTCGAGGAAATGCAGGAGGTTCGTGCCGTAGAGGTCGCTGGCGACGTTCGGCATCCGGCTCGCGAGATCCGTGTAGCCGACGATGGTGACGCCCTTGTGCTCGATCACCTCGCCCGGCTTCGTCAGCTCGCAGTTGCCGCCCTTCTCCGCGGCGAGATCCACGATCACCGAGCCCGGCCTCATCAGCTCGACCATGTCGGTGAACCACAGCTTCGGCGCCGGCTTGCCGGGGATCAGCGCGGTGGTGATGACGATGTCGACGTCCCTCGCCTGCTCGCGGAACAGCGCGTACTCGGCGTCGAGGAACTCCTTCGACATCTCCTTCGCGAAGCCGCCCTGCCCCTCGCCCGACTCCTGGATCTTCACGGTCAGGAACTCACCGCCGAGTGACTTCACCTGATCTTCAACCGAGGGCCGCACGTCGAAGGCGCGCACGATCGCCCCCATGCCCTTCGCGCAGCCGAGCGCGG
>JBBRBG010000278.1:0-9792 GCA_038206055.1 Haliangiales bacterium
CCTCAGCTGGACGCTCCGGCTCGGCCATCGGATCTCGCTTGACCTCTCGACCGCCATCGATGTAGCGCAGGTCACCGACGTCGAGGGCTCGTTGCGGCCGGAGGCCACTGGGGAGCCGCGGCTGTTCGGCAGGGTCGGCGCCGGGTTGCGATTTGGAGCGCCATGATGGGACGCCTCGTACCACTTCGCCGCGTCTCCGGAGACTCCGGAGATCTCTCCGATCAAGCGCTGCTCGCGGCATGCGGCACCGGCGACAGCGCGGCACTCGGTGGCCTGTTCGATCGGTTTCATATGGTGGTGTACCGGTTCGTGTCCCGGCTGCGCACGATCGACGAGCTGTCGCGAGACGATGTGGTGCAGGCGACGTTCCTCGAGCTGCCGCGCACCGCGGCGCACTTCCAGGGCCACTCGTCGGTGAAGACCTGGATTCTCGGCGTAGCTTCGAACGTCGCGCGTCACCACGTGCGGAGCGAGCAGCGCCGCCGCATCAACCAGGACCAGTTTGCGAGCGTGCCCGCGACGTCGCCGCAACAGCCCGACACCGAGGTCGATCGTCGTCGTCGCCTCATGCGGATCGCGGACGCGCTCGACACGCTGCCGCACGATCAGCAGGTCGCGTTCATCCTGTGCGACCTCGAGCAGCTTCCCGGCGTGGACGTCGCACGCGTGCTCGAGGTTCCGGAGGGCACGCTGTGGCGCCGCCTGCACGTCGCACGCAAGGCGCTGCGCGCAGCGCTCGCGAAGGGGCCCGCATGACCGCCTGCCCCACGGAGCTGGAGCTCGACCGCGCCGTCAGCGTCGGTCTCGACGGCGTGCTCGCCGCGCACGTCGAGATCTGCGCCGGATGCCGGGCGTTCGTCGACGACACCCGCGATGCGATCGACCTCGCGCTGGAACTTCCGGTCGAGCTGCCGCCGGCAACGCACCTCGAGGAGCGGCGTACGGCGCTGCTCGCTGCATGGGATCCGGTGACGATCCCACGCGACGCCCTCGTGCCGCACGCTCCGCCCGCGCCCGCGCCACCACGCCGCCGGCCGTTGCGCTGGGTCGCCCTCGCGGCCGCAGGTGTCGCCGCATCGGTCATCGGGGTGATCGCGCTTCGCGGCTCCGAGCCTGCGCCCGAGGTCACGGTCAGTCATCCCCTGCGCGGGATGGTGAATCCGCACGCGGGTGCGCAGTACTCGCGTGCCGCGCAGCCGCCCGACGAGATCGTGCGACTGCGCGACGGGACGATCGATCTCGACGTCGATCCGCTCGCACCGGGTGAACGGTTTCGTGTCGTCGTCGGTGCCGATCAGGTCGAGGTGCGCGGCACCTCGTTCGAGGTCGTGGCGGCCGCCGACCATCTCGTCGCCGTCAGTGTCGTACATGGCCGCGTCGAGGTCACGCATGCCGGTGCCGCACCGATCGTGCTGACGGCTGGTCAGGCCTGGCGTGCACCGGTGGTGATCGCTCCGCCACCGGCGACCGCGATGCCGCCATCGCTCCCCCCGCGGCGCGTGCCGGCGGTTCCGCAGCGAACCCCGCGCGTCACCTCGGATCCCATCGTCGCGGCAGTCGCTCCGATCGCGAGCGTCGATCCGCAGGAGGTCGCGTTCAACCGCGGCTGGGAAGCCATGCGGATCGGCGAGTACGGCCAGGCTGCCGCCGCTTTCAACCGGGCGATCGCCCTCGCGCCCGACGGAGCGCTCTCGGAGGATGCGGCGTTCTGGCACGCGGTCGCGGTCGCGCGCCTGCATCGCCAGGCGGACGCGATCACCGCATTCCGCTCGTTCCTCGACGCGTTCCCGACGAGCACGCGCGCGGGAGAGGCCTCGGCGATGCTGGGATGGTTGCTCGTCGACACCCGCGAGCTCGACGAGGCACGCCGACGGTTTCATGACGCCGAGTCGGATCCCAATGCCACTGCGCGAGCGAGCGCCCGCAAGGGGCTCGAATTACTGGGTGGCACGCCGCCGACCCGCTAGACCTGAGGTCCCGAGGACACGCCGATGTTACTTGTAGACATCGGTGACATGGACGAGGCTCCCCGCAGATCCAATGCAGCCGAAATCCATCGCATTGTTCCTCGCGCTCACGGCGTGCGGCTCCAGCAACGGCGTCTCCGGCGACGACACCACGGTCGATGCGCCGCCCGGATCGATCGACGCGCCGCCGGATGGTTCGGCTAGCGCCATTCGCACGGTGTTCGTGATCCCGCTCGAGAACAAGGCGGACACTGCGATCTACGGCAACACCACGAGCGCGCCGTACATCAACAGCCTGTTCGCGACCGCGAACCATTCGATGAACTTCCAGGACGAGCTGCCGAACCTCGTCAGCGAGCCGCACTACGTGTGGATGGAAGCGGGCACCAACGTGTTCAGCGATCGGTCGTTCACCACCGACAACGATTCGTCGATGGCGAACTCCACGGGCAGCACGGATCACCTCTCGGCGCAGCTCACCGCGGCGGGCGTGCCGTGGATGGCGTATCAGGAGGGCATCACGAGCCACACGTGCCCGATCACCAGCAGCGGCAACTACGCGGCGAAGCACGATCCATTCGTGTTCTTCCGCGATGTCGTCGGTACGCCGCCGAGCGCCACTGCATCGCTGTGCGCAGACCATCACAAGTCGTACGGTGACTTCGCGGCCGACCTCGCCGGCGGTCAGCTCACCGGCTACGTGTTCGTCACACCGGATCTCTGTCACGACATGCACGGTGCAACCAGCTGCGCGGGGCAACTCGTGTCATCGGCGGCGGCGATCAAGGCCGGTGATGACTGGCTGGCCGCGGAGCTGCCGCGGATCATCACCTATGCGCAGACGCACGATGCGGTGATCTTTCTGACCTGGGACGAGGGCAGCTCGACGAACCTGATCCCGTTCCTGGCGCTCGGCAGTCACGTCGTGCCGGGGATGTCGGCGACGATGTACACGCACAGCTCGCTGGTGAAGACGGTCGAGAAGATCTTCCATCTCCCCGTGCTGGCGAGCGTCAGCGCCGCGAACGACTTCGGCGGCATGTTCGCGCCCGGCACGTTCTGATCCCTCCCGCCCGGCTGAAATATGCCGAGACACTCGTGAAACACGGGTGAGGCAGGACTAGCCCAACGTCAGGACATGCAAAAGCTCCTGATCACCGGCTCCGTGCTCGTCACGCTTCTTCCGTTCGCGATCGCCGCCGCTGATCGGCCGCCTCCGCAGCAACCGCCGCGCGAAGCGTTCGAAGCGTGCGCGAAGCTCAAGGCAGGCGACGCGTGCAGTGTCACGTTCGGCACGCACACGATCTCCGGTGTGTGCGCGACCGGCCCCGACGGTGGTGGTGCGCTCGCGTGCAAGCCCGATCACCCGCCGGGCCCGCCTCCGGAGGCCATCCAGGCATGTGCGAATTCCGCCGAGGGCGACGCGTGCAGCGTGGCGCTCGGAGATCACACGGTGGCCGGCAAGTGCTCGAAGGGACCGGATGGCGCAGGCCCGCTCGCCTGCAAACCCGATCAGGCGCCGCCGCACTGATTGCAGTTTGTTTCGACGCGCAGGGTTCAGTCGACAAACAGCGGCTGTACCACGCCGAGATCCGGGCGAGCCGAGAATGTCGGCTTGCCGTTCTCGAGCGCGCAGCAGTGTGCGGTACGGAACTGCGGGAACGCCGGTATCGACAACAGAAACGCGCCGAGCGACGAGATCGCCGGCTCGTGGCTGACCACGATCACCGGGCTGGCGACGCCGCGGATCTCGTTGGCGGCCACGCGCGGCTGCGCCGATGGCTCGAGGCAGCGCAGCGAGGTGACGATGCCGAGGAAGTCGAGGGCGTTCGCGAGGATCTCGGCGGTCTGCACCGCGCGGGGCAGGGGAGAGCACAGGATCGCCTCGGGCACGATGTTCTGCTCGCGGAGGAGACGGCCGAGGATGCGCACCTGCTCGCGGCCCTTTGCGGACAGCCAGCGATCGCGGTCACTACCGGCGTCCTCTTCGGGGACTGCGTCGCCGTGGCGAACGAGGAGGATGCGCACGGAGAAAATTCTACCGGAACCGGTCTCCCGATGCCTGTTATTGCGGCGCGGTCACCGGGCCCGCGGATCCCTCCTCGGGCGGCAGTGGCTCGTCGGTGGCCCCGGAACCCGCGTCCACGGCGGGCGGAGCCGCCTTGCACAGCGGGGCCGGCGCCAGCGAGAGCACGTCGAGGGCGATGCCGACCTTGTTGTCGAGCTTCTGCGTCTCGCGCCCGCTCGTGGCGTCCCAGATCCGGATCGCGCCCTCGCCGTCCTCGTAGGCGAGCGTGGTGGCGTCGATCCAGCGCGTGGGAAATCTGGAGTGCGCGGTGAGCAGGTGCTTGACCGTCCCCCTCTTCGCATCCGCGACGTAGAGCGAGGGCGCGAGGTCCTTCGCGCATGGATCGACCGCCGTCGCGAACACGAGGTGCGCGCCGCCAGGTGCGAGAGATACCGAGGACTGCGAGACCGATCCTGACTCCGGGATCGCGATCGAAGCGCCACCGGTGGCCTTGAGCGCGGTCGCGGTCGCCGGATCGCCGGTCCACGCGGCTTCGATCCCATCGGTGGTGCGAAGCACGCGACCCTCCTCGAGGGTCAGCGAGATCCGCGGGACGGGCATGGGTGTCGCGATCTTCGTCGTCTTGCCGGTCGTCTTGTCGACGGTCGCGACGTTTCCGTCCACCGCGACCAGCAGCTGATCACCCGCGCCGTAGCCGACCGCGATCTCCTTGCCCGCGCCGAGCGAGATCTTCGGCCCGAGCGCGGTCCACTCCTTCGTATCGAGCGCGATCACCCACGACGTCACGAACGTCGGCGTCGCTCCCTCCGGCGTCTTCGGGCGATCGATCTTGTCAAAGCCGATGATCGCGGCCTCGTTGCCGCTCGCGGCGCGAACGAAGCCCGCGACGCGGTGATCCGTGTGCGTCAGCCGCAGGTAGCGGCGGGTCTCGCGATCGTACGCGTACAGCTCGCCGCGGGTCGTCGCCGGTTGTACGCCCATGTCCTTGGGCCACTTGAACGTGCTGCGGCGACCGACCAACCACACGCCGCTCGCGGTCCGCTTCTGGTAGTCGTCGTGGATCTTCTGCGCGAGCGCGGCGACTGACTGCCCGTGCGGTGTGGCGAAGAACTCCTTCAGCTCCTCGTCCTTCGCGAGCGCCGGGCCGTACTTCCAGTAGTCATCCGCGAGGATCGTCACGAGGTGATCGACCACCGCCGCGTGCTCTCCCGCCTGCGCGAGCAGCACCGCGAGCATGCGATGAGCATCGAGATGATACGGATCCTTGGCGATCGAGGTCTCCGCGAGAGACTGCGCGCCCGCCGAGTCCTTCTTCGCCTTCGCCGCCACCGCCTTGTCGTAGACCTGCCAGCCATCGCCATAGACGAAACCCATCCGGGCGATCTTGTCGACGCCGCTCGGCGGCATGGTCAGTGGCGCGACCCGAGGTCCCAACGCCGCATCGTCCTTCGTCTTCGGGGCGTCAGACTTTTTTCCACCGCACGCCGCGATCGCGATCACGACGAGCGTAAGGAACGTGATCTTGAACCGTTGGAGCATGAGACCTCTGAGGTGGAGCGCGACAGTGAGAACACCGTGAAGCCCAGTCGAATGCGTGAATGCGACCTTGAATGTGGCAGGATCCGCCCCATGAAGACCATGTCTGTTGCCCTCGTCCTTGCAGCCCTCATCGGCTGCTCCAAAGACAAGGCCAAGACGGCCTCTACCCTTCCGAAGGACGATAAGCCGAAGGTCGTCAAGGCGGACAAGCCGCCGCCGAACATGACGCAGGATCAGGTGGTCAGCCCGGGCCTCGCGATCGGCAGCGATATCCTCGCCGCGTGCGGGATCAAGGCCGCGGCGCCCGCGGCGAATCCCAAGTTCGACTACGACAAGGACGAGCTCACCGCGGACGATCGCAAGGTCCTCGATCAGATCGCCGCCTGTCTCACCACCGGCGCGCTCAAGGGCAAGGCCGTGGCGCTGATCGGCCGCGCCGATCCGCGCGGCACCGAGGAGTACAACCTCGGCCTCGGCTCGCGTCGTTCGGAGTCGGTCTCGCAGTACCTCGGCCGCCTCGGCGTCCAGAAGCCTCAGCTCGGCGTGACCACGCGCGGCGCGCTCGACGCGACCGGTACGGACGAGAGTGGCTGGCAGCAAGATCGCCGCGTCGACATCCAGCTCGCGACCGCAGAGTAACTACAAGCCTGCGGCGGCGCGTAGCTCGACGATGGCCTTCGCCGCGCCGGGCTGGCGGATCGGGCCATAGCCGTCGAGGTAGAACGTGTCGTCGCCCTCGAGCACGATGAACAGCTCGTCGTAGTCAGCGGTCGGGTTCGGCGGGTCCTTGGAAGCAGGCTCGGCCCATGCCGCGTTCGCGAGGCCCATCAGCAACTCCTGGTTGCGCGGCGAGAGGTCCTTCGTCGCCTCCTTGTCCATCGGACCGAACGACGGCGCGCTCGCGCGGGTCGCGGAGCCGGCGTAGATGGTCTTCGCATCGAGGTCGAGCACCACCCGCCACGCCGAGGACACGAGGCCGCCGCCCGCCACGTAGACACCATGCTTCGGGAGCAGCGGCTGGATCGCGGCGGGGAGCTGTGAGCGCGGCGTGATCGGGCGATTCATCGCGTTCGAGGTGTTCGTGGTCTTCGGCTTGTCGGAGTCATGCGCGCAGCCGGCGAGAACACCGATGGCGAGGGCGGCGGCTCGGATCATGCCCACATCTATACATGCTACGTTGCGCCCGTGGCGCTCGAGCACGTCGCACAGGGACAGACCCGATTCTTCACGCCCGGCGTGGCGCCGGATCCGCGCGGGATCCTTCTCGGGCGATTCTGCGTGATGACGTTCGCCACGCTCGAGGGCGCGGTGTCGTGGCTGCGGCTTTACTCGTCGGAGGCCGCGCTCGACGAGCTGCTCTCGAACCTCTCGATCACGAAGTGCAAGACCGCGCTCGGCGGCCGCGAGATCGTGATCCACATCCCGGCCGTATCGTCGTACCTCGCCGACCGCGCCGCGCGCCTGTGCCGCCTCGTCGGCGGGGCGATGTACACGGGGACCGCGAAGCACTTCGTCAAGTACCGCGACGATCGCTCGCCGTACGGCTACGACGCCGTCGACATCGGCGCGATGCCGCCGAGCACCGACTTCATGGTCCATGGCGACGAGTTCGCGCAGGGCTACATCAAGGAAGGCGACCTCCCGTTCGCGCGCCTCCTGTTCCGTCTCTCGATCCGCAGGCTCCCGGGCGGCGACCGGCTCGGCGACGACGATCGCGGCGAGCTGCTGCTCGCGGTCGCGCGCGGCCTCTCCGAGGGCATCATCCGCTACCTGTGGCGCAACCGCGTCGAGGCGCAGGCGGGTCTGTTCACCCCGGGCTCGCAGAGCGCGTTCGAAGACGCGGGTCGCGAGCGCGGCTACATGATGATCCGCGTGCGCGCACTCCCCGAGCGCATCCTCGCGCTGTTCAACGGCACCCCGGGCATCGACGTATTCCGCCCCGCCGGCGTGAACGCCGCGGTCGCCGTCGGGTACGAGCATCCGATCGATCTCGCGTCGTGCAGCTCGGTGTTCCCGCCCGACACGTTCCACGTGTTCTGGCCGAACGACCGGGTCGACGTGCTGCCGGGCCCGCTGCAGCTCTCTGACATCGCGGATCTCACGCGCGTCGACCTCGAGCTCGAGCGGCTGAAGGATCCGCAGCAGCTCGGCGGCGGTCCGCCCGAGGCGATCGGCGTCGCCCTCAAGCTCGCCGCATCGATGGGGCCCCCGCGCCGCGTCGTCGGCACGCTGATCCCCGTCGCGCACGGTCAGCGGCTCAAGCGGATCCTGTTCGCGCTGCCGCCCGTCAGCCTGCGCGGCCACCGGGTTGCGGTCACCGATCGCGGCATCCTCGTGATCGGCTCGGAGAACCTCGATGTCATCCCGCTCGGCCAGCTGTTGTGCGAGCTGACGCCGGGGCTGCTCGTGCCGCTCGGCATGGACGTGGTACCTCGCGTGTCTCCCGAGGTGCTGTCGCGCGCGCTCGGTCACACCGGCGGCCTCGTCACCGTGTTCACCGTGGACGGTACGCCGTTCCAGATCGGCGAGGGCTCGTTCCAGACGCTCGAGCGGCGGTCTCTCGCGAAGCTCGAGGTCGATCGCGCCGAGATCGTCGATTACGCCGCGGATGCACCCGCGGGCGCCAGCATCGTCAACGATGAGGTCGGGCGGTTCGCGCTCTGGGGTTATCCCGACGCTCCGGATCGCAAGCTCTTGCCGCCCGGGAAGTAATGGCGAAGACCCACGTTCGCGAGTTCCTGACGAAATTCGTCAAGCCGCTCGTCGCGGGTGGCGAGCTGCACATCGGTGCGCCGATTCCGCTGCCCGATCTCGATCGCTGGGACACCGAGCTGCACGATGCGAGCGTCGAGCAGGTCGAGGTCGATGATGCCCGGCACAGCGTGTTGTCCACGCTGGTGTGCCGCCCGCCGGCGTTCCTCCTCGAGCGCGACGAGCTCGCCCTCGCCGCGGGCCTGCACAACGCGCTGTTCCTCGTGCACCCGCGCGCCGATCAGTGGTCCGTCAGCGATCGCCAGCGCCGCAAGATCATCGAGAACGCGCTCGCGATGGTCAGCCAGCCGCTGACCACCAACCGCGTGCGCGTGATGGCGCGCCACGCGCTGCTTCACAACCTGTTCGCGATCACCCGCCGCGACATCACGGTGTCGTGGTGGACGGGCCGCGCGCGGTTCTTCGGTCAGAAGCCGCCTTCGCGCCTGACCGCATGGAAGGGCATGCGCCGCGTCCGTGAGGAGAACACCGACGTCGACTTCGACGAGCTGCTCGCCGTCCCCGAGACCGCGCCCGTCGTGGCCACGCTCCTGCGGCGCACGCCGCTGACGCAGCTCCTCGACTCGCACGCCGGTGCTCCGCCGCTGCACTGGGAGGACGCGGTGTTCCTCCTCCGCGATCCGGAGCTCGCGCGCGCGATCGCGTATCGCCTCGTCCCCGATGTCGGGCCGCGCGATCAGGTCGCCGGTCCCGCGCGTCTTGCCGCGGCGTTCGAGCAGATGCTCGAGCGCGCTCCCGACGAGGCCGACGTGCGCGCGGTCGCCGCGTTCATCGTTCACCTCAACGCGCTGTTCTGTCTCGCCGAGATCAACCTGCGCGAGCCCGGAGCGAAGAGCCCGCTGATCTCCACGGTGCTCGCGCCCGAAGCCGCGGGGCAGCGGCCGCGCGGGCTCGCCACGTTGTTCGCGCTGCCGGGTGCGCTCGCGCTCGTCGAGCCGCGGCTCGCGGCGCTGCCGGGCATCGCCGAGCAGCCCGCGCTCGCGCAGCGCTGGGCGGTGCACCGCGCGCAGACCTCGGAGATCCTGTCCGATGCCGTGGTCGATGCGCTCGCCGCGCGCCTGCGCCGTCACTTCCGCCTCGCGCCCCGCGATCCGACCGAGGTCGTGCAATTGCCCGATCCGACGCCGCCGTCTCCACCCGTCGTGGGCTAGGAGCTCCAATCGGAGCTATCCTCACTGCGAGCCGGGTTCGTTGGTTCAGGTGAGCCCCGAAGCCCCCGGAGGTCCCGAAGCAGAGTCTTCTCCTGCAGGAGAAAGCCTCTCCTTGGGGTCTTCGGGAACTTTGCGGCTCACGATTCTGGAGCACGGTCGTGTGGGAATTCCGTCGCCGTGCGGCCGGCCCGGTCTAGGGCGCCCCGGCCGGACGGACGGCGACGAATCCACGCGACCGTGCTTCCAGAAAGATGAGCCCCGAAGTTCTCGAAGGCCCTAAGGAGAGGCTTTCTCCTGCTGGAGAAGACTCTGCTTCGGGACCTTCGGGGCCTTT
>JBBRBG010000279.1:0-9763 GCA_038206055.1 Haliangiales bacterium
GAAGGCACCGAAGGTCCCGAAGCAGAGTCTTCTCCTGCAGGAGAAAGCCTCTCCTTAGGGTCTTCGAGAACTTCGGGGCTCATCTTTCTGGAAGCACGGTCGCGTGGATTCGTCGCCGTCCGTCCGGCCGGGGCGCCCCTAGCCCACGGCGGCGTACGTGCTGGCACCTCCGTGCCGGAGGATCTGACAGGAGATACGAAGCTACCGAGCAGAGACTTTGTTCGACCGTCGCGAGGTTTGACGGCAACGCGCGCTGAATCAGCCTAGTTCGCGCGAACGTGCGCCGCGATCGCCGCATTGACCTGCGCGGCGTGCGTGATCGGGCCCATGTGTCCCATGTCGGGGAACACACGGAGGATCGCGTTCGGCAGCGCCGCCGAAAGGCGCTGGATCACCTGCATCTCGGCGGGCTGCGTGAGCGCGCCGCCGAGGACGATGGTCGGTGCCACGATCGTCGCGTAGGTCGCGCGCGAGGTCGTATCGGCCGCCAGCGAGGCGACCTCCTGCGAGAGCTTCCACCCGACGTCGCGGAAGGCCTGCTGGGTCTCGGGCGCGAGGCGCTCCCACGCTCCAGCGCCTTGCCACCAGGTGACGAAGCCGGCGAGCCAGTCCTCGTCCACGCTGTCCGCATCGAGATGATAGGCCAGCAGGGTATCGATCGAAGCCCGGGTCTCGGCATCCTCGGGACCGAGGACGCTGAACGTGACGGGCTCGTAGACCGCGATCGACCGGACCTGCGCGGGCGCGGCGAGCGCGACCTGCATCGCGAGCAGGCCGCCGTAAGAATGACCGATCAGGTGGGTCGGCGCGCTGTCGAGCATCGCGGTGAGGCGCTCGACATCGCGGTGGAAGTGAAACGGCGTTCCGGACGGCCACCGCGGCTCGCGCCCGTAACCGAGCAGGTCGGGGTTCACGATCTCGTGATCGCTGCCGAGCTCCTCGGCGAGACGCCGCCACTGGCGGGAGGTGAACCCGCCGCTGTGCATGAACACGACGCGTGACATCGCTAGCGGAGACCGCCGCCGAGCACGCGGTAGAGCGTGACGCGGTTGACGAGCGCGGCGAGCTGCGTGGACACGAGCGAGTTCTTCGCGCCGTAGAGCGCGCGCTGCGAGATCAGCGTGGTGAGGAACGTATCGATGCCGCCCTTGTAGCGACCCTGGGCGAGCTCCACGGCCTTCACCGAGGCCTCGACGAGTGCGACCTGGGCGGCGAGCTGCTCCTCGATGGTGCCGCGCACGGCGAGCGCATCGCTGACCTCGCGGAACGCGACCTGGATCGAGCGCTCGTACGTGGTGACGAACAGCTCCTTCTGCGCCTTCGTGTACGCGAGGTTCGCCTTGTTCGCGCCGCCGCGGAACAGCGGCACTCCAATGGCTGGTACGAGTGCGAACACGGCGGCGGGACCGGTGAACAGCGCGGCGAGGGTCAGGCTCGCGAGACCACCGCTCGCGGTCAGCGTGATCGACGGGAAGAACCGCGCGCGGGCCTCGCCGATGTTCGCGTTGGCCGCCATCAGGTCGTGCTCGGCGGCGAGCACGTCGGGGCGCTCGAGGAGGACGGCCGACGACAGCCCGACCGGCACGTCGGCGAACCAGTCGAGCAGCGCGGGGAGCGCGGCGGGGAGCAGCTCGGCTGCGATCGGTCCGCCGGCGAGGAGCTCGAGCGCGTTGCGATCCTGCGCGATCGCCGCGGTGAGCAGCGCCACATCGGCGCGCGCGGTCTGGTAGACGGTCGAGGCCTGGAAGAAGTCGCCGCGATTCGAGGTGCCGCCGCTGACCAGAAGATCGGTGAGCTCCATCGTCTTCTTCGCGAGGTCCGCCGTGTCGCGCGCGATCGCGAGTCGGCTCTGGTCGGCGGCGAGAGCGACGTACGCCGTGCACAGCTCGCCGACCAGGCTGATCCGCGTCGCGTTCGCATTCTCGACCGTCGATAGGAACTGCTGCTCGCGCGCGTTGGACAGGCTCTTCAGCCGGCCGAACAGATCGATCTCCCACGCGGCCATGCCGACCTGCGCGGAGTACAGGGTCGACCGGGCGGTGGCGTTGTCGGGCCCGACGATCGAGCGCGCGCTGGTCACCGAGACGCCCGCGTCGATCGAGGGCAATGCCGCAGCGCGCTGGATCCGGTACTGCTGGCGCGCCGACTCGATCGAGAGCGCCGCGACGCGGAGGTCGCGGTTCTGCGCGAGGGCCTGCACGATCACGGCGCGCAACTTCGGATCGCGGACGAAGTCACCGAGCGAGAGCTGGGCCTGGCTGGTCGCGGGGGTCGTGGTCGTCGGCAGCGCCGGCGGGATCGGCGCGACGGGCCGCTCGTACTTCGGCGCCATCGAGCTGCAGCCTGCGAGGACAAGCAAGGACAGGGCGGCGCGCTTCACGGCAGCGTTCGCTTTCCCCGCACGAGCTTCCGCACGAGCACGAAGAACACGGGGACGAGGAAGATCGCCAGCACCGTGCCGGTGATGGTGCCGCCGACGATACCGGTGCCGATCGAGACGCGACTGTTCGCGCCCGCGCCGGTGGACACCGCGAGCGGCAACACGCCGGCAACGAACGCGAGGGACGTCATGATGATCGGTCGCAGGCGCAGGCGCGCGCCGGTGAGCGCGGCGTCGATCGCGGTCGCACCGCGGTGATACGCCTCCTCCGCGAACTCGACGATCAGGATCGCGTTCTTCGATGCAAGGCCGATCGTGGTGACGAGTGCAACGCGGAAGTACACGTCGTTCTCGAGGCCGCGGAACTTCGCCGCCAGCACGGCGCCGACGACGCCGAGCGGGATCACGAGCAGCACGGAGAACGGCACCGACCAGCTCTCGTAGAGCGCGGCGAGGCACAAGAAGATGAGGAGGATCGCGATGCCGTAGAGCTTCATCGTCTGACCGCTCGCGAGGCGCTCCTGGTACGACAGGCCGCTCCACGAGAACGTGGTGCCCGGGGGCAGCTCCTTCGCGAGCTTCTCGATCTCGTCCATCGCCGCGCCCGAGCTGATGCCCGGTGCGCCCGCGCCCTGGATGCTCGCCGACGCGAGACCGTTGTAGCGCGCCTGGGTCTCGGCGCCGTATGTCCATTCCGTGGTGGCGAACGCGGTGAACGGCGTCATCTCGCCGGTCGAGCCGCGCACGTACCATTGATCGAGATCCGCGGGCTTGCTGCGCGAGGAGCCCTCACCCTGCATGAACACGCGCTGGACGCGGCCGCGATCGATGAAGTCATTGATATAGCTGCCGCCCCAGGCGGTCGATAGCGTGTGCGAGATGTCCGCGGGCGACAGGTTGTGCGCGGCGGCCTTCGCCTGATCAATGTCGATCTTGAGCTGCGGCGTCTCCGGGAGATCGCCGCGGCGCACGGCGGCGAGCTTCGGATCCTTCGCGGCCATGCCGAGCAGTGCGTCGCGCGCGGCTGCGAGGCCGGCGCGATCGGTGCCGGGCGCGGCCTGCAACTGGAAGTCGAAGCCCTCGGACTCGCCCACGCCCTGGATCGCCGGCGGCGTCAGCGAGAACACCCACGCGTCGCGGATCGCGCTGAGCATGCCGGTCGCGCGGTTCGCGATGGCAGCGGCGGCGTTGTCCTTGCCCTTGCGGCTGTTCCAGTCCTTGAACTCGACGAACGCCATGCCCGCGTTTTGACCGACCCCCACGAATGAGAAGCCGGCGATCGTGAACAGCGACTCGACGTTTGCCTTCTCGACCTGGAGGAAGTGGTTCTCGACCTGCTTGCCGACCTCGAGCGTACGGCCGGTGGTGGCGCCGGCGGGGAGCGTCCAGATCACCATGCCGATGCCCTGGTCCTCCTGCGGGAGGAATCCCTGCGGCAGCTTCGTCACGAACACGTACATGAGCGCGCAGATCGCCGCGTACGGCACGAGCCACTTCACCGGCCCGCGCAGCATCCACGCGATCGAGCGCTTGTAGCCATTCGTCACGTGGTCGAACCCGCGGTTGAACCAGCCGAATGGACCGCGGCGCGGACCCGTGGCGTGCGACGCGCGGAGCAAGGACGCGCAGAGCGCCGGCGTGATCGTGACGGCCACGAACACCGAGAGCAGCATCGACGACACGATGGTCACCGCGAACTGTCGATAGATGACGCCGGTGGATCCCGTGAAGAACGCCATCGGCAGGAACACCGCGCACAGCACGGTGGCCACGCCGATCAGCGCGCCGGTGATCTCCTTCATCGAGCGGATCGTGGCGTCGATCGGCGAGAGCTGCTCCTCGCGCATCAAGCGTTCGACGTTCTCGACGACGACGATCGCATCGTCGACGAGCAACCCGATCGACAGCACCATGCCGAACATGGTCAGCGTGTTGATCGAGTAACCGAGCACGCGCAGCACGCAGAACGTGCCGAGGAGCACGACCGGCACCGCGATCACGGGGATCAGCGTGGCGCGCCAGCTCTGCAGGAAGATGAACATCACGATCACGACGAGGCCGATCGCCTCGAGCAGCGTCTTGACGACCTCCTCGATCGAGATCCGGATGAACGTGGTCGAGTCGAACGGGTAGCTGACCTTCCAGCCGGGCGGCATCGAGCGCTGGAGCTCGCCGACCACTTCCTTGACGTTGCTCGCGACTGATAGCGCGTTCGCGTTCGGTGCGAGCATCACCGCGAGACCCGAGGCCGGGTGGCGGTTGAGGCGTGTGGTGACATCGTACGACTCGTTGCCGAGCTCGACGCGCGCGATATCGCCGAGCTTCACGAGCGCGCCGTTCGAGTCGTGCTTGACGATGATCTCGGAGAACTGCTTCGCGGTGTGGAGCTTGCTCTGCGCGGTCACCGTGGCGTTGAGCTGCTGGCCCTTCGGCGCCGGGTTCTGGCCGATCTTGCCGGCGGAGACCTGCACGTTCTGCATCGCGACCGCGGCCTCGATGTCCGATGGCATCAGGCTGTACGCGAGCAGCTTCGCCGGATCGAGCCAGATCCGCATCGCGTAGCTCGCGCCGAACACCTGGATCGACCCGACACCGTCGATGCGCGCGATCGGATCCGACAACGTGCTCAGCAAATAATCGGCGATGTCGCCCTCGTTCGACTTGTCGGTCTCGTCGTAGACCGCGACGATCGTGAGGAAGTTCGTCTGGCTCTTCGCGACGACGATGCCCTGCTGCTGCACGGCGGGCGGCAAGCGCGGGATCGCCTGCTGGACCTTGTTCTGGACCTGGACCTGCGCGACATCGGGGTTCGTTCCCTGCTGGAACGTGACGTTGATGCTCGCCTGGCCCGCAGAGCTCGAGTTGCTCGAGAAGTAGAGCAGGCCGTCGATGCCGGTGAGCTGCTGCTCGAGCACCTGGGTGACGCTGTTCTCGACCGTCTCGGCCGACGCTCCGACGTAGCCGGCCGAGATGTTGACGCTCGGCGGCG
This sequence comes from Haliangiales bacterium, assembly GCA_038206055.1. Taxonomy (GTDB): domain Bacteria; phylum Myxococcota_A; class Polyangia; order Haliangiales; family Haliangiaceae; genus JABFXX01. The sequence goes on from JBBRBG010000279.1 coordinate 5,370, forward strand.
CGACATCTGGGTACTGCGCGATCGGCAGCACCATGATCGAGGCGATGCCCGCGAGCATGATTGCGATCGACATGACCCAGGCGAACACGGGCCGGTTTGCGAAGAACCTGGCGAGCATGATGAGCTACTTCTTCGTTGCAGAGCCCGAGCCAGAACCAGAGCCTGCGGCCTCGGGAGCGTTCGGATCCTTGAGCGTGACCTCGGTGGCGTGGACCGGCATACCGGGGCCGATCTTGTTCAGCCCCTCGACGATCAACCGGTCACCGGCCGCAAGGCCGCTGGTGACAAGCCAGCGATCGCCGATCGCGCGGTCCGTGACCAGCACGCGCATCTCGACGGTGTTATTCGGCGCGACGACCATCGCGACGGGGTTGCCCTTCGCGTCGTGCGAGACGCCCTGCTGCGGCGCAAGGATCGCGTCCTGCGCGACCGCCTGATCGAGCAACGCGCGGACGTACATGCCCGGCAGCAGCGTGTCATCCGGGTTCGGGAACTGCGCACGCAGGGTCACCGTACCGGTGGCCTCGTCGACCGCGACCTCCGTGAACTCGAGGGTGCCATCGTGGTTGTAGAGCGAGCCGTCGCCGAGACGGAGCTTGACCTTCGCGGTGCCCGCCTGCAGCGTGCCGGCGCCGAGCTGCGCGCGCAGGCGGAGGCGGTCCTCGCTCGACTCGTTGAGATCGACGAAGATCGGGTCGAGCGAGCGGATCACCGCGAGCGGCTGCGGCTGGTTGGCGGTGACCAGCGCGCCGACCGTCACCGTGGACTTGCCGATCCGTCCAGCGATCGGCGCCGTGATCGAGGTGTAGTTGATGTTGATCCGCGCGGCCTGCAGCGCCGCTGATTTCTGCGCGACGCCGGCGGTCGCCTGCTGGTACATCGCGCGCGCGTCGTCGGCCTCTTGCTTCGACACGCCCTCGATCTCACTGAGCTTCGCGAACCGCTCGTTGCGCCCCTTCGCCGACTCGAGCGCGGCCTTCGCGCTCGCCAGATCCGCGTTCGCCTGATCGAGTTGCGCCCGGTACATGGCTGCATCGATCTGATACAGCGCCTGGCCCGCCTTGACCTTCGCGCCCTCCTCGAAGGTGCGCGCCTTGACCAGTCCCGAGACCTGCGGCCGCACCTCCGACGTCAGCGACGCCGCCGTCCGACCCGCGAGCTCGGCCTGCAACGTGACACGCTCGGTCTTGAGCGTGACGATGCCAACCTCGCCGGGAGGAGGCGCACCACCGCCCTGCGGCTGTTGATCCGCCGCCGGCGAGCTCGTGCAGCCGACCAGGAGCAGGGAAGAAACAGCCGACAGGACTCGCATGACTCGCGGCGCTATGTACCACCCGCCGTGCCAACGAACGACCACGTGGAAGGTGAAGAATTGTTATGCATTTCGCCTCACGTCGCAGCTGTCGCAGCGTCGGAACCCCGTGCGCTTGTTCAGTCTACCGACAGGATGGGCTCGCCGTTCGGTACGATCACGTACTCGAACAGTCCCGAGATCAACTCCCGTAGATCTCGCATCGCCCACGCGAGCCGCTGTCGATTGGTCTCGCAGGCGGGCACCTGCTCGAAACCGTGGAGCAGCCGCAGTGCCGCGTCACAGGCGCCGTACATCGCGCCGATCGCGGGCCGCTCCCGGAACGTCTCGTCCTCATAGATGTCCAGCGTGCTCGTGGCGCGATGGATCGTCAGCTTCGCGAGCGCATCGAACCGCGCGCGCTCCGCCTGGTCCGTGACGTACGTGCGGAGGATCTGGTGGTTGCGCTCGAGCGTCTCGACGAGCTCGCGCATGATCGCGATGGTGGTGGTGTGCATGGCGGCGAACCAGCGCACGCTCCATGCCCGCGCCAAGCACGCGACATCACATCGCGCCCGTCCGCAGCGCGGCCACCGCGTCCGGATCTCGGCCGGACAAGCGGACGCTCTCGCTACCAGCGCGGCCGCGGCCGCACGCGTCCGAGCTCGATGCGCAGGAGCCACGTGAGCGCCGGTGCGGGTGACGACGGCAGCGCCGACTCGGCGACCGATGAGGGCAGGGCGCCGAGCGTGGCGCGCACCGCGCGGCGCGTGCGCAGCACCGCCGGGCGGTAGCGATCCGGGAACACGGTGCCGCGCCGGCGACGCGCGGCGTTGAGCGCGCGGGCGGCGGCGACCTGGAAGCCCTGCATCCCACGTGCGAGCGCGCGCTTGCCGTCCGCCTCGACCACCAGCTCGACGCGCGAAGGCCGGAGGGCGAGCCGCACGATCCGGAAGTCCGGGCGCGCGAGCGAGAGGTGAACGGCGCGGCGAAGGGCGGCATACGTGCGGCGCGCGCGGAGTGAGCCGAGGCGGCGATCGATGCGCGCGATGACGTGAACGGGATGGCGCGCCGCAAGCTCCGGCCGAGTCTTGTGCGGCTCGCTCGTGATCGGTCCGCGCGCGGGCCGCCCGGCACCGCGACGAGCGCCTCCCCAGGTGCCGGCCGTCATCGGCGGCGATCCGTAGCGTGTAGGATCTCCACGTACAAGATGAAATCGCCGAGATCTCTCCGGAGCAACTTTATGTGCCACGTACTTGCCACTTTCGTAACCACTTCCTTAAGGTGAAGTCACACGATCGCGGATGGCGACGTGAGCCGAAGGAGAGTCATGAACGCCGACGATGGTGAGGGCGAGCTCGACGCATCCACTGCGGATCTCGAGATCGTGGTGGTGCCAGAGGTCAGTCAGAAAGTCCGGCGGCGAACGCGGAGGACGCGGCCACGAAGCAAGACGATCGCGATGAAGCGGATGACCCGGGCCGAGCTTCAGCTCGGGGCGCTGATGTACCCGCCGGTGCTCGACATCGAGCGCCCCCGCACGCGGGCCGAGTGCTCGAACGAGGCACGGCCGTGCCCATGGGTGGCGTGCAAGCACCACCTGTACCTCGACATCAATCCCGAGACGGGGTCGATCAAGATCAACTTCCCCGATCTCGAGCCGTGGGAGATGAAGCACACGTGCGCACTGGACGTGGCGGAGCAGGGCGCGCTGACGCTGGAGGAGATCGGGCTCATCACGAACCTGACCCGCGAGCGGATCCGCCAGGTCGAGGTGCGCGGCCTGATGAAGCTGAAGATCCGGCGCGAGCTCCGCTAGGACGGGCGCAGGACGAGGACGGGGAGACGAGTCGCGCGGAGGAGGCGGTCGGCGACGGAGCCGACGATGGCGCGCGCGATGCCCGAGCGACCGTGGGAGGAGATGCAGATCACGTCGACGCCGTGCCGTGCGGCACACTGAGCGAGCGTGGTCGCCGCATCGTCACCGCGAACGACATGGGCATGGACGGTCTGGGTGGCGCCGGTGGGGGCGAGGGCGCGCAGGGCTTTGACAAGCTCGGCCTCGTCTCCATCCGCGTCATCCTTGAGGACGTGCACGAGGTGGATGTCGCCATCGGGGGGCGTCAGCGCGAACCCGTATGCGACGGCGCGGTTCGCGAACGGCGACAGGTCCGTCGCGACCATCGCGGCGCGTAGCGTGGGGACGGTGGTGGTGCCGACCGAGGCCTGCGGTGGCACGCAGACCACCGACTGGCGCGCATCGTTGATGATGATCGACGACACGGATCCGAGTCGCCCCAGGCCGGTCTTCTGACCGGTGCCGACGACGATCGCGTCGACCTGCTCCTCGTTCGCGAGCTCGAGCACGTGGTCACCGATGCGCCCGAGGCCGCGCCGCGCGGTCGCGGTGACGTGGGCATCGCTGCCGCCGAACCGGCGCACGAGATCGCGGACCATCAGCGCCTCGATCTGGGGATCTCGATCGACGAGCGCCTTCGCCTCGAAGCCGTAGTGCGCAGCAGCATCATCCGGATAGTAGATCGCGCCGAGCACGACCTCGACCGGACCCTTGAGCCGCAGCGCTTGCGTCCACTGGATGCCGAGATCGCAGGTCGCGGAGTCATCGATGCCGAGCAGGAGGCGCAAGGGACGCGTGGCCGCGGCGAACGCGATCCACGGGGCCGGATCGCGGACCACGAGTACCGGCACGGTGGTGCGCGCGATCACCAGCGCGGCAGTGCTCCCCAGTCGCGCACTGCCCGAGTCATCGGAGCGCGCCGCGATGACGATCAGATCGCTGCCCTCGGTCTCGGCGAAGTTGACGAGTGCCTCGTCCGGACTCCCGACGATCATCTCGGTGCGCACGATCGGCGTGCCGGTGATCGACGCGGCGATCGCATCCATGTCGGTACGGGCGCGATCGATCGCGACCTCGCGCTCGCCCGGATTACCCGCGGGGTCGGCGATGTGCACGAGCACGACCTCGGAGTCACCGCGCTGCTTCGCCAGCGCACGCGCGACCTCGAGCGCACCCGCGCTCGCAGCCGAGAGATCGGTACCGCAGATGATGGGCATCAGAGCCTCAGGAAAGATACGCGAACCG
>JBBRBG010000280.1:0-9719 GCA_038206055.1 Haliangiales bacterium
GTCTCTCGTAATACCTTGTCCAAGCGTACCCGCAAGCTCTCCGGCACGCTGACGCAGCCGGCTCGCGTAGTGCTCATCGACGAGTGCTTGCTCAAGCGCCGTGACGGTGAACCTTCCGACGTTGAGTGCAGCAATATCGAACAGAGCAATCCCTGTGCGCAAGGCGCGTTCATTGAAGATCTTTGAATGTAGTTTCTCCGGGTTCTGGCGAATTGCCTCGAGTACCAAGTCATACATATACGCAAGCCCAGGCCCAATAGCGTGCGGAACAGCTCCGACTTCGATCTTTAGCTTGTCAGCGCCGCACCGCATTAGTTCGGCAAGCTGCCGCGCATCTTCAGGAGAGTTGAACTCACATTTGAAGTGGCGCAGTCTTTCATGAAGTGCAGGGTGTGTCTTAAGCGTGGCGAATAGCTTTTCCTTGAGTGCGAGGAAGATCTGGTCCGGGCTTTCAGATTTGCCATTGTTCAGCATGTTTCCTGGGCGAATGTATCAGCGACGCGAACGTGCGGGCGGGGGGGGCAGGAGAATCATGCGCGTTCTTGCACACGGTGGCTGTGGATGGCCGGCGGTGTTGCCGAGCGCGCCAAGGGAGCGGTACGCCTCGCCGGGGTGACTCGCGGTTTGCACGTACACGGTCGTGTCGTCGGGTGAGCGCGGAGTTCGAGCTCCGGGCACTCTCGCCCGGCTGAATTTTGGTGGACCAACGACCACGTCACCGTACGTCCGAACAGCCGAGCACGCGGCCCAGACCACGGCGCTCGACTAGAGTGAACGAGCGAGCTAACCTTGACCCTGTGCATCGCAACGTGTCGGCGGTTGGGCTACTAGGCCGATGAAGGCCCGGTGTCTCGCTCTCATCGCGCTCCTTTCGACGACGATCTTCCCTTTGTCTGCAGCCCACGCGGAGGACGAGCTTTCCAATTTCAAGGCCCGCGTCGAGGGGGCCGGCTGGCTGTTTCCCACCCTCACCCTTCATGTCGTGCTTCATGAAGGCTCTCACGCGTTGGGGGCCAAGATGATGGGCGCGGACTACGTGCAGATCACCTGGCTGCCAAAACCCGGCCGGAAGGAGCGTTGTTGCGCACTTGGTACGACCGGTTGGGTGAAACGTGGCGGGACGACTGAGGGCGAGAGGGCATTCGTCGGGTTCGCGCCCGTCATCACGAATGTCGCCACCGTGGCTGCCTACGCTCTCCTTTTTGAGTTTGGGGTCCCGTCCAACGAGCATGTGCGGCTACCGCTCACGGAAGTTGCTGCCTGGGCGTGGGCGGATTTCGCTCTCGAACTCGTCCCTTATGCCAGTACCCATGTGGAGAACGTTTACAAGTATTACGGCCTCAACTCCTGGCAGCGGATTCCATTTCGCATGGTTCACCTCGGACTCGTCGTACTCGGTTACCACTACCTGAGGCGAGGTCAAAACAGCATCTTTGACCATCCAGATGACGGAGCCGTGACCAGGGAGACGATGATCCCGTTCGCGATGAAGTTCTGAATACTGCGGCTCTCACTGCGCTCGTGTCCGTCCTGATACCGAGAACGGCACGGATCGGCCCTCTGTACTTCCTGATCGCGTCGAATGTTGCGGTGATCGATTGGTCGTTCGGCATTCCCCCACAGGCCTCGTTGCCCGCTCCGCCTATCTGAGCGTCCAAGAGCGCCGCGCGTACCTGCGTTTGGTCGAGCGCGACTGACCCAACCCGCCGACCGTCACCCATCTACTTGCCGCGAGCCCGTAGCCACTCCTCCGATTTAAGTTGCCAGGCACAGGCAGCGAACGCCGGGAACTTCGGACACCAGTCCCGCCGGATCTCCGCGCGAGCACCCTCCGAGATGTCGACGGAGACAGTCTCGTCGTACGGCAGCATCTCGTTCGCAATGCGAACCGCGTGCTTGCCGATCGGGAGGCTCAAACATACCGGCGCCTGCGAGAACGGACCCGGGTGCAGGCCATCGATCGTGACCAGCGTCCACGGATTGGACCACACACGCAAGATGCCCCTGCGCGCGGGTCTCCACGTTGGCTGCACCGAGGGCTCGCCGATGCGGACGATCGACCAAGTGGCGGACACATCTTCCAGCCCATCCGTCCCGGCCGATCGTCCATTTACGCGCAGGGGCTGAAGGTCATCAGGCGCCATCGTGATGTCGTACCAGGTGGTGCGTTCTCCCGATGTCCATTGGTACGGTTGTTCTTGCTCGATCGCCGACTCCTGCCGGCATTCGCCGCGCTCGGGACACGGACTCGCGGAGTGAAGCGCGTACGAGATCGACCTCCGATGCTCGCAAGTTCCTAGGTAACAGCTCGCTCTCCGTACCTCCTCGCGCAGCCAACTGTCTCCGGGATCCACGAGTGGCGGAGGAAGGTACCCGAGGTCGAGACCGGAGAACGCGAACAGCGACAACTCCCAGGCGTCGCCACTGAGTACGTCGCGGGAAATCAGCTCACCGTGTGGTCCAAGCTGTGTATGGATCGAGAGGTGGCGAGGGAACCGAGCGTCCCGATCGCATTCGTTGCTCTCGACGAAGAGATGCTCGAATGTCTCGGTGATCGAAGCGCCGCGCGCGTCGACTCCATCGATCGTCACGACGTCGTCCACCTGGACCCGCTCCGGTGTTCTCGTCGTCAACGCACGCCGTTCTCTCAGTTGGTTTGGGAGGTCGTCGTCCTTGTCGGCGTCATAGTCGTGCGGCAGGCGGACAACTTCGGCGCTGATCCGGAAACGGTAACGTCCCCCCGCGCGGAAGATCCACGGAACCCGCTCCGCCGTGCTGTTCGCCGCCGAGGCCGGGGCAACTAGTGGCGAGTCGCACGCTGATGTCATCAGCGCGAGCGTCAGACTGGCCATAAGGTCTATGCGTGACATCGCCTTGGCGACGATAGCAGGCAAGTACCCACGCGAGCGAGATCGCCGGTTCAGAGTCGGGTCGTTCGCCCGGTGTGGTGCTCGTGCTTCCCTCTGTGCCAACGTGACTGAGACAGCGAGCCTGGTCGAAATTACCGTCGAGGGCGAGCAGGAATCCGGTCACGATGCTGAACATGTCCAAGAAGAACGGCGTTGCTCCTCCGCGCGAGGGGACAGCGACCGCGGTCCGGGAGGTCGCCCGCTCGGGCGTTCCGGAGAGCCCCACCACACCGGCTCGTCCGAAGCGGCGAACGTTCGCGGCTGAGTACAAGCTGCGTATCGTCCGGGAGGCCGACGCGGCGCTGGCGTCGGGTGAGGAAGGCGCAATCGGCGAACTGCTGCGTCGCGAGGGGCTGTACTCGTCGCACCTCACAGTCTGGCGACGCGAGCGAGACGCCGGCCAGCTCGCCGGCCTTACGCCGAGGAAGCGCGGGCGGAAGTCGTCGAAGAACGAGCTCGCTGACGAGAACGTGCGCCTGCTGCGCCAGGTCGAGAAGCTCCAGCACGAGCTGTACAAGGCCAACACGATCATCGACGTCCAAAAAAAAGTCGCGAGCTTACTGGGGGAGACTCTGCCGGAGACGACAGCGGAGGACTTCGCGCGCGGCCCGGAGACCTCCGCGCGGAGGCGCCGGTGATGCAGGGCCTCGTATTTCTGATCCCGATCGTCGGCATCATTGCCGCGTGCCTCGCGCTCGGCGTGAGCCGCGCGAGCTACTACCGCGCCCAGAAGCCGAAGCCACCACCGCAGCCGCGACCGCGTCCGGCTCGCGCACTGGGCGAGGACGAACGCGCGCACGTGCTCGCCGTGCTCGACAGCGATTCATTCATGGACAAGGCGCCGGCGCAGGTCTACGCGAAGCTGCTCGAAGACGGCGAGTACCTGTGCTCGACGCGCACGATGTACCGCGTTCTCGACGCCGCCAGCCAGGTCCGTGAGCGCCGCGCGCAGCGCCGGCACCCCGAGTACGTCAAGCCGCAGCTCGTCGCGACGGCGCCGAACCAAGTGTGGACGTGGGACACGACCAAGCTGCCGGGCCCGACGAAGGGCACGTACTACACCCTGTACGTCATCCTCGACATCTTCAGCCGCTACGTCGTCGGCTGGCAGATCGCCAGGCGCGAGTCCGCGAAGATCGCGCAGCGGCTCATCGCGGCCTGCTGCGAGCAGCAACGGGTGGTGCGCGGTCAGCTGACGGTGCACGCGGACCGCGGCTCGCCGATGATCGCGAAGTCGACCGCGCAACTCTACGTCGACCTCGGAATCGCACAGAGCCACAGCCGGCCGCACGTCTCCAACGACAACCCGTACTCCGAGGCCGGCTTCAAGACGATCAAGTACCGGCCGGAGATGCCCGAGCGCTTCGGCTCCATCGAGCACGCACGTGCTGTCATGGCTCCGCTCCTCGGCTGGTACAACACGGGCCACTACCACTCCGGACTCGCACTGCTCACGCCCGCTGACGTCCATCATGGTCGCGCGCCGGCCATCGTCGCTGCGAGGCAACTCGTGCTCGACGCGGCGCACATCCGTCACCCCGAACGTTTTGTGAACGGACGGCCGATCCAGAAATCGCCACCGCCGGCCGCGTGGATCAACCCACCACCGATGGATCAGATCGAGTTCGCCGATCGGATCAAGGATCGGATCACGGATCGGATCGCCACCTCGGATCGGATCGCGGAGGTCGCTGCTCACTAAATAGGTACGAGCGCCGTCTCAAACTCGTTGACACGCACCGCTTCCAGTCGAATGCCAGACCTGGAAACGCGGCCTCGGCCCATGCACGCGCGGTTTCGTGCGCCTTGATCCCCGAGGGCCCCGAGGGGTCACCGTCGTCGCCGTTCTCGGACTTCACGATGAGTCCGTCGACGCGCACGAGCCACCGAGTCCTGGTTCGGTGCGCCTCGCTGTAGGAAACGGTCTCGATCCAATCCCGACGTTCGGACACTTCCTGGGAAGTTACGCGCTTCGCCGTCCGGCGCACGACGAACATTGCAAAGAAAAAGGTCTGCGGGTTCTTCCGAGCACATCCACACCGACAACCGCGCTCTGCATCCGTCCGCATCCATGCGGCTTCGGAAACGTCACCGTAGTACGAGCATCCGCTCGACGTGGCGGCGCAGCGCGTCCACGCTGAACGGCTTCTCGAGGAACGCGGCGTTGCCCAGCGCGAGGAGGCCCTGCGTTTCGATCTCGTTCGCGTATCCCGAGGCGATCATGATCGGAACGCCGCTTCGTTTTCGCAACTCGCGGAAGCAATCGGCGCCGCCCATCACCGGCATCGCCATGTCGAGGACGACGACCGAGATCTCGTCGCGACGCGCGTCGAACACGTCGAGTGCCTCCGCTCCGTCACCGGCGCCTATCACGGAGAGTCCCATCTGGCGCAACGTGCGCGTTGCAACCGCGCGGATGGCCGGTTCGTCGTCGACAACGAGCGCCAGCTTCATTGGGCCCCGTAGGCGCCCGCTCTCGCGGGTGGCGGGGACCGAGCGCGCGATCGCAACCTCGTTGATGATCGGTAGAAACAGGGTGAAGGTAGTGCCGGCGCCGGGTGACGAGCGGACCTCAATCGCGCCACCGTGGCCCTGCACGGTTCCCCAGACCATCGCGAGCCCGAGGCCGGTACCCTTTCCGATCTCCTTCGTGGTGAAGAATGGCTCGAAGATTTGCTTCTGGATCGCGGGGGTCATCCCGCAGCCCTCGTCGCGCACCGAGATCATGGCGAACGGACCGGGTGCAATGGAGAGCCGCGTAGCAGCTGCCTGATCCATCCGTGCGACGCCCGTGCTTAACGTCAGCTGGCCGTGTCGCTCCATCGCGTCTGCGCCGTTGATACAGAGGTTGACCAACGCTTGGCCGAGTTGCGCAGCGTCCGCGTCGACCACGGCATCGGCGCCGCCGCGCCGCTCGACCGACACCTGATTTCCAAACATCCGGGCGAGGAGCGGCTCGACCTCGTCGACTACTGTGTCGATGCCGACCGGCGCGCGGCGGTACTGCCCGCGCCGCGAGTACGCAAGGAGGCTCCGCGTGAGCTCGCCGGCACGCATTGCTTGGCTCGCGATCGCCGCGAAGTCGGCCCTGGACGCGGGATCCGTCGTCTCCTCCTCCCCGATCTGCGCGACACCGAGGATCCCGCCGATGATGTTGTTCATGTCGTGCGCGAGCCCGGCCGCGAGGGTCCCCACGGCGTCCATTCGCTGGGCGTGGACGAACTGGTCGCGAAGGCGCTCGCGCTCCTCCTCGGCACACTGCCGCAGCTCGTCTGCGATCCGCCGTTGGTCCTCAGCCCTGGATCGCTCTACAAGCTCGCGCTCGAGCGACGCCGCAGTTGCGGCATGGACATCCTCTCGCAGGATCGCAGCGTTCATCGACCGCCGGAGTTGTCGCTGGAGCAACCAAAGGCATACGGTGACCCCTGCGACCGAAGCGACATGAATCAGCGTGTCCGGATGCGGGTGGCGAAACGCGAGCGCGGCGTATGCGATCACCACGCTCGCGGTGGTCGCGACGAAGTATCGCCAGCTCACCTGGACTACAGCCGCCAGCGCGATTTCGATCACCAGCGGAAATACGAGGTTTGGCGCTTCTGTCACGACCAGACTGGACAGCGTGGTGATCGGCGCGAGGATCCAGACCAACGCGACCACGGCGTGAACGTTCCCCGAGGGAATCCAGCGGCGATGGAAGGCGGCCAGCGCACCAAGCGTGCACGCAAGCGCCAAGAGATTGAGCCCGAGAATCGGCGCTGGGAGAGGGATCCCCATCGCCTCGCTCGAGAACAGGCCGAGGCAAATTCCGACGAGCTGGATAAAGATGCCGAGGCGCATCCGGTCGAAGGTTGTCGCGACGATCCGCGGATCATCGTCTTCGACGCGTCGGGATTTGCCCATCACCTCCACCTTAACCGGGATGCCGTGGCCGTGTGCCATTGCTTCGTGCTGTGTTCGCCACCGAGGTTCGCGTCCCGCGAAGCACCGCGCTGTTACCCGACGTGCTGTGTTCGCCACCGAGGTTCGCGTACCCGCGAAGCACCGCGCTGTTACCCGACATCCCGGGCGCAACATGCGACGATCACCTCGTGGCCGCTGCGGTAGAACGCGATGACATCGATCGAAATCGGGAGTCGCACGTTCCGACTTCGTCGTCGACTGAGGTCCCCGAACGGTCGACGCTCAGGCGCGCACTGGTCATCGATGACAGCGCCCTACACTGCAAGCTGCTTTCGTACCTGCTCCGATCACGCGGGTACGAGGTGGATCTCGCGTACGATGAGGAGTCGATGGACGCCGCGATCAGGGTGCATCGACCCGATCTGATCCTGATGGACATCGAGTTGCGCGATGTGGACGGGCTGGACCTGACGCGACGATTGAAGGCCGATCCTGCCACTCAGGAAATCGTCGTCGTTGTCGTGACCGCCCGCGCAATGCTTGGTGACCGCGAGATCGCGATTCGCGCCGGCTGCGACGACTACATCACGAAACCCGTCGACACGCGAACCCTACCTGCGGTCCTTGCTCGACACCTCGATCGTCGTTGATCGAGGCAGTGGAGTGGCGATTTCCTCGGCTCATAGTCCGGTTGAGTGGAGGCCGATGCTGCGGCGAATCTATTGCGTGGATCGAGGTAACCGTTTGCGCTAGGAGTCTATTCACCGCGGTCGAACACCAAAGGACCGCTCGGACGTCTTACCGCGTGCAGCGGATCACGTAGCGTTCAGCGGATCACATAGCCGTCGACGCCGCACGATCCGTCGCGGAGCACCGCGGGTATGCATCGATGCTCAGCGGGTAGAGCGCTTCTGCGCAGCGGATGAGCAACAGGAATTCCAGGCACACCGTCGTTTTCTTCACATGTGGCGGCTTGCACCCACATGAGCTTCAACTCGCCGTGAACTGGTCGATTACCTTCGTGTGGAACGAACCGCTGCGGGGAGTGACATTTCGGCTGCTGGCCCGCGTTCGCGCATCAGCAGCTCTCGGGACCGCCGAGATGAGAAATTCGCCGAGACGCAGGGGCGACTCCACGGATCGATCGATCGGATGTTCGCACGTCTACTACTCGTGCAGTGGGCGCTCGCCGTCGTGCTCGCGTTCCTGGTCTCTCCGCGTTCGTGGAACGACACGCCATCTTCAGTTCATTCTCACGTCCTCGCGACACTGACGATCGGCGGGCTTATCAACGCGGTTCCCCTCTTGCTGATTCGGCTCCGGCCGAGCTGGTGGGGAACCCGGCATTCTATCGCGGTCGCGCAGATGCTGTGGGGGGCGTTGCTCATCACGATCACCGGAGGGCGGATCGAGACGCACTTCCATGTGTTCGTCTCGCTCACGTTCCTGGCCTTCTATCGCGATTGGAAGGTGATCTCAACCGCGACCGCCGTGGTCGCAATCGATCACTTGATCTGCGGATTGTGGTGGCCCGAGGGGATCTATGGCCTCGCGAATCCCGAATGGTGGCGGTTCCTCGAGCATGTTGGATGGGTGCTGGTCGAGGACGCAATCCTGATCTTCTCGTGTCTCCGTGGCCTCGCGGAGATGCGTGCTGCGGCCGTTCGAGAGATCCGCACCGAGGCAATTCTGGAACGCAAGGTGGAGGAACGCACCCTCGAGGTCCAGGATGGTCTCGAACGCTTCCGATCTCTCGTCGAGAACACCGAGGCGATCCAGTTCGAGTACGACATAGTCGCGAGGGAGATGCTCTACCTCGCCCCACAAGCGGCGGACCTCCTCGAATGCTCGCCGCACGACCTGGTCGACATCGGCTTCCTGACAAATGTGGTCCATCCCGAGGATCGAACGTTCGTTCTCGAAGCTGTCCGCGGCTGTGCGGACGGTTCACGTGCCTCAAGTGAGCCGCTCGACTGCCGACTGATCACGAAATCGGGTCGGGCGATCATGACAAGAACCTTTCTGCGTCGAGAAGGATCCCGGCGCGTCCGGGGAACCACCCTCGACGTCACTAGACAACGACAACTCGAGATCGACACGCAGCAGGCGCAGAAGCTCGAATCCGTCGGGCGGCTGGCCGCCGGGGTAGCGCACGAGATCAACACGCCGATCCAATACATCGGCGACAGCGTGGAGTTTGCACGGTTCGCGATCTCCGACATTCTCTCGATCATGGAGAAGCAACGACTGGCGATGGAGACCATGTTGCGCGGCGAGCCTGCCGTCATTCTGGCAAGAGAAGCGATCGAGGCAGGTGAGGAACTCGATCTGCAACACGCGATCGATCAACTTCCCGGCGCACTCGACCGGGCCGCCGACGGCGCTGCACGGGTTGGAAAGATCGTGCGGTCGATGAAAGTCTTCTCGGAACCGGACCACAGTAAGGCGGTTCCGGTAGATCTCAACCAGGCGATCGAGAGCGCGCTAGCACTCGCAAGCAATGAATATCGCTTCGTGGCGGACATCGCGACGGACTACGGTGAACTTCCGAGGGTCCCGTGTCATGCCGGCGAGATCAGTCAGGCGATCCTGAACGTCGTGATCAACGCCACCCATGCCATCAAAGACGTCGTGGGTTCCAGCGGGCGGCGTGGGTGCATTACTGTCATGACGCGGCACCACGATGATCATGCTGTGATCTCGATCTCCGATACAGGTGGCGGGATCGCGGACGAGATTCGTGGCCGGATCTACGATCCATTCTTCACCACGAAGGAAGTGGGGAGAGGCACCGGCCAGGGTCTTGCGGTGGCGCGATCGATAACCGAAAAACATCGTGGATCGATCTCGTTCGACACGGTGATGTGCCAGGGCACGACGTTCCACATCCGCTTACCAATCCCGGTGGTC
>JBBRBG010000281.1:0-9688 GCA_038206055.1 Haliangiales bacterium
TACGAGCGGACCTGTCTCCACGAGCGCCTGCTAGTTGATCGACTTGAACTTGAAGTTGGTCTTGCCGAGCGTGATCGTGTCGTTGTCCACGAGCTCGTGCTTCTGGACCTTGCGGTCATTCACGTAGCAGCCGTTCGTCGATCCAGGGTCGACGAGCACGAAGCCCTGCGGCGACGCGTTGATGTGGCAGTGATCGGTGCTCATGAAGCCGTCGTTGACCACGATGTCTCTCGGCGGCGCGGTGCCGATCTTCGTCCCACCCGAGCGCAGCCGGAACGTCTGATAGGCGTTCTGACCGTTGAGCGGTACCAGCCATCCGACGACCGGGAACCCGTCGTCGCTGCCGCTCGCGTTGAACATCACGGTCTTCGCCGGTCCCATTGGCTTGGGAGCCTCGACGGGCGCGGCCGCTGCCGCCATCATTGGCATCGGCATCGGCTCTTCCTTCTTCCCGCCGAACACCTTGGCGAGGATGATCAGGAGGAGCAGACCGCCGACGATCGAGACGATCAGGATCCACCACGGGAACCCGCCCTTCTTCGGCGGCTGCCAGACGGGGCTGAGCTGGAGCGGAACCGGATCGGTGTCGTCCTTGTCGATCTTGATGATCAGGTCGTGCACCTTGCCGTCCCACGTCAGCCCGTAGTTGAGCTTCGGATCGTAGCCAGGAAACACCAGGTAATAACGATCCGCCATGCGCGAGAGGATTCCGGACATCGTCGACGCGATGCCGGCGGCGTTCGAGACCGTGTTCGCCGTCGGGATCATCGTCGTGACCACATTGCCGGGCTCCGACAGCTCGCCCTTGAAGATGATGGCGAAGGTCTGGATCTTCTCGTTCGACGCCTGCTTCTTCAGCGTCGCGAGCTGCGCCTTCGCGGTCTCGTTGTTGGTGTCATTGCCGTCGCAGATCACGATCAACGCCTTGCGCGAGGCCGTGACGTTGTGGAGCTCGGCGACGGCGAGGTTGATGCCCTCGACCATCGAGGTGCCGAACTTCTTGTAGTAGTCCCTCTGCGTTCCGAGCGCCTCGGGCGTGATGTTGCCGATCGGCCCCATCGGAACCTTCACCTCGGCCTTGTCGCCGTAGGTGATCAGCACGCCCTTCGAGCCGGTCGGACCGGCGGTCGCGATCGGCACGGACTGCAGCGCCAGCTTCAGCTCCTTGAGGATGCCGAGGTGCCGGGCGGGGTTCCCCTCCTCCTCGATGTCGTCGTTGCCGATCCAGACTTCCTGGCCGTTGATCACGAACGCCACCGCGATGGTCTCGGAGCCCGAGGCATACGGCCGGAGCGCGATCGCCTTGAGCGTCACCGGCGGCTTCGCCGACGGATCGACGATTGAGAATTTATCGAGGGGAAGGGTTGGTCCACCAACGATCGTCACCTCGACGGTCGGCGCATCATCCTTGGCCTTCGAGTTCGGATCGGGCGTCTTGACGCTGGGGAACACCTCGATGCCATCGGCGGCGACCGGTGCAATGGCCCACATCGAGGCGATCATCGCGGTCAGCGCGATCGCCGCACGACGCTTCATCGTGGTCCGGCTCATAGGCTCTTGAACTTCAGCATCGCGCTGCCGAACTTCACGAAGTCGTTATCGACGAGCTCGTGGCGATCGACGCGCTTGTTGTTGACGTAGGTACCGTTGGTCGAGCCGGCATCGCGGAGGACCCACATGCCGTTCTCCGCCTTGATCTCGGCGTGCTTGCTCGACATGAACTTGTCGTTGAGCACGACCGTCGACTTCGGGTCAGTCCCGATGCTGGTGTTCGGGTTGAGCGTGAACAGCTCGCCCTTCTGAGGTCCCTGCAGCGGGATCAGCCAGCCGAGCAGCTGCATGCTCCCCGGTCCGCCTTGCGCGTCCATCACGAACGCCTGGGTCTTCAGCGCCTGCTTCGCCGGCGCTGCGACCACCTGCTGCGCGATCTGCGCGCAGTACGGGCAGGCATCCCAGCTCTTGTCGAGCTGCTGCTCGCACTGGCTGCAGGACTTCTTGGCGAAGATCCAGAACCCCTTCGAGATGACCGGGGGGTTCGGATTCGGGACGTTCGGTGCCCCTGCTGCACCCGGCATTCCTGGTGCACCCGGTGCTCCTGGCGGCTGCTGCTGCATGTTCGCTCCCTGCTGTTCTGGCTGCCCCATGGCGTTCAGCTTCTGGTTGAACTGTCCGACTTTTCCCACCGCCGCCTTGCCTCGACTGGCGAGGCCCTTGGCGCGGCCCGCCTCGATCTGCAGGTTGCCCTGGACGTTCTTCACCCCGAGCCACTTGTTCCAGATCATCCGGAACGGGCGAAAAATGGGTTCGAGTTTTTCTAAGAACATCGATGGCTCCTCCGCACCAGGCCCCCCACTGCGCTGCAGATTCTAGCACGTGCGCGCGGTGGAACTGCGACGGTCGAGAAGTCGGGGCTACTTGGGCTGATAGACCCAGATGTGGAACATGTTGATGTCGCGACCGGCCGTGATCGACTGCTGGCGAATCGTCAGCGATCCCTCGGTCACCGCATCCGCCGGCAGCATCGCCGGCCAGTTACGCCAGCGATGGACGCGGTCGGTGCCGACGCAGGCCACCACCGCGACCTTCTTCCCGCCGACGCTCATCTCCATCTCGTAGTCGCCGTACACGTAGTCCATGCGGCGCAGGATGACCACCGGCCGCCCGGCGGTGATGTTCAAGATCTTGAACTCGCTGTAGCCGTCGACGTGCGCGCGGCCCGTGTCCTCGACGGTGGTGCCGTCGGGGTACTTGAGCTTCTGCCGCGACCGGTAGGAGTCCTTGGCCTCCTTGATCTGGAACGCGTGCTTGTCCTCGGAATCCTTGTTGAGGATCTCGATCTCGTCGACGAGCACCCACGTGACGCCCTCGAGATCCATCGAGGGCTTCGGGGCCGGCATACCCTTCACGCCCTCCCAGTCGCTGATATTTGCGGCCTTGGGCGCGTCCTTCTTCTCCTTCGGCGCCTCGATCAGCGGCTTCTCGCCAGCGACCGCCGACATCGCGATCTCGGCGCACTTCGCCTGATACGCGAGGAGGTTCATGTACGCGTCCATGTTGTTCTTGTTCTCGGCGAGCAGCCCGCGGAGGATCTCGACCTGGCGGCGGTACTCGGAGAACTCCTTCTTCTGCGCGATCGTCGGGTGGTGGACGTCGACGTCCAGAGCCATCTCACCCTCGGAGTCGATCACCAGCTTGAAGATGTCGAAGACGTTCCGCAGATCGAGGAGGTTCGCGTAGAGCAGCATCAGCGCGGTGTTGCAGGCCTGCACCACGTCGTGGGCCGCGATCACGCCGCGGCGGGTGTACTCGAGCGCGCCACGGCGGACCTGCCACAGCAGATTCTCCATGCGCAGCCGCAGGTGCGGAGCGAGCGACGAGCCCGACATGCCGCCGCGCGGCGTGTAACGCATGTCGATCTCGTTCGGCTTCGGGTCGGCCGGGTCGCGCGCGTCGCGCACGCGCTGGACGCCCTTCTCGAGGTACACGCGCGCGAGCTCGACCTCGCGCTGGATATCCGGCTCGGTCTGCGAGATCTCGATGCGACAGGACTCGAGGACGCGGCGGTGGCCCTTGTACTCGAGGTTCTCCTTGTACGCGATGAAGTCCGTGAGCTCCTCGTAGTAGCGCAGCACGATGTAGATCGTCTGCGGGAGCCGGAACTCCTCGAGGTTGATGTTGCGGATCGCCGCGTCGAAGATCATCAGGTCGTTGCCCTGACCATCGATCGCGTAGCCCGGCTGGACCTCGACGGAGAGGTCACCACGCGCACGGGCGTTGACCTTCAGGTCACCGGAGTAGCCATAGATGATGCCCGGCGAGTGGAGCATCCGGTTGTGCAGGCGCCGCTTGTCGATGTGATAGCGCTCGGCGTCGTTCCAGTCCTTCTCGGTGGTCAGGAACCCCTTGAAGAAGTTGATGCGCTTGAATCCCTGCTGTGCATTCTCGCTCATGACTTGTCCTCTTCTTCGCCTTCGACGACCTCTGCTCCGATCCCGATCCCCGAGCGCAGACCGATCGAGAAGAACTCGCGAAGTTCGACGTCGCCCTTCTCCTCCGCGAACCGGAGGTAGTACTGGGTGTGCGCCGGTTTCTCCATCTGGATGATCTGGTGGATCCGGATCACGGCCTCGGCCGTCACGTCCTCGAACCTGATCGGCATGGTCACGACAAAGCAGTGAGCGAGCTCGACCGGCGGGAGGATCACCGAGTCGAGTGCGATGCGCGCGCCCTGCTCGGCTCCATCGGCTTCGATGCGGAATCCCTTGAACGGCCAGGTGTTCTCCGCGATGTCGGGCTCGTGACCCGTGAACAGCATGAGGAACAGCGCGAGACCGCGCTTGGTGCCGCGGATCCGGTAGAGGTCAACGGCGCGCTTCACGAGCGCGCGTTTTTGCGCCTCGGGCCAGTCGAGATCGAGCGTGAACGCCGTCCACTGCGAGAGCCAGTCGAGGAAGTCGACCGGCGACGCGTGCGGATCGTAGAACCGCCAGCCGTCGTTCAGGTTCTTCTCGACCGAGTCGAACATGTGCTCGAACACGAAGCACAGCTCGCGCACGAGGTTGCGACCGACACCATCGGACCGGCGATAGATCGCAGGCAGGTTCTCGAGGTAGCCGCGGCGCGCGATCCAGATCGTGACCTCGGTGTCCTCGTAGACCATCTGCCCGCGAGCCGGGCGTTGCTCGAGCACTGTGTCGCGGTCCTCGTAGCTCTCGCGATACAGCGTGACGACCCGTGGCAGGCCGGCGTCCTCGAGGAGGAGCGTCGCCTTCAGAAGATTGCGGCCGGTGACGTCCGGAACCCGGACGACGCGGCGATTGAGGAGCGCGTCGGTGGCCATCGCTACTTGATGTCGTCCCGGACCTTCTCCGCGACGTGAACGTGCACGAGGAACGGCAGCTCGTCGTCATCGAGGCGGAGGTGCTCGACACCGACGTTGCGCTGTTCGTCCCAGATCCCGAGCGAGTCGACACCCTCGACGCCCGGTACTTCCTCGGCGAGGTGAACGAGCTCGGCCTTGAGGACCGGCCGCCCGAACTCCCAGCCCTTACCATCGCGACCGCCAACCAGCGCGTGCAGGTAGCGGCGCATCTTCTGCTCGATGTCCTTGCGCAGGCGATCGCTCGTGCCGATCGTGCGGCGGATCAGCACCACGCGCAGGGACAGGTCCTTGTAGCGAGGCTTGACGACGTTCAGCACCGTGCCGACGAGCTTGCGGTCGTCGAGGTAGCGCTTGACGTAGCGGAGCACCTCGTTCGACGGCACCAGGCGTCGCGTGAGCTCCTGTCCGCGGAGCTCGCCCTTTGGCACCATCGCGAGCGTGACGTGACCGCGGTTCGTGCGGTCAGGAACGCAGCGCGCGCGTGCGAGCGTGGTCGATGCGCGCAGCGCGAGCATCTCGTAGTCCTCGGAGGTCACCGCGCGATCGCGGCTCTTGATCGTGTACGGCGCGCGGTTCTTCGCCTCTTCGATGGTCTCGCGGTTCGCACCACCCTGCGCGGGCAGTGGATTCGTGACGCCCTCGATGTACGCGAGTGCGCGACCGAGTGAGGTCAACGTGCCGGCGTTGACGTTGCCGATCGCGCCGCCGCCGATCCGGTACGACTGCGCGATGATGCTGTTCTTCCCCTCCGGTGGAACCATGCCGCGCCGGCCGTCGCCGAAGCTGATCACGCCCGAGACATAGTCCAGCGTGTAGTGGCGGCTCTTCGGCGTCGACGCGAAGAAGCTGTCGACACGCTTGTAGCGGACCCAGCGCTCGTTGTTCTGCGTGTTCTCCGCTTCGACCACACGGACCGCGTCCGGGCCGAGATCCGAGATGTCCTCGGCGTTCGGCGCCTGACGCTCGCGGACCTCGACGATCTCGTCGTCGAGCATCGGCTGACGCAGGAAGCGGTAGGTCTGCATCGGCGAGCCATCGGAGTTGCCGAGCGTCTCGTCGCGCACGGTCTCGTGGTTGTGCGCCTCGATCGCGTTCGTCACGACCATGCGGATGCGCGGCGGCTTGACGTACCCGCCCTGCTCGAGGCGGGCGCGGAGCCAGAACCGCTCCTCGGTGAACTTGCTCGACCCCGTCCAGTCCTCGGGCGCGACGAAGAATGCGAAGCCCGAGCTCGTGAAGCCCTGGGTCTCGTCGTCGATGGCGAGCGGCTCCCACTCGCGACCATCCCAGTACTCCCAGACCACGCGCTGCCCGGCTTCCCATGCCTGCTTGCGTGTCGCTTCGTACTTCGAGAGCTCACGGGTGGTAATCGTCGCCTCGTCAGACGGTATCGATCCGAGGCCGAGCTCTTCCTCGAGCTGGAAGTAGATGCCCGTCGGGTCGTTTGGCGGCTTGGGCGAGAAACCGAGATACAGCGCCGGCGATTCCTCGGGCTTGGCCTGGAACGGCTGGAAGATCGTGAACTCGGTCCGTGCGACCTCTGTGACATCCGTGTACTGGAAGTCGTTGAACGAGAGCACGTACCGCACGTCACGATAGTCCTCGCGATAGCGGAGTGTCATCGAGCGCAACGCGGGCGGCCGCAGCGGGCGATCGTCCTTGAAGATCCACTTGTCGCTCTCGAGCGTGTAGGTGCCGCCTTCGCCGTAGTCGCCCTTCTCGATGCGAACGCGGATCCAGCGCTTGATCGTGCCGTTGACGTCGAGCGCCTCCATGTCCTTTGGACGGCGGAAGCTGACGGTGCCCGACTGCGAGAGTGCCTTGGTGTCGTCGTGGAAGCCAAGCTCGTCGCCGGCGCCAGGCAGTCCGCCGCGCGGCGCCGAGCGGCCGAGATGACGCCAGCGCTTGCCATCCCAGTACTCGAACGCCAGCACGAGCTGCTCCGACGGATTCGGCCGCGGGATCACACTCGAGTCGGCCAGGAGCAACTCGATCGAGATGTATGCATCAGCGGTCTGTAACAACTCGTCGCACGCCAGGTACAGGATGCAGTCGGATTTTGGCTCCTTGCCGAACGGGTAGATGTTCTTGCCGAGGTCGAGCGCGATGAACGCGCTGTTGTCGAGGTTCGCGTACGCCTGCGTTGGCAACAGGCCCTCCCCCACGACCTCGACCCGCGCGCGGATCGTATCGATCTCCGTATCTTCTGGCGCATCGGGTACTTCGGCGAGGCGGCCGCGCATCCACAGACCTTCGATATGATTGACCGTCGTGGGCTCGAACCGCAGCGGGCCCATGAACGCGACCTCGCCGCGATCCACCTCGAGCTGCGCGGGCTCCAGCTCTTTCCAGCGCGTGCCCTCCCAGTACTCCCACTCGAGCAGGCGGGCGAGGTCGCGCCCACCCCTCTCGGGTGTCCCCAGGAACACGCGCAAGAGCGCCGAGTCGCCGGTGTTGGCGAACCGCGCGTCGGACAAGTACAGGTAGCGTTCGATCCGCTGCGCGCCAGCGAACACCTCGAACGAACCCTCGGTAGTGTTCGGTAGAGGATCGATGAAGCGACTGTTCTCGGAGTAGCTATTGTCGAAGTACGTGAAACAGCGGTCCGGCTTGGCAGCGGTGACGATCGCATCGCGCGCGGTCTCGAACGTGACCGTGTTCTCCTCGGTCGCCTGCGGCGTGGAGATCTGCGTGCCGCGCGGAACGCGCTGCTTGACCGCCCCCTCGACGAGGCCGAATCGCACGATTCCCTTCGCAGACTGCGGGGCCTTGAGCTTGATACCGAGGAGGTTCAAGAACGCGACGTAGTTCTTGTCGGGGACCTGGTTCATCCGATAGATGAGCAGATCCGTCATCCAGGCAGCGAGCTCGATGAGCGTGATGCCCGGGTCGGACGGATTGTGATTCGTCCACTCCGGCGCATAGCGCGGGATCATCGAGATGGCTTCCTCGACGATGTCGTTGAAGGAGCGGTCGTCCAGCTTCGGCGGTGGGATCATGGGATTCGTTCAGCTCTAGATGCCGTTGGTGCCATTGGTACCGCTCGTGCCATTGGGCAGCGGCTCCTTCGACAGATCTTCCTCGCGCAGATAGAACGGAAACACGAGGTTCCGTTTGACGTTTTGTCCTGCGATCACGTAACGCACCTTCAGCTCGAGAACGTTGGGTTGGCTGGGGTTCGGCATCGCGACGCAGCTGACGTTCTGAACGCGCGGCTCGTACTTGTAGATCGCTTCCTCGCAGTAGATCTCCGCGCGCGCGCTCGTCATCGGATTGTTCGGCGCGAACATGAGGTCGTGGACCTGGCAGCCGAAGTCCGGACGATTGAGCCGCTCGCCCGGCGCCGTACCGAGGATGATGAAGATGGACTGGCGGACGTTCTCCTCGAGCTGCGAGCTCGAGACGCCACCGTTCAAGTTGACCGACACGGGAAACCTGAGTCCCCGGCCGAGAAAATCGCGATCGTTGGACATGGCTACGGACTGAACCTGCCCTGGATGAACTTCTTGCACTTGCCACAGGAGATCTTGGTCGTGTGCTCGACCTCTTCGATCGTCAGAGGCCGGTGATTGCAAAACGGACAGCCGACCTCACTCGGTCGCCCTGCGGCCACCATGTCGAGCACATCCTGCCAAGCAATGAGCGCTTCCTCGTCCACGCCGAAGTCCTTTCGTTTCGACCCCTTCGAACCGAGAGTGAATCCTAGAAACAGGCCGTGGCGCGGTCAACGCGTGGCGGTCCAATTCCGCTTTCGCGAGCTCGGTCAGCGACAACGCGACCGCGGACGAATTTCGAAACCGAGTCGTCGCTTGGGCGCGGCGGCTACTTGTCTTTCTTCGTCGACTCGGTGCCCGGCCGGATACCGACCGAGAACTGAGCCTCGCGCTTCTGCTGGTCGAGAACGCTCTCGGTGCCCTCGACCGCGACCGCTTCCGGATTGGAACCCGCGCCGACGGCGCTCCCCATTGCGGCCGCATCCTCACCGGTGCTGCCGCCGCGATCCTGGAGCTCGCCGGTCGCCATCGACTCGCCCTTGGCCTTTGCGGAGGACTGCGGATCTTCGATCACGGCCTTGACGTGGCCCTCCTGGGTATCCGCGACGTCGGCCTCGTTGCGCACGGCGCTCTCCTTGTCCGAGCCCAGGACCTCCGCGCGGCCCGCCTCGGTCGTCGGATCCTGGAACCCCGACTCCTCGATCGCCGCGTCGTGTGCGCCCCCGATGGAGACCTCCGCCTTGCGGTCCTGGACCCGGCTGACCTCGTCGGTGCTCGCCGCGACGCCAGAGTCCGCGTTGATCACGCCGCTGACCTGGTTCTCGCCGACGTCGCCCGCGCCGCCCGCGTTGACCTGCATGCCCTGCTGACCGATGGTCTCGTTCATCTGGCCCTCGGCGACGTCGCCGCTGAACTCGCCCTGGACGCCCGCAGCCTGGTTCGCGACGTTCTCCGGCGCGCCCATCCCATCGCCGACGCCGGTGTCGATGTCCGCCGTGCCCGCGACGTTCGCGCTCGGCGCGCTCGTGAACTCTTCGCCACTGACGCCCGCGCCGCTCACGTTTGCAACGCCACCGACTCCGCCCGTGCTGTCGACGTCGATGCTCGCGCCGCCACTGACATCCGCCGCATGGCCCACGTTCGCGGTGCCACCGACGTCGCCTGCGCTCTCGATGCTCGCGCCGCTCGCTGCGCCGCCGACGTTCGCAGCGCCACCACCGCTCTCGAAGGTTCCGGCGCTCGCCGCACCACCAACGTTCGCAGCGCCGCCCACGCTCGGCGCACCACCCGCGCCACCGTCGGCGACGGAGGT
>JBBRBG010000282.1:0-9646 GCA_038206055.1 Haliangiales bacterium
CGCATCTTGTTGACCGGCCGGCGCACTCTCGAGACCGCCGTCGACGGCATCAACCAGGGCGAGATCTTCCGCTTCCTCAACAAGCCATTCGACAACGAGCAGCTCCGCCAGACCGTGCACGACGCGATCGCGCGGAACAAGGAGCTCGTTGCGATGTCGGGCGATCGCGAGCGCCGTGAACGCCGCGAAGCGCTGCGCTCGGCGCTCGAACAGGAATTCCCCGGTATCTCCAAGGTCACGCGAATCGAAGGCATGATCCACGAAGTGCCGGAAGACCCGTGGGCGGAGGCTGCGGTGCTCGGCCTCGTCGGTCTCAACAAGAAGCTCGAGTCGTGATCGCCAACCACCTCGACGAGCACGGTCAAGTCTGCACGCGCCACCCGGTGGCTCCTTCCGACGAGGTGCTCTCGCTCGCGATCGTCGGTTCCCGCGCACCCAGCTTCCACCATGACCTCGCGTCCAAGCTCCAGGGCTTGATGATGGCGATCGACGAGATCGGCGAGCTCACCGGCGACGACTCGCAACCGATCATGCGCGCGATCGAGACAGCACACACCACGGTGCGCGAGGTCCTTGGCCTGCTCAACGTGAACCGCGCGCTGACCAAGGCGCCCACCAAGTCGCGCACGACGCTCGCGGAGATCGCGGCGCGCGCCTCCGAGCGCGTCTACGTGACGCTCAAGGCCACCATGCCCGCTGCGGCGCTCGATGTCTCCTCGCCGTCGCTGGTTCACGCGCTGGCGCTGGTGTTCGATGTCGCTGGCGGTCCAGGCCGCGGACGGTCGCTCGCTGCGACCGTGGAGGTCGGCGGCGGTAGCGTCGCGATGCGCGTGACCGCATCTCCTGAGCCGCCGCCGAATGCTGCGGAGTCGCTTGCACTCGCAGCGTTCGTGTTCGCGCGCGAGGGCGGCGAGCTGCGCTGCGCCGATGAGGGCCGCGCGTTGATCGTGCGGCTCCCTGTCGTCTAGCGGAGCAAAGACCGTTCGGTCGACGAGATCTCGTAAGCATCGGCGACCGCATCGGCGATCTGCGCATCGAGGAGCGGCGCGCTCTGTTCCGCGAGGCGACGGTCGACGAGCGCGGTGATCGAGCGCATCGCGTCGGCGGCGAGTGCCGGGATCGGGAGGACCGAGAGATACGCGAGCTTCGGGCGCACGGCGCCGTTGAGCGCAGGCGGAAATCGTCGCTGTGCGTACCAGCCGTAGAGCGGTGAGTTGAGCACCGCGAGCACGAAGCGGTCGTCGGTCGGCAGCATCCACACCGTCGTATCGGGCACGACGTCCCCGTCGTCGAGCGCGCACGCGGGAGACGTCTGGATGTCCTGATACAGCAGTCGCGGGGCCCGCGCCTGGACCAGGGGGCCGACCGGATCCTGGAGCTCGTGCCACGCGTAGCTCCCGGGTTTTCTGCCATCCCAGGTGCCGCTGTGCCCGGCCGGCCGCGGCTCGAGCTTGCGACGGAACTGCGCCAGGTGGGCATGGAGGACCGGGAGCTCGTCGAGGACCGTGCCGCGATCGATCAGCAAGATGTACCGCTCCGCATGAGCGTGGCGCCACGCACGCACATCGCGTCCTTTCACGAACGGCCGGATCAGCGCGGCAGCCGCCGGCTCCGCATCGAGGATCCGCGCGCGCGTCGCGCCATCGATCACGAACGCCTGGTTGCAACCGGTGACGACGCCACGCGCGGGCCGGTGCGGAATTCGTTCACCGAGCTTGGGAAACGCATGCTCGATGCGCTCGAGCAGCGCTCGCTCCGAACCGCTGTCGAGGTGCCACGGCTCCGCGCGCCACCGCGTTCTCGGGACGAGCTCGCCGCTATCGAGCGCATCGCCGACAGTGCCCCGGGTGCCCGCACGGATGGCACGCACCGACGTGTTGCGGCCCTCGGTCTTGGTTCCCCACACGATGCACGGAAACGCATCTGCATCCGCGAACAGCGGCGCGCGCGAGAGATCGGCCACACCATCCACGCTCGTGGTCGTCGCGAGGAATCCGCGCAGTGCGCGTCCGTATGCCGTGGTCAGCCACTTGTTCGGCACGATCAGGCAGTACCGGCCATCGGGCCGCAGAAGCTGATGCGCGAGCTCCACGAAGTACACGTAGAGATCCGCGACGCCGTCGTAGCTCGCGAACCGCTCGAGGAGCGCCTTGTCGACGAGCCGCTCCTGCCGGATGTACGGCGGATTCGCCACGACGACATCGAATCCGCCACGGGCGAACAGGTCGGGAAATTCCGCGACCCAGTCGAGCGCGAGCGCATCTCCCACGCGCAGCGCACTCGCCGGCGCACCGGTCGCCGAGCGCGCAGCTTCGACCGCTCGGCGATCGATATCGACACCGAACACGCAGTGCCGTGCGACCCGCGTACGCGCCTCGACGTCCCACGTCGTCCGGTCGGCGGGCGCAGATGCATCGTCAGCTCGCTCCCACGTGGCCATGACCGCGGCAGCGATCTCCTCGATCACCTCGATCAGGAACGCGCCTTCGCCGATCGCCGGGTCACAGACCCGCAGCGCGAGTAACTCCTCGCTCGACCGTCCGGCGATCAACGGCGCGAGCGCGAGCCTCACCATCGGCCGGGCGACCACCGACGGCGTGTACACGACCCCGAGGGGCCGGACGTCGTCTCGCATGACCGGCACGCAGCCAGCCTACTCCACCCGCAATTGCGTCCGACCACAGTGCCCGCAGAATGGCCTGGCTGCGGCATCTACCGCTGCACCCGCCGCGATTCCGGCGATCACGATCAGCGCGAGCCCGGACCACGATCTTGCGAGGCTCTTGCCGAGGTAGGCGGCGGTCAATCCGCCTACCCACTTGCTGACTCCCGTGCGCGCGATCGGAACAATGGCGTGGCAGGCAGTGCATTGGAAGCTGTGATCGTTCATGTGGCCCCTACTCCGTGCCGGAGTTGTTGTCGGCGCGGCGCAGTCCCGACTCGCTGCGCCGCGGATAGTTACATCGGCGGCGCGAATCGTCGCGAGCCCGGAAGCACGAGCTCCCAGAGCCCGAACGTCGCTGCGAGTACGTGGTCGAGCTCGCGGGTCTCCGCGGAGTGCATCATCGCGTTCGCATCGGGAGAGCAGCGCGCCGCGAGCTTCGACGCCTCGAGCGTGTGCAGGATCCCGCGCGACCAGCCCTCGCCGGCGTAGACCAGGCAGCCCGGGATCCACAGCGCCTCGAGATCCTCGAGGGCGTACGGGATCTTCTCGTCCGTCGAGCCCTGGACCTCCTGGTACTTGCACTCGAGCGCGATCGCCTGCTGATCGCTCGAGCGCACGACGAAGACGTCGATCTTGCGATCCTTGCCGATGATCGTCTTGCCCAGCGAGATCTCCGTGTACACGACCATGCCGAACGGCGCGTACGACCGGTGGATGTACCCCGCGATCAGGTCTCGATACTGGTTGCCGGTCATGCCCATCGTTCACATGGAAAGGCCGAGCTGCGCGTTCGGCGAGACCTCGGGCGCCGCAAGCAGCGGCTCCTTCGCGCCGGCCCCGAGCAGTCGCGCGCGCGTGATCTGCATCGCCTCTTCGCACAGGTCGTTGCCCATGAAGTTCCGGCCGAGGCCGATCGCTGCGGCACCCGTAGACCCCGAGCCCATGAACGGATCGATCACGAGTGCGCCGGGCTCCGTGCTCTGTCCGATCAGCACGCTCGCGACCTGCGGCGGCTTCTCCGCGGGGTAGCCACCGTTCACCCGTGGGTGCTCGATGATGTCCGAGATGCCGAGGTCGTTGAGCTTCCGCTTCCCCTTCTCGAAGAACAGGATGCACTCGTACATGGCGCGGTAGTGGTACCCCATGCCGATCCGCTGCTTGTTCCAGATCAGCGGCTTCCAGAACTTGAAGCCCGCCAGCTCCGCGAGCGGTTTCGCGACGAACATCGTCTCCGGATCGCAGAACAGATAGAAGTGGGAGTTCTTCTTCATCACGCGGAACACTTCCGCGAACAGCTCGCCGAACCGATGGTTCGGGAAGATCTCGAACCAGTCGTTGCTCGAAGCCTTGCTGTGCTTGAGCCGCGTGGTCGTGCCGATCGCTCGATGCTTCTCGAGCGACTCGTACGGCGGATCTGTCACGACGAGATCGATCGACTCGTCAGGAAGCGTGCGGAGCCACGCGACGGCATCTCCGCGCGTGAGTTGAAACCTCATCTCGTCCACGCAACGAGCCTCGCACTCACGTCTGACAATCCGTTCAGTACTGGGGAGATCTCTCCCTATTCTGCCGCGGGCTTACCTGCGCTCACGGCAGCGAGAAGCTGCTCGACCGTCGGCCGATCTTCGGGCTTGCTGCCGACCTTGCGAAAGCTGATCCCGCCACCCGGCTCCACGATGAACGTCGCCGGTCGCGCGATGTGCTGGCCGAAGTCCTCGACGCCCCACTTCGCGATCACCGCGAGATCCGGATCGGAGTAGAGCTCGAAGCCGAGCGTGAGCTTCGAGCTCATCGCCGCTGCATCCGCGACCTGGTCCGCGCTGATCCCGATGATCCGCACGTTGCGATCGGTGAACTGCTTCTGCGCGTTGTTCAGATCGCCGAGCTGCTTCTGGCAGTGCGGACACCAGCCGCCCATGTAGAACACCACGAGCGTGCGCTGGCCGACAAACAGGGTGCCGAGGTCGACGTTGCTGCCGTCCTTGGCGAGCACCACGCCGCCCGGTGCGACATCGAGCGTGACATCGCGATCGACCGTGGGGTCCGCTTCCCGCGCGTGCTTGCCGTGCGGGTTCTCCACCCGTTGAGGCGTGCAAGCGGCGAGGACGGCGACGAGGGACAGGATGAGACGGCGCACGCAGATAGTGTACGCGTCGGCCCGCTGCCGCGCTCGCGTCACGGGAACTGCGTACGGTTTGCGTCGAGGAACAACGAAAGCCCCTGGCGATCGAGCGTGACATGGCACCGCGTGCACCGCGCCGCGTCGTACCCCGATGGCACCGCCCATCCCGTCAACGCATGGTCGAACCTCGCGCGCCCACCTGGTACCCCGCGCCAGCCCATCAGGTCGAAGCGGCGTCCCTTGTGGTCGTTGTGGCACGCCTCGCAGGCCTTGCCGCTGACCTGCGCGGTCGCGTGCAACCCGCGCTGCGCATTGATCCTCGACGCGATCGACGCGTGACAGGCGAGGCACTTCGCGCGCGGCACGTCGGGCTGCGTGTCGCTGTGGCACACCGAACACGCGGAAGCGGCATCCCAGACCGCGTGTCCCGCAGCCAGCGGCCCGGGGGATCCCTGTCTGAACGAGACCGGTCGCGGGTTGATCTGGCTGACGTCAGGAGGCGTGGCGCGGAGCCGTGGCGGATCGATCGTGAGCTGTCCTACGGGGGCGTCGGAGACGGGCGGTTCGGTCGTGGGCGCGGTGGTCCGCCAGCATCCGGCAAGCATCACGAGCACGACTGCACGCACGGTCAGACGGTAGCCATGTTACGAGCGGGTGTGGCGAACAAAAAACGCTTCAAGCTCGCAGCGGACAGGATCCTTCCGATCGTGAAGGGCATGGGCGGCTGCATCGCATCGGACAAGATCACCGTCGGCGGCGAGCCGGTCGCGTACATGGTCCGCTCGGAGACCGAGCGCCCGGGCGATAGCGGATGGCTCTTCACGTCGGGCACCGAGTCGCAGGCGTACATGGACGAGGCCGCGAACTTCGAGGTCTACGACGTCAACACGATCGCGAACTACGACAGCGACATCGTCCCGTTCCTCCAAGCGCCGCCGGGCTCGTCGTACGAGCGCCCGGACAACGCGGGCGCGTTCGCGCCACTCGACGATACCGAGTGGATGCCGGGCGATGCGCCGTATCGCGGCAACTGGCCACCGCCCGGGTTCCCGCTCGTCGACGGTCGGTTCGCGTTGTCGAAGAACTGGATGCTCGTCCTACCGGCGCAGTACGCGCGCCGCGTCGAGGACGGTTCGCTCGTGCTGTGGCGGCCGGGCATCACGCTGTGGATCAACGCATGGGGCAACGATCGCGGCGAATCGCAAGCCGCACGCCTCGCGAGCATGACCGCGGGCATCTCGACCGCGGCGCGCGACATCCAGCAGGCGACCGCCGATCGCGTCACGCGATTCTCGTACCTTCTCACCGAGGACGGCCAGGAGGCGCTCTACGGGTTCGCGTTCAGCGACGCCGGCCACCTGCAGATGGCGATCTACTTCGACGACCCGGCCGACGCAGCGACAGCGCGCGAGATCGCGCTGTCGGTCACCGCGCTCTAGCGCCAGCCGACTTCGATGCCGAGCGAGCAGCGTGCGGCAGCGGCATCCGGCTCGTAGGGCTTGCCGGTCGTCATCATCATCTCGTGGCGCGCGATCGGCACCGCGAGCTCGACATTGCCGACGAGCCGCGCCTGATCCGACATTGGCCACGCGACGCCGAACCCGCCGCCCACCGCGACCCACCGATGGTCCTCCTGCACGGCACCGACCATGCGCGCGAGGTACCCGCTGATCTCGTGCTTGCTCGCGACCTCGCCGATCTCGGCGAGCGCCCACGCGCGCAGCGGCATCGTGCGCGACGCCCAGCCACCGCGCAGCGACCACACATCGAGGCCGAGCTCGACGTGCGTCGGCTCTTCACTCACGACGTACGTGTCTTGCGGCTTCCAGCGGCCGAGACCGAGCTCGAGGAACCGCTCGTCGAGGCGGACGAACACGGCGACCTCGGCGCCCATGTTCACACCCGGGAGCGCGCCGATGCCCGAGAGGCCGGTGAGCCGCACGCCGCCGCCCCACAGACCCTGCTTCTGCTGCGTCGTGTGCCGCAGCATCACGGGGCGGTTCGGTGCAGGAGCTGGGACCTGCTCGGCTGGCAGCACCTCGTCTTCGGGATCGGTGACGCCGGGCTGGGCGCCGGCGCTCGCGGTAGTGGCGAGCAGTGCACCGAGTGCGTGAACGAGAACGGTCTTGGACGTGGCCATGGCTTCCCCCGACCAGCAGAGGATGGAGGAAGGAGGCCCGGGTTGCAGCCTAAAAACTGTGGCAGACCGGGCGGGACCGTACTCCCGCTCACCGATCAGGGTTCGAGCGGAGGACAAGGCGGTGAGTTCTTCGCCAGTGACGCCTCGAACAGACAGGTCGCACGCGCGTCGGCGCGAACCGCGGCCGCTTCGTCCTTCCCCACGCCTCGCCCGAGCCGCAGCGCCTGCGCGAGGTGCTGGCAGCCGGTGCTGCCGTCCGCAGCGCACGCGCGATGATAGAGCGCGACGGCGGCAGCGGAATCCTGGGGCACGCCGCGTCCCTGGTCGTGAAGCGTGCCGAGCCCGTTGCACGACGGAGCGTAGCCGGCCTCGCAGGCGCGCTCGAACAGGACGCGCGCACGGCGATCGGAGTCCGGCGACGGCGGGGCGTAGTACGCGTCGAGCGCCGCGGCATGACACGCCGGGAGGTCGCCCTGATCGCACGCGGTGGTTGATGCGGCGGTCTCCTCGGGAGGCCGTGACTCGTGCGTGCGGGTCGTGTGCGTCGTCGCCGGCGACTCGAGAGCGTCGCTCTGCGTGGCACATGCCGAAGCGAGCACCAGGGCCGCCACTCGGAGGCTATTCGACACGATAGCCACCGTGCTTCGCCGCGATCGCGTTGAAGGTCGCCCACTCGAACATCCAGGCCTTGTACTCGACGAGCGTCATGCCGAGGCCCTGATCTCCGAACACGGTCACCTCGCCGTCACGCCGGGTCGCATCGAGGAGCTTCTTCTGCGCGGTGCGGTACTCGCGGTCGAGCAGGTCGAGGTCCGCCTGCGTGATCCGCGCGGCGTACCCGCGGAGCTGCGTTGCGACGACGGTGCATTCATCGCCGCCAACGATCCAGCCCTCGTTCGAGAGGTACTTGAATGCCGGGACCTTGCCGCGCTTCGCGCTGTGGGTCGAGAGCAGCTGCTTCCACGTCTTGCGCGTGGCCCGCACGCGGATCTGCTCCGGCGGGGTGAGCTTGACGTCGAGCGAGGGATCTCCGAGCGCCTCGCCGACGATGTCCTTGCGATCCTTGGCCGTGCCTGCGGGGGGCCAGGTCGGAAGCACCGGCCTCTTGTCGCCTTCGACCACCGCGCCTGCCGCGACCATGGTCGTCACCATCACGTGCATCCCGCCCCAGTTGAACCGGAAGTATCCGGGGTTGTCGGTGTCGAGCTTGGCCTCCCGGATCTCTGCGGGGGTCGGTGGCTCGTTCATCGTGATGTCCATGCCCATGGGGGTCCGGACGATCGCCGAAGCGATCCGTCGCACACAAGCGCTAACCGAGCGACGGGATCCAGGTCGCGATCCGGCGTCGCCATTCGGGCGTCGCCCACCGGGCGGGGAAGCAG
Organism: Haliangiales bacterium; assembly: GCA_038206055.1. GTDB lineage: Bacteria > Myxococcota_A > Polyangia > Haliangiales > Haliangiaceae > JABFXX01. The sequence goes on from JBBRBG010000282.1 coordinate 8,310, forward strand.
CGCTGGAGGAGCTCGAGCATGATCGACACCGCGGTCGACGCACCCGGCGACGCACCGAGAAGCGCCGCGACGCTGCCATCTGCGCTCGTCACGACCTCGGTTCCAAACTTGAGCTCGCCGCCGCCCTTGCCGTCGCTCTTGATGATCTGCACGCGCAGGCCGGCGATCTGAACCTCCCAGTCGTCATCGCGTGCGCTCGGGCAGTATCGACGCAACAGCGCGACGCGCTCCTCGGTCGACAGCATCGCCTGGCCGACCAGGTACTTCGTGAGGTCCAGGTTGTGGAGACCGGCCGCCATCACGGCCCGGAAGTTATGGATCCCGAGCGAGCCGAGGAAGTCGAGCGACGAGCCTTCCTTGAGGAACTTCGTCGTGAAGCCCGCGTACGGGCCGAACAGCAGCTCCTGTGTCCCGTCGATCCACCGGGTATCGAGGTGCGGGACGGACATCGGCGGTGCTCCGACGTCGGCGAGGCCATAGACCTTCGCGTGGTGGCGCGCGATCACGTCGCGGTTGACGCACCGCAACCACTGTCCACTCACGGGGAAGGCGCCGTAGCCCTTCGCCTCGGGGATCCCGGTCTTCTCGAGGAGCTTCATCGAGTAGCCGCCCGCGCCGATGAACACGAATCTGGCGTGCACCGTTCGCTCCTCGTCGGTGACGAGGTTCTTGATCTCGATGAGCCAGCCATCGTCGGCGCGGCGGATGTCACGGACCTCGCGACCCAGCTCGATCGCGAAACCAGAGACCTCGTCGATCCACGTGACGAGCGAGCGGGTGAGCGCGCCGAAGTTGACGTCGGTGCCGCGCAGCATGCGCGTCGCGGCGACGGGCATGCCTGCGTCGCGTCCCTCCATCACGAGTGGCAGCCATTCGGAGATCTGCGTGAAGTCCTCGCTGTACTCGATGCCGTGAAACAGCGGTGAGCGGGCGAGGTTCGCGGCGCGCGTGCGCAGGTACGGGATGTCTCCGCCGGTGACGAACGAGACGTGTGGAACCTCGCGGAGGAACGTCGTCTCGGCGGGAAGCTCGCCCGCCGCCACGAGCGAGCGCCACAGCTCGAGGCTCTGCTGGTACTGCGCGGCGATCTTCACCGCCTTGCTGCAGTCGACCGTGCCGTCCTGCGCTGCGGGCGTGTAGTTGAGCTCGCAGAACCCGGAGTGTCCGGTGCCGGCGTTGTTCCATGCGTCGGAGCTCTCCGCCGCTGCGCGATCGAGGCGCTCGTAGGCGACCATGCGCAGCGCCGGGTCGAGCTTGCGCAGGAGCGTGGCGAGCGTGGCGCTCATGACGCCACCGCCGATCAGGGCAACGTCAATATGGGCGTCGGCTCGAGCCAT
>JBBRBG010000283.1:0-9486 GCA_038206055.1 Haliangiales bacterium
GGCACTGCTCGGCGTCGGGTACCGCGCTCAGCGCGGCCTCGCGACCGGATTCTTGCCGGCGCTCGACGAGGGCGCCTTCGTGATCGACTTCAAGATGCCGCCCGGCACCTCGCTCGAGGAGACCGACGCGATCGGCACGCGCATCGATGCGATCCTCCACGACATCCCCGAGGTCGTGACGTTCACGCGCCGCACCGGCACCGAGCTCGGACCCGCCGTCGCCACGCTGCAGAACGGGGGCGACATCATGGTGCGCCTCGTCCCGCGCGGCGACCGCGGCAGCGTGGAGGAAGTGATCGACCAGATCCGCAGCCAGCTCGAGGGCGCGGTCCCCGAGGCGCGGTTCGAGTACATGCAGGTGTTGCAAGACGTGCTCGCCGACCTCGCCGGCAACCCGGCGCCGATCGAGATCCGCGTGCTCGGCGATGATCCTGCCGCGCTCGAAGCGTGGGCGGAACAAGTCGGCGAGAAGCTTGCGAAGCGCGAAGAGCTGGTGGACTTCTTCGATGGCCGAGAGGGTTCGATCCCTGTCCTGCGCTCGCGCATCGAACCGCTCCAGCTTGCCCGCCTGGATCTCGACGCCGCCACGGTCGGCGGCGATATGACGATCGCCTCGGACGGCCGCATGGTGGCGGAGATCCTGCTGCCCTCGCGCGTGGTTGGCGTGCGGCTCCGCTACCCCGATACGATCCGGTATTCGCAGCCCGCGCTCGCCCGCTCGCCGATCGCGTACGGACCGCGATCGCTCACGCTCGACCAGATCGTGACGTTCGATCGCCCACTCGCACCGAGCGTCCTGCGCCGCGATGGCCTGCGCCCCGCGCTCGTGATGACCGCGAGCACCCCGAGCGGCAACCTCGGTGCCGCGGAGGCCGCGGTGCGCGAGGTCATCCGCGAGATGCCGCCACCCAAGGGCGCACAGGTCGAGATCGGCGGCCAGGCCGCGTCGAGCGCCGCTGCCCGCAAGGAGCTGGTGTTCGTCGCACTCGGCGCGATCGCGCTCGTGCTGCTCGTGCTGCTCGTCCAGCTCCGCTCGCTGCGGTTCGCGATCGTCGTCCTCGTCGGAGCCCCGCTGTCCACCGCCGGTGGCCTGCTCGCGCTCGCGATCACGCACACGCCGCTCGACATCTCGTCGATGACCGGCCTCGTCCTCCTCGTCGGTCTCGTGGTCAAGAATGGCATTCTGTTGCTCGAGCAGATGCAGCACGAGCTCGCCGCGGGCGCAGCGCTCGAGGCCGCGATCATCGCCGCCGCGCGCCGCCGCCTCCGGCCGATCCTGATGACCACGATCGCCACGCTCGCTGGACTCGCGCCGCTCGCGATCGGCATTGGCGCAGGCGCCGAGCTCCAGCGGCCGCTCGCGATCGCCGTGACCGGAGGCCTCGTGCTCGCCACGCTCGTCACGCTCGTCGTGATTCCCGGGCTGGCCAGCTACCTGGCACCGCGCGACCGAAATCGTGCGAAACCGGCGAACGGTCCGGTCGACGGCGGCATTCTATCTCCACACGGAGATGGATGACGTCGGCGACGACCCGCGCCTGAGCCAGCTGACCGCCGAGATGGCGTGGGTCCGGCGGCTCGCGCGCGCGCTGTTGCGCAACCCGGACGCCGACGACCTCGCGCAGGAGGCATGGATCGTCGCTGCCGAGCATCCACCTGCCGATGACAGGCCGCTGCGGCCCTGGCTCACCCGCGTGATCGTGAACCTCGCGCGGATGCGCACGCGCTCGCGCAAGCGCCGCGAGGTCCGCGAGACCCGGTCCACCGAGCTCGTCGAGCCGCCCGCGACACCCGATGACCTCGTCGAGCGCGTCGAGCTCCACCAGCTCGTCGCCGGTGAGGTGCTCGCGCTCGCCGAGCCCTACCGATCGACGGTTCTCTTGCACTTCTTCGAAGGCTGACCTCCGCCGAGATCGCGCGCCGGCTCGGGTTGCCCGAGGGCACGGTGCGTCGGCGGCTCAAGGTCGCGCTCGACGAGCTGAACGCCGAGATCTCCCGACGCCACCGGTTGGCACTTTGCCCCGAGCACCGCTGCCTGGTGCCGAGCGCTGACCCGACGAGCAGCGCGATCCGACGACATTGCGACTCGCCGTACGGAGAACGCGGAAGTTCGGAGAAGCTCCGGACGGCGGCAGCTCGCGTGGCGCGGTGCCGAGCATGACTGCCGTGGAGCCTTGCGGCGGCGCCGACGAGCAACGCGGCCCCGCACGAAGGCGACTTCTGATCGCCTTCGATTGTTCGACGTCAGCTGCTCCCCACGGGGACCGACCTTTCTCCGGCGTGCGTGATCGCATCGGAGATCGCGCAATGCTGCGGCGAGACCACGACACGAATTCGACCACACGAACAAACTTATAGTTGACACGAACAGGACTGCATCGCGATTCGTCGTCGCGAACTCGGAGAAAACGCTGGCGAGGAATCCACGAGCTGAGGACTCGAGGGTTCTGATGCGCGAGAACGACCGTCGTCGGAAATGCAGGCTCGACCGGGCGGAGAACGCAGGCCAGAGCGTCGAAAATCACCGTGGTAGTTAAGGAAACGCTCGCAGGTGAGCGCGCCGGAAGGAGCGTGGCGTGATGTTGGATGGTGGAACGATCGTGATCGAGGGACTGCCGGTGACGGTAAGCCGCGACGAGGCGTGGATGGAGTTGCATTCGGCGTTGCAGTGCGCCCGACGCGCTGGTGTTCGAGCGGCTGGCGCGAATGTCGAGCGAGGACGAGGCACCGCGCTACGAGCGCTTCGGTCCCCGCGGGGACTGAACTGACATCGTGCTGACAGTGAATAGATGAACGAAGGCGGAGGTACGCCTCCGGAGATCCGCCTAGCCGCCGCCAGTTGGTGCGTCGCCCGAGCTGGAGCAACTATGCTCGGCACCGCACCACGCGAACCGCCACCGTCCGGAGCCTCCGCGAGCTTCCGCGTTCTACGTACGGCGATCCGCAACGTCGTCAGGTCCGGTGCCGCGCCGCCGAACTGCAACGTAGTCATGCTCGGCAGCGCCTGCCGCGAATCGCCGCCGTCCGCAACCTCCGCGACCTTCCGCGGTCGACGTACGACGATCCGCAGTGTCGTCAGGGCCGCGTGGCTCGCCGGTGCGGCTCAGAACGAATCCTCGAGCTGCTTGATCTGATCCTCGATCCGGGCCTTCGATGGCGCGCTCGGCGACGGCGACATCGACTTCTCCTGCATCTGCCGGCGATTCGTCTCGATCACCAGCTCGGCCGGGTACTCGACGCGATAGCCGATACGGAACTCGCGCTTCTCCCCCGGCTTGAGCGTCAGGTCCCAGTGCAAGAGGCCCTGCGAGTCCGCTCGCACCGACGGCGCGATGGTGACCCGATCGATCTGGATCTCGCGGTTCTCCGAGACCGGGATGCGATCGGCCAGCGTGAACGACGTCTCCGTGGAGTTGAGGTTCTCGACGGTGACGATGAACATCACCTGCATCTGGTTGCGCGTGCGGCGGATCAGCGTGCTCTGCTTGCGATCGAGCTGACGGGAGATCTTCAGGTGCTCCGCGACGCTGAGGAACACCGAGAAGCGCTCGCCGGTGGCGATGAAGTCGACGTCGGTCAGGCCGAGGAACGTGCCGTCCTGGTAGAGCGCGACCTTGCCGGGCAACAGCGCCTGGCCCGTCGAGTTGGTCATCGCCAGCGTGCGCGCCGCGGACAGGCTCTGCTCCGGCGCCGCGACGATCTTCTGCGTGGACCCGAGCACCGTGCGCCCGATGAGGAGGCGAACCGGATGACCATCACCGCGGATGCTCTGCGCGGGTTGCGCCTTGAAGTGGGCGGTCGTACCGCGCTTGGCGAGGCTCTCGAAGATCGAGACGGTGCGGCCCTGCACCACCGAGAGGAACTCGATGTTGCTCTGATAGACCTGCTCGAAGTTCTCCCGTGATCGCTCCTCGGCGGTCTGGCGGACCTTGTTCCACAGCATGTTCTGCCCCTTGAACGCGGACTGCGCCCGCGTGAACGACGACACCTGGCTCGTGCGCGTGCGGGTCGCGGTCTCGGTGTCTCCGAGGGTCAGCGCATCGAGCTCGGGAATGTTCACGGTCTGCGTCGTGGACTGCGTCGAGAACGAGACCTCGGCGCCTCCCCAGTCCTCACCGCTCGTCTGCGTGACGGCCGCGAACGAGATGACCTCGACGTTCTTGGTGTCGGTCGTGCTCGCACGGACTTCGTGCATCGGTTCCCAGGTGACGCCCGGCAGCATGTACGTCAGCTCGACGACGGCGGGCGTTGGCGATCCGGCCTGCAACGTCACGAGCACCGTCGTCTCCTCGAGCTTCATCAACCCCTTCGCGTCGTCGAGCCGGCGCTGGCTCGCCTCCTGCTGTGGCTTGAGCTCGTCGAGCTGGAGCTTCACATCGCGCCGCGCCTTCGCGGTGGTGCGAAGCGATGTCCCGATGAACCCGAGGACGTCGCTGTAGCTCTTGACCGTGACGTTGCCGATCACCGTGTCCTGCGTGATCTTCGCCAGGGAGAACGCCTTGATCGCCTCGATCTGCTGCTTCTGTGCGTCGAGGATCGTCACCTCGTCGGTCAGCGCGGCGAGCTGGTTCGAGAGCCCGTTGTGCTCGGCCTCGATCTTCTGCCAGCTCGGGTCGGTGGCCTTGGCCAGGAACCGGCGGTCGACGCGGACGTCCACGATCCGGCCGCTGCTGACCGAGACCTGTACCGACCCGTCATCGACCCAGCCGGGAAGGTTCCTGAACGCGAACACGGTCGCCTCCGTCGGAACATCGACCTTGGCTTGCCGCGTGATCCGCGCGCGGTCGGAATAGACGGTCACCTTGGTGACCTTCGAGGGCAGCACGCCGGCGTCGGAATCGGCGGTGGCGACGTCGGTCGCGGCGACCGGTGCTGGGGGTGTGACCTTCGGTCGGGCCGGAGGAATCGCCGTCGGCGAACCACAGCTCGCAACCATCAGAACTGACAAAACCGTTACGCGATGCAAAGACGTCATGATCTCCCCCGTTTGAAAGCCGCGGCTTTCAACGCTCGACCCATGGATCCGATCTAACCTCGTGGCGTGCGTGCTCGGTTCGTCGCGGCGTTCAAGCGAGGGATCGAGGGCGAGGTCGCCGCGATGCAGGCTTCGTCGTCGGCGTTCGAGCTCGCACTTTCGCGGGGAGAGGAGCTCGGTGGCCTTCGCTACGCGTTCGAGGCCGTGACAACCACCGACAAGCTCGCGGCCGGGACCGTGGCCACACTGCGCACCCCCCGCGGCGACCACCGCGTGACCGTCGAGCGGGTCGAGGACAAACGCATCACCCTCGCGGCGCTCCAGCCGATCGATCCAACCGGGGCTCCGCTCGCGCTCGTACTGGCGCCGTGGTTCCTCTACGACCGCCTCGTCGAGGCCCTCGACGGCATCGGTGACCACCACGGCGTCGACCTCGCGCTCACACTGTTCGGCAAGGCACCGCACGCCCGCACGCCGACACCGCTCGTGCGCGACCACCGCGCACTCGATCCGAGCCAGCGCGCCGCGGTCCAGCTGTGCAGCGACAGCGACCTGGCGTTCGTGTGGGGCCCGCCCGGCACGGGCAAGACCATGACGCTCGCGAACGTGGTCGAGGAGCTCCTGGCGCAGGGCAAGCGGATCTTGCTCGCGTCGACGACGAACGCCGCGATCGATCAGGTGCTCGCGAAGGTCGCCCAGCGGTCGTGGTTCGCGCCAGGAGAGATCATTCGCCTGGGTCGCAGCGATGCGGAGACGTTCGGGACCGAGCTCGGCGAGATCGTCGACCGCCTGCACGGCGCGAATCGAACGGCGCTCGAACGCCTGCGCAAGCGGGTCGGCGAGGTCGAGATGGAGGCCCGCACCGCGCGCGCGCTCGCCGGCGAGCTCACCGTCGCCACCGCCGCGCAGCAATCGATGTTCGCCGTCGGTCCCTCCTCGTTGCGCGCAGGTGCTCTCGCGCGCGTGTTCTCGCCGGGTCTCGCAGATGCCATCGCGACGCTCGGTGCACGCGCTCAGGTGCGCGTCCTCGAGCAACGCATCTCGCGACTCGAGCGGGTCCGCGTGCTCGCGAAGGAGCGGATCGCAGCGCACGCGGCCGCGGATCGAGATCTCGAGGCGCGCATCGTCGCGGAAGCGCGTGTGGTGGTCTGCACGCTGACGGCCGCGTACCTGTCACCGCTCATGACGGACCAGCGGTTCGACGTGCTGATCGCTGAAGAGGCGGGCATGGCGACGCTGCCGCCCCTGTTCTACGCCGCGTGCCTGTGCCGCCAGCGCGTGATCGTGGTGGGCGATCCGAGGCAGCTCCCGCCGATCGTGCAATCCGACGACGAGCTCGTTCGGCGCGCGATCGGCCGCAACATCTTCGACGTGACCGTGCCGGATCCCGAGCACTCCGAGGTCGTCGCGATGCTCGGCGTCCAGTACCGCATGCACCCCGCGATCGGTGCGCTCGTCGGCGAGCTGTTCTACAGCGGTCGCCTCGTGCATGGCGCTGACCCTGTGGTGACGATGGCGATCGCCGACCGTGCCCCCTTCCCCGGTCGCCCGATCGTCGTGGTCGATACCAACGGGCGAACCACCTGCGAGCGGTCGGCGAAGGGCTCGTCGCGGATCAACCCCGCCTCCGCCGAGATCACGGCGGATCTCGCGCTTCAAGCGGTGACCGGCGGGTCCACGTCGATCGCCGTGATCACACCGTACGCCGCCCAGGCCGCCGACATTCGCAGGCTGCTCGCGACGCGGCGGATCGCCGATGCGGTCGAATGCAGCACCATCCATCGCTTCCAGGGGCGCGAGTGCGACGTGGTGATCATCGATCTGGTCGACGCCGCGCCGATGCGCCAGAGCGCGCTCCTCGCCGACGCACCGAACCTCCTCAACGTCAGCATCTCGCGTGCGCGCGGAAAGCTCGTCATCGTCGCGGACGTCGGCTACTTCGCGGCGGCCGCACCTGATGGCATCGTCACCGCGCTGCTGCAGGCGTGTCGTCGCTCCTGAGCGCTGTGCTCAGTGTGCGCCGAGTGCGGCGAGCCCGGCGCGGGCGCTCTCCCGGACTTGCGGGCTCGAATCGTCAACGGCCACGCGGAACCGTGCCTCGGCTTCCTTCGTCTGCTTCACATCGACGAGCAGCCAGCCGAGCATCGCACTCGCCTCGTGGGTATGCGCCGAGCGCGGATAGCGGTCGAGGAACTCGCGGAACGCGGAGACCGCCTCCCCGCGCTTTGCCCGCGCGAGCGCGACCGGGTACCAGTAGCTCGCATCCTCGGCGAGCGCACCATCGGGATCGAGGATCGCCACGCGGGCGAATGTGGCCGCGGCGCGCTCGAAGTTACTCGCCCGCATCGCATCCCAAGCATCGTCGTAGGCGATTGCGTGCGCCGGTCGCGCGGGGGCGAGCTGCGCCGCCGGGGCGGGTGCCGCGATGATCTCCGCAGGCGCAGCACGACGCGACGTGGACGGCGGGCGGCGCTCGACGACGACAGAGGTGACGGGAGGCGGCTCGATCACCGGTGTCGGAGCCTGCGCCGTACGCACCGGCGCGGTCCACGCCTCGCCGGCGCCGAGCATGATCGTGCGCGCGCCGTGCGGGCGGACCTCGACGAGGCCATGGCGCACCGTGACGTTCGTGACATGCCCGAGCTCCGCCGTGACGGTGAACGCGGTGCCACGGACCTCGACCTCGGTATCGGCCGTGATCACCCGAAACCGCTCACCTGGGTGCAGCGGCGAGACCTCGACGTCGATCACGCCGTCGTGCAGCGTCACGACCTCATCGGGCGCCTCGGTGCTGGTCGCGAACCGTGCCCCCGCGCGGCCGGTGACGGTGCCGTGCCCATGAGTCCGCGCATCGACGGCGCCACCGCGCATCACGACCAGCATGACCACGGCGGCGGCGGCGAGCGCGGCTCCGGCGGTCCACCAGCTCCGGCGCGGTGCCGCCGGAGCCTCGGAGATGGGAACAAGCTCGGCGGCAGCGAGGATGTGCGTGCGTAGCTCCTCGCGCCGCTCGGCGCTCGGCATCGCCACGCGCAGGCCACGCGCGAGATCGATCATCCGCTCGGTCGCGTCCCAGGTGGTGCGGCACGCGGTGCACGCGGCGAGGTGCGCCGTCAGGTCGGGGCTCGCACCATCGGTGACGGCGCGCGCGAGCTCGAGATCGGTCGGGCACGCCGTCATCGCGACGTCCTCTTGATCGCTTCGCGCATCTGCTTCCGCGCGGTGTGCAACCGTCGCCACAGCGTGCCCTCCGGAACGTCGAGCACGCGCGCGACCTCGGCGGATGGCAACCTCTCGAGGTCGCACATGATGAACGCCACTTGCAGATCGCGCGGCAGCTCGGCCACAGCTTCCTCGACGCGCGCCAGGAGCTTGCGCTGATCGACCTGCTCGTCGACCTGCATCGGCGCGGCCGTCATGTGCTCGACGTACTTCGCCTGGCGTACGCGTCGGCGCCGCTCGCTACGCAACGTGTGCCGGGCCACGTTCGCGGCCACACCGAAGATCCACGTCCGCACCGACGATGTTCCGCGGAAGGCCGCGGCCGTGCGGCGGAGCTCGAGGAACGTGGCCTGCACGAGATCATCGCGCGCGAGCTCGTCGGTGGTCGCGAGCCGGCCGGCGAATCGATACACCGCGTCGTGAAACCGATCGAACAACGCGCCGAGCGCGTTGGCATCGCCGGTACCGCACGCCGCGAGCAATGCCTCGTCGGAGAGCTGCGCGGTCTCGCCGGTGACTCGGCGCAGCGGTACGAGCTTCGCGACCATTACAGGCCTCCGTAGCGCAGGCCGATGCCGAACCGCACGAGGAGGCGCGGCTCGTCGGGCAGCGGCGCCATCGAGGCATCCCATTCGACCCGCGTCTCCTGGGTCAGATCGGCGGCGCTGAACACATCGATCGCGAGGTGCCGCCAGATCGGGATCGTGAGCGTGACGTGAACATCGGCGCGAACGCCCCCGGTCTCCGCGCGCATCTCCTCCATCTGACCGCGCGTGTGCATCTGACCGAGTCCCGCTGCGAACCCGGGCGACAGCGTCAGCGAGCCGACCGCCAACGGCACGTCGATGCCGAACAACAGCTCCATGCTCCGCCGCTCCATCTGGTCTTTCCACACACCGGGTCCATCGGCGACGCTCGCGACCCGCAGCCGCGCGGCGCCGCACACGGGGCCGAACATCACGCACACGCCGATGTGCGCGCCGACCCAGCTCGTGTGGTCGCTCGCGTACGAGCCTTCGAACGCGCTGAGCAAGTGCACGCCGCGCGCAGCGCGCAGTATCTGCGACGGAGGGAGCGGTGCATCGACGTGATCGCCGATGCTCGTGGGTGGCTCGCCCGGCAGCGCGCGGGTCGCCAGCAGCGGATCGCCGACATCCATGCGCACGAACGACTCGATCACGGTGGCCGCGGTCTTGATCTCACCGACCACACGTTCGAGCTGGGTGCCATCCGGCTGGTCGATCACGATACCGATCGCGTTGCCCCGCCGGTCGACGTGCGCTCTGATG
>JBBRBG010000284.1:0-9461 GCA_038206055.1 Haliangiales bacterium
GGCGGCGAGAGCGCACCGCTCGCGCGGGCGGCCGTGCACCGCCTCGTCGAGCGCGGGTCATGTCGATGGGCACATGGCCGTGCCTCTGGTTGTGGTTCGTCCCCCGAGCTGCGAGACCGCCGCGCCGCGCGCGCGGAGCACCGGCGAGACCACGCGCGGTGGTTCGCAGCGCGCGTCACGTCGCTCTCGCGGCTGGAGGGCGAAACCCCAACCAGGAGTCACGTCCATGAGCCTCATCGCCTATGACCTCGCGCTCGATCTCGTCGGAGCACTGCCGCCCACGCTCGCTACCTTCAAGCGCCACAACAAGCGCCTCGCCATCCAGCTCGAAGATGCGGTGACGAGCATCGCGCTCAACATCGCCGAAGGCAGTGGCCGCATCGGCGGTGACCGCCTTCACCACTTCCGTATCGCGTACGGCAGCCTCAAGGAGGTCGGCGCCGCCCTGGCCTGCGCGAAGCGCCTCGGGTGGCTAGGCGAGGAGCCGATGGTCGCCGAGCGCGACCGCCTCGGCGGCCTCCTCTGGGGTCTCCAGCGGAGGTAGCCACCCCGGGCGGGCGGGCCCGCCTTATTGTTTCCACAGAAACATTCGTCGGCGAGCGTGGCTTTGCACGCATCAAGGCGTCGGTGCCGCCGATTGGCATCGGCATCGGCCTCGGCATCGGCATCGGCATCGGCGTCGGCATCGGCGTCGGCAGTCGGCATCGGCATCGGCATCGGCATCGGCATCGGCATCGGCATCGGCATCGGCATCGGCGTCGGCAGCGGCATCGGCGTCGGCATCGGCATCGGCATCGGCATCGGCATCGGCGCTCGGCATCGGCATCGGCATCGGCATCGGGGGCTCGGAGACGCGGTCGATGCGAACGGCGCGCCGCGAAGCGGGGGCGCTCCTTTTTCGTGTTGGGCGATCGGACGCCCGCAGCGTAGGCGTCGAGCTACAGGCCGAATGGCACGGTGATATCGAACATGAAGCTGCGATCGGTGCCGCTCGGCGGCGTGGCCCGATCGCACGGGCCACCGCACACCGCGGGCGCGCCGCGACCGTCGTTGCGAGGCGCGAGCATCACGCGCAGGCCGATCGAGAGGCCGGCATGCTTCTCCCGTCCGAGGTAGAGCATCGTGGCGCCAAAGCCGAGCGCGAGATCGGGGCGGGTCCACACACCGCCCGCGTCCCAGCGTACGTGCTGGACGCCGAGGCCGGCCTCGGTCCACACGTCGAAGCCACCGTCGTGCTCGGCGTACCGACCGATGGCGTAGCGCGCGCTGGCGCCGAGGCGGTGAACGAGTCCGCTGCCATCTCCGAGCTGCGCGAGCTCCGAAGCGCGGGCGGAGGTGTCGCCGGGTTCGAAGGTCGGGACGTTCGCGTTGATCGAGAACAGCTCGTAGCTCGCGAACAGAAACAGGCGGCGGTGGCGCGCACCGAGATCTAGGTGGAACGGGATGGCGGCGCCGCTCGAGTCACCGTTGACGGTGAAGCTCCCGAATCGCACGCCGACCCCGCCGGCGATCCGCCAGCGCGCGTAGCGATCGCGATCGGACTGGTAGTCGGTTGGCGGCGGCGGCGGCGGCGTGGTGCGGGCGGGGTCGGGCTCGACGATCAGCGGATCATCGAGGTAGCGCGGCGGCGGCCGCTTCGCCGCGATCGGCTCGGGATCGACGAGCTCTGCATGCGCCTTGCCGGGCGCCGCGAACGCGAGGATGGCGAGGCCGATCGAGGCGGCGAGAGTGGGCGAGATCCGCATGGATGGTGGAACGGATGAGGCGCGGCGAAGTTGCAGCGCCCGGGTTCCAAGATCCGGACGAGTCGGGCCGGGCAGGAGTCGCACGCGTTCTATCGCGGAGTTAGCTCTGCTACCGTCGAGAGATGATGCGGACGATGGTGGTGCTGGCGCTGGTGCTGGGTGGAACGGCGAGCGCAGGGCCGCAGAAGCCGCAGGAGGCGGCGAGCGACGTCCTCAGCAGCTTCCTCCTGCACAGCTCGTGGGGCTGGCTGCGCTTCGCATTCTCACCGGAAAGCACCCTCATCGAGGCCGAAGGCTCCGAGGGCGGTCACGGGGCGCACTACCTGACGAGGGCACAGAAGGCGGTTGCGGGCATCGCGACCGCCGAGCCCGACATCGCGTGGATCGCGACGGACTTCGCGCTGTTCCCGGAGTGCATGGAGGAGAAGGGGTGCAAGCAGAAGAAGCCGGCACTCGTGCAGCACGCGTCGATGATCCTCCGGCTGCGCGACAAGTACTGGGGCTCGGCGCTGTTCGTCCATCTCGCCGATCCGTACACCACCGCGCAGCAAGCGAAGTCCACACACAAGCTCGGCGCGCTCACCGAGAAGATCGATGCCGGTGCCGAAGCCGCCGTGAAGACGTTCACTGACACGATCGGCGATCCGAGGGCACTCGCGGACTCGATCTCGAAGCGCACGGACGTCGTCCTGCTCGGTAGCGACGCGCCCGAGCGGTTTGTCGGCGGGGGAGCCGTCAAGGCGCAGCTCGCGAAGTGGAAGCTCGCGTTCGAGGTGCGCGATGGAATCCAGGCGGGCGTGTCGCCGAAGGGCTCGGTGGCATGGGTGGCGGCGAACGTCGACGGGTATCCGGTCGCCAAGCCGGCCGCGAAGCTGCCGTATCGCGTGACCGCGATCTACGAGAAGAGCGGCACGGCGTGGCAGCTCGTGGTCCTGCACTTCTCGTTCTCCGAGAACCCGTACGACGACATGCCCTGACCTTGGTCAGCGGCGTCGGTGCGCACGAGGTGGGCCGATGCGGCGTCAGCGACAGGCCGCGTTGAGCTCGCTGACGCCGAGCGCGGGGATGAACGCCTGCGCCTCGCCGAGGATCTTGAGCGCGGTCGGGCAGTCCTCTCGATGGCTGTAGCAGGTGGCGATCGTCGCGAGCGCGATGCCGATCTGTCGGCGCTCGTCCTTGTCGGTCGCGACCTTCGCCGATGCGCGCGCCGCCGGCAGGTAGTAGCTGCACTCGAACCACGTGAACATGGAGAGCTGCCGCGTCAGCCGGGTCAGCCGCACCTTCGGATCGGGATCGTTGACGTCGCAGTAGAGCTCGGCGTTGATCTCGACGGACGCCGGGCTCGATCCCTCGCGCACCGCGAGCGCGCGATCCTCCCGCTTGCCGCCTTCGCAGTTGCCCGCGACCATCTCGCAGGTCGCATGCAGGCTCGCGACGCGAAAGTCGCTCGGCGGCGGCGTGGTCAGCTTCGCGAGACCGGCGCGGCACGCCTTGCCATCGCGGCGCTGGATGGCGCGGCCGATGTCCTTCATCGTGATCGGCGCGTTCGGATCGCCGGTACGCGAGCGCATGCCGGGACCGTTCTTGACCGGATCGTCTTCCTCGGGCGGCGGCGGCGATCCGAGCTCGTCGCCGACGTCGGCGACAGTCTTCGGCTTGGGCGGCCGGGCGCCACTGACGCCGGAAGGGTCGGGCGGAACGATGGGCGCGGCGCCGTTCGCGCGGGGCGGCGTCTTCGACGGCCCACCGTTCGGCGCCGACGACCCGTTCGATGACGGCCCGGCGCTCGAGGGCGACCCGCCGTTCGGTGACGGGGCATCGGTCGATGGCTCGCCGACGGAGGGCGATGAGCTGTTCGGCGCGTCGGTCGATTGCGCTCCGGTCGACTGCGCCGACCCGTCCGTCTGCGGGCGCGCGACCGTCTTGTCGCCGGGCACCACCGCCGCATCGCGATCGCCCGCGACGGCGTGCGCGTCGTCGCCGTGGCCGCGCGTCGCGAACAGCACGATGCCCGCGATGGCGGCAGCGACGAGGACCACGAGCCCGAGCAGCCGGAACACGCTGCGCCGATCGTGCTCGGTGTCCTTGAGATCCGGCGTCGAGGCCGGCGTCTGCGCGCGGTGCGAGCCGCTGATGATGCGCTGCTCGCCGCTGACCATGCGATGGCGGCCGCTCGGCTGCGGGCCGATCATCTCGGGCGCCGGGCCGGCGATCGTCTCGAGCGCTTCCGCGAGGGCGGTCATGCTCGGGAACCGCTCCTCGGGCTCGAGGGAGAGCCCGCGCGCGAGCACGGTGCACAGCTCGTCGAGCTGCGAATCGATCGTGCGGCGCTCTGCGAGGAAGGCGCGCAGCACGTCGCGCTCGGGCGCGGTCGGTGGTCGGCGGCCGGCGATGCCCTCGCCGAGCGCGACGCACAGCGCGAACTGATCCGCGGGGCCCTCGGCGCCGAGGCCGGCGCGCTGCTCCGGTGCCATGTACGCCGGCGTTCCCGCGATGTGCCCGGCCGCCGTGATCACCGACGACGCGCCGGCGGACGGCATCTCGGTCGGAGCGACGGGCGAGGGCGTGTTCGAGCGAACCGCGAGCCCGAAGTCGGCGACGCGGACGCGGCCATCGGCACCGAGCAGCAAGTTCGCCGGCTTGACGTCGCGGTGCACGAGCCCCGCGGCGTGCGCGGCGGCGAGCCCGCGCGCGGCCTGCGCGTAGAGGCGCACGAGGGTGCGCCAGTCAGAGGTCGCCCCACCGCGCGTGGCCAGGGTGTCGCCGGCGACGAGCTCGGTGACGAGGAACACCTCGCCGTCGATCTCGCCGACGTCGTGCACGGCGAGCACGTTCGGATGCGTCAGTCGCGCGAGGGCACGCGCTTCGCGGAGCAGGCGATCGCGCTCGCGGCCATCATCGGCGCGGTCGGGCCGCACGAACTTGATCGCCAGCTCGCGGCGGAGCTGCGGATCCCACGCGGCCCACACCTCGCCCATGCCGCCGGCGGCGATCCGCCGATCGAGCTGGTACCGGCCGAGGGTGCGCCGCACCTGCGAATGCTCGAGGGCGCCGAGGCCCGCGAGCACCGACGCACAGGCCTCGCAGGTATCGACGTGCTGCTCGACCATCGACAGCGAATCCTGCCCGAGCGCGCCTTCGACCATGCGGACGAGCTGGTCCTCGCTCGGGCAGTCGGTATCGTTCAAGTGTCGTCTCCCTCCGAGCCGTCGGCGAGCTCCGGAGCCTTGAGCACGCGGGAGAGCGAGAGATCGATGCGGCTGTCGGCGGCGCGGACCACGCTGTCGAGCGAGTCCTCGGCGATGCCGAGCTGCGCGCCGAGCTCCTTGCGCGTGGCCTCGGTCAGCTCGGCGCGTGCCTGCGCGAGCGTGCGGGCCACGGTGGCGCGGTGCACGCTGTACAGCGCGGCGATCTGATCGAGCGTCAAGCCATCGACCTGCGCGTGGCGGAGGAAGTTGCGCTGGCGCGGCGCGAGGTTGGCGACCGCGCGCGCGAACGCGGACTTGATGGCCCGACTGATCTGCTCGCGCGAGTACCGACTCGCGATATCCGGCGACAGCGACGGCATGCCGAGCATGTCGTCATCGGCGAGCAACTCTTCGAGCTTGCGGGCCTTCTCGCTGCGGGCGATGTCGACCAGCGCGCGCAGGGCGGTGACGCGCAGCCAGTTCTGCAGGAAGCCGAAGCCCGAGTAATCCGCGATCCGCGGGCGCCGCCCATCGGCCGCGACGAACAGCTTGATCCGCAGGGTCTGGCGCAGCTCGTCGCCGGTGACCGAGAGCTTGCGAAATCTGGCGAGCACGCCATCGAGATCGGGGCGGTGCACCTGCTCGAACGCGGCGATCGCGCGCGCGTCACCGGTGGCGCACCACAGGGCCAGCGCGAGGTCCTCCACGCGCAGCCGCACCCACGCGGACGACAGATCCTTCTGGGTGGCGATCCGCTGGGCCAGCGCCTCCGCGAACTGCTCGTCCGTGATCGTCAGCGCCGGCCAACGTTCACGCGCGGCGGCGAGCTCGGCCGCGATCCGCTCACCGACCGCCGCCTCCTCGAGCAGCGGTCTTGCGCTCGCCGGCGCTCCGGCGACGACCTGGTTCCACCACGGGTTCACGGCGCCGAGTTATGCCACGCCGAAGGGGGTTCGAAGAGGCGTTTTAGCGCCTGGTTCGACCTTTCCGTTACGAGACCGGCTTGCGGGCCGGCTGCGTGCGGTTGGTCTTCGACTTGGCCTTCGTGGACCTCTTGCCGCCGCCCGGTCCCGACCAGTCGGTCCAGCGGTAGCTCGGCTCGCCGGGCGCCCGGAAGTCGACGTGGATGAAGCCCGAGGTCGGGTAGATGCCGATGCCCATGTTGCCGGCGTCGAGGGACTCGGCGTAGCTGTACATGTCCCGGATCGAGACGTCCTTGATGCGGATATCCATCGCCGAGGCGTGGAAGTGGCGGCTCGAGTTGCGCTCCGCGAACCGGAAGCCGGAGACCAGCTCGATCTTCTTGCCGCCGAAATGATCGGAGATCCGCGAGAGTTGCTCGTAGAGCTCGGGGCGCACCGCGCGGACCTCGCCGGTCTGGCGGCAGCGGAACAGGTCATCGAGCTTCGCGAGGGCGGCGTCGTCGAACGAGCCGTCCTTCTTGTAGATGTTGACCTGCGCTTCCTCGCCGAGGTTCTCGGCGTGGACCCAGACATCACCGGTCGGCTTGGCGAGGGGCTCGGCGCGCAAGGTCGACTTGCCCGCGTTGTGACCCTGGAACACCGCGACGCGCTTGCACTTCCGCTTGCCGCCGTCGGTCGAGCACTGCTTCGTCGTGCCCTTGGCCTTCATCGCCTTGCGGGCCGACTGATAGGTCGCCTCGCGGGCCTGCGGTTTGCTCTTCGGCGCAGCACCGGCAGTTCCGGTGAAAGCGACGAGAGCTGCGACGAGTAGGAGAGCCTTACTTCGCATGGACAGCGAGGCTAGGCCAAGGCGGGGATCGATCTCAACAAACGACCCGTAGAAATCTCACTGTAGGTGCAACTTATGTGGCCCGCAATGCACGAAATCTGGGCGGGATCGCAACGAGTGTTCAGTGATCACTCCCGAGGGAGAGCCGGAAGCGCAGGCAGCGAGACGCCCGGCAATCCCGAGTGGACGAGCTCGATGCCGATCTTCGCCGCGATCTCGAAGATCCGGTTGTCGCGATAGAACTCGCCGAAGCAGATTCGTTTGATGCCGGCGTTCGCGAGCTGCTTGAAGCAACTCCAGCACGGACTCGCGGTGACATAGCAATCGCCGCCATCGATCACGACGCCGTTCTTCGCCGCCTGGATGATCGCGTTCGCCTCGGCGTGGATCGTGGCCACGCAGTGACCTTCTTCCATCATGTGCCCGACGTCCGAGCAGTGGGGCATCCCGCGGATCGACCCGTTGTAGCCCGTGGACAGGATCGTCTTGTTGCGGACGATCACCGAGCCCACGTACTTGCGCGGGCAGGTCGATCGCGTCGCCACGACCTGCGCGATGCTCATGAAGTACTCGTCCCACGCCGCCCGCGGGCGGATTTCCTCGGCCATGGGTCGAGCCTACCTCCTCTCGTGCCCGTCGCGGGTCCAAGGGATCTCGCGTGGTATGGTCCGCGCCCATGTCGTCGGGGCAGTCGAAGTACAAGGACACCGTCAACCTTCCGGACACGCCGTTTCCCATGCGCGGCGATCTCGCGGTGCGCGAGCCCGAGATCCTCGCGAGCTGGGACGCGTCGAAGCTCTACACGCGGATCCAGGAGGCGCGGGCCGGCGCCCCGACGTTCATCCTGCACGATGGCCCGCCGTACTCGAACGGCCACATCCACTACGGGCACATCCTCAACAAGATCCTGAAGGACGTCGTCGTCAAGTCGCGCACGATGGCCGGCTTCCGCACGCCGTACATCCCGGGCTGGGACACGCACGGCCTGCCGATCGAGCTCGCCGTGGAGCGCGAGCTCGGCGACAAGCGCAAGGGCATGAGCGCGGCCGACTTCCGCCGCGAGTGCCGCGCGTACGCGATGAAGTTCGTCGATATCCAGCGCACCGAGTTCAAGCGGCTCGGCGTGCTCGGCGACTGGGAGCACCCGTACCTCACGCTCGATGCGACGTACGAGGGCGCGATCGCCCGCGCCCTCGCGCAGTTCGCGAAGAAGGGCTTCCTCTATCGCGGCAAGAAGCCCGTGTCGTGGTGCCCGATCGACAAGACGGCGCTCGCCGAGGCGGAGATCGAATACAAGGACAAGACCTCGCCGTCGGTCTACGTGCGGATGCCGCTCGTCGATCGCGGCAAGCTCGACGAGGACAAGCGCCTCGAGGGCCAGAAGCTCGCGTACGTGATCTGGACGACCACGCCGTGGACGCTTCCGGCGAACCTCGCGATCGTGGCGCACCCGAGCTTCACGTACACGGCGATCCGCAGCCCGAAGGATCCGCACGAGCGGCTGATCGTCGCGAAGGAGCTCGCGGAGACGTTCGTGAAGGCGATCGGCGGCGACCCCGTGGTCGATCTCATCGACGCGATCGACATCCCGGCGACACGGATGGCCACGCTCGAGGGCGGTCGCTACCAGCACCCGTTCATCACGCAGCCGCCGGAGGGGGTCGACGCCGACAAGGTCTGGCGGCTGTGGTTCGCGGATTACGTCACCGCCGAGGCGGGCACCGGCCTGGTGCACACGGCACCGGGACACGGTGCCGACGACTACAAGACGGGCATCACGCACGGGCTCCCGGCGTACGCGCCGCTCGACGACTCCGCTCGGTACACGCAGGGCGTCGCGCTCGAGCGCGGTGCCGCGCGCATCGATCTCACCGGCAAGAGCACGAGCGAGGCGAACCCGATCATCAGCGAGCACCTCGCCACGACGGGGTATCTCCTCAACGCGACCACCGACAAGATCCACCACAGCTATCAACACTGCTGGCGGTGCAAGAATCCGATCATCTTCCGCGCGACGCCGCAGTGGTTCATCGAGATGGACCACGAGGGCTTCCGGCAGACGGCGCTCGCCGAGATCGATCGCACGGCGTGGGTCCCGCCGTGGGGCCACGATCGCATCCACGCGATGATCGAGAACCGGCCCGACTGGGTGCTGTCCCGCCAGCGGCTGTGGGGTACGCCGATCCCCGCGTTCTACTGCACGGCGTGCGGTGCCGAGCACGCCAACGGCGACACGATGGAGCACATCGCCACGATCTTCGACAAGGAAGGCGCGGATGCGTGGTGGACGCGCTCGGTCGCCGAGCTCGTGCCACCGGGCACGAAGTGCGGCAAGTGCGGCGCGGGCGCCGACAAGCTCGAGCGCGAGAAGGACATCGTCGACGTGTGGTTCGAGTCGGGCGTGTCGTGGCTCGCGATGGAGTCACGCCCCGGCGCCGACGGCATCGATCACAAGGCGATCGATCTCTATCTCGAGGGCTCAGATCAGCACCGCGGCTGGTTCCACAGCTCGCTGCTCGCCGGCATCGGCGTCAAGGGCCACGCACCTTACAAGCAGGTCATCACGCACGGCTTCGTCCTCGACGAGAGCGGCATCCCGTACTCGAAGAGCACGATCCAGAAGGCGAAGGCCGAGGGCAAGAAGACCAGCTACATCGAGCCCGAGAGCGTCATCAAGAAGTACGGCGCCGAGATGTTCCGGCTGTGGGTCGCGTCGATCGAGTTCCGATCCGATATGCCCTACTCGCAGGCGATCCTCGACACGCTCGCGGAGTGG
>JBBRBG010000285.1:0-9410 GCA_038206055.1 Haliangiales bacterium
CAGGCGATCGCCATCACCGGTTTCGGTGATCGGGATGCCCGGTTTCGGTGATCGCCATGCCCGGTTTCGGTGATCGCCATCGTCCGGTTTCGGCGATCGCCATCCACCGGTTTCGGCGATCGGGATGGTCCGAATTCCGCACTCGCCAGAGCGATCGCAAGTGCGATCGCTCTGGGAACCTGTTCGTTCGGTCGATTCTTTCTCGATGTGGATCCATTCGGATCCACTCTTCGCAATCACATGCTGTCGCGATGCCCAGTCCGAGGACTTAGCCTGTAGCGGATTGCTGCGGGGGATCGACCTTGAGCTCGAGCTCCGTTGATGGACGGCGGTGCTGCCGCGCGAAGGTGACGATGTTGGGTCACTTGCGAAGTAGCTTCCGTAGCCACGCGCGTCCGATTCCCAATTCCCGTGCGGCTCGTTTCAGATGGCCATCGCTTCGCCGCAGCGCCAGATGGGCCTGGTGCTGCGCGAACAGTCTTGTCTCCTCGACCAGCGAAACACGAAGCAACCTACCGACCACGAGCGCGACTTGGTGCGCAAACAGCTCCGCCCGCGCACGGTCTGCAGGTGTGAACGGTCCAGCCCCGCGACTCCTCTGGAGATAGAGAACGCCGAGCGGAAGAGCGATCCCGATAGGAACGCACAGGACGGCTTCGATCGCGTTCTCCTTGACGCTGACGAGATCCTTCAAGGTGTCGTCACTGAGCGCGGATGCCGTGATGATCGAACGCCCTTCCGCGATCGCGAACGCGATCACCTCTGTTGAGATCCGACTGTGCACGAGGTCGAGTGGCTGCCCCGGCAGACCATGACACTTCCAAAAGCTGGGCGAGCCCGTCTCGTCGGATGAAAGCTCCAGATAGGCGATCTCGATGGTGCTCGCTGCGGCGAGCAATCTCAACGCGTCGCAGAGGAGAGGCTCCACATCGCGACTACTATGGAACTCCAGAAGCTGGCGATATAACTGCTCGCTCCAGCTCGGCTTCTCGTTCTCGGAGGTGGCCATCGCAGGCCTATCGACCAGAGCCTGCGCGGGTTGCCGAGATTCGTATGCTCAGGACGGCTTGGAGACAGCAGAGCGCAAGCCGGCCCGGCTCCCAAGAACGCTGCGTCCGAGCGCGCCCGCCGGTGCCACTGACCCGGCTCTCGTGCAACGTCTGTTCGCTATGAAGCAGCAGCTGGCGGCGGACGAGATCGACACGCTGATGGGTGTGATCGCCCAGACCTCGGAAACCGAACGGACCCAGTTCATCGACGCGATCAAAGCGCTCCCGGTCGAGGCCGCCGCGGAGTTGTGCCGCGACCTCGTCAAGACGATCCGCGAACAAACGACGCACGCTGCGCCGCCCACCGAGTCTCGCTGAACGGCGATGAAGAACACAGGAGATCAGGCCATGCACGAAAACAAAACGGAACTTCATCCGCTCAGTCAGGAAACCATCGAGGGCGTGCAAGCGGCCACCGCAGACCCGATCGACGCGATGCGGCTTGCGGCCGACCTCTACGCATCCAACGCTTATGCGGCCGAGCGTGCCCTCGCACTTGAAACGGGTCGCCAGCTGCCAGAGCCACCAAAGTTGATCTCGCACTACCTGCGAGCTGCGGCGCTCGACATCCACGCCAGGTTCCAGGTGATGGGGGCGTTGTTGAACACCGACGATCTTCGTCGCCTGGAGGCGCTCGGACCTATCGTGGAGCAACGCCTGGCTACCGACGAACAGCTTGGCGAGGTGGTCATGACCCTCCTGGCGATGAAACCGGAGGATGCGGTCCTGTGGATCCGCGCGCATCTCGGAGACCTCGAGGCGAGGCTGTCGTCGTGATCGGGCTCGACACGATGATCCGAGAGCTGATCCGCGAGGAGATCCGCAGGCTGATCCGGCCGGACGCACTGGCCGCGAACGGGAACAACTCAGAGGAGGATCTCGAACTACGGGAGCGCGCGGCGGGAGTCGCGACGCGATTCAAGAAGACTAGGAGCAGTTGACGTCTGTCATGCGTGCGCATACCAAGTGGGATGCCTGTTGAACCGATGACGCAAATCGCGATCCGGCTGGCCGATCGACTGGTCAGCCGGATCGACCGTCACGCGAAACGCCTTGCTAAGGACGAGCGTGGCGTTCAGTTCACACGCACCGATGCGATTCGCGATCTCCTGACGCACGCGCTCGATGCAGCCGAGGGCAAGGACGGTCAGTCATGAGCATGAAGCGCACTGAGCGTGTCCTCGGGCCGTACCCGGACCGCAAAGGGTTTCGAGTCATCCAGGTCGACTCCGCCGGAAAACGTGAATCCGTCGTCTTCGAGACCGAAGTGAAGGCCGAGCGGTACATCGAAATCCTGAACGCTGATCTGGACCGCGACGAACACACGACCGAGACGGCGCTCGAAGCCTACAAGACGCATCTCAAGGACAAGGGGAACAAGGAGAGCTCCAGCAGCGTCACCGAATGGGCAGTCAGTCTGTTCTTTCCTTCGGCGGTGCCGCTACAGCTGCTGTCGGCGAAACGCTGCGAGGCGCTCTACTTGGACCTCAGGACTCGCGCGAGCGAGAAGACGAAGAAGCCGATCTCCGCAGATACGCATCGCAACATCCTCGCGCAGGTGAAGAGTTTCCTCGGCTGGTGCGTCGCTCGCGGCTGGCTCCGCGAGAATCCGTGCGCTGCCGTGAAGGGCATCGGCAGGCGCCGCCCGCGCGGCAAGTCACTCGGGAAAGACGGGAACACCCTGCGCGTGAAGCAAGCGCGCATCTGGTATGTGAAGGCGGTGGCGCTGGCCGAGCGCGGCGATGAGGGCGCCACGGCTGCGTTGGTCGCGCTTCTTCTCGGCATGCGCGCGAGCGAGATCACCACTCGCCGAGCCGCGGACCTGGACGAAGACGGTGCGCCTGGCGATTTGCTCTGGATCCCGTGCAGCAAGACGCCAGCGGGCCGGCGAACGCTGGAGATCCCTGAGGTCCTGCGACCGCTCCTGGTTCGCATCGCCGCGAACAAGGAGCCCAACGCGTATCTGTTCCGGGCGGAGGACGGCAAACCGCACTGGCGCGACTGGATCCGGAAGAACGTCCATCGCATATGCGACGCGGCCGAAGTTCCGCGCGTGACGGCGCATGCGCTGCGCGGCCTCCTCGCAACGCTCACCGCAGAGCGCGGCCTTGCCGGCCACTTGATCGCAGCCACGCTCGGACACGACGACGAGCGCACGACCATGACGGCGTACGCGGCGCCGGGATCGGCAGCCGCCGGAGCGAGCCGGCGCGGTCTCGTGCTTCTCGAGGGCGGTTTGAAGACCGAAGGTGGCGAGGGCTAGCCACTGAACAGCGAACTACTGAACGCGGGCAAGTGCCCTAACTTCCATGGGCCGACCGTTCCGCGACCGTTCCGCAGCGCGTTTTCCGCGCGTCCCGAAAAACAAAAAGGGTGTAGCTCTTTCGCGTCGCGCTCGAGGGGAGCAATTCCGATCACTTGACGAGCGTCAGCGCGGGTCGCTTCGCGGGCAGCGGGTTCGGGATCTCGCCGTTTGCGTAGCGTGACTGGTGCGTGCGCTCGTTCTCCTTCGCGAGATGAAACTGCCAGTAGTCGTCGAAGTCGCCGCTGGTCCGCAGCGCGCGGAGGCGCAGGATCGCCTCCGCACCCGTAAGCGACCAGCGCGCGCCGGTGCGGCCCATCCGATCTTGCACGAGGTAGCGGCATGCGCCCTCGATTACGCCGGTGGCGATCGGCAGCCCGTCGGCGAGCGCGCGGTCGTAGTGCAGAAGTCGTGTGTGCTTCACCAAGTACGTTGCAGCCTTCTCGACGGGCCGCGTTGCTGTGGCGTCCAGGCCTTGGCTCTTCGCCATCAGGCGCATGCTCTTCGCGATCTCGCCGCCGCTGCGTCCGGCGAGCAGCTTGACGAGCTGGTGTTCGACCCACGACTCGGCCTCGGGTGTGCCGTCCTTGTGAAACGCGTAGGCCGCGCGCCAGACGTATTCGAGCGCATGGACGATGTCGAGCACGATCGTGACCTCGACACCGACCTTCCGCGCCGCACGCTCGACGCGCTTGATCTGATCGCGCTGACCATCGACGAGGACGACCCACCGACGCCGGAGATCCGGATCGCGGCGCAGCGCCTCGTCGAAGGCATCCTCGATCACCGCTTGTGCGGAGCGCTCCGCGCTCGCCCAGACGCGCTTGTTCGTGGGCCGAGGACGCGCGCCGTCCCGATCGCGCAGGCCGTGCAACACATCGGCGCTGGTGCGCTGCCAGCGCGCGATCGAGTAGACCGCCGCGACCTGGGCCATCCGCTTGCGGTTGGGCTTCTCGCCCTTCGCGAGGCGCGTGTGCAGCTTCGGCTCGGCGGCGGCCGCCTTGCGCGTCGCTTCGCGCAGATCTTCGTGCCGCATCGCGATGCCCTTGCCATCGAAACTGAGCACGAGCAGATCGTCGGTCTGCTCGGCCTCGCACAACCGGTCGCGGTAGAACGCGTCGAAGTCCTGCGCGGCGCGCACGGTCAGCTCTTCGACCTGACGCTTGGGCACGTTTGCGCCGGTGCGCTTCGCGATCAGCTCCACGACCTCGTCGAACGACGACTTTGCGCTCTCCTCGGCGACGATCCGGCGCAGGTCGTGCGTGTACTTCTCGTCAGGAAGTCCGAGCGCGGCATCGAGAGGCGCGAGCCCTTCCTTGCCCGGCGCCTGGTACAAGAGCCGCTTCACCTCGATCTCGCCAACCGGCGTCTCGATCCGACGCGACGATGTCCGGACCTCCGTTCGCTCAACGCCATCGGCATCGACCACCGTTACCCGACGCTCCTGCGCCGCGCGTCGATCGAAATGGCCCTGCACCAGCTCGCGCAACAGTGCGGTGCCGTCCTTCGCGATCAACTGCGTCACTGCGTCCGCGGTCGCGCCCTCGTCCGCCATCATCAGGAGCTTTTCGATGATCTTGTCCATCGCCTCATGAGCCTCGCAGAACAGGCTGTCATTGGCGATCCTCGCGGTGCTTGTCGTTGGCATCAGGCGGCGAACGCTACCCGCACGCGATCGATCCGGACAGCTCCTCCGAAACCAAGTTCGCGGAATCGATCAGGTTTCTGCCGTCGCGGAAGATCCGCACCCAAACAAAAAGGCCTCGCATCGCTGCGAGACCTTTCCGTTTCCTGGTGGAGCCTAGGGGGATCGAACCCCTGACCTCTAGAGTGCGATTCTGGTGACTCCTAACAATCACGCGAGGTTGCGACTCTATTCATTCCCCGACTCGGATTCTCCGACGAGGATTCTAGGGAATGGATCACGAACCTCCCCAGCGTGCGGCGTCGAACGCTAAAAAACGTCAGGCTGAGCGTCACAATCGACGACGAGGACGAGCATGACACCGGGCCCCCGAATCGCTACGATGCCGTCGCGATGCGGGTGGAGGCTCTTGGGCTGCTAGGTGTCGTCCTCTTCTGCTGCAGCGGTCCGCGAACCGCGCACGAACCAGCCGCGCGTCCGTTCGTATGTCCGGGCGCTACCAGGGATGCCGTCGTCCGCGAGAAGACTTCCTTCCGCGGTGAGGGGGCATGGCACTCGGAACCACCACCCGCCATCAGGCTCGACGTGTGTGGCGTTGCCTTGTTTCCGGGACGCGACGGCGAAGTGCACACCTGCCAATCGCCGACCGGTCTCATCGAAGGCCCGATCGCCATGGCCACGAAGAACCGCGATGCTCGCGTCGAGGGACAGTGCGTGGCGGGCAAGGCCGATGGAACGTGGACCTGGTACCTCAGTGGTCGCGCCGACATGAGGCAGCACTACGATCGGAGAGCTCTCATCCGGAAAGAGCAGCTCTGATGCCACCGATCACGATCAGCCCGGGTGCGGACATTCATCTCTCGTCGTCGGGATGAGCCAAGTCATCGTCGCGCACGCCTATCTCGACACCGGCGAGCGCGATATCGCTGCCGATCGAGCGACGGCGCACAACGGCTTCGGCACCGACGAATCGAGGGAACGCTATGAACCAGCGAGAGCCGAAACGGGGGTCGACTCATCAGCGGAGCCGGGAATCGCGTTAGCGCACGGCTTAGCGCCCGCTTCCGCAAAGAGCGCCTGGGCTGCCAGAGGGGCAGTTGCCGTCAACTGTTCGTCGTCGCCGTCGCCGTCGCCGTCGCCGTCATCGTCATCGTCATCGCGGCCTGGTTGCGTTTTACGCTCCAGGACCGTTGCAGTCCGCGCATCAACCTCCATACCAGCTGTCGCCGCGCGCAGGACCTCGACAAACGTAGTCACATCGCCAAATAGCGTTTGGCACTGAACCTCATCGAAAAGCCACTCGTCCGGCCCACCGAGTCGACGGTTCTCTCGAACAACGAGACCGGCGAGCTGCGTCGCAACCAGTTGAGGCGAGGCTCTAAGTGCATCGAGTAGCGTCGGCACCATGATTTGCCAGCGATCGAAGGGAACGCCGAGCGCGCTCTTCGCACGCACCCTCTCGATGGTCCAGCAGATCCAGACCAGCAAGAATGGCGGTGCTCCGCGAAACGCCGCGGCGAGTTCGCGCGGCCGATCCTGATATGCCGTCACGAAGAGATCGCGAACCCGCGTATTCACCCGGTCCCTCAGCTCCGCCGAAAGGAGGTCGGCGACTTCAGGAACGGACGTGGCGAGCCAATGCGCCAACTCGTACATCAGAAGCAGGTTGTGCGGAGCCGCCAGATCGAGCGCTTGCTCGATCTGCGCCACCAACGCCTGCGATTCCGTTTGGCTGCGGTTCTTCGTTCGCAGCATCCGCCACAGCGGGATCAGGCCAGGCGGTCGTTGTTCCGTCCATTTTGTAGTGTCGGCGTGAAGGAGACGATTCGTAAGCTTCACAATGAGTCCGTCCATTCGTCGCCGTGGAATCAGGTGGGAGAAGTCCTCTACCGCCGTGGAGCGGTCGTCGACGAGCAGATCGACGATCTTCTCGTCGTCA
The DNA here is from genome assembly GCA_038206055.1 of Haliangiales bacterium. GTDB lineage: Bacteria > Myxococcota_A > Polyangia > Haliangiales > Haliangiaceae > JABFXX01. Next base: position 6,936 of record JBBRBG010000285.1, read on the forward strand.
TCGCCGCGAAGCACGCGGAGGATCGCCTGATCGCGCTCGCCGGCAGTGAGTTCCGGCGTCGACTGAAAGCGCTGGAGGTAGTCGGCGTGATTGTCGTGTGCGATGCCCTGGGGGCGGCGCTTCCCCTCGTGACCGAACATTTCCTTCACGATCATTTCCACGGCCTCCAGAGTTCGGGCGTCCAGCTGAAACTCGCGCAGAGCGGTCATGAACGAGTCCATGGGGCTAGTCTCGCTTCTTCGCAGGGTCCGTCCGGTGCGTAGCCCCACGGCACGCTGATCGAGCAAGGCGAAGACCGAGGGATGAGATTCTTGCAGAATGGCGAGCGCGATCACGTCGTCCAAATCGATCTCGCCTCCAAGTGCCTTCCACGTCTCGTGAGCCCGTCGAAGTCCCTGCTTTAGGACGCGAGGCGTGGTTGCAAGCGATGCGACCGCCGCAGCAAAGTTTCCGATGCGATCTCCGAGGAATGCGAGTTCCGTCCGCTCATCGACTGCGTTGGCGTCGTCCCACCCCAGCCGCATCCTGACAGCGGCGTCCGTCGGATCGATCACGTCCGAATGGGCCAGCATCTCGCTTCGCACTGCAGAAATGACGCGACGCGCTTGTCGAAACTTGAGATCTGGAATCCGCTCGACGTGGCGCGCGATCTTCTCGAGGTCGAACCGACGAAGGAGATCGGTGGTAGCCGTTACGACGGTGATCGAACGAAGTTGATCGAGGCCATGCAGCAGAGCCCGAATCGGCGCGAGACGCTCCAGTTCGGAATCGCCAGCCGGAGCATTCGGATCACCAGCCGCGAACCGTTCGAGATCCTCCACCCAAAGGACGTAACGTCGACCGATCGATGTCGCGACATCGTCGAGCGCCTTCAAGGATGCCGACGGCGTGCACTGCCTACGCAGTACCTTGGGGAACCACTCCGAGACCCCCGCGATCTTCGCGATCGCTTCGCCGTATGCCGCCGGCACGCCCTCAAGCTGGGACGTACTCACTTCTCTGGACAGCGCTTCCACCACGCTTGCAAGGACCCCCTCGACCGCTGCGCGAGGTGACTCGTAGGGCCACAACTCGATTTTGACGATCTCGACCGAGGCACCATCCTGCTTGCCACTGAGCCAGACCGCCACCAGCGAGCTCACGGTGGACTTCCCGGAGCCAAGTTTTCCGACGAGCGCCTGCGCTGATGGTTCTCTTGCCAGTAGACGCTGGCCCATGCGCCGCGCGATCTCCGCATGCCCGAAGAGGTCTGAGTTCGGGGTGTCGACTGGCGAATCGTCGACGATCCACTCTTGAAACTGCTCTAGCGTTGGTGGTGTCGGATTCCTCCAGGTACTGGGACGAAGCGATAGGTTGGTCGCGAACGACCATCGCACTAGAGCCATGACACAGACGGACGACGGAGCCGCGGCTGCAACAATTGCGGCAGCCAGCAAAACCTGGTTCGTTTCGCTGGAAAGGTTGAAGTCATCCGCGGTAACCGTTCAGGGGTGGCGTTGAGGGGTTGATCTGGCCGTGCGACGAAGATCGCATGACGACGAACAACAAACTGAGCGAACAGATCGAGGAACTCGTGCGGACCCACATCGAGGGAATGCGCACAACGGCGGCGGCAGCGGTGACGCGTGCGTTCTCGACGGCGGCGCGTTCGGAGCTTGGAGTCGGCGCGCGTACATCGCGACCCGAGGCCACGAGCCGGCGCATAGCGCCGCGGCGGGGGACGGAGGAGCTCGCAGGACTGGGAGAGCGGTTCTACGCAGCGCTGTGCCGGCAACCCGGGGAGACGATGACGACGTTGGCGCTGCAGGTTGGGACATCACCGCGTGCGCTGCAGGTGGCGGTGGCGCGGCTCAAGCGTGCCGGCCGGGTGCGCGCGGTTGGGCAGCGTCCGCACACGCGCTACTTCCCGTTGACGAGCGCGCCGGCCACCGCGTGACGCGGGCCGGTGATCACGCTGCGGCGAACAGCGAGGGACCGCGCGTGCCGTCGAGGTGCGCCTCGCAGCAGGCGGTGAGGAACGACAGGACATGTTGGCGTTGCTTGCGAGCGGTGTGCGCGACGGTCATCAGCCGCTCGGCGAACACGTTGCCGCGATCGCTCTGCGCTCCGAAGCAGCGCTTGCGCCACATCACGAACGCGCGCAGCTCTCGTTCGGCGTGGTTGTTCGTCGGCTCGACCCCGTCGTGCTCGACGAACGTCCACAAGGCGAGCTTGTGCGCGAGGATGTCGGCGCACGAGCCCGACAGTCGGTCGATGTTCGCCGCGACCGCGCGCGTGAGCACCGCTTCGACCTGCGCACGCAGGGGTGCCATCCACGCACGGAACGTCGCGCGGTCGAGCGTGCCGGCCTTGTAGTCGTGCCAGTACTCGAACAACAGGCCGGTGTAGTCGAGCAGCTCCCGGCCGATGGTCGCACTCGGGCCGGCGCGATCGGTAAACGACACGAACTTGCGCAACAGATGCGCCTTATGTCGT
>JBBRBG010000286.1:0-9400 GCA_038206055.1 Haliangiales bacterium
GGCCCCGAAGGTCCCGAAGCAGAGTCTTCTCCAGCAGGAGAAAGCCTCTCCTTAGGGCCTTCGAGAACTTCGGGGCTCATCTTTCTGGAAGCACGGTCGCGTGGATTCGTCGCCGTCCGTCCGGCCGGGGCGCCCTAGGCCTTGTCGTAGGCGAGCTGCAGCGCGCGGATGTCGAACTTGACCATCCCCATGAATGCCTGCATCACGGCACGAACCTTCGCGGGGTTCTTGTCGCTCATCAGGGTGCCCAGGAGCGCCGGCACGATCTGCCACGACACGCCGAACTGGTCGTCGAGCCAGCCGCACCGTGATTCCTTGCCGCCGTCTCCGAGCTTCGCCCAGAGGCGATCGATCTCGTCCTGGTCGTCGCACGAGACCGAGAGCGAGAACGCCGGCGACAGCTTGTACTCGGGGCCGCCGTTGAGCCCCTTGATCGGGAGCCCCTCGAGCTCGAAGTCGACCATCAGCGCGAGGCCAGCGGGACGCGGACCATTCTCGCCCCACCGCGAGACGTGGTTGATCTTCGAATTCTTGAACAGCTTGCAGTAGTAGGTGGCCGCGTCCTCGGCCTTGTCGTCGAACCACAGACACGGAGAGATCTTCTGGAGCTTCATCGGGCGAGTACCTTTCCGAGCTTTCCAAGCTCGCTTTCCCAGCCTTGCTGCTGGCGTTGGGTCCACAGGTCGTCGTGCATCGGGTCAAACGAGAGCCGCAACTGGATGTCACCGGCGATCGCGTGGAATTCGACCACCGTCGCCACGTCATACGTCGGCACGTTCGGAATGAAGTCTGCGGCGTGGAGGTACGCGAGTCGGGCGTTGCGCGTGACCTCCGTGTAGCGGAGCCGCGCCTCGTGGCGGTTCGGCATGCCGGCGCCCGCCATGAACTTCTCCATCTCGGGGGTGGCAGCGATCATCCAGTAGACGAGCTCGCCGCCGGCCCGCACGTCGAGCTTGTCGACCTCGACGCGAAACCCCTCGGGCCCCCACCACGACTCGATACCGTCCTTCGTGGTCCACAGGTCCCACAGCTCGGGGAGGGTTGTCTTGTAGGTCCGTTCCAGGGTGATCCGCTTCCTCGTCATGCGCTGCCTTTCTTCTGCTTCTTGCGCTCGATCACGTCGCCGAGGCGATCGAGGCGCGCTTCCCACAATGCGCGATAGCCGGTGATCCACGCCTCGAGCGCCTGGAACGGCTCGGGGCGCAGCGAGTACAGACGGCGCGCCCCATCGGGCCGCATCTGCACGAACCCGGCATCGCTGAGGATGCGGAGGTGCCGCGACACGCCCGACTGATGGATGTCCATCGCCACGACGATGTCGTTGACCTGGCGCTCGCCGCGGCGGAGAAGCTCCTCGACGATCCGTCTCCGGGTCGGGTCGGCGAGCGTCTCGAACACCTCCGAATGCACCATGGTGCATATGCATATCACTGCATATGATGGACGGCAAGCGGCAAAGATGTCGGACTTGCCCTCACAGAGTCGAGCGCTTCGTACGGTAGCGAAGCTGCGCGAGCCCCGACGGCCACGACTGCGTGCTCTCGAGGTGCAGCACGAGCTCCGCGCCGAGCTCGCCGAACAGCGGCTTGCCGCTCCCGAGGACGATCGGGATGATCGAGAGGGTGAGATCGTCGATCAAGCCCGCGGCGAGGAACTGTCGGATCACGTTCCCGCCGTCGACGTACACCCGACCCACGCCATCGGCCGCGAGCTCCTCGACGAGCTGCGGCAAGTCGGCGCCGGACCGCGCCTCCTCGCCGTGCAAAGGCTCGAACGGTCGGCTGGTCAGCACGATCACCCGCTTGCCGGTGTACGGCCATGCGTGGAAGCCGAGTGCCGTGTCGTAGGTGTTGCGACCCATGATCAGCGCGTCGACGCTCGCGGCGAACCGACCGTAGCCGTAGTCCTCGCCGGGCATCTCCACGAGCGAGAGCCAGTCGAGCCCACCATCGGCGCGCGCGATGAAGCCGTCGAGGCTGGCGGCAATGAACACCGAGCACTGCATTGCGGTGTCAGTCTAACAGCTCGCAGCGCGTTCGAGCAGCAACGCGCGCTCGCGTGCGTTCTTCGTCATCGCGGCCGCGCGCTCGAACTCCACGCGCGCCTCGGCGAGGCGCCCGGCCTTCATCAGCAGATCGGCGCGCGCGCTCGGCAACAGGTAGTAGCTCGCGAGCGAACCATCGGCGACGAGCGCATCGATGATCACGAGTCCGGCCGCGGGACCGTGCGCCATGCCCACCGCCATGGCGCGGTTGAGCTCGATCACCGGCGACGGGACTTGCCCGACGAGCTCGCGATAGAGCGCAGCGATCCGTGCCCAGTCCGTGTCCTCGGGGCGCGACGCACGCGCGTGGCATGCAGAGATCGCGGCTTGCAACGCGTACGGTCCCTTCGGGCCGAGCGCTTCGGACCGCGCGAGCGATGCGAGGCCGCGGTGGATCAATCCGCGATCCCAGCGCTCGCGATCCTGCTCGAGGAGCAGCACCGGCTCGCCCGTCGGTCTGACGCGGGTCGCCGTGCGCGATGCGTGCAGATCCATCAGCGCTGCGAGCCCGTGGACCTCGGGATCGTCGGGGATGAGGTTCGCCAGGATCCGGCCGAGCCGCTGCGCGTCGTCGCACAGTCCGGGCCGCAGCAGATCGTCACCCGCGGTGGCCGAGTAGCCCTCGTTGAAGATCAGGTAGATCACCTCGAGCACCGACGACACCCGCGCCGCGCGCTCCTCTCCGCGCGGTACCTCGAAGGGAAGCTGCGCGTCGGCGATCGTCTTCTTCGCGCGCACGATGCGCTGCGCGATCGTCGCCTCGGGCACGAGGAAGGCGCGTGCGATCTCCTCGGTCGTCAGTCCGCCGAGCATGCGTAGCGTGAGCGCCGCCCGTGCCTCCGACGACAGCACGGGATGACACGAGATGAAGACGAGGCGCAGCAGATCATCTCCAACGTCGTCGTCGAGAACGGTCTCGAGTTGCTCCGCGATGTCGTGGGCGGTCGGCTGCTCGTGCCCGATCTGCTCGTGCTTCCGATCGAGCATCTTGTGCCGATCGATCGCGTTGAGCGCGCGCCGCTTCGCCGTGGTCATCAGCCACGCGCCGGGATTCTCCGGCACGCCGCCTTGCGGCCACGTCTCGAGCGCTGCGACCAGTGCGTCCTGCGCGAGCTCCTCGGCGAGCCCGACGTCGCGGACCATGCGCGTGAGGCGCGCGATCAGCTTGCCCGCCTCCAGGGCCCAGACCGCGCGGATCGCGCGATGCGTCTCGCTCACGCCTCCAGTCTAGTGATGTGGACCATCGCTGGGGCCCATCAGCTGCCGGATCTCGCCATGGCCGTCACCGGCGACCGCCATGAACCGGCGCGTGAGCTCGATCGTCTCCTCCTTCGTCTTGACCTGAACGATCGCGTAACCCACGACCATCTCCTTGGTCTCGACGAACGGCCCGTCGGTGACGGTGAACTTGCCGCCCTTCATGGCCGTCTTCGCGCCGAGCTGGATCGGCAGGATGCCGCCGGTATCGAGCAGCATGCCGGAGGCCGCCATCTCGGCGGAGAACTTGCCGAGGGCCTCCATCTTCTCGGGGGTCGGCGGGGCGTTGTCATCGGCGTGGTAGGTCATCAGGAAGCGCATGGTGTGGTGTCCTTTCATTCACACGACAGGCGAGCTGCCCGCCGATCGACACGGCCGCGACATTCATTTCCGGCCGCGCTAAGTCCGCAAATCTACGTTGGCGCAGGCGGTTTCTGCGGCTCCGATGTCGAATTCGACCCGGCTGGTTCGTCGTGTTGTCATGGAGGCACTGCACGTCCCGACGGCCCTGGGGCCGCGCTGGCAGGAGCTCGACCTGAGGGTCCACGCCTACCTCCGCGGGTTCCTGACGCTGGCCACGCCCCGCGAGCGTCCGGATCACGTGGCGGCGGCGGACCCGGGCGTCCCGAGCTTTCACGACGATCTGATCGGCGGCGCACCTTGTCTGCGCGCCGCGTTCCCCGACCTCGTGCGCGAGGTCGTCGCGATCGATGGCGGCGATCACCTCGTGATCCGGATCGCGTGCGAGGGCACACACGATGGACCGTTCTTCGGCTTCATGCTCGCCACTGGACGACAGGTGCGCTTCGAAGAGCGGCACGTCATGCGCGTGCGCAATGGCCGTGTCATCGAGGATCACGTAACGATCGATCTGCGCGCGATCATCCGGCAGCTCGGTGTACTGTCCGCCCCATGAAGCTAGCGAGCGTGGCCTTCACAGTTCTTCTCGTCGGTGCCGTGGGTTGCAAGGCCGATCCGATCGAGGCCTACGCGTCGTACCAGGAGTGCTTCGACGAGCACACGATGAAGGAGGTGCTCCCCACCAAGGAAGCGATCGTCATCTGCTGCCTCGAGCATCCCATCAACGGCGTGAGCCCGGTGTGCGGCGACATCAAGGCCGACTGCATCAACTACCTGACGGCCAACCTGAGCCAGACCAGCGCGAGCACGACCGACGTGATGGACGCCTGCGCCGACTACATTTCTCAAAAGAACATGCCGTAGCTCTCGGAAGATGGGGATGAGCGCGTTATCGCGGATATCGGCCATCGACAATGCCGTCCCGGCGCAGGTGATCGCCCAGCTCAGGGCCCAGATCATCAAATTCCAGGCGCGGCGACCGGAGCCCGGCGACGGGGGAACACACTGGTACTCCCTCGAGGTGCCGCATCGACTCCTGTTCGAGCAGGTGATCCAGCACCTTCGACGCTTCGTGCCTCGCGGGCACGAGTTCATCGGCGCTGAATGGTGGTTGCGGGCGACGACGACCGACACGGGATTTCCGTTCCACTTCGACCGCGACGAAGGGATCCGCAGCTCGATCGTGTCTCCCGATCTGGCGTCGATCCTCTACCTGAGCAACGCCGGTGGACCGACCGTCATCCTCGACGCAACACCCTCGCGAAGCGCGGCACCGAGTGCGGGGATCGCCGTGCACCCGCGGCCCGGTCGCTTCGGCATGTTCCCGGGCGCGCTCCTCCACGGCGTGTTGCCCACGCGACCGGGCCGATGGCCGCGCGTCACGATGCTCGTCAACTGGTGGCGGTCGGTGCCCCGGATGGAGGCCGCGCCGGAGCAGCGCGGAAGCGCACGGGCGTCGAGTCGGTGGCGCATCGACGTGGAACGCCCCAGCACACCCTCCGCGGCCCTCGAGTCAATCGATCCGACCAGGTTGCTGGCCAAGGCGGCGTGGCGCGACCTCATCTCCAAGCAAACCAGTTACAGGTAGCTCCACGGGGAAGTAGCATCGGTGTCGATGATTCGAAAATACAGCGGCGACAAGAAGAGCATCGAGGCGCGTACCGGCGACAACGGCAAGACCTGGTCGGTGAAGTTCTACGACAACGGACGGCTCACGCAGTATTCGGGCGGGACGCTCGCCGAGGTCGACGCGCTGGCCCTGAAGAATCAGTTGAAGCTCGACCGTTAGCGGTCTGCACGCGGCGCCATCGCCGCCGATGCGAGATACAGCCCGGCGGCGAGGAACAGTGCGTACGTCGAGCCGGCGACACGTAGCGCGAGCACCGCCACGATTCCGCCGGCCACCGACGCGGCTCCATTGATCGCCCACAAGCTGGCGATGCGACGAGCGGGCTCGCCGTGATGGGCGAGGAGCACCGGAAACGGGCAGCCGATGGCGAGGCCGGCGGGCGCGAGCATCGCAGCGATCAGCAACAGTCGGCCGGCGTCGCTCGAGACCGCGTCGAGCCAGGCGAGGTCGCGCACGAGCAGCGCGGTCGCGGCGACGGCGAGCCCCGCCGCCACGCATGCCCACGTGACGCCGCGATCGAGCCGACGCCAGCGGCCGCCCAGGATCAACGCGCCGGCGGCGCTCCAGGCGAGCAAGCAGAACAGGACGAAGGACAACGCATACAGCGTGCCGCCGGCGGCGAGTGTGAAGCGCTGGATCAGCGCGAGCTCGACGCACAGAAACGCGGCGCCGAGGCCGGTCGCGACGGCCGCCGGGCGCAGGCTCGCGCGTTCCTCGCGGCCACGCTCGACCATCAGCACGAGCACGAGCAGGATCGCGCCCGCAAGCACCCACAGTCGACCCGGCTGTGCGAACGCGGTGGCTCGCAGGCCCTTGGTGTTCTGAAAGAAGTACGGACGCTCATCGTGTACCGGTGTCAGGTCGTCATTGCTGGTGGCGCCGAGCTTGTTCGGATCGAGCAGCTCGACGCTGCGCTCCGGCGGATCTCCGGGCCCCCACAGGAGCTCCGCGGGGTCGAGGTCGAGCTCGTCGGCCACCTCCAGCGGCATCGGTGATGTTCGAACGATCAGCATGAACCGGTAGGCCGTCCCGGGCCGTGGATCGCGCAGGACGACAATTCCTTCGAGTGCTCGCGCGCGACTGATGCCCCTCGTGTCGAGCGCCTCGAGCACCGTGAGTAGTTGCCGGTACGCATTCCCAGGATCGCTGTGGATGAGCACCAGGACTCCCGTCGGCGTCAAATGACCCAGATACAGCTGGACCGCCTCGACGGTGTAGAGGTGCGCCTCCATCCCCGACGCTTGCGCGTGAACGTTTCCGGTCAGCGCGAGCGCGAGCTCGATGAGGTCGTAGCGTTGGGCGGTGTCGGCGAGGTGGCGCCGAGCATCCGCGATGAACAGGCGCACGCCGGGCTGGTGATAGACGTCGCCGGCGAAGTGCTTCCAGCGGGCGAGCAGGCCCGGAATCGCCGGATTGACCTCCACCGCGTCGACGTGGGACGCGCCGTACTTCTTCGCCAGCCACACGCTCGCCCCTGCACCGGCACCGAGAACGAGCACGCGGTCGGGGTGAAGCGCGCGATAGGGCAACGACATCAGCAGGCCCCAGGTACTCTCGAACGCGCCCTCCTTGGCTTGCGCTTCATTCACCATGTAGGTCGGGCTCATGCCGTCGGTGAACACTCCGAGTCTCTGATCGCGTTCGCCGCGCGCCTGGTGCACATCGAGGCGACCGAGCGGACTCCACACGGAATCCAGCACGTCGCGCGTCGAGCGACCGGACTCGACGATCGCCTTCTCGGAGTGCGGATCGGATCCGAGAAGGACCTCCAGCGGTCCGTCGGGCAGGTATCCGGCGCGGCCTGTCACCAGCAAGCTCACGTGCCCGACGGAGATCACCGCGATCACCGCGAGCGGGCGAAGGCGATGCTCGACCAGCATCAGCGCCAGCGCGCAACACAGGAGGCCCAGCACCAGCATGATCTCGATCGGTGACAGTGGACCGAGGAGACGCGGGGCCACCAGACAGCCGCTCGCCGCGGCGAACAGATCGACGGCGTACGTCGCGCGCGCGGCCGTGCTGCCTCGTGCGGCATACGCATCCGAGACCAGCATGCCCGCGAGCGCGAACGGCACGAGCGAAACGGCCACGAGTCCCGTCAGCGACACGCCGCCCGCGGCCGCCAGGGCCAGACACAACAGGGCCGCGGCGAGGGCCGGTGCGGCGCGGCGCGGCTCGGCCCAGCGCGGGAGCCTCAGGCGAACAAACGCACCCACGCCGAGGCCGAGCAGTGCGATCGACAGTGCGGTCGAGGTCGCGTGCGAGCCGCCGATGTACGCGTAGAGCCGGGTGGACGTGAGCTCGAGAACCAGCACCACGAACGTGACGATCGCGATGGTTGCTGCCGGGCGAGCCACGCGGCTCAGTGCGCGTCGCGCGGATCAGTCGGCGGCATGGTCTCGACGATGCGCCAGTCGACCACGCTCGACGGCTCGCGGAGGAACTCCTCCGGGTGCGGATGCGCCAGAGCATGGCGCAGCACCTCGTCCATGTGCTTGACGGGGATCACGGCGAGCTCGGCGAGCACGGCCTCGGGGACATCCTTGATGTCCTTCGCGTTCTCCTCGGGGATCAGCACGGTCGCGATGCCCGCGCGATGCGCTGCGAGGATCTTCTCCTTGAGGCCGCCGATCGGCAGGACGCGGCCGCGCAGCGTGACCTCACCGGTCATCGCCACGTTCTGCCGCACGGGGATCCGCAGCAGCGCGCTCGCGAGTGCCGTGCACATCACGATGCCCGCCGATGGTCCGTCCTTCGGAATCGCGCCCTCGGGGAAGTGCACGTGCACGTCGATCTTGTTCTGGAAGTCGTTCGAGAGACCGAACGTGCCGGCGCGCGACCGCAGGTAGCTCATCGCTGCCTGTGCGCTCTCCTGCATGACCTCGCCGAGCTTGCCGGTCAAGGTCAGCTTGCCCTTGCCGGGGACGATCGTGACCTCGGTGGTGAGGAGATCGCCGCCGAACATCGTGACGGCGAGCCCGTTGCCGAGCCCGATCTCGTCCTCCTTCTCGCGGCGGAGCTCGCGGTACTTCTCGACGCCGAGCCAGGCGCCGAGCCGGTCGACGGTGACATCGAACGTACGGAGCTCGCGGCTCGACGCGAGGTGCTCCTTCGCGATCTTGCGGCACACCGTTGCGATCTCGCGCTCGAGATTTCGCACGCCGGCTTCCTTCGTGTAGCGGTGGATGATCTGCGTTACCGCCTCGTCGGTCCACGTCACTGCGAGGTCCTTGAGCCCGTTCGCCTCGGCCTGCTTCGGGATCAGATACTGCTTCGCGATCGCGAGCTTCTCCCACTCGGTGTAGCCGGGGAGCTCGATGATCTCGAGGCGGTCCTGGAGCGGCAGCGGGATCGCGTGCTGCTGGTTCGCCGTGGTCACGAACATCGTATCGGAGAGGTCGTAGTCGAGATCGAGGTAGTGGTCGTTGAACGTGTTGTTCTGCTCGGGGTCGAGCACCTCGAGGAGGGCGCTCGCCGGGTCGCCCCGAAAATCCATCGACATCTTGTCGATCTCGTCGAGGAGGAACACCGGGTTCTGCGAGCCGACCTTCTTCAGTGACTGGATGATCTTGCCGGGGAGCGCGCCGATGTACGTGCGCCGGTGGCCGCGGATCTCCGCTTCGTCGCGCACGCCGCCGAGCGATTGCCGCACGAACTTGCGACCGGTCGCATGCGCGATCGAGCGCGCGAGCGAGGTCTTGCCGACGCCCGGCGGTCCGACGAGGCACAGGATCGGTCCGCGCTGCCGCGGCACGAGCGCCTGCACGGCGAGGTACTCGAGGATGCGCTCCTTGACCTTCTTCAGGCCGTAATGCTCGGTCTCGAGGATCCGCTCCGCCTCGTTGATGTCGTGGCGGTCCTCGGTCTTGTCCTCCCACGGCAGCGCGACCACCCAGTCGAGGTAGTTGCGCACCACGGTGGCTTCGGCGGACATCGGAGACATCTGCTTGAGCTTCTTCAGCTCCTTGACGCAGCGCTCCTTCGCCTCCTTGCTCATCTTCTTCGACTTGATCTTCTGCTCGAGCTCGTTGAGCTCGTTCTTGAACTCGTCGCGTTCCCCACCGAGCTCCTTCTGGATCGCCTGCATCTGCTCGTTGAGATAGAACTCC
>JBBRBG010000287.1:0-9361 GCA_038206055.1 Haliangiales bacterium
GTCGCCCCCGACGCGAGTCCCGACGCCGTTGCCGTCCAGGGCGACGCCGCGGTGCCGGTGAACCTCCCGCTCTACGCGGCGAGCCACCAGATGCTGTACGAGATCGATCTCGATCTGAAGACGTCGAAGCTCGTGGGTCCGATCCAGCCGATCGGCCTCGAACCGGTCGATGTCGATGGCCTCGCGCTGTTTGGCCAGACGCTGCTCGGCATCAGCGATGGTGGCGACTCGCTGATCAAGATCGATCGCATGACCGGTACGATCACCAGCACCGTCCCGCTGACGCCGGCCGGCACGTGGGCGGGTCTCACCGTCATCCCGGCGGGCGACCTCGAGGCAACACCGGTCGTGCTCGCCGGCACGCCCTCCGACGGCAAGCTCTACCGGATCGATCCGGACACGGGCGCGGTCGCGATGATCGGCCCGTTCACCAGCGGCTACACGTTCTTCACGGACCTCGCGTGGGTCCACGGCGCGGGCCTCTACGCCACGCTCACGAGTGGCAACTGCGCCTCCGTGTGCTTCGCGAAGATCAACCCCGCGACCGGCGCCGCGACCGCGTTCCGCACGTCCCTGGGTACGAACCTCTACGGTATGTCTGGCTATCGCGATCGGCTGTGGGCGTTCAACAACGCCGGCCCGGTGCTCAGCGTCGATCAATCGACCGGCGTGATGGCGATCGAGCTCGATCCGCAGATCCCGTGGACCGAAGCGGCGCAGTAGCTACAGCTTGACGGCGTAGACGAAGCTCGCCTTCGGGAACCGCTGGAAGCGCTCCTGGATCGTCTTGTGCGGGACGATCTTGCCGTCGACGTACTTCTTCGACAGCGCCTCGGCCGCCCTCCGATCGCCGCGCGCCTTGATCCCGGCGACGACCTTCATCATCTCGTTGACGGCTGGCACGAGCTTCGCCGGGTGCAGCACGAGCGCGCCCTTGTCGGTGCCATTTGCAGCAATCGCCTTCGGATCCCAGGTCAGCGCGCCCTTGTCGAGGAGGAAGCCGATCTGGATCGCCGCGACGTTGCCGTATGTCTTGCGCTCGCCGCTGCCGGTGTACATGCCCTGCGACGTGTGACCGAGCGCCCAGACGACCGCGTCGGCGTAGCTCTGCGCCGCGAGCTCGTCGGAGATGATCTTCTTCGTGCGCAGGAACTCGAGCAGGTACAGCGCACCGGTCTGTGCCTTGAGCTCCTCCATCATCGACGCGAGCGGACCGCCAAACACGTCGCGCGCCTTCTTTCCACCCACCTGGTACTCGTGCGCCGGGCCGAGGTTGTGGGTGGCCTCGTGGAGGATCGTCGAGAGCAACCCGGGCTCGAGCGCGCCGGTGTAGTTCTTCATGAACCCGGCGTCGAGCACGCTCTCGGCCTGCCCGCGCCGCGCCGCCACGCTATCGGGGTCCTGGTAGTAGTTGACCATCGCGACCGTGCGGCCACGGCCCTCGTTCGCGACGGGCCCCCAGTTCGGCAGGCTCTGCCCGATCGTCGCGCCGAGCGGGCTACGATCGTCGCCAGCGTTGATCACGATGTCGATGAAGTCCGGCAGGTGGAACGTCACGGGCCTGACCGCGTACGGCTTGCCGGCGCGCTCGGCGATCGCGGCCTCCATGTCCTGCTGTACGGGGACGAGCTTGCCCTGCCACGTCTTCGAGCCCTGGTTGATCCGCGCGAACGTCAGGTGCATGCCCGCCTTCGACGAGCACGGCTCCCAGTACACCTCGTCGGGGCCGACGCGCACGTACCACTTCGAGTTGTCGACGGTCATCTTCGCCCATGCCTCGTCGGCGGGCACCCAGTCGTTCGAGAGGAAGCTCGCGGCGGCCGCGCGCAGGTACGTGATCAGCGGCTTCTCCGCTGGATCCTTCATGCTCGCAGCGGCGGCGGTCAGCTCCTGGCTCAGCGCGGTCATCTGCGTCTTGTAGGCCTCGGTATACGGCACGGCCTTGAGCGCGTCGCCGGTGCCGCGCACCACGACGAACGGCGCCATCAGCTCCTTCGCATCGGCCCGCTTCTCGAGCGCGGTGCAGAACTTGTCGTCCTTCTGGAGCTCGGCTGGATACAGATCGAAGATCGGCTTCGGCGCGCCGGGGATCGCGGAGCACGCCGGATCCTTCTCTGTCGCCGGGCCCACGCACTTCGGTCCGCGGTTTCTGCGGAACGCACTACGGCTCGCGAGATCCTCCGGCAGCTTCACCACGAGCGCCGAGGAGCCGTCCTGCAGGCTGTACAGCTCGTCGACCATGCTGCCGATGGTCATCATGTGCCGCACGAACTCTCGGTCGTCTGCGGAGAGATCCGCGAGGTCGGAGCTGACGAGCGTCGCGCGGCCTTGATCCAGGTCCTTGCCGACGAGGATCTGGCGCTTGCCTTCATCCGTGGCGGCATCGGGCGGAGGCGACGATGCAGCGGTGACGATCGCGTCGTACGCGACATTGAACGCGCGCGTGAACGCACCCGCTCTCACGAACGGACCACTCGACGGATAGAACAGCAGCGTCGCCGTCTCGTCGGGCGTCATGTCCTTGTCGTTGTTCGTGTCCGCGATCCAGTACATCGGGATGTTCGAGCGCACCGCCCATCGGTTGAGCTCGATGCGGCTGATCCGGTCGTGCTTGATCGCGGGCGGCGGCGCCTCGGTCGGCGTGACCGGCGTGACCGGTGTGGTGACCACAGGTGTCGGGGGCACCACATCGGGAGTCGGTGCAGGCGGCTGTGGCGCGGGAGACGTGGAAGAGCACGCGACGAGGAGCGCAAACAGGCACGGCAGGCTCTTCATGGCGCGCACGCTAGCACGAGCGAGCGTGGCAGCAGCGCCCGCCTCCCCAGGTGGAACCGTGTGATCGCGCGTACGTAGAGAAGGCGCGCCGAATGCAGCAGCCCCCAGCATGCAGGCCGACGAATTCGAAGAGAGCGAGCATCCCGTGAAACGCGTCGATCAGGCAGCGATCAGAATTCTGAAGGACTACGTCGCCAAGCACGATGGCGAGCAGCAGAACGGCGGGCTGGTGATCGATCGCGAGTTCGTGGTCGTCGAACCCCACAACCGCCGCGCTCCCGCTCGTTGCCGTAGCCGGTGAGCGCCACCAGCGAGACCCCGGCGAGCGCGGGATTCCTCCTGGGCCGCTGCGCGAGCTCGTAGCCGTCCATCACCGGCATTCCCACGCAAGCGCACAGCGACGCGCTGTGGCACGCTTGTTCGGTGCGGGGCCTGGCGATCCTCTTGCTGCTCGCGCTCGCCGCCCCGGCCTCGGCGACGCCCGATCCCACAGTTTCGTTCGAGGCGGCCAAGATCCTGTTATCGCCGACGGAACGGACGTCGTGCACCGACACCGAGTGCCTGATCAAGGCTGCCTACGCCGGTGATCCGGTCGCTGCAAAGGTGGCACTCGGGCTGTACGTGGCGACGGGCGACGTCGCCGGCGTCGGCCCCGAGGAGATGATGGACGGAGGCTTTCGCGGCAAGATCCGCCTCGTCCCGCAGCTCCCGAAGGGCGCGTATCGCAAGCACCTCGTGTGGGTCCTGGCGGCGATGACCAACATCGAGACGTTCTTCACCGATCTCTACGCTGGCGACACCGCCGTGCCGAGCTACCGCTGGCGCGCGCTGCAGTTCCGGTTCGTTCGCTCGATCAAGAAGCGCACGCCGAGCGCATACGCGTTTGGTTGGACCATCGAATACAACGTCGACGGTTCGCTCCTGACGTCCGCGCCCGGAGTGAAGGAGACGCTGTTCCACGAGCTGTTTCACAACAACGACTTCGAGCACGGCGACTGGTCGGCGAAGACGCTGCAGACCGACTTCGACGCGATCGTGCGCAGGTGTGGGACGAAGGTCACGTGCCTCGCCCCGTTCGCACCCGGTACCACCAAGGTCCGCGCGACCGGGACTTACTACGCGTTTCAGCCGAACAACGGGAACGGTGTCCACGAGTATGCCGCCGAGCTCGCGGTACGCTACTTCCGGGAACAGTCCGAGATGCTCGCGAGCAAGAAGCTGAAGCGCCCCGCATTCAAGTGCGGCCCCGCCGAGAACGCTCGGGCCTGGGCGGCCTTCGTCGGCGAGTTCTTTGGCGGGCGTGACCTCGTCCCAGCCTGCTGACCCATTTCTGGACGGCGTTCGGACGCAATGCGATCCTGAGCCTTAACCCTCGGCTGCATCCGGTCGAGTCAGTTGCGGAGGACCGATGAAGCTCCTAACTCGCCCGTCGGTAATGCACCCACCGACATCTTGCTGACGCCTCATACGATCGCGGAGAACTCGCCGATCGCGTCGACGGTCGGCACGTTGACCAGCGTCGACGCCGATGTCGGCGACACGTTCATCTACGCGCTCGTTCCGGGCGCCGGGAGCACCGACAACGGTTCGTTCCGGTTGACCGGCGACGTGGTGTCGACCGCGGGCGTGTTCGACTTCGAGACGAAGAGCGTCAACACGATCCGCGTCCGCTCGACCGACAGCGGCGGGCAGGTGTTCGAGAAGCCGCTGACGATCAACGTGCTCGACATCGACGAGGCACCGGTCGCGGTCGTCGGCACGGCGCCGCTCGTCGTGAAGATCGGCGACGTCAACGGCGATGGCCGACGCGATCTCGTGGTCGCGAATTCCACGGCGAGTAGCGTCAGCGTGCTGCTCGGTACCGGAGGCGCCGCATTCGCTCCGGCGACCACATTTGCGACCGGCGCCGGTCCGGTGGCGCTCGTGCTCGCGGACTGGAACCACGACGGCAACCTCGACATCGCGACCGCGAATACGACCGACACCACGATGACCATCCTCACCGGCAACGGGTCCGGAGCGTTCGGTGGCGCGGTCACCCTGATCACCGGTCCGCAGCCGACCGGCCTGGCGACCGGCGACCTGAACAACGACGCCAAGGCCGACCTGTTGCTGGCGTCCAACGGGACCAATTCGGTGAGCGTTTTTCTAGGAAACTAGCGACGATACCGCCCGATGGACACTCGGGACGGCGACACCGTGCGCGAGCGCTCACCGAGCGAGCGCGCGCGTTTGCCTGCGCCAACTAGCAGTGATCTGGGGCAGGAAACCTAGGTTTCCTGGGCACATGGCATGCAACCCCGACGCCGGTGAATTCAGCTTCCCGGGACAACGGCACCGACGTCGCCGGCGACGGCCTGCTCGCTGACTCCGATCAGCCCGCCGACGTTCTGGAGATAAGCTACGGCCGCGACATCCTGGTCGTCGACGACAACCACTCAAACCTCGTCGCGATCGAGGCGGCACTCGCGCCGCTCGGCCGCGAGATGGTGCTCGCGCGGTCGGGGATCGAAGCCCTCGGCAAGCTGCTCGAGCAGGACTTCGCGCTGATCATTCTCGACGTCGCGATGCCGGGCATGGACGGGTTCGAGACCGCGAAGATGGTGCGGTCGCGCAAGCGCAATCGCACCACGCCGATCATCTTCGTCACGGGTATGTCGTGGGAGAACGACGAAGTCATCCGCGGCTACGAGCTCGGCGCGTTCGACTTCCTGATGAAGCCGGTCCGGCCCGAGGTGCTGCGCGCGAAGGCCAACCTGTTCGTGCAGCTACAGGAGCGCACGATCGAGCTCAAGGCGAAGGCCGACGAGCTGCGCGAGGCGCAGGCCCGCGCGCACGAGCGCGAGCTGCTCGCGCAGCGCCGCCGGTTCGATGCCGAGGTCATGGAGCAGCAGATGCTCCAGCTGGCGGAGACGGATCGCCGCAAGGACGAGTTCCTCGCGATCCTCGCGCACGAGCTGCGCAACCCGCTCCAGCCGCTGCAGACCGCCGTCGAAGTGCTCGAGCACGATCCCGACAAGCCGGTGCCGGCGCGCATCCGCGGCATCGTCCAGCGCCAGGTCCACCACATCACGCGGCTCGTCGACGACCTGCTCGACGTCGCGCGGTTCAACGCGGGCAAGCTCGAGCTGCGGCGCGAGCCGGTGTCGCTCGCCCAGATCGTCGACGAGGCGGTCACGCAGTGCCAGAGCGGGATCACCCAGCGCAAGCACACGATCGAGGTCACCGCCGGCAAGGAGCCCGCGGTGGTGTTCGGCGATCCCGTTCGCCTCATCCAGGTGGTGGTGAACCTCATCACGAACGCGTCGAAGTACACCGAGCCGGGCGGCAAGCTCAGCGTTGCCTGGGGCATCGAGAAGGGTCGCGCGGTGATTCGCGTCAGCGACAACGGGAAGGGCATCCCGGCGGAGATCCTGCCCAGAGTGTTCGACATGTTCGTTCAGGAACGGGTCCAGTCCTCCGGCGCCGGCGGTCTCGGGTTGGGCCTCGGCCTCGTCAAGCGCCTGATCGAGCTCCACGGAGGAACAGTGAACGCAACCAGCGGCGGTCCAGGCCTCGGCAGTACCTTCGAGATCTCCTTGGCGCTGCAGGATCAGCAGCCCGCGATCGCGACTCCGCGCACGAAGACCGGACCGCAGAAGGGCCCGCTCCGCGCGGTGGTCTGCGATGACGCGCCCGATCTGCGGGAGCTCGTTGCGGATCTGCTCCGACTGCGCGGCCACGAGGTCACGGTCGTCGAAGACGGTCCGTCGGCGGTGCACACGATCTGCACGGAGAGACCCGATGTCGCGCTGATCGATATCGGGCTGCCGAACATGGACGGCTACGAGGTCGCGCGCCAGATCCGGAAGTTCAGCGCCGACTACAAGCCGCGCTTGATCGCGATGACCGGCTACGGTCAGGCCAGCGATCGCGCCTCCGCCTTCGAGGCAGGCTTCGACGAGCACATCACCAAGCCTGCGAGTGCGGACAAGATCCTCCGCGCCCTCTACGGAAGCGAGGAAGTATGAACACCTTCGATACGCCCAAGTCCGGGGCCAAGTCCAAGAAGCGCGCCGTGGCCAGCAACGGCCACGACAACGGCAATGGCGTCGTGAAGGTGAAGATCGTGCAGCCCGCGCTCGATCACCGGCAGATCCTGTCGGCGCTGCGCGCCTTCAAGCGCGGCGACTTCAACGTCAAGATGCGCGAGGATCTCACCGGCGTCGACGGTCAGATCGCGGAGACCTTCAACGAGCTCGTCGAGATGGTGAGCACCATCCGCGAGGAAGCGAACGACGTCAGCCACGCCGTCGGCAAGGAAGGCCAGGCCGGCAAGCGCATGCGGCGGCTCAACGCGAGCGGCGGCTGGTCGCAGTACATCTCGGCGCTCAACGACGTCGTCACCGACCTCACCGGCCACGCGAACGAGATCGCGCGCGTCGTCTCGGCCGTGGCGCGTGGCGATCTCGAGCAGACGATGGAGCTCGACGACGCGGGTGGCGCGGCTCGGCGCGGCGAGTTCCTTCGCCACGCGCGCATCGTCAACGGCATGGTCGCCCGGCTGTCGCAGTTCGGCTCCGAGGTGACCCGTGTCGCCCAGGAAGTCGGTGGTGAAGGAAAGCTCGGCGCCCAGGCCCGCGTGCAAGGCGTCAGCGGCGTCTGGAAGGATCTGACCGACTCCGTGAACCTCATGGCGTCGAACCTGACGTCCCAGGTCCGCGAGATCGCGCGTGTGACCACCGCCGTCGCGCAGGGCGACCTGACCAAGACCATCACCATCGACGTCAAGGGCGAGATCCTCGAGCTCAAGAACACGATGAACACGATGGTCGAGCAGCTGCGTGCCTTCGCGAACGAGGTGACGCGCGTTGCTCGCGAGGTCGGTACCGAAGGTCGTCTCGGCGGTCAGGCCACGGTGCGTGGCGTATCAGGTGTGTGGCGCGAGCTCACGGAGTCCGTGAACTCGATGGCGAACAACCTGACCTTCCAGGTCCGCAACATTGCCGAGGTGACGAGCGCCGTCGCGGCCGGCGATCTCGGCAAGAAGATCACCGTCGAGGCGAAGGGCGAGATCCTCTCGCTCAAGAACACGATCAACATCATGGTCGATCAGCTCTCGAGCTTCGCGGCCGAGGTGACGCGTGTATCGCGCGAAGTCGGTACGGAAGGCGTGCTCGGTGGCCAGGCAGAGGTCGCCGACGTCTCCGGCGTGTGGCGCGAGCTGACGCAGAACGTCAACGGCATGGCGTCGAACCTGACCGCGCAGGTCCGCAACATCGCCGAGGTCGTGACGGCGATCGCCGACGGCGATCTGTCGAAGAAGATCGGTGTCGACGCGCGCGGCGAGATCCTCGCGCTCAAGAACACCATCAACGCGACCGTCGACAAGTTGAATCGATTCTCCGCCGAGGTGACGCGTGTCGCGCGTCTCGTCGGTACGGAAGGCACCCTCGGCGTGACCGCAGACGTCAAGGACGTCTCCGGCGTGTGGAAGGAGCTGACCGAGAACGTCAACCAGATGGCGAAGAACCTGACCGGTCAGGTCCGCGATATTGCCGAGGTGACCACCGCCGTCGCGAACGGCGACCTGACGCGCAAGATCACGGTCGAAGCGCGCGGCGAGCTGGTGACCTTGAAGAACACCATCAACACGATGGTCGATCAGCTCAACGCGTTCGCCTCCGAGGTGACGCGCGTCGCTCGCGAGGTCGGTACCGAAGGCGTGCTCGGCGGTCAGGCCCAGGTCCGCGATGTCAGCGGCATCTGGAAGGAGCTGACCGACAACGTGAACTCGATGGCCTCGAACCTGACGAACCAGGTCCGCAACGTCGCCGATGTCGCCCGCGCCGTCGCCACCGGCGATCTGTCGCGCAAGATCACGGTCGATGCGCGCGGCGAGGTGCTCGACCTGAAGGCGACGCTGAACACGATGGTCGATCAGCTCAACTCGTTCGCCTCCGAGGTGACGCGCGTCGCCCGCGAGGTCGGCACCGAAGGCCGCCTCGGTGGTCAGGCGTCCGTCGAAGGCGTCCGCGGTACGTGGAAGGAGCTCACCGACAACGTCAACGGCATGGCGTCGAACCTGACGAACCAGGTCCGCGATATCGCCGAGGTGACCACGTCGGTCGCCCGTGGTGACCTGACCCGCAAGATCACCGTCGATGCGAAGGGCGAGATCCTCGAGCTCAAGAACACCGTCAACATCATGGTCGATCAGCTGAGCTCGTTCGCCGACCAGGTGACGCGGCTCGCACGCGACGTCGGTATCGAAGGCCGCCTCGGCGGTCAGGCCGACGTGCGCGGCGTGCTCGGAACGTGGCGCAACCTGACCGACGCCGTGAACTCGATGGCCGCGAACCTGACCGATCAGGTGCGCAACATCGCGAAGGTCGCCACCGCGATCGCCGCCGGCGATCTGCAGCAGAAGATCGTCGTCGATGCGAAGGGCGAGATCCTCGAGCTCAAGAACACCGTCAACACGATGGTCGATCAGCTCTCGGCATTCGCCGACCAGGTGTCGCGCGTCGCTCGCGAGGTCGGTACGGAAGGCAAGCTCGGTGGCCAGGCCTCGGTCGAGGGCGTCCGCGGTACCTGGAAGGAGCTC
>JBBRBG010000288.1:0-9175 GCA_038206055.1 Haliangiales bacterium
ACGGCGCCCTCCACTGGATGGTCCGTCTGGGCATGGAGGTCCTCCAGGAGGACGAGTTCGTGGGCCAGACGGTCCGCCTCCCGGTGACGCTCCCGACCAAGGGCGGCACGATCGACTTCGTCGCGAACAACGTCGGCATCAAGGGCGACGCCGAGGGCATCCTCGGATCGCTGCGCCGCTCGGTCGAGTACGGCGCCGTGATCGAAGAGACCGAAGTGGACTCGATGGTGATCGACGGCGTGCAGATCGTCGATGGCGTCGAGGTTCCGTTCCGCACGTACGGCTTCGCGAGCGCAGCCGGCGGCGTCGGCCAGCGGTTCTACTCGAAGTACTACGAGCACGACGATCCCAACCCGCGCACGATCATGAAGATCGTCGCGAACACGGTGAGCTCCGCGCCCATCGCGCTGACCCCGCTCTCGCGACTCCCCCTCGGCAAGCTGAGCTCCTACGCGAAGGAGATGTTCGAGCCGACCCCATGCAAGGTCATGCTCGACGGCATGCGCCTCCCCGGTGATTCGTTCACCGGTGTTCACATCGCGTCGATGTCGATCAACCTTGGCAACGTGCTCCGGTTCTTCGGCAAGGCCGATCAGGCGGGCCTGATGAACGCGATCGTCGGAACCCCGAGCCCGTGGGCGATCATTCGCAACATCCCGCGGATGGCGCGCGGTGAAGAGATGAAGGGTCGCAACATCCTCGATCGGCCGTGCCGCGAGATGAAGCTCGAGGCCACCGGCGGCCAGCTGCTCGCGCCGATCATCGACGGCGAGTTCTATCGCGACGTGAAGACCATCGAGTACCGCGTCGGCCCGCGCGTGCGGATCCCGAAGGTCGTCGCCTCCAAGGCGGCTTAGATCACTACTTGCACGTGACGATGGCGGGTCCGCCGCCGGTCGACGTGCACTTCTTCTTGCCGCCGCACTTGGCGACGTTGCACGCGGCGTCCTCGGTCTTGAAGCAGCGTCCACCGACACTGTAGAAGCACGTGTTGCGCTCGCCTTTGTAGCGCCACCCGCCCCAGTTCTTCGAGCCCGATATCTCCTCGCCGTTCGCCTTCGCCTCGCGCCGCTGCTTCTCCTTCGCGGTCGTCGGCTCGCTGGATGGCGGCGGCCCGCCGCAACCGAGCGCAACCATGACGACCACCAGCGCCGGTAGGACGGATCGCAGCGACATTCCGTCGGATCATGCCATAGTCCCAGGCGTGTCTGATGACGACCGCGCCGTGATGGAGCGGCTCGCCGCGCTGGAGGCCGAGGTGAAGGCCGAATCCGCGGTGAAGCAAGCGCGCCGAGAAACCGCGCTCGCGAAGGTCCGGGAGCAGCGCGCGGAGCAGCAGAAGTCGAGCGACTCGCTGCGCATCCGTCAGGCGGAGCTCGTCACCAAGAAGAAGCCGTCCCGGGTCGTCGAGGACGAGGATGACGCACCGCGGTCACGCGGAGACGACATCGGCAGCGCCCTCGAGCTGGCGCGGCGCGCCCAGGGGGTCAAGGCCGAGCTGACGAAGGCACCCAAGCAAGGCGACAAGTCTTGGGTCAAATCTGCGCTGGCATCGACCGTCCTCGGGCCCATCGGCTGGCTTTATGCGGGCTCGTTACGCGAAGCAGTACCCGGTGCGGCCGCGTGGCTCGCCTTCGCCATCATCGCGACGAAGCTCCCGTGGATCCTGCTGTTCCCCGTGCTGTTCGTCGCCCTGCCGTTGTCGGGGATCGCAGGCTTGCTCTATGCGGTCAACTACAACCGGAAAGGCAGTCGCCAACGGTTGTTCGGTGACAAGGGCGCGAAGAAGCAGCTTGCCGGCAAGACCTGACCGTACCCTCACCAGATCTGTAAGGTATTCCACGCGTTCTCCGACGACGTTCTCCGACGACACCGTCGGTACGATGGACACTGTGAAGCAAACTCTCCTCAGGTGTGTGAGCTAGCTCGCGTCGCCCCGGTACCTGGCTGTCGCGCTTGCGTAAGACCGGACTCCCGGGTGATCGTAACCCGGCATGGTTGCGTGTCTTCTTTGCTCGTCGCCGCGCTCCATCGGGGTGCTCTGCACGTCCCATGGCGTTGCGATTGCCTCCCCTGGAATCACCAGCGAGCAGATCTTCTCCCGCGTCACCACCGCCACCGCGGCCCTGGTCGATGCGTGGGGCGTCGCTCACGCAATCGCGGACGGGGCCAAGGTGGGCCGCGATCCGCGCGTCGATATCGCGGTGTTGCACGCCTCGGTCTCGAGCGAGCACGCGGCGCTGAAGGTCGTCGATGGTGCTTGGCGCATCGTCGATAACTCGAGCCGCAACGGCACCGAGGTCGAGGGCAATCGCATCACCGACGTCGCCCTGACGAACGGCAACACGATCCGCCTCGGCGACGTGAAGTTCTATTTCTGGTCCGAGGCGCTCCCGAAGATGGAGCCGCCGCGCGGTTCCGGTCGCACCGCGCCCACGCGCCGCGACGAGCTCGTGTTCTCCGCGAAGGTCACCACGCCGCGCGGCCACCTGCTCGACCTGCGCCAGCGCGTCGACGGCGGCGTGCTCCGGATCGCCGAGTCATCGATCGAGCTCGCCGCGATGGAGTTCGGCCTGTTGCAGCTCCTCGTCGAGCGCCGCCGCAACGTCAGCGATGCCGAGCTCGCGTACGTCGCGTGGCACGAGATCGCCGATGCGCTGTCGTTCCGCTCGGTCCAGGCGGATAGCGAGAACGTCCGCGAGCTGGTGCACCGCGTGCGCCGCAAGCTCGCGAGCGTCGCCGCCGACGACCTGATCGAGAGCAAGCGCGGCGTCGGCTACCGGCTCGCCGGCGAGCCGGGCTGATCATGGGGGCGGAGGTCGCCGGGGGTGGATCTACCCGGCGACGGCGTAGGCAGGTGTGGTGGACGAAGCGTCTCCGTCGCGTCGGCCTGATGTGGCAGAACGCGCTGGAGATCGCGCGCGCGGGCCGGCTGACCGCACCGTACGGTGCACCGTTCGAGATCGTCCACGAGGAGCGCGTGTATCGGCTCCGTCGCTACGCGGCCGCGCCCGATCCGGGCACCGTGCCTATCTTGGCCCCGCTGCTCCTCGTGCCACCGCTGATGGTGGCGTCGGAGGTCTACGATATCTCGCCCGACGTCAGCGCGGTCGCTGCGCTCTCGCGCTGGGGCGTCGACGTGTGGCTGGTGGATTTCGGCGCGCCCGAACGTGAAGAGGGCGGCATGGACCGCACCCTCGACGATCACGTCCGCGCTGTCTCCGACGCGATCGATCGCGTCCATGCGGCAACCGGCCACGACGTCCACATGGCCGGCTACTCCCAGGGCGGAATGTTCGCCTACCAGGCGGCCGCGTTCCGGAAGTCGAAGAACCTCGCGAGCGTGATCACGATGGGCAGCCCCGTCGATCTGCATCGTACGGTGAAGCTCGGCGAGGACACCACCGAGCGCCTCGTCGCGAGTCTGCGCGCCGCACTCAGCCCCGTGCTCGCACGCATCGAGGGTCTGCCCGGGTTCTTCACGTCGACCGGCTTCAAGCTGCTGTCGGCGCGCAAGGAGCTCTCGCAGATCGCAGACTTCGTGAAGAACCTGCACGATCGCACTGCGCTCGAGAAGCGCGAGGCGAAGCGGCTCTTCCTCGGCGGCGAGGGCTTCGTCGCCTGGCCGGGCCCCGCGTTCCGCAAGTTCGTCGACGAGATGATCGTCGGCAACAAGATGCAGTCGGGTGGCTTCGTGATCGATGGTCACTCGGTCACGCTCGATGATCTGACCTGCCCGATCCTGTACTTCGTCGGCAGCCGCGACGAGATGGGGCGCCCCGCGGCCGTGCGCGGTATCCGGCGCGCAGCTCCGAAGGTCGACCGCATGTACGAGATCCCGCTGAAGGCGGGGCACTTCGGCCTCGTCGTCGGCACCACGGCGCTGACCGTGACGTGGCCGAGCGTCGTCGAGTGGATGCGCGGGCGCGTGCCGGAGACCGCGATCGACGTCCGCGCGACGAGCGTGCCCGATCCGTTCGCACGGCCGATCGCGCCGGCGGATCCCGACGACGACGGGGACGATGACGACGACTCGACGTTCGAGATCGCGCGCGAGATCGTCGAGAAGACGGCGAAGGCCGCGGTCGATCGGATCGGCGAGCTCTCCGAGGATCTCGGCAACTACCTCGACAACGCGCGCTGGCAGTTGCCGCGCCTCAACAAGCTTCGCCAGATGCAAGACGACTCGCTCGTGTCGTTCGGCCGCTCGCTCTCCGAGCAGGCACACAAGATCGGCGACCGCACGTTCTTTCTGTTCCGCGGCCGCGCGTTCACCTACGCGGAAGCGAATCGCCGCGTCGATGCCGTCGTCCGTGGCCTGATCTCCTGCGGCATCAAGCCCGGCGAGAAGGTCGGCGTGATGATGAAGTCGCGGCCGAGCCACCTGACGATCGTGTGCGCCCTCAACCGGCTCGGCGCGGTCGCCGTTCTCCTGTCGCCCGAGACCCACGACGAGGTGCTGCCGAGAGCCATGGAGCTCGGCGAGACCGACATCCTGATCGTCGATCCCGATGGCGCCGCGCGGGCGCGCGCTGCGATCGCGGGCAAGGTGTTCGTGCTCGGTGGCGTCGGCGAGGTCCCGTGGCAACCCGGTGCGCAGCGCACGCTGCCCGCGGGCGTGCTCGACATGGAATCGATCGATCCGGATACCGTGATTCCGCCCGCCTGGTACAAGCCGGATCCGGGCCGTGCGCGCGACCTCGCGATGGTGTTCGTGTCGTCGGGAACCAACGAGCCGCCGCGCGCGACGAGGATCACGAACCGCCGCTGGGCATTCTCCGCGCTCGGCGCTGCGGCCGCCGCCACGCTGACCACGCGCGACACCGTGTACTGCTGCCTGCCACTACACCACCCGTCGGGAACCCTTGTCTCCGCCGGCTCCGCGCTCGTCGGCGGTGCGCGCCTCGCGCTCGCGAGCTCGTTCGCTCCCGCCACGTTCTGGGACGAGATCCGTCGGTACGGCGCGAGCGTGGTGTTCTACGCCGGCGAGATGTGTCGCCGCCTCGTCGATGCGCAACCCGTGCTCGGCGAGAAGAACAACCCGGTGCGCCTGTTCGCGGGGTCCGGGATGCGTCCTGACGTGTGGCGCCGACTCATGGTCCGGTTCGGCCCCGTGGGCGTGCTCGAGCTGTACGCATCCACCGAGGCGAACACCGTGCTCGCGAACGCGCGCGGAAAGAAGATCGGCTCCGTCGGTCGCCCGCTGCCCGGCAGCCCCGATGTTGCCGTCGCCGCGTGGAGCTTCCCCGACGACGATTTCGAGCGCGATGGCCAGGGCCGCCTGATCCGCGCGCGCCTCGACGAGCCCGGCATGCTCGTCGCCCGGCTCGCCGGACGCGCCGGTGCCGATGTCGCGCACATCGATCCGCGCCGCCTGATCCGCGATGCCTTCGAGCCGGGCGACCTGTGGTTCGTCACCGGGGACATCTTCTCCGTCGATACCGAGGGCGACTTCTGGTTCATCGATCGCGCGAAGCAGATGATCCAGACCCGGCTCGGCGCGGTTGCGTCGACACGGATCGAGGATGCGCTCTACGAGGTCCCCGGCGTCGCGCTCTGCATCGCAGCGGGCCATGTAGACCCGGAAGATCCTGCGATCGAGATCCCGATCGCCGCGCTCCAGCTCCAGCACGGCGCCGCGCTCGACCTCGCCGCGATGTCCACCGCGATCGCCGGGCTCCCCGAGTACGGGCGCCCGCGCCGGGTCCGCGTCGTCGATGCGCTGCCGATGACGGACGGCTTCCGCCCGATCAAGCGCGGCATCAAGGACCTCGACGTCTCCGACGGCGCCAATGTGTACGCGTGGGATACCCGCAGCCAGCAGCTCGTGGCCACCGACGGTTCCGCTCGCGCCGCCCGCGGCGCGTGATATCACCGAGGCATGGGGTTCTTCGACAGTCTCGGCAAGGGGTGGTCGTTCATGAAGGCCGCGTTTGCGATGGCCGGCAAGGACAAGAAACTCCTGTTGCCCTCGCTCTACCAGGTGCTCATCAGCATCGGCTACTTCGTCGCGTGGATCGCCGTGCTGATCTCGATCAGCCCCCACTGGTCCAACGGCGTCTGGGCCGCGGTCGGGTTCGTCTGCATGCTCGGCGCGTTCACCATCTTCTACTTCTTCTGCGGCGTGACCGTGAACATGATCGACGTCCACCTCAAGGGCGGGCGGCCATCACTCGCGGCGGGCGTGAAAGACGCGGGCAAGAACTTCGTCGCGATCTTCTTCCTCTCGATCATCTCCACCATCGTCGACGCGTTCGTGTCCGCGGCGCGCGACGAGGCCTCGATCGTCGGCCGCATCATCGCCGGCATCGTCGAATCGATCTGGACCACGCTGACCTGCCTGCTCCTGCCCTGCATCATCATCGAGGACGCGGGCTTCGGTCAGGCGATGAAGCGCGTGCGCGCGTTGCACAAGGGTCACTTGCTGCTGATCGGTGTCGGCGAGGTCGGCGTCCGCGGCATCACCGGCCTGATCGGCTTCGTCTGGTTCATGGGGTGCTTCGGCCTCGAGTACGTCCTCCTCTCGAACCTCCACGGTGTGACCGCCTTCATCGTCGGCATCAGCGTGTTCGGCGTGATGTTCGCGATCTACGCCTCGTTCTCCACGTTCCTCCGCATGGCGTACTACACGTGCCTGTACCTGTGGGCCGCTGACGTCGAGGCGAAGGGCCAGTCCGCGCCCGCGCCGCTGCCGCTCGCGATCGCGCTCGGTCACTCGACCGTCGGCCGCGAGCGCGCCGCGTAGCCGCTACGGGATCAGCTCGGCGCCGACCTGCGCGAGCAGCACGTTGACCGCCTTGCGCGCCATGCTGCGCGGGAGCACCGCGCGAAAGCCGCCGGAGCGCACGTTCATCTCCGCCGGGAGGAGGAACAGCGCCATGATCCGCGCGAACAATCCGATGTTGAGATAGGCCTGCACCTCGACGCTGTTCCCCGTGTGCGTGAACTGTGCACGCATCGGCGCGGTGAACAGACCCATGCCCTTCTGGAACAGTTTGGTGTTGCCGGTCTGCGGCTCGCGCGGATTGAAGCCGTGCTGCTGCGCCCAGGTCGCGATCGTCGGCCACGGATCGCCGGTCACAGCGTAGGTGATGACGCTGCGGCGCGAGGAGTCGACGGGAACAAGCGCTTGCGACATGCGCGGACTCTACACGTCCGGCGCGATTCCGAACGGCGGACGCGGCGTCCGCATGCCGTCCGCTCCGGACACCCGCGACGAGCGAGATCGGGAGCTTGCGCGGGGCACGAGATCTGCTCGTCGCATCCGAACAGGACAGATACAATGACCACCGAAACCGATCAGATGCCCGAGTTTGTCACCCGCACCGAGTTTCAGATGGCGCTGCTGAAGGTCGATCAGCGCTTCGACGCCGTCGATCAGCGCTTCGACGCCGTCGATCAGCGCTTCGACACGTTCGAGCAGCGCTTCGACACGTTCGAGCAGCGCCTCTCGAGTCAGATCGCGCGCATGTTCGGCGCTTTCGAGGAGAACATGCGGCGTGAGTTCCGCGTGTTGGACGACAAGTACAACGATCTCCCTCCGCGCGTCGCGAGGATCGAGGCCGCCGAGCTTCCGCTGCGCGTCGCCAAGCTCGAGGCGACCGTGTTTCCGCCGCCGGCACCCGCGAAGCGTGCGAAGCGCCGTCGCGCTGGCTGATCAGCGGCGGCGCGCCGCGGGCTTCGCCTTGGCCACGACGCGGAGGCCATCGAACAGAATGCTGAGCAGGCGATCGACCGCGCCGGGATCCTTGGTCTGCTCCGCGATCCACGCCGCGGCGTGCGCGCTGAGGATCACCTCTTTGACCTCGATAGCGCGCTTGCCAACCGGAGATGCTCTCCGTACAGAACGGAGGATGTCTTCGCGATGATCGGAAGCTGGACCAGGCCGAGCTCGTGGCGCGCCTGCGCGATCACGTTGGACCATCGACGACCGGCAGGTACACCGCGACGATCGCCACGTCGAACGCGGTGTGTCGCAGCAGTTCCAGCGCGGAGGCGCCGGTCGTCGCGGTGGCGAACCGGAACTGCAGCGCCGGCGCGCTGGAGGCCCATGCGCGTGACCTCGAGGAACAGCTCGCTATCATCCATCAACCCTGATGATGGGCCACGATGTCGGTCGTGGCCCTGCCCCCGATTGCTGCACATGCGTTGTGCAACGAGTTGCACGACGGCAGTTGCCAGGGACCATGGGCGCCGGCTGGTGTCCTCGATCCGCACCTTCCGTGCCCTCCAAGTGCACGAGATTGCATGACGAAATCAGGCACATGCTTTGCGATACCTCGCATCGACATGAAGTACCCCATGCGAGTCCTCGTCCTCCTCGCCCTCGTCACCGCCGCCGGCTGCATGGTCGGCGAGGACAACCTCCTCCCGGCGGAAGACGATCTCCCGCCGCTGACCTCCGAGGCATCGCTCGGCAACAACGCCCGCACCGCCTTCAACTACTTCGTTGCGAAGGGCCTCACCGAGACCCAGGCCGCGGGCATCGTGGGAAATCTGATGCAGGAGTCGAGCGTGCGACCGACGGCCGTCGAATACGGCGGCGGCCCGGGCCGCGGTATCGCGCAGTGGTCGGTCGGCGGTCGGTTCAACATCGGTACGAAGAGCCTGACCGCGTACTCGAACGCGCGCGGCGCGAACCGCTGGGCGCTCCAAACCCAGCTCGATTTCATGTGGTACGAGATGGCCACCGTCGGCGGTTTCGGTCTCAGCGAGCTCCGCGCGGCAACGACCATCAACGCGGCCGTCACGGCGTTCCAGAACAAGTACGAGATCTGCGGGGCCTGCGCGCAGACCCAGCGCCTCGCCTACGCGCGCCAGGCGCTCGCCGATTACGGCGGTGGCGGCGGTGGAACCAGCGGTGGCTCGGGCGGTGGCACGCCGACCGCAACGACCTGCTACTCCGGCACGCTCGGGATCGACGTGCCGCAGAACACGTGCGTCGAGAGCAAGTTCGACGGCCAGTGGTACCAGTGCTCGGACGGACAGTGGGTCGACCGCTACTCCGACCCCGAGGCGTGCGTGTCGGAGCACCCGCTCTAGGAGCGCGTAGGTCATAGACCTGCGCGCTCGGCAATCCGCAGTGCCGGATGCGAACCGGAGTCCGCTGGTTCAGGTGAGCCCCAAAGGCCCCGAAGGTCCCGAAGCAGAGTCTTCTCCAGCAGGAGAAAGCCTC
>JBBRBG010000289.1:0-9163 GCA_038206055.1 Haliangiales bacterium
GCCAAGATGGGTGAGTTCAAGGACAAGATGTGCGCGTGCAAGGACAAGAAGTGCGCGGACGACGTCCAGGACCAGATGAACAAGTGGTCCGCGGAGAGCGCGAAGAACGCCGGCGACAAGCCCGAGAAGCCGGACGAGAAGACGATGAAGGAGATGCAGGACGTCGGTACGAAGTACGGCGAGTGCATGGCGAAGGCGATGAGCGGTGGCGGTGCTGACACCGGTAGCGCAGCGGCGAAGCCCGCTGATCCGCCGCCGGCCGCGAAGAGCGCGTGCGTCGACGGCGCCTACAAGGATCCGACCAACACGTACTGCGTGAAGCTCCCGGAAGGATTCACGCCGCCGAAGGAGAGCAGCAAGTCCGACGGTCGAGCGCGCGACCAGTTCGAGTCGGCCGGCAACAACGAGTTCAATATCACCGTCTGGACGAAGTCGCAGTTCGACGACATGAAGGCCAACCTGTCGGGCGAAGGCAACGGTTCCGTCGTCGCTGAGAAGGGCGACTACGAGACCACCGGCTACTTTGTCACCCACCGCAACGAGAAGGAGAAGGAGACGGGAGTCTCAACGCTCATCAGGTCGGGCGACAAGCTGATCTCGTGTGAGTCGTTGTTCTCCGATGGCGAGCCGCTGAAGCCGGCCGACGCCTGCAAGACCCTCCGCGCCATGTGATCCTGACCGGGGGGCCGTCTCGACAGGCCGTTCCTCGCACACTAGACGTGTAGCCGATCGCCGGAAGTGGCTCGCAAGCTCCCGGCGGGGTGGCCAGATGTAGCCTGCTGACCGATGAAGCTCAACTTCTGTGAAGCGGGCGGCTTTCTCGTAGGCGGCAACGGCGAGTTGCCCCACGACGCGAGCGATTATCAAGCCGAGATGCAAAGGCCGGCGATCGGCTGCAATCAGGTCGCGTGCACTAGATGCGGCTCCGAGGTGAAGTCGAAGGCCGGGTTGTTTCCCCTCGCGCTCGATGCTCCTCGGGATTGGAGCACCATTTACGAGACCGACGACTGGACGACGTTGCCGGGAATGGA
Organism: Haliangiales bacterium; assembly: GCA_038206055.1. Taxonomy (GTDB): domain Bacteria; phylum Myxococcota_A; class Polyangia; order Haliangiales; family Haliangiaceae; genus JABFXX01. The sequence continues at coordinate 1,032 of JBBRBG010000289.1, forward strand.
TCGCGATCCGGTCTATCGTCTCTACGTCTGCAAGTGTCGCTACGATGCGGTGAAGGGCAGCACGCCGCTCCATCGAGACGAAGCATCAGCGACGCCGTGGAGCTGTGCGGGTCATTCGCCGGCCATGTTTCCGGTCACGATCGACGGTATCGAGATCACACGATTCACGGACCTCGAGCGTGTCGTGAAGGAGCATCTCGACCGGCCGGGCTCCATCCTCGGTCTCCTTCATGAGCGACTGGCGGGTACGCCGCTCGAGGAGGAGCTCGGCGAGATCTCCAGTCGACTGTTGTCCCATCCGAACCCGCGGGCGCGGGCCATGGCGCTCGCGCTCTATTGGGCGAACCCTGGAGCAAGCGGCGCGCATCGTGTCGTTGACCTCGCGCGCGGCGATCGTTCTGGATTCGTGGACGTCCCGGATCCCGTGCCGATCTCGGGACTGGATCTCGAAGGCCGTCTACTGCGAACGCTCGCGAGACTATGGACCGACGGTGTGGTTTCCGACGAGGAAGCGCTCGAGCCTCTGCGGCGGAGTGCATCGCGACGACAGACCAGCAGAGCGGTCGTTCCCGTGCTGTTCGAGCGCGATCGCCAATGGCTAGTGGATCACGCCACCGAGATCGTCGACGCGGCGCCGAACGCAATTGGTCTGCTTCTCGGCCATCTGCGCGTCGCACTCGGAGAATCCGATCTGATCGCATTGGCGAAGCGCGCGACTGGATTGTCAGACGAGGAGAAGGTAATCGCGCGCAACGACATCGTCGTGCACCTCGCTGGTCCGCTGCAGGCGAGGTTGTTGGCAAGCCTCGCCAAGTGAACGACGCTGCCCGGCGCTCGGCCTCTTCGAACGTCACCGCCCGATTCTACCCGACGGGCTCACGTTGGCCGCGCAATGCGCGATAGCCTCGGGGCGCTCCATGTCACTCGATCAACTACTGCGCCAGTTATCGGATCCGTCGGAGCTTTCGTGGAAAGACGAGACCTACGACCTCGCTCTCGCGAGCGGATTGGCCGGAGCGGATCGTGCCACATTCATCGCAAAGCTCGTCGAGCACGCCCAGCGGGGCGATGCGCGCGCGATCCTGACGCTCGGACATCTCCAGGCGACCGAGGCGCTGCCGCTTCTTCAGGTGGCGGCGAAGAGTCAGGACCCCTGGGCAGGAGCCGCGCGTCGTGCGCTCGTGCTTCTCGGCAAGGGTGCCGGAGTCCTCTCCGAGATCGTGAACGACGCCGTCCATTCGCCGACGAAGATGGGCCGCATCGCCGCGGTGATGGATCTGCCGAAGATCGGCGGGGCCACGGCGCTCGGCACCCTGCAGGACGCGCTCGTGGATGACGACAGCGACGTGCGCACGATCGCATGGGACGCGCTGGTCGAGGCGCTCGGCCTCACGAAGCGGATCCAGAACCCCGAGGGCGTGCGTCAACTGACCACCGAGGTCGAGGTGATGCGCGTCCTGCTCGCGAGCGAGCTCCCGGCGCTGGTGAAGCTCGGAGCGAGCGGAATGCGCGAGGTCGCGCGACGCCTCGCGGCCGGAGCGACGCCTCAGCAGCTGGGCATCGCGTGGCGGCCGAAGCAGGCCGAGGATGTATTCGACAGCCTGCGCGCCGCGATGTTCGATCCCGACAAGGCGTTCCCAATCGACAAGGTCGCGACGCTCAAAGGGCCCGCAAGGCAGCTGGCCGAGACGATGATCGTGCGGCGCCTTGAAGAATGGGACGCGCGCGTCCCCGACGCCTTGGTCAAGCTCGACGCGGCCTGGACCGCGCCGGCTCTCGAGGAGCTCGCGAATTCGTCCGCGACCCCGGTGGAGCTACGGACCAAGCTCACGGACGCCGCGCGCGCGCTCGCGACGACGTGACGTTGGGGCTTCGCCAGAACGGCGAGGTCGACCGTGTTGATCCACGCCTCGACATCCGCACCCATGATCTTCTCCACTATCGCGAGACCGCGCCTGGCTTCTTCGAACGACATGGCCCGAGTCCACTCGACACGTCGAGCGAACCTCGCACTACTTGCGAGTACCGATGCCTCCGCTACTTCATGAAGGAACTGGCGAAGGAAGCCGACGGCACCAAGAAGCCCTGACAGCAATGCCTGAAGCCACCGACGAAGTTCTGACCGAGCTGGTCAACCACGGCCCCTTCCAGTCGTATCGCATCGAGGGTCCCACCGAGACGTACGATTCGCGATACCTAGGCGTCGGTTCCCGTACAACGGTGAGCTGTCACCGGACTCTCGCTTCGAGATCAGAACGCTGAAGCGGGCGGGGCACCCATCGATCGTGTTCGTCGTGTTTCGGCAGTTCGATTCGTCGCCCTATTCGGCATCTCCCGAGGACATCATTGCCGGCTGGGTACCGGAGGAAGAGGCGGAGCGGGCGCGCGAATGGGTCGACGAGATGAACAATCGGATCCGCGCGTATCCTGTCGAGTTCGATCCTCCTCCAGGCGAGACGGACCCGGTAAGAACGTACTTCGCCATCCGCACTCGCTTTCCGGGCACGCTCGCTGCTCTGGTGAAGGAGGTCGAGCGGGTGCTCGGGTGTACGTTTCATCCGGCGACCGGCCGCGGATGGGACGGCCAGCCGGCGTTCGAGGCCAAGTGGGATGGCCTTAGGATCTCGCTCGTAGAGTCTCTGGCCGAGGGGGAGCGTCCGCGGCACATCAGGATGGCGGGGAATCCCGATCGCGACGATCTCCCGGTCTACACGTCGGCGGTCGATCTCAGTCCCAAGATGCTCGACCGACTCGCTCTCACGAATGCAGAGTGGTACATCGCGTCCGCGGAAGAGCTGCGCGCCGAAGCGGACGCGTACTCCTAGTTGTTCCGGAGCTGCGTCGCGCTCGACGCGGCAGGCTTCAAACCCCGGATGTGTCACACTCGGCGGCAACCGATGTCGACTGCGGATGAGCTCTACCGAGCGGTACTCGCGAAGCCCGCGCACGATGGTCCTCGCCGGGCGTACGCGAAGTATCTCGAGACCACGGGCGACGAGCTCGGCGAGTACATCCGGCTCTCACTCGACGCGGCTCGCAACCGACCGACGAACAAGGACCGTCAGCTCGAGCTTCACAACAAGCTCCAGCAGAGGCTGACGGCGCCGATCTCGTCGTGGATCCGATCGCGCCAGCCGGATCGCGGGCTCGTTGCACTGGTCAAGATGGACGGCCAGACGTTCATCGACCACGGGGACGATGTGTTCGCCCAGGCGCCGATCCAGCACCTGGACCTCGTCGAGACCAAGGCCGTGTTCGCGGCGGTCATGGCGAGCCCGCTCCTCGCGAAGGTGCAGACGCTGACGCTGACCAGCAACGGCCTCGGGGACGGGGAGGCGAAGCTGCTCGCCGACAGTCCTCACGTGAAGCACCTCGTCTATCTGAGCCTGTACGGCAACGAGATCGGGCAACCCGGCCTCGAGGCGATCGCCGCGTCGAAGAACCTGCCCGCGCTGCGGGTCTTCCACTTCGAGTACAACGCGGTCGACAGCCCCGTCGGGACGACCGTGACCGACGGTGTCTCCGGGCTCGAGTTCTTCCAGCCGGGCGGTCCACTCGCCGCCGTGCTGAGGCAGAAATACGGCGACAAGATCTGGCTCGAGATGCCGCCGCACATCGATCGCTTTCGCATGTGCGACGCCGGCGAATGAGCTACGCGAGCTTCGAGGAGGCGCGACAGCAAGCGGAGGCGGGGGACGCCGCAGCGCAGAGCTTTGTTGGCGCGGCGTATCTCGCGGGCGCCGGCGTGGATCCGGATCCGGCGGAGGCGATGCGCTGGTTCATGGCGGCGGCGGAGCAGGGATACGCCCAGGCCCAGAATGATCTCGGCATGCTGTTCGGCGAGGGTGTGGTCGTCCCGCGCAACGACGAGCAAGCGCTGTTCTGGTTCCGCGCGGCCGCCGAGCAAGGCCTCGTCGTCGCGTGCCTCAACCTTGCCCGGTGCTACACCGAGGGCCGCGGCACGCCGGTCGACCTCACGCAGCGCGTGGCGTGGCTCCGGCGCGCCGCCGAGGCGGGCGATGTCGATGGTCTGAACGAGCTCGGCGTGTCGCTGCTCCGTGGGCTCGGCGTCGCCGCGGATCCTGACGCGGCGGTGGTCATGTTCCTGCGGGCTGCCGAGCAAGGGCTCGCCCACGCGCAGTTCAACCTCGCCGAGTGCATCGAGCTTGGCGTGGGACATCCCGCGGATGCCGAGCTGGCGGTCCGCTGGTATGCGCGCGCGGCTGATCTTTCGTTTCCCCCGGCGATGAACAATCTCGGGCTCTGTCTCGAAGTCGGGCGCGGCGCAGCCAAGTCCCCGGAGACCGCGTTCATGCTGTTCCGGGCCGCAGCCGCAGAGTCATTTCCACCCGCCGAGTACAACGTGGGGCGCTGCTACGAGAAGGGCATCGGCGTCGCGGTGAACCTGACCGAGGCGATCCTCTGGTACTACAAGGCCGCACGCGTCGGCCACGATGCCGCGACGGTCGCGGTCGCGCGCCTTGCTCGGAGTGCGAACGACGTCGTCCCCTCGGTCGCCGAGGCGACGAGCCCGCCAAAGCTCGGCGGACCCGCCGCGATCCTCGCGCTGGAGCAGGCGCTGCTCGATGCACACAGCGACGTGCGCCTGAATGCGTGGGACGCCCTCGTCGACGCGCTCGGGCTGACGAAGCGGATCCAGAGCCCCCGCGGCGAACGCGAGCTGACCACCGAGATCGAAGTGATGCGGGTGCTGCTCGCGAGCGAGATCACGACGCTCGTGAAGCTCGGCGCGAGCGGTATGCGCGAGGTGGCGCGACGCCTCGCGGCTGGAGCCACACCACAGCAGCTGGGAATCGCGTGGCGACCGAAGCAGGCGGAAGACGTCTTCGAGAACCTGCGCGAAGCGATGGACGCGCCCGACGACGCGTACCCCGTGGAGGAGATCGCGACGCTCAAAGGGCCCGCACGACAGCTAGCCGAGACGATGATCGTGCGTCGCCTTGAAGTCTGGGATGCGCGCGTGCCCGCCGCACTGGTCAAGCTCGACGCGGCCTGGACCGCGCCTGCGCTCGAGGAGCTCGCGAATTCGCCCGCGACCCCGGACGAGCTGCGCGTCGCGCTCGCGCAAGCAGCTCGCGAACTCAGGACGACGTGACGCTACAGCTTCGCCAGGGCGGCGAGGTCAACCGTGTTGAGCCACGCCTCGACGTCCGCGCCCGTGATCTTTCCTTGCTGGGGACCGCTGACGGACGCGGTGAGCGTCATGTGACCGACCCACACCGTTCGCGTAGCTCCGTCCGTGAACATCGGAAACTCCTTGAGCTTTCCGTTCGGCTTGTCGAAGCAGGCCTGGAAGATTCCGCGCTCTGCCGGCGCCTTGGTGGCGTACTCCTTCAGCTTCGGCAGGTTGCAATCGAGGAACTGCACGCCGATGAACGGCTTGTCGCCATCCATGAAGATGGCGTAGCGATTGCCGTCGGTCTCCGCCTCCGCCGAGGTCCAGCTGGCGTTCGCCGATGCGCCCTTGAACGGGGGCAAGTCGAACAGGACCAGCGGCTTCACGGGGACCACCGGCCCCTCGCCGACCTTGGGCTGATCGCCCGGAGGAGCGACCGCCGCAGAACCAGCCGAGCCAGAATCCGAGCCCGCCGGGGGGGGCGTCATGTCGCCGCCGCCCATCGCCTTCGCCATGCACTCACCGTACTTCGTCCCGACGTCCTGCATCTCCTTCATCGTCTTCTCGTCCGGCTTCTCGGGCTTGTCGCCGGCGTTCTTCGCGCTTTCAGCCGACCACTTGTTCATCTGGTCCTGGACGTCGTCCGCGCACTTCTTGTCCTTGCACGCGCACATCTTGTCCTTGAACTCACCCATCTTGGCCATCGCCTCGCCAGCCCCGCCCTTCTTCTTGCAGCCAAAGGACATGAGCGAAGCCGCGGCCAGGAACGCGATCGTTAGATTCTTCATGGTGCTCCGGTTGTAGACCATCAAACGGGGTGCCCGCCATCAACTGGCGCCGGAACAAGACCCCCGCCGGGCGCTGGGTCGTTACGGCATTTCTCAGGACCGCGGCCGACCGACCTCGGCCGTCAGGCAAGTTGTTCGAGTGATATGCGGCTCGGCAGATTGCCGTAGAATCTCGTCATGACGTTTGAAGAAGCCCTCGTGGCTCCGGGGCGAAAGGTTCTCGTCTCGGGAACCCAGGTGAAGGAAGGCAAGCGCGCTCTGGTGATCTTCAGCCTGTCCAGCGATGGAGCGAAGGAGATCGCGGCGCGCCGGGTTCCCGAGGGGGATCACGATGCACTGAAGGCGGACCTGACAGCGCGAGGGCTCGCGCTCGGTGAGACAGATTCTTCATGCGACTTCGTGTGGGCCACGACTGCCGATGGCATCGACGTCTACGACAGCAAGCGCAAGGTGTTCGAAGCAGCGGGCGATCGCGCGACGCTCGTCGACGGCACTGTCGTCCCACGTGCCGACTTCGCACGCGTGATGACCTACGTATCGGAGGACTACATTCATCGCGGCGTGAAAGCAGCGTTGCGTTCGGGCAAGGAAGTCGAGCTCGTTCCCGAGATCTCGCTCTCCGCGATGGGCGATCCGGCGTACACCCGCAACGAGCTGCTGTGGGAGACCGGCTGGACTTCGACGATCGGCATCGCGATCGCGACCTGGGCGGGCACGGGATTCGACAACGGCATCTTGTAGCGAGCTCCTCGTTAGGTTCGAGGTAGCCAGCGCGTTTGCGCCTCGCAGATGCTACCGTCGGCACGGGTGTCGGACGACTTCGCTACCTTCCGTGCGACCCATCCATCGGCGTTGGATGCGCTCGCCGCGTGCGATCGCCCAGAATGGCTGGTCCAGCTCGCGTGGGAAGTGGCCGACCACAAGACAGCGGTACGCATCGGGTTAGGTGCGGCGCAGCTGTTGAGCACGGCGAGCGACAGGCAATGGCTGTTCATGCCCAACCCGAACCGACTCGAGTCGGTCGCGGCCTGGGCGGGTGACGACGGCGACGAGATCGCACGTTCCAGCGGCGTCGCGCGCGCGTTCGTGCTCGCCGCGGTTCCCGCAGTGGCGCTCGCGTACGTCATCTCGGCCGTGCTCGCACCCGGTGGGTGGAACGGCGCGCGTGCGCTGTGGCTCGTCGTCGCGATCCTCGTGCTCGAGATGGTGCTCACGGTGGTGGTGCGCCGGTCGCTCGCGGCGATCGTCCATCGCCGCGCGGCGCAGCTCGATGATCGCGCGGCGATGGACATCGTCCTCGACGAGGTGCGCAAAGGCACGGCCGCCAATCCACAGCTGGTTCCAATCGTGCTGAAGTCCACCGGTGGTCGCCTCCGCCGGTTCTTGACCGCCGGAGACGGACGAGGAGCATCGACGTGAGCTTTCAGGACATCGCCGACGTTCGCCGGATGACCAGCGCGAAGCCTCAGCTCGACACGCTGGAGTGGGAGGTCGATCCAGACGCCTACCAGCGCCTGCGCGTGTCGGAGGATCCGGACCTCGAAGCTCTCCTCCGGTTGCTCGCGCGACGGGGCCTCGATCCCACGCTCGTCACGGCACTGTTCGAAGTGTTCCCGAAGCGGCCGATCGAGCGCGCGCTCATCGCCTACGACGTCCTGCGCGGCTCGCTGCTCGGCACCGACGACGAGGCGCTCGCCGCACAGCTCGCGACGGAGATCGCGCCGATCAAGCCGTTCGCGAACGAGCTGGCCGCGGTGCCGCACGATTGCATTGCCGCGCTGATCGACGCCGTCCGCCCCACCGACGATCTCGCAGCGGTGACCGCACGCAAGGACTTCGCAACGTGGCCGAGCCTCGCGGGCCTCCTCGCGGGACTCGATCCTGGCAAGGACGCGGCGACCTGCGAGGTCGTCTTCGCGCACGTCCGGCTGCTGGCGAAGGCACACCTGCCGTCGCTCGCGATCGCGTTCTTGCAGATCGTGTTCGACCGCTTCGCGCTCCCGCTCGCACTCGAGATGCTGGTCGAGCACGCCCTCGATCACGACTCGCTCGCGTCCGTCCCGCCGATCGCCGGTCAGGACGCAGGCTCGATGCAGCTCCAGACCTACTTGCTCGTCCGCGCGAGCCTGGCCCAGTACGACGTCAGCGGCGCTGCGAAGCTTCTTGCCGCGCTCGAACAGCATCCGGGCGTCGCCAACGCATCGAAC
>JBBRBG010000290.1:0-9104 GCA_038206055.1 Haliangiales bacterium
ATTCCGGCCGCCGTTCGTGCCGCGACGACACCACCAAAGAGCCGTTCACAAGCGGCTTTGAGATTGCGGCCCGGCGCGTACCGACCTTGTTTAGCGAGCGCGCGAAGCTCGGTGATCACGACCTTCCTCGACCACGCGCGCCGCGATTCGAGCCGCGCGGACACTGCCGATCACCACGGGCATCACCTGCCAGCTAGTCGCCAGCCCGACGACGTTCTCGAACAACATCGTCTTCGGGAACACCAGCACACAAGTTGCCGGCACGAACTGTTCCCACACGTACTCGGACATCGGCCCGGACATGGCAACGGGAACCGGTAACATCAACGCGGCTCCGATGTTCGTGAACCCGAGGACAACTTTCACATCATGACCTCGTCGTCGGCGAAGGACGCCGCGGATCCCACCGCCACGTTCGCGGTGGACATCGATGGCGACGCTCGGCCGAGAGGCGCGGCGCGGGACATCGGCGCCGACGAAGCACCGTGAGGCTGCGGAACGAGCGCGACGTTCCTGACCACAGTGCGGTTGCGCCACCATGGGCCTTCTAGAGTCGATACTCCGGCTCGACGTACGGGCGCAGCGGACGCGGCCTCGGAGGGAAGAATCCGGCAGCGATCAGCGCGAGCGCGCAAGCGCCAAGCACGAACACACCGGTGCCGAGGTCCGTGCCTTGTGCCCACCATTTGTCAGGAGCGATCTCCCGTGTGTGCAGCATGCGAGCGGTCTCTAGCGCGACGAACGTGGCCAGACCGATCCCGGCAAGCAACACGTAGACGCTCGCGCCCCGGTGAAGGCGCTCGGCGCGTTTGCCGAACACGGCGAATGGCACGGTCGACACGGCAATGGCCATCGTTGCGTAGCCGTCCTGGATTCCCGCGGCGGTGAGCCACGAATGTCCGCCGGTCCATACTCCGAGGTGGGCGCCATTCAGCCCGCCGAGTCCACCGATCCAGATCCATTCCTGGTACGTCGCCCAGATCGCCGCAACCGCAGCCGCAAGGATGACGAGGCGCACCGGATGGAATCTCATGCCCAATACCTTGCTGGACCGTCTGGTGGTCTTCATCTAACTTTCGCCTTCGTGCGATCTGCGAACTCTGAGCCGCCGGTGGCCACCCACCGCCAGCGCGGACGTCGCGCTCCCACCGCGTCAAGACTCGTAGGCGCCCAGATGCCGGCGGTCCACCACGTCCTCATCGGCTCGGCCCCGCGAAGATCGACATCAGCTGGTATCCGACGAGCAGGCCGCCATCTTCGCCCGCTCACCTACCACCGGTTCAGGATCTCGACTTCTTTCGCGAACTCGGTCAGCGTCATCACCTCCGGGTATCCGACGTAGTACCTGGACTCGAACTCGGCATAACGCTCTTCGAGCGGTGGCATTCTGCCTTCGTGGCTCGTGTCGCAAAGTTGTTCTAGTTTCTCGAGGTCGAAAGGTTCTTTCCCGCGGCGGGCCGCATCTGCTTTCGCGTCGTCCAATTGTTGTTTATGCGACTGCCTCGACAATTCGATTGCTCGGGCCATGTCCTTCGCATCGTCATCACCATCGGTTGGCATCACTTTGGTTTCTCCAAGCTGTGGGCATCGAGGGCAGACTTCCAGGTCCAGCCTTCATATCGCTCAAGGATTGCGCGGATCTTCGGAGCACGATCAGCTGGAAGTGCACCAGTCAGCTGCGCGATAGACTCGCTGGTGATGCGATGGTTCGCAAGAGCTTCGTCTGGCGCCCGGAGGGCCAGATCGCGAAGCTCCTTGTTCTTGACTGTGACTTTTCCATCCGTCACGGAGGCCGCCTCGACCCTCTGGCCATCAGGTGTGGTCCCGTAGAGATGGTACTCACCCATGCTCGGGTCGTTGAACAAGTCGACGACACTCGAACGGTTTTCACGCACACCTCGAAAGCCGTCGGCCACAATTTTGAATCCCGGAAGCGGATCCGCGCGGCCGGGGACGCGCTCCAGCACACCGACGAGTGACTGCTCGAGCGGAGCATCGACATCGAACAGCACGAACTTGCGGCCCGACGCCTTGGCCATCTCCGCGTAGCTGCGCACATCATCCACGCCGACCAAGCGCTTGTCGATCAACATACTCGCGGGCTTACCATCGCCCGTCTGCACGCCGAGCATCTCGCGCTCGAGGCGAGTTGCCAACATCGACGATTCGGAGTGGACATCGGTTGACGTCGCTCCGGGTGTGGCCTGGAGCAGATCGGCCTTGAAGTTGTCGGGGTTGATCGCTCGATGCGGCAGGTTTGTGGTCTGGGCCATCGGGCCTGCGAGCTCCGCGACGTTTGCGCTGACCGCCCGGGTCTTGCCAGCCGCGGTGTTGCCGCGCATGGCGTACAGCGTGGGCTCCTTGCCGACAAACTGGTTGGCGAACGCGCGCGCCTGCGCCTTTGCGTTCTCGATCAAGCGCTCGTGTAGTGCGGCACGCTCGGGTTTCCAGTGCGCCGGATCTTCAAGATACCCCCAGCGGCGCGGGCCTGACTTGGGGAGGTCGCCCACGGTGAAACGGTCCGCGGTATCCGGCGATGACACTGCGGCTCGATTGCCGAGCGCTTTGCTCGCGGTATCGAAGTTGCCACCGTACGACTCCATCACTTCCTGCGCGGACTTGCCGGCCGTAGTTTCGCGGAGACGGGCGCGCGCATCGGGATCGAGCTGCGCGGTGAGAACCTCTACCCAGCGCTCCGCGGCGGGGGCTTTGGCTGCAAGAGGATCGTTAGCGTCGACCATGGCGGGAGCGTGGGCCGTTCCACCCGCGTGCGTGCCAGACTCGCTCGCCTTGCCCGGGGATGCTTCGCGGACATGGATCTCGACGAGCCGCTCGCCAACGCGCAGGCGCCAGCTGTGCCTGGCGGCGTCCCAGACCGTCTCCATCGGGAGCCCGCTCTCGACCACCGCCTTGAACGCATTGTTGACCGTGGCCCAGTCGCCCACGTAGATGTGTCCGTCGACGACCGGCGACAGCCCGGCAAGCTGCAGCGGCACGTCGAGGTAGCGCGCATCGGTCGCGCTGAGCGCCGCCGCGTTCGCGCGCTTCGCCGGATCGGTCGCCGGTAGATCGGCGTATGCGGCCTTTTCGGCGACCAGGAGCTGGTGCGCTTCTGCACCCATCGCGAGCGCCTCGGCGCGGTCGGGCTTGGGGTTCGCGTTCGCACGGGTCGAGAGCGCGAGCGCGCGTTCGCGCAAGGTCTTCAAGCGGTCGCTCGCGTGGTCGCGCGCGGCTTGCTCGAGCCGGCCGTGGGCTTCCTTCGCCCGATGGCCGACCAGGCGGCCGGCCGCGATCGAGAGGCCCTGGGTGATCGCTTCCTCGGCCGACGCCGCATCGAGCTCACCCGCGTGAAACGCCGCGCGCGAAAGCTTGCTCGCGCCGATGCTGACGCCGGCCTCGATCCCGACGTGCGCGACCTCGGCGCCGGCGCCGATCGCCCGCCGCGCGAGGGTCTTGACCTCGGTCTCGAGGGCGGCGTCCACCGCGAAGATGCCGGCGAACGGCTTCATCGCGACCTCTGTCAGCAGCATCGCGAGGCCGTTTTCGCCGATGTCGGCAAGGCCGACGTCGGCACCGGTCGCTGCCTGGCCACCCACCGCCAGCGCGGACTGGGCCGCAGTCTCCGCGAGCTTGAACGCCAGCCCGGCGCCGCGCAGGTCGGACATCAGCTGGTAGCCGACGAGGAGGCCGCGTGCGCCCGAGACCAGCGCGGTGCCCGCCTGCATTGTCACGACCATCACGCCGAGCTGGAGCAGGAAATCGTTGACCTTGTTCTTGAACCGCTGGTCGTCGATTTGCGTCTTCGCCCACGCGAAGTAGTCGCCCACCTCCGCGCGCTGCCCGAACGCGTCCATCTGTGTCCGGACGGTCGTGATCCCGCGCTGCTTCCGCGCCGCGCGCTTCTTGCCGACCGAGGCCCGATCGGTCGTCGCGCCGAACGTGACCTCGCCGGCGGCGGTCAGCTCGCCGAGCCAGGCTCCCGCCTGCATCCGCAGTTGATCACCGAGAGCGTGCACGGTCGGCAAGCCCCCCTCGTAGCGCTTGGTCGCCAGCCCGGTCTCGATCGCTTGCGCTTCGAGGTCCATGACCTTGGACTGGAGCGAATGGATATGCGCGCGTAGCGCCACGGTATCGGCATCGGCGACCAGATCCTCGAGCTCGTCGTCGTCCACGTTCGACGTGCGCGCCGCGGACAGCCGGAGGTTCGCGGCGCGCGCGGCGACCCGCTCCAGGCCGAGCGAGGTCTCGCCCGCGCCGAGATCGGCCTGCTCCGTCTGCGTCTCGGCGGTGCGCTGGCCCTCCACCGCGCTCGCAGCCGCGCGGACATGATCCTCCGCGAGCGCGAGCGGCAGCATCTGGTGCTCGTGACTCGCGCGCGCGAGCGCATCGGTGCCCAGGCCGAGCAGGTGCGCCGTCGAAGCCGCGTGCACGTACGCCTCCACCACGTGGTTCACCGGACCGATGCCCGGCTTCGCGTGCGCCGCGTGATCGACCAGCAGCTGCGCGAGCTCCGAGCTGCCGCGGTGAAGCAGCCGTTCCTGTCCCGCGAGCACCGCCGTCCACCGCGTCGCCTTGCGCGGATCGCTCGCCAGCTCGGCCGCGCGCCGGCCCACGAACGCTTCCGCGGACCACAGCGCGTTCGGCAGGTGCCACGGCGCGACGAGCATGTGCACAAACGTCAGCTGCTGCCGGATGCGATCGATCGAGTCGCCGGCCGCCGGATCGTCGGGCTTGGCGTGCGGCGCATACGCCAGCGCGGCCTCGTCGGCGATCGTGCTCGTCGCGAGCGCATCGGGCGACGGAGCGGGTGCCTTGCCGCCGGCAAGCTGCGCCTGGACCTCGGGAGGTGCGTGCTGCGTCGCCTCGCGGAGGCGGCTCGCGCGGCCGATCGGGATCTCGAAGTACGGATACGCCCCGGTGATCTGCGACGCATCCTGCGAGCCATCGGGCGCGTCGTGCTCTCCCAGCGGCGTGCGCGCCACGTCCTCGGCGGTCGCGTGGCCGGACGTGACCTCGATCCATCGCCACAGCGTCGGATCGTCCGCCCCCTTCCAACGGAAGTTGACCTCATGCGCCCCGTGCGCGAGCACGCCCGGCCCCGTATCATGCCCGCCAACGGCGAGCCGCGGACCGGGCGCGAGCACGCCCGGCTCGGTCAGTGCCTCGGCGATCAACGCGTCCAGCACGCTGCTCGCGACCAGGTCGGAGGCGCGGACGGGGCCTTCGCGCACGTCGAGCTGCGCGCGCAGCCGCCCGCCCATCCGGCGCAGCGACAGCGCGATCGGGACGTCAAGCGCGTTGGCGATCGTCTGCCCCACGTCCGATCGCCAGCCCGGCGCGGTGTGATGCATGCCGACCTCCTCGAGCAGCGCGACGAGGTCTGCCGGTTGCGCCAGGCGGGCGAGGGCTTCGAGCAAGTGATCGGGAAGCACGCTCACGTAGCGGCGGATCGCCATCGAGATCACGCGATGCGGATCGCGGGCGTGTGACCACGGCAACCGCGCATGCGGCGCATCGAGCGGCGTTTCACCGATCCGCCGATCGACCGCAGCGATCACCTGATCGGAGAACTTCGCCACGTACTGCCCGACCGGAAGGGGCCGGTCTTTGCGCTGGATCGCCGTGACCGGACTGGCCGTAGGCGAAGACCGGGTGACCGCGGACGACAGGAGATCTTCCGCCGACTCGCCGCGGGTCACTCGATCGGCGACCGCATCTGCATGCTGCTCGAAGCCATCGCCGGTGGCCCCTTCGCACGCAGGCCCGATCCCCGCGCGCTGGACCACCGCATGCGCCGCTTCATGGGCCGACGTGTGCAGGTCGGGTTCCCCGCCGAACGTGATGTCACCACCGCGCGTGAACGCGCTCGCTCCCTGCGCCGCGGCGTCCCCGCCGTTCGTGGTGCTACGCAGGTCGCTGATGTCGTGGGCGCCAAACGCAGCCTGGATCTGCGTCGCGAACGGATAGGCCGCCGCTGCGGGTGTCTCGGTGCGCAACCCCGCGACGATCTGCATCCGCGGTCCCCGGTCGAGGCGAGAGAATCGAGTCGCCAGCTCGTCGCCGTTGCCTGGCCGATGGGTTTCGAAGCGCCGTGCCAGCGCCCGCTTGGTGGACGCGTCGAGCGGCGCGAGCAGCGCGTTGATCGCATCGACGTCGCCGCCATCGTTGAGGATCTGCAGCAGCGCCGCCTCGGGCGACCGCGTCTCCGCAGGAGCCGGCGCACCCTCTACGGAAGTTGGCATGGGTTCCGTTCCGAACGGAGAGGCCCCGGCTGTGCGCTCGGCCGCCGGCGGAGTCCGCTCGGTGACCTCGGCAGGTTCGGACGTGGTGTGCGGAGCTGCCTGTTGGGTGTCGAACTTGGTTGCCTGCTGCTGGAGCTGCCGAGCGTTTGCGACGATCTTCGCTCCGCCCAGGTGGTTCTTGATCCGTTCGCACCGCTCGGACGTCATGCGTGCGGGTGAAAGCGCCATCGCGATCAGATCCGTTGGCGACTGCTTTCGCAGTCGGCGCTCGAGGATGAGACAATCGGCCGCGGAGAGCTGATCGAGCTCGGCCTTGATCGTCGCCTCCTTGCGCGCCCATCCCGCCGTTCCTCGGTCCTCCGCGCCGTTGGCCGAGACGATCGCCAGCAGCTCGGCTTCGCGGGACACGGTGTTCCAGCCACGCGGCGGCTCTGCCACAGCGGCTGCCGCGTCGCGATGCGCGGTGAGCGTAGCCTCCGCGGTCGCGAGCTGCTGCTGTGCCTCCGACGTGGCCTCCGATAGCTGCGATCGTGCGGACTCCAGTGCCGTGGCGGTCGCGGTGAACCCGCTATCGAGCGACGTCTTGGTTTCCTGCCAGCGAGCCAGATCGTTGGCGTCGCGCGCCGAGCGGACCGCGGTCAAGCCGACACGGAGCGCATCGACGCTGCGCACGAAGCTCGTGATCGTCGCGTCGGCCTGTTCGGCCGGTGTGCGCGGAGGAACCGCAAGCTCCGCGTACGGGGAGCGCAACGACGGGTAGACCGCGTCGTGAACCTGCCCGGGAGGCATCCGCTCGGTCACGTCGCCGCTCCACTGTGCCAGTCCCGCTCGCCGCTATCGACAGTAACGCCCGGCTCGACCACGCGCGGGCCGATCGCGCCCGCCCTCGCCCCTACCGCCAGCAGCATGACCTCAATATTCGCCCACTTTCCCCACGAGCTTCCAGCGTATTCGCGCACGGTCCCACGCACCAACTCACGCCTAGGGCCGCGGTTGACCTGCCGCACAATGCTGCACCCCGCAGCCCGACCGACGACCATCATCTGTGTCGCGGTTCCGTCGATGGCGAGGTCAGTGCGTGAGCGGAGAGCCTGCGACACAGCGTTTTGCGGCACCCCTCGGGCCCGTGCCCCGGGTCGGAGGGTCGCTATCTCGTCGCTGGGCATCGCGGGATCAGCCGCATCGAGTACGAGTACGATCGGTGGAGAGGCGGCATCACCGATGACGACGTCAGGGTTTGAGGGGAGGGCGCGTGGCACGGTGTTACCTACGACGGCATCTGGTTGCGCTTGACGAAGTTCTCTACGACCACCAGGCACACCAGCTCATCTTGGAGGACGTGCAGCACGTGGATGGCGCGAGAGATCGCGCGCTTCATCTCGCTGCTCGCAGTCTCGTGACCAAGCGCCTGGAACAGGTCGGCGGCACCGAGGAGGATACGCAGGTGCTCCTCGAGCGTTGTTGCCGCCGCCGTTGCACCCGAGACGGAGACCGATACGAGATCGAGTCGCATTGTGGTGCGAGTTGTACGACCTCGGCAGGGGTTGCTCCCCTCTACACTCTTTCGCTACCTCGTGATTTTGATGCATCGACCATGTCTGGTGACCGAAGCTCCCGGTTGTGGTCGTGCCCATCCGTTCGCGCGCGTTCGCCACGCTGCGGAACAGCATCTTGCGGCGCCGCGCAGTAGGATTGTTAACGGCGAACATTTTCCGTCGCGATCTGACGGTCGACCCGCTGTCGCGCTGATCCGCGATCGCATCGAACGCGCGCCGATGTCTAGCGAACAGCGGTCCCGTCGTCAGCTCTGCGACACGGCGAGATCATCGAGGCCTAATCAAGGAAGCCCGAGGAGTCGGCTAGCGTTCGAGATACGTTCGTCCTCGGTGGCATCTCACCGTGTGCCTACGGTTCCAAGTGCATCCACGTACACACGCTCGATCAGGATCGCGACGCGAGCCCTAGTTGGTCGACGAGGACAAGGATCGCCGAGGGGTAACGTGACGTGGTCCTCGATACCGAGGGTGGGAACGCTCTCGAGCGGCGGGATGTGGAAAAGCGACCACCTGGGAACCTCCCTCGGATGGCTTCCACAGCACACGGGCCGAGAAGGAGCTCTGGTCCACGCGGATCGCGACGTCGATCCGACTGGTCACGGCACCCTCCCTTCGTCCGCGAGGAATGTCGGATGTCGGAGCGCATCGGAACCGTCGCGCTATCTGCAAATCCGCGGGCGGAGATCTGGATCGATGGGAAGCACCTGTCGGAAGACGTAATGCAGACGCCGTTTCGGCGGACGTTGCCGGTTGGCCCTCACGTGATCCGGCTCGCGAACCCTACATGGGGCACGACGAGACGATCAAGGTCATCATCGAACCCGCCCGCGTGACGAGTATCAATCGGGATATTTTGCGTTGATGCTCGCGCCCACGGAGCCGGTTGCTACCCGTAGCGTCGCCGAACGCCGCTCGTGGTCATCGCCGCCAACAACCAAGCTGAGCCGCACGGGTTCTCAATGCGAGCAGAACGCCGCGATCCTTGATGGGTCTCAGCATCGCGGCGACGACATACCGCCTGGGCCACCGCTTGACCTGCTCGTCGATCTTGGCCTCCTTCCTCGCGGCGGCGACACTGCCAAAATGTGCGCAGCACGCCGACACCAGCGGGTCAACGACGTGCAACGTGCCTCTACGCGCGTTCGCCCGCAGCTCTTTCACAACACGCTCGCGCGACCACAGAGGAGCAGGCCGTGGAATTCCGGCCGCCGTTCGTGCCGCGACGACACCACCAAAGAGCCGTTCACAAGCGGCTTTGAGATTGCGGCCCGGCGCGTACCGACCTTGTTTAGCGAGCGCGCGAAGC
>JBBRBG010000291.1:0-9083 GCA_038206055.1 Haliangiales bacterium
GTGCTATCTGGGCCCTCCCGCCGGAAGGAGGACGCTCCGATCAAGTAGGACCCACCAGCGTCGCTTCGCTCCGATCGCCATGGCCGAACCAGGCGATCGCCATGCACCGGTTTCGGTGATCGCGATGGCCGAACCCCGCAGGCGAGTTCCTTACAAGGATCAAGCACGTGATTCACGTGCGCCGAATCGAGTCGCCGGGAGCGAGCTCGACGGCAACACGCACGTACTCGATGGAGGCCGCGATGTGGAAGGCGCTTGTTCTTGGTGTACTCGCTGCGACGATGTTGTTCGTCGGCGTCTCGCGAAGCGATGTCGGTGATCCCGACGCGCTATCGACGGACTCGTCATTCCCGTTGCCGGCGCCTGCTGCTGATCCGGTTGCTCCAGCCCCTTCTGGGTCCCAACCACCGCGCGAGTTGTTCACCCCCTACGACGTCGGTCCGCCCGAGGGGATATGGCGGTATGAAGATCTGACACAGGCGGAGAAGGAGACTGCTGATCTCGGCAGCGACGTCTCTGGTTGGAGCGCGTCGCAGGACGCGATGGTTGCAGCTGTCCGCGAGCAAGCCCGCATCGAAGCCGCGAAGATCGCGCAGCGACAGCTCGGCCTCAACCAGCTCGGTGACACCGGGGTGGTGCCATGAACGCCGCGGCGTTGATGCTGGTCGCGATCGCGGGTGCGACCGCCAGCGGTTGCTGGGAAAGCAGCACGCCTGTGCGATCCGGAGACCCAGTGAGGCTCGGGGACGTTGCGTTCGATGTCCCCGCCGGCTGGCACCGCACCGACATGAATCACCCCGGCGCGCTGGTGTCCGTGTGGGTTCCGGATGTCGAGAAGAATCCGCGGAAGGAATCGATCACCGTGATCCGAAGTGAGCTAGTCCAACCACTGGACGATGGTCGGCTCGAGAAGCTGGTGTCGGGAGCGCAGATCGCGTTCGCTGGTGCCAAGACTTCGAAGGTCATCACGAGGACTACGGACGCGGGTCTCGTGGGCTACCAGGTTGACGTGGAGTTCACGCCGCAAAGCGGGAAGGATCGCTATCGGCGCACGCACGTAGTCCTTCGCGACCACGGCCGGCTCGTGCACGTGATGTACACCGCACGTACGCCAGATCCAGAGCGCGACGGCCTCGAGACGGTGTTGTCAACTCTTCGCCACGAGGAGGCGGCATCGTGAAGACCATCGCGATCGTCGCTTCGCTCACCAACCTATTGTTCGCCAGCGCTGCGCAGGCCGCGGAGATCTGCGGCAACGGCATCGACGACGACGCTGACGGTCTCGCCGACGAGGGTTGCTACAACCTGTCATCGGGCGTCTGCGAATCGCCGCTCTCCTGCTCGGATACGGGCATGGTCAGCCCGAGCAAGGGCTCGCTCCGCTACCAACTGCCGCCCGACGTAAACCCGAGGGTCCCGTACGGCGGCGGTATCGGCCTTCGCCGGTTCTACACGAGCCAGTACGCACCAGCGGCTGGCGCCGCGGTCTATCGCAAGCCAATGGGAACGCGCTGGCAGCATACGTACATGACGTGGCTGGACAAGACGGGAACCGTCCCGACGAGCAAGGTCGTGCTGCACACCAACCGCGGTCAGGACGTGATGTTCACGGATCTTGGCCCAAATCCGGACGGCAGCGGATACGAGATGTATGCCGCCCAAGCTGGGTTTCACGTTCGCTGGATGCGCCAGAAGCTCACGTCACCCAATCAGTATGAGCTGAAGATGCTGACCGGCGAGACGATCGTCTACAACAGCGGCGGCAAGGTGATCGAAACGTGGGACGCCCTCGCGACCCCGAACAAGAACCTGATCGCCTATGACGGCGCAGGACAAGTCTCGACGGTGACGGACGCGTCGACAAAGCGGCGACTGCTGTTCGCGTACACGAGCAGCTTGCTCACCTCGGTGAAGTTTCAGACCAACTACACTGGCACGTGGACCACGCAGCACACCACGAGCTACGCCTACACGAGCAGCAACATGACCAGCGTGACCATCGGCGGTTCGCTGGCGCAGACCAACGTCTACACGAGCAACTACTTGACGCAGATCAAGGACGCCGCGAATAACAACATCGCAACGTTCGCGTACACGGCGACGGCCGGGCAGGTTGCCCGAATTGACACGCCGCGCGGCATGATCGGTTTCGAGTACAACTCGAGCCGCGCGACGTGCTCGGCAAAGACCGTGCTTCATTTCAACCGAGGCAACACGACCTCGTGCAACATCGATTCGGATTGCGGCACCGGCTTCCTCTGTGGCGGAAAGACCAGCACCGGCGCCACGGGTGTGTGTTTCCGTGCAGCGCGCTGCCTCACCGTGACGAGTCCGAGCGAAGACGTGATCACAAACGTCGCGCCAATGGGCCCGCCGTCGGAGAGTTGCACCGGTGCGTGCACCGACGTTCAACAGTATGTCTGGAACACCGGCGCCGGTGTGCTCGACCTCAAGGCGACGCAAGATCCGGCCGGCTTCTTCACCTCGCGTACGTTCGACGCGAACGGCATGCCGACGGCAATTGCGTACGGCGATCCGGATTCCGACGCCACGAACACGAACCAGAACCGGACCGAATGGCGGTACTACGGCGACGCCAACTTCCCGGGCAATGTGACCGAGATCCGACGCAAGAGCGACCTACTGGTCGGCGCATCCTGCGCCTCGACCGGCTCGACCACTGGCTGCACGCAGACGCTCTACACCTATGACGCCGCCACCGGCAAGATCTCGTCGCTGAACGAGAGCGGCTACACGCGAAACGTCGATAGCTCTATTGCCCCTTACACATACACGACAGGCTTTTCGTACGACGCTAAAGGCCGACTCCTGACAGTGGATGGCCCGCTCGCCGGGTCGGACGATTCTGTGACGTTCACCTATTACACCCCAACCGGCGTTCTCTCCGACGACTTCGTGAAGTTCATCAACCAGAAGACCGACGCGACGCACACACTCATCCAGCAAGCGGTGACCTATGACTTCTGGGGAAACCCGACGAGCTTGCTCGCGCCCGACAACACTCTGAGCTGTCTGACGTTCGACGCCGGTCGCGGATACTTGAAGCAGTGGACAGAGAACATGGCTGGGCAGGTGAATTGCTCTAGCTCGAACTCGGCAGACCTGGTCATGAAGTGGAGCCGTGACTCGGCGCTTCGTCCGACGCAACTCACCCGCCCCGACGGATCGTGCGTGTTCTACGAATACGATACCAAGGGCCGGTTGCTCCGAATCAAGCGTCGTGATGACTGCATCGCGGCTTCCTCAGGTGATCGGCAGGAGCTCGTCTACGACAACGACGGCCTGGTCACGGAAGTCGACATGTACGATGCGGCGAGCGTGCTAACAGCAAAGCAGCCCTACACGTACTTTGATAGTCGACGCCTCGAGAAAGCGATTAACCCGGTCGACGTCTCGAAGTTCTTGGGCTTGACCTATGATTCTCGCGGGCTACTCACTCAAATCGACGGCCCCGGTGCGCTCGGCAAGACGGTGTACAATCGTGCGGGAACGCCGGGCAACGAAGGCCGGATCACCTCCCTAGACAAGTATTCGTCTGTCGCTGGATCCACGTTCGATACTTGGAATCTGCTGTACAATTGGCTCAGTAACCCGGTCCAGGTTACCGATGGAGACAGCAAGGTCACCCAGACCGAGCGAGATGACCTCGGCCGCGTCACGCGCCTCGTCAGCCCCGACCTCTGGTATCCCATCGAGTACCACTACGACGCCGCTTCGCGATTGACATCGAAGTACGAAGGTCTCGGAGGCTCTAGCTTTCAGCACAATACAATCAACTCTTTCGATAGCGCGGGACGCGCGCTGTCTGTCGACTACGCATTCGATAACTGCGGTGGCTTCCCGCCCCCGGAGATCCAGCGCATCTATGATGCTCCTCCGACGACGTGCCCAATTGCGGGCGCATGCAACAACACGGCGGGACGACTTGCCTACGTGACGGTAGTCCTCATCTGTGTCGGTTCATCGAGTTACATCAGTCAGCAGACGTTCTATGGCTACGACGAAGCCGGCCGTCTCGTGAGCGAGACTGTTGGCGACGTCGGCGGCCCGGCACCCCAGCAGCAATTGTTTACCTGGACCAAAAATGGAGCCCTGGCCTCGATGACCACCGTCTCCGGTGCGGTCCTTGGCTGGACCTACGGCTCGGCGGGCAACAACTCTGACTCCGATCTGGTGACCGCGCAGTGGCGCACGAGCACGGCGACGCCCGTGACCAACGCGATCCAGTGGTATCCCTTCGGGCCTCTCAAGCAGTACAATCAGCAGAACACGATTTCCTCGATCGCTCAGCGCACTCGAATCACACGAAACCTCGCGTACCGTCCAACCGGGCTGTATGTCGAAGGCCAGACAGGCGGGGCCGTTGCACAGTCTGTTGTGCTGGCCGAGGACGCCAAAGGCCGGATCACTAAGCGCGACTACACACCGAACACGAGCGGCGTGCAGGACTCCTACCTCATCTATGATGATCAAGACCGGCTGCTCTGCGAAACCACGAACCTCGTCGCGGGTTGCCCGACGTCCGGGTCGAACATCAAGAACAGTCATACGGCCTCACCGCCATTCACTCACTCTGGTGACTGGAAACGACTGCTTCGCCCGAGCGCGGGAACCACCGGGCTGACGATCGATTTCACCACGGGCTCGAACTTCATGACGGGCGCGCCTAATCACGAGATTTCTCAAGTCAATCAGTCCGACGGCACACCGATCGTAGGGCTGACTAACTTCGGGTACTCCCCCTATGGAGAGCGACAGAATGATAATACGCTGTCGCTTAACCACGATGATCGCTCGTACTCGTTCGAGCAGCGTCATAACCTGAGCTACGTGTATAGCGAGTTCGCGGCGAGTGGAACCTGGGGCAATCTGTTGACCACGAACTCGCGATACGACGCGAAGAATCGACGCGTCTTCAAGTCGGTCGCGAACACGTTCACTGGGCTCACGTCGACATGGTATTTCTACTACGATCCTTACGATCGCCTGACGGAGGTTCGGTATACGCCGTGGGCTACAGTCCCAACGAACTACACCGTGTTCCAATTGTTCTGGCTCGGCGACCGGCTCACCGCCTACTGGCAGACCGACTATCCAAGCGTCGCGACGAACAAGCGATACGTCGGCACGGACGAGACAAACCGCCCGATTGACATGATGAGCTGGCCACCTAGCGGCGATGCGACCCGTGTCTGGGCGATCAATCCGAGCGCCTGGGGTCTTGATTCACTTGCTGTAGGCCCCTATGTTTTCCAGCCGATCCTATTCGCAGGACAGTATCAAGACCCCGAAAACGCATCCTATCTAGACGATGGAGTAACCATCCATCGTCCAGGATTCGTGCTGAACGGATATCGATCATATGATCCATTTACAAATCACTACCTACAAACAGATCCTCTCGTCTCCGAAACGTGGAGCAGCTACGGGTACTGCGAAAGCAATCCTGTTGGTGCTCAGGATCCGAGCGGTCTAGAAAAGGACAAGGGGTACGGCGGTCACTGGGCTCAAGGTGAGTCGTGTGGCGTCGAGTACGGAGGCTGCTCGGAGTGGATCAACGATTCTGGCGTGCAGTGGCCGGGGAGCCCATGCAGTGGTCTTCTGGGAGCACTTGGATGTGGCATAGGTGGCGGCCTCCTAGCGTGTCTTGAAGACCCTTGGGCTTGCATCCCCGGAGGCGGAGGCGGGGGCGGGGGCAGCGGCGGGGACGATGGTGGCGACGATGGTGGTGACGATGGCGATGGTCCGACGCCGCCAAAGGACCCCGCCTCGAAGCCACCTGCAAACGACAATTCGAAGCCACCTGCAAACGACAATGTAGACAAGCCCCTCCGTAACTTTGGGGAGTTCAGGGAGGTATGGGAGCCTAGTGACCCCGAGTATTGTCTCGGCATCTATTACTCTCACCTGCTGTACTGCAGCAACTACCTTGATCCCAACCTGATTCCCGGTTGCAAAAAGCTTGCCAAGGATAAGTTTGACGCTTGCATTCTCGGAGCCCTTGGCGCACGGACTGCGCCCGCCCGTTCGGTCTACACGCGGTAAAGGCTCGCGGTACGATGTATTGAGGAGTCCGCGATGGTCGATCGGAATTGGCTTGAGTGCATATTGGATTCCAGAACAACAAGCGAAAGCGATGCGGAGGCCTTGGAGGCGGCACTTGGATCGCGGTCGCCTGATGAAGAACTCTATAGCCGGGTGAGACTGATCGGATACTGCTGGTTCCAAAACGATCGCGAATCCGACCACAAGCGAATCGAGCACACATCCTGGCTCATTGATCACCATCCAGAGATAGATCTGAGACCGTACACGAGCATATTTCTCTTGGCGAGTGACGTCGTTCTCGACTCTTTGCTATCAAAAGTCGAGGCCAAGAGGAAGGCCGTGCCAACGAACACAGACATTCTGCGAAGGGAGATTGATCTTCGCTATCTCCAGGATCCGACCACCTGCGATGAGCTCATCGGCCACGGTATCTCATTGGAGCCTGAGAATTCATTTTGGTACCGCCGTCGTGGCGAGCTCTGTCGCGACCATCCTGGCAAATTCTCGCCATCGCATGGGATAGATGCATATTCCAAGGCGTGTCTGCGCTCTACCACATTGTTGGAGCGGGTTAACTATGCGTCTGAGCTCGCGCGTCTCTCCGTTAGTTGTCAACCGTCAGTTGCTGCAACTAACGCCCACCAGGTTCTCGTTGATATCTCGAATCTGGAAGACGAAAGCCGAGTGCTGCATGCGCGACACTACGCCCACATAGTCCTCGGTCACTTGTCCCTGCAAGCGGGAGATGTTCCTCGGGCTGTCGAGTGCCTCAGATTGGCTAGTTCGCAGAACGGTGATGCCGCTATGAGAACATATGGTCCAGATCTAGAGTTGGCAGCCCAGCTCGTAGAAAGAGGACAACGCAGTGCTGTCGTCGACTATCTCACCGAGTGCATCCGCATATCTCCAGGTCTTGCACCGATGTTTCGGGAGTGGGTTCGGAAAATAGAGTCCGGCATCGCAGTCAACCTTACAACAAAAGCAGTTTATGACCTGCCGATTTGATGAATTGCCGGTGTGAAGACTATTGCAGTCCCGCTTAAGCGCAACGAAGTTGCCTGTGCAGTGCTCGTTGCGTTCGCGTGATGGTTGCGCATGTCGTGCAATCTCACTACCTGATGTCCTCGGACCGTACCCGGATCGCAAGGGGTTCTGTGCCGCGCCGGACTAGCGAACTGCCTTGCAGACTCATAATGTCTTGAGCCATTGCCGCACGCGATGCGGCCGCAGATCGGCGTAGCGCAGAATTCGGCCGACCTCGCTCACGCTGATCCGCACGCCGGTGCGCTCGGCTGCGTATTTCGCCCATGGCG
Source organism: Haliangiales bacterium (assembly GCA_038206055.1). GTDB lineage: Bacteria > Myxococcota_A > Polyangia > Haliangiales > Haliangiaceae > JABFXX01. The sequence continues at coordinate 7,383 of JBBRBG010000291.1, forward strand.
ATCGCCGAAACCGGCGCATCGCGATCACCGAAACCGGTCATGGCGATCGGAGCGGAGCGACGTTGGTTGGTCCTACTTGATCGAAGCGTCCTCCTTCCGGCGGGACGGCCCCTTTAGCACGACTCGGTGTGCGTTGTGGAGCAGACGATCTCACCGAGGCGTGGATCGCCGCCGAGTCCGCGGACATAGTGGTCGGTATCGGTCAGCCGGAACCGCAGATCGATGCGCTGCTTGAACGACTCCATCTGCTCGTAGAGCTGCGCGAACCTCTCGTGGCGAGCAATCGACTCCTCGACGGTTCCCGTCGAAGCTCGGAGGCGGATCTCCTCGTTCGCATCCCAGAACGCGTGCCACGTCGGCTCGAAGTCGGGATCGCGACCGAACAGCGCGGTCTGATCGCCATCGTCGAGCAGCATGCCCTTGTCGTGGAAGTCCTTGACAGAGTGTCGCGGAATCGGAGCAGCTCGACCTGATCGGAGGCCACCGACGTAAGCAGGATCTTCGTCATCGCCGCATAGGCCGGGAACTTCACGGGATCGAGCCTCGCCTCGATGTTGGCGCGCGACGCCGTGAGCAGCTGCAGCAGGGAGATCTGGCACCCGTACAGGTACAGCCAAACGATCGAGGACTGCATCGCTTCCTCGAAGTCGCGCAGGAAGTAGCCGCGCGGAATCAGATCAGAGATCGGGAACAGGGTCTTCTGGATCGAGGCGACGAGCTGCTCGAGTAGCGGGACGATGTTCGCGAGCGCGCGCAGCTGCTGGATCGCGGGAGACGGGACCGCACGCCACGTGAACTCACCGTTCGCCACCGTTCCGACGCTCAGATCCTCGAGAAACTCCGCGCTGTCGAGCGTGAGGGCTTCGCCGATACCATGGGCCCGACCACCGAGGACCTTCGTCGCGTTGATCGCGAAGTTTGCTGCATACGGACAGGCCTCCATTTCGAGCAGGCCGGCGATCGTCTGGATCTGTCCCCACATCTCGGCGCCACCTCCGAGAGCATCCCCCGGATGCTCCGCGAACCAACGTGCGAGCTCCGCCGCGGCTGCGTCGCGCACCGTGCCGATGTTCCCAAGGCCTCGCGCGATCGTCGCGTCCCTCCCGTACGCCTCGATGAGCGGAGCGAGCGGCGCGAGTAAGTCCCATTGCCACCAATACGCGAGCTCGGGCATCGTCACCGCCGCTAGGTGCGGGATCGCTGCCGCCCACGCCTTCTTCTTCTTCTGCACGAGCTTTCCGAGGCGCACATAGCGCAGGAACGACGAATCCGTCCTGCGGTACCACTCCGCGAGCTCGCGCATCGCGGTCTCCACAACCTCCGGCTCGGGCGACGCCATCGCCGTGAGCAGTTCCTCGTCCGAGCGCGACCCCTGGTATTCCCTTGGCTTCGCCGCGGCCATCTGCGGCTCGAAGGATGCCCGAATTCACAGAACAATACGGTGGACGCGGGCGGGCGATCGTTCGGTGGGCATCGGTACGCGCAGATGCTGGAGACCAGCCGCAAAAGGGCGGGTGTCATGCACATGATGTCGGAACGCGCTCGCCAGTTGCTCAAGGACGCCCTGGAGCTGCCACTCCCCGAGCGCGCCGAGCTAGCCGCCGACCTCCTCGCCAGTCTCGATGGCGCGCCGGACGCTGAGGTCGAGGCGGCATGGGCCTCTGAGATCGAGCGCCGCGCTCGCGCCGCGCTCGAGAACCC
>JBBRBG010000292.1:0-9065 GCA_038206055.1 Haliangiales bacterium
CTAGCGTGAGCCCGCTGTTCGCGATGCCGGCGGCGCGCAAGATCGACCCGTCGCAGACGTAGGCCCCGGGGAGCTCGCTCACGGCGAAGAACTCTCGCGTCGTATCGCCCGGCATCGGCACGAACTGGTTCGCCGTGCCGGAGTGGTGCGCCGCGTTGCGGAACTCCCAGTCGGCGACCGGCAGCACCTTGCGCTCGAGGATGTCATCGGCGTACTCGGCAAAGAACTTGTCGACGCTCTGCGAGTACGAGCCCAGCTCGCCGTCGGTGACGTGCCAGTTGAGCGACGGACGGTTGCCGTTGCGCATCTGCAGGCCGCGATCGGGGAGCGGGGTCTGTTCGCCGAGGATGAGCACCGAGTAGTAGTCGCCGCGAAAGCCCAGGCGCGTCTTGAACAGGATCGCCTCGCGCACCGCCTCGAGGTTGCCGAGGAGCATCATGATCTTCTTCGGCGAGAACGGATCGTTGCGGAGATCCGACAGGATGTAGCGGGCCGGGCCCATGATCGAGCCGAGCCGCATGTCCACGGCGGGCCGCAGGTACACCACCGTCTTCAGATCGTCCGTGTCGTAGACGAGGCCGGCGCGAACATCGGCCGACAGCGTCGCCGTGCTCGACACCTTCTTCAGATGACTGCCGGGACGCAGCTTGATCTTCGCAACGTAGGCCATCGGGTGGTCGTGGTAGCCGGGGACAAAGCCGTTGTCCTGACCGAGCGAGCTGGCGAGCAGCACCGGCGTGCCGAGCCCACCACCGCACGCGATGACGTGGTCGGCATCGAGGCGCTGGCCTCCTTGCAGCTCCACGCCGCCATCGACGATCCGCTGCGCGTGACCGTAGACGACCTCGATCTTGTCGCCGGGGTTGCGCTGGTTCGCGAGGTTCCACACGTTGTGGCGCGTCTGCGGCAGCACCATGTGCGCGATCGTGGACGCGCCGCCCGCGAGGCTCGCCGCATTCGCGTCGCGGGTGCGGTTACAAGCGGCGAGCTCGCTCTTCGAGAGAAAGAACTCCCACGCCTTCTGATAGTACGACGCGAAGCCGTGCGGCTCGATGCCCGCCTTCTTCAGATCCTTGTCGTCGAGCTCGATCAGCGCGTTGTGCCAGTAGTTCGTCGTACCGCCGAGCCCTTCGGCGCGGTTGATCGACGTGTTCAGCTCGCCGCTGTCACAGTCGACGTCGTCGAAGAGGGGCTTCGCCTTCTTGCCCTGCTCGACGACGGTCACCTCGAAGTCGTTCCGCAGCAGCGTGCTCACGACCGAACCGCACAGGCCAGCACCAATGACGACGACGCGCTTCTTCATCTGTTCCGGTCACATGTAACCATGCCGGAGGCGCGCTTGCTCGTGGGCTGACCGTGAGGACAGGCCGAGCGATTTCGTCACACTCAGGGCGCGACGCTGTCCCACGTCGCGCCGGGATCGAGCATCTCGGTGAGCCACGCGGCGAGGTGCTTGCCGGTGCCATCGCGGCGCGGCGAGATCGTATCGGGCGGGAACAGCAGCCACACGTGCTCGCCGCTGTCCTTCGAGTACACGCGGAAGTTCTTGTGGCTCGCGAGCGTCTGATCGCGGAGCTCGGTGATGCCGGCCTCGTACGTGGACTCCGGCATCGGGTTGCCGGCTGCGCCGGCCTGGCAGTCGGGGTAGCCGTAGCCGTAGAAGCTGCGGATCACGCCGTCGCGGGTGCTGGTGACGAGCGCGAGCCGGCGATCCGGATGCGCGTCAGCGAGCCACCCGAGCGCGTTCTCGAGGCCGCCGCCGTTCGGCTGCGAACACGTGGGACATCCGGCCGGGAGCGCGGCGTTCAGGTTCCACTGCGTGCGGAACATCTGCTGGAGGCACGGCGCGAGGAACATATCGTTGAGCGGCGGGCCCGAATCGTCGAGGAGGTGCACGGGCGTCTCACCGAACGCGGCCTGGGTTCGCTCGTAGTTGATGAGCGCACCGAAGCCGCCCGCCGAGGATCCGGCGAGCACCACACGCGTGACGTCCTGCGACTTCGGTACGATCAGATCGAGCGCGTGGCCGACGTTCCCGTAGCCCACGAAGGCGCGCCCGCCCATGCCGTTCGGATTCGAGCCGGCGTGGACATCTCCGGTGCAGTACGGGACGAACACGAACGTCGCGTCGTGGAGCGGATTGTTGTCGTCGATGCGATCGAACAGCCCCACGTTGTAGAGCGCGATCTCGGTCGCGTAGTTGCTCGGCCCCCAGCCGCCAGCGTGTGCGACATGGTCGCAGGTGGAGCTGTTGAAGCAGGCTCCGCCGCCCTCCATGTAGATGACCAGGTCGCCGCTGGTGCCCAGGTTGACGCCGATGCCGGTCGGCGAACCGTCCATGCACTTCGAGCCCTCGATCGCCACGTAGTCCCACTGCTTCGGCGTGGTGCCCAGCGTGGGCGGGCCACCGTCCTGCCCGGTGCCTCCGCAGGCCGCCGCCAAGATCACGAGAACCCCCGCGATTCGCTTCATGGCACGACTGTAGCGGTTTGCCGGGAAGAAACGGGGACGACGTCGTTCTGCTGGTACCCCATGAAGAAAATCACCAAGAAGCTGAGCCTCTCCACCACCACCATCCGCGACCTGCAGACGTCCGAGCTGGCCCACGTGGCCGGCGGATCGATCTCCGTCTACAACCCGTCGGGTGGCAGCATCGTCATGCCCCCCGGGACCAGCGTCATCCTGCCCTCGGGCGGCATCACCAGCCTGAACCCCTCGGGCGGCAGCCGGCACTAGCCTTTGCTCTGCGCGCGGCTACTCTCGCGAGATGCCGCGCGCGAAGACCCGCACTCCGATCGTCGTACCTCCGGGCGCAGGCCGCGCCTACGAGATGGGACCGCTGCGCGCCGTGTTCAAGGCGGATGGTCTCGAGACCCGCAAGCGGTACTCGATCTCGGAGTGGTCGCTCGAGCCCCACACGCGTGGGCCCGGCGCGCACCAGCACGAGGAGGACGACGTGTTCTTCGTGCACGAAGGCACGATGAGCTTCTTCGTGGGCGGCGCGTGGATCGACGCGCCGAAGGGCTCGCTGGTGATCGCTCCCGGAGGCACGCCGCACGACTTCGAGAACCGCACCGCCAAGCGAGCGGGCTTCCTCAACCTCTCGGTGCCTGGGGACTTCGAGCCGGCGATGGAGGGAATCGCCGAATGGTTCCGTGCGCGCTCCGCCGCCGACTCCCGCACCGCACCCGCGCCACGCCGACGCGCTCGGTAGGCTACAGTCGGCGCGTGAAGCGCTCGTCCGGAGTCTCGCCCGACGAGCTCATCGCGCTGGCGCAGCAGCAAGCCGAACGCGGCGAGCTCGCGGCGGCCGAGACGACCTACCGGAAGGCGCTCGCGGCGGCGCCGCACCACGTCGGCATCTCCTGTCTGCTCGGGCTGCTGCTCGTGGATCGCGAGGATGTCGATGGTGCGATCGATCTACTCGAGCGCGCCCGCGAGCTCGCGCCCGAGTTCCCGCCGGTGCAGCTCGCACTCGGGACCGCCTACGCGGCCGGGGGGCACGATGATCTCGCGGTCGCCGCGATGGAGAGTGCGATCAAGCTCGATACGTCGAGCACGGTGCCGCTCGAGCGACTCGCGAAGCACCACATCCGCTCGGGCCGCACGCGCGAGGCGATCGGGCTGCTCCGGCGGATCGTGCGTCGAGATCCGGCGCACGCGCAGGCCCCGTTTCTGCTCGCCGGGCTGACGGGAGATCACACGGCGACGCGCGTGGATGCGCCGCCACCGGACCTGATCGCGGAGCTGTTCGACACCTACTCGACGAGCTTCGAGCAGCACCTCACCGAGCGACTCGAGTACCGCGTGCCAAAGGATCTCGTCGCGCTCGTCGGTGCGAGCCCCGATGCGAGCCGCCACGTGCTCGACCTCGGGTGCGGCACGGGCCTCGCCGGCGTGGAGCTCCGGCCATACGCGCGGACGCTCGTGGGCTCCGATCTGTCGCCGCGGATGGTCGCGCGCGCGACCCAGCGCGGCATCTACGACGAGCTTCACTGCGAGGACCTCCTCGCAACGCTCGCACGCGCGCACGAGGTGGATCTGATCGTCGCCGCCGACGTGTTCATCTACGTCGGCGCGCTCGAGGCAACGTTCACTGCCTGTGCGATCGCGTTGCGACCCGGCGGCACCCTCGCGTTCTCCGTCGAGCGCAGCGAGCGAGAGGATTTCGTGCTGCAGCCGACGCTGCGTTACGCGCACGCAGATGCGTACATCCGGCGCCTCGCGGCGGCGCACGGGCTCGGGGTGGTGTGCGCCGAGCCCTCGGTCCTCCGCGTCGACAACGGCCGCCCCGTGCAGGGCGACCTGTTCGTGTTGGCGAAGTAGCGGCGCCCGATCCCGCTCCGGCTTACACCTTGGAGGCCGAAGACGGAGAGCGAGATCTCGCGCTCGCATGCTGCGCGACAAGCTCGAACGTCTGCGCGCAACGCTCGGATGAGCGGAACCGCACGGCGCTCTCAGACATTTCTTGCGTGTGTGTCAGAGCCGCGCGGAGCTCACGCTCCGCGGAAGTCGAACGAAGGCCTTCGATTTGCATCGTCGCCCCGGTATGAACAAGCCGAACAACTCCAGCAAGCCGGCGGTGGATGTCCTCGAGCTGCTGACGTCGCAGCACTCCGAGGTCGATGAGCTATTCGAGAAGATCGAAGCCAAGCGGGGCGATCGCGGCGCCGCGTTCACCGAGCTGGCCAACAAGCTCGCCGCGCATGCGACGATCGAGGAGAAGATCTTCTATCCGGCCGTGATGGCGAAGCAGACCAACGAGATGCTTCACGAATCGGTCGAGGAGCACCTCGAGATCAAGCGGACGCTCGCCGATCTGTTGATGATGAAGATCGACGAGGACACCTTCGACGCGAAGATCAGCGTCCTCAAGGAGAACGTCTCGCACCACGCGCACGAGGAGGAGGAGGAGAAGCTGTTCCCGATGCTCCGGCGCACGATGTCCGCGGACGAGCTGGGCGCCCTCGGCAACGAGTGCCTCGCCATGTTCGAGACGCTGATGCAGGGCAACCCGTCGAGTCAGGTGCCGGCCGAGACCAAGAAAGCGGCGCCGCTGCCCGCGGTCGCCTGACCAGCCGGCATCAACAGGATCAAAGAGTTACGAAGGCTCGTGCCGAGCGGCCCGAAAGGATGCGCGAGCCAAAATAACGTTCCCCTCGGGGCGCCTGACCGCGTCCTATGAGGGTGAGTCTTTGGAAACCATCTGCCCGGCCGCGCTGTCCCACGGCCATGCGATGGCTTCCCCTCGTGGGCGTCCTGGCGGCGAGCGCCACCGCCGCCGCCGAGGAACCGACCCGGGTGACCGGCAGGCTCGACGGCAAGACCGCGCAGCTGACGGCGCACTTCGAGCTCCCGGTCGAAGCCAACGGCTGGATGAAGGGGCAGATGCTGACGCTTCCGACCGGTGCGTTGGTGACCGGCGCGCTCGTCACCGACAGCGGCCGCGTGCACCGCCTCCAGCTGATGCATGCCGACGCCGCGGGCGCAAAGTTCGACGCACTCGCGGTCGACAAGGCTGCCTCGGGTCCCAAGACATCGGCCGTGCTGATCGAGCAAGGGGGCAACGGCGTGACGGTGTCGGTCGCGTCGCCGCGCACCGGCCGGCTCGAGATCGATCTCGAGGTGGCGATGCCCACCTGTTTCCACGGTGACGTGCGCTACGCGCTGGTGCCGACGAGCTGGCAGGAGGTGGCGACCCGCGACCTCCGACGAGAGGGTGCTGACGCCGAAACGCTCGTTGACCTCTGCGGCGCAAACCGCGAGGACGGCGGGTCGTGGCTGGGCTTCGCGAGCCCCGAGCTGACGCGCCGGAAGTCGGGCGACCGGTTCGGGATCTCGGCGCATCGCGTGGATCTCGGCGACGACTCTGTCGTCCGCTTCGAGCTCGATGTCGCGACGATGCTGGCCGACGTGCCGCGCGATCTCGCGACGGTGCTTATCGTCGATGGTTCCCGATCGATCTCGGATCGAGACCGCGCCGCACAGACCGCGCTCGTCGAGTCGTACCTGGACAAGGCGCCCAGCGCGCGCATCCAGGTGGTCTCGTTTGCGCGAACCGCGACGACCGTGTTGCCGGGGTGGACCGCCGCCGCGAAGGCGCGCGCCTCGGTGGGCCAAGCGCTGCGATCCATTGTTCCGCGTAACGGCTCCAACTTCGATGCGGCGCTCACCGAAGCGGGGACGTGGCTCGGGCGCATCAATGGCACGCGACGTGTCGTGCTCGTGACCGACGAGCGCATGGCGAGCCGACTCGCGCACGCGTCCGACGCCTGGCTCCAAGCATTGCTGCCGGCGGGCACGCTGCTGCATGTGGTCGTCGTCTCGACGGGCAGCGGGCTGTCGAGAGACGACGAGCGGAGGCTCGCGGGTCTGGCGAAGAGCACGCAAGGCGTCGCGGTTCGCCTCGGGAGCGACGAGGAGAACATCGACGCGACGATGCTGCTGCGCCCGATCGCGATCGATCGCTTGACCCTCGTCGCGCACGGCTGGGACAACTTGCCGCGCGGCGAAGGCATGCCGCAGTGCGGTGATGACAAGGACGTGCGCGAGGGTGAGGCCTGTACCTGGTGGGGACAGGGCCGCGGCGAGATCACCGTCGAGGGATGGATCTGGGGCAAGCGGATCACGCGCACGATGACACCCGACCTATCGCGATCACGCGACGTGGCGCGCGAGCTGGTGACGCGCGGAGGCGAGCTGAGCTCGCTCGCCGAGACGCAAGCGCAAGCCGTGACCTCCACATGGTCGCTCTATGGCGCGTGGGGAGGAACCGCCGGCTACGACGGTTCACGCGGCGGGGGAACCGGGTACGGGGCGATCTGCGGGTGCGAACCGTTTGGCACGATCGGCCACGGCAGCGGGACCGGATACGGCTTCCGCATGCCGTCACCCACGCTCGACGAGCAACTCCGCCCGGCGATCGAAGCCTGCCAGATCGATCGCGCGCGGGTGATCGTCGCGGTCGAGCTGACGGGGATCGAGATCGCCGATGTTCACGTCATCGCCTCGGGAGCCACGCCCGGCGAACGGCAACGTGTCGAGGCGTGCGTCCGAGAGGTCGTGTGGGCAGCGTCGCCGAGGATCGACACACCGCGCGACCATCAGCTCGTGTCGTTCGTCGTCGGGGCCCGGAGCTAGGCCGCTCGCGCCCGCTTGTCAGCGGCCCTTCAGGGGCGGCTGCGCATCGTGCAGCGCGGCCGGCTCGGGCTCTGCGTTCGCGCGCTCCGCGTTGCCACGTGCGACATCCGTGTTCGACGTGAACTCGATGGGCGCATCGGGCGATTGCCCCGCCGGATCCGCCGCAGGTGTGCCGTTCTGCGACGGCTGTTTGGCATCAGGAGCGGGCTTGGAGGGCATGGGCGGATGCAGAGCACGCGTCGTGCCGTTCTAGCATTCGAGCAACGTTCGCAGCTCGCCGGCGAGCGTGTCGACCTTGACCGGCTTGGGCAGGAAGCTCGTTGCACCCGCGGCGATTGCCGCCGCCCATGTTCCGTCCTCGACGGCGCTCGACATGACGATCACGACGAGGCTCGGATGCGAGCGCCGTAGCTCGCGACACAGCTCGATGCCGCTCATGCCCGGCATCTGAACATCCGTGACGACGGCGGCGACCTTAGCTCGCGCGAGGTGCAGGAGCGCGGCGGCAGCGGAAGCGACGCTCAGCGTCAGGAACCCTCGGGCACGAAGGGCCTCGCACAGCAGGAACCGCGAATCATCCTCGTTATCGATGATCAGAACCGGTCCGGCCGGTGGTGACTCGCCATCCATGCAGTGAATGCATGCGCGTATCGTGCCGACAACAAAGAGGTAATGTCGGCGGTCTCGTCTCGATGTCGGCATCGTGAGAGACGCGTCACGAACCGCCGCTGGCCACCACGTATCCTGGAGGGAATGGCCACGCAGGCCTCCACATCCTCGATCTCGAGCTTCACGACCACGTATCCTCAGGTGTTGGACTCCGAAGCACCAGAGACCACCGCCCTCGCGGGGCTCCTCGCCGCGATCTCGGATCGTCGCATCCGGCGGAAGGTCCAGAAGCTGCTCCAGCATGGCGAGGAAGCCGTGCGCGCACTTGGTGAGATCGATACCGCGCCGTACCTCCGGGAGGGCGGCGAGGAGCAACTGCAGATCGTCGCCGATGCGGTGCTCAGTCACTTCCGCCGTCTGATGGAGTACGTCGCCATGGTCGCGCCGGCTGCCGCCCCCAGCACGGACGACGGGGATGCGGAGCTCGAGCTCGATGCGAGCGCCCCTGCCCGGAAGCCCGATCCGATCTCGACGCGCGGCGTGGTCCCCCATCGACAGCTCTCGGACGACGAGAAGTGGGAGGCGCTGGCCGCAGAGATGTGCACGTTGCACTACGGGCTGGGATCCGAGCTCAAGGAATTCGAACGCCGCTTCGCACGCGCCCTCAAGAACGAGGACGTGGAGCTGGCGGTCCGCGATCTCAACGACGCGACGACCGGACTCATGGACGGCGTGTTCGCGGTCATGACGACCGTGTACGAGTGCTTCCTCGGGTACGCCGAGCCCGAACGCATGGTGCAGGGGCACCGCGACAGCCTCGGCAAGGCCCTGGCCATCCGGCGCGCTCTGGCGGAGCTCCGCCGCGGCGTCCATGGGCTCAACCGACGCGTTCAGGATCGTGCAACGCCCCCCGACGTGGCAGAGACGAACTACCGACGCATCGCCGATGCGATGAGCAGCTTCGTCGACAGCGACGTCTTCCTCTACTTCCGCTCCGACACGCGCCGGGACTTCTGGCAGTTCCGCGACACGCTGACGAACGGGAATGCGGTCGAGAACCGCAACGACTGTGAAGGGTTCGACAAGTACCTCGACTCCCTGTCGTTCCTGTCGCAGCGCGGGGTGCTGATCAAACACGATACGGATCTGAAGGCCAAGATCGCCGGCGATCTCGAACGCGCGCTCAAGTTCGCCGCGCTTCTGCCCGAGGTCGCGTGCGAGGTCATCGAGCAGGGCTTCGTCAAGGCCGAGCGGCTCTCCGGCCTCAGCGACGAGATCGACGCGCTTGTCGTCCAGTGGTCCTCGCTGACCACGGG
>JBBRBG010000293.1:0-9014 GCA_038206055.1 Haliangiales bacterium
TCTCGCGGACCCGGGCGCGCTCGTAAACCTGGAACGACTTCGTCCCGTCCTCCGCCACGCGCACCTTGATCATGACACCGAGCCTACAACAGGGCTCCGACAAGTCGGGGTAGAACCGGGGTAGAATGGAGATTTCGGAGATCCGCTACGCGTCGTTTCCGCGCGACTTCGGCGGCATCGGCACGAACCGCGACACACGCTTCTGATACTCGCGATACGCGTCGCCCTTGCTTCGGATCGCCTGAGTCTCCGTCGGTGGAATGCCCGTAACGCCAAAGATGCTCGCAACGATGATCGCCTGCGGCAAGAGTGCGATCAGGCCGGCTCGCCCGAACGCCAATCCGTACACCGCATACCCGATCCACACGCACCACTCGAAGAAGTAGTTGGGGTGTCGCGACCAGCCCCACAGCCCGACGTCGCACACCTTGCCCTTGTTCGCCGGGTCGCGCTTGAACCGTGCGAGCTGGAGGTCCGCGACCGTCTCGCCGAGGATGCCGAGGATCGAGATCGTGGCGCCTGCGGCGCGGGGCCAGGTTGCCGTGGGCTCGACCACGAACGGCACGACGAACGCGGTGGAGAGGATGCCGACGAGGGCTGCTTGCGCCTGGAAGAACACGAAGAAGTTCCGCGTCGCGTGTGGCGTCCAGGTCTCGCGCAACTTCTTGTAGCGACCCTCCTCGGCGCCGCTGGCCGCGCCGCGCGTGATCAGATAGCCGCCGAGCCGCAGGCTCCAAGCGATCACGATCACCGCGATCACGCCCCAGCCGCACGCGCACGACGTCGATCGCCAGGCGAACAGTGCGGCGACAGGCGTGAACGCGAGCGCCCAGCCCACATCGACGATGCCCGCGTTCCGGGTGCGCTGCTGCACGAGCCACAGCACCAGCTGCAGCGCCGCCGCCAGGCCCCATGCCTCGGCGACGCGCACCAGGATGTCGGTCGTCATTTGGTCTTCGCTAGGATGACCACGAACGAGTGCTCGTTACGCTTCCAGATCTGGAGCCAATCGCCCGCCTTCTCGACGACGGGGAACCATGGCTGTTTCTTCGAGCCTGGATCCGCGGCGGCCAGCTCGGGGACGATGAGGTCGATCTCGACGAAGTGGCCGTTGGTGACCTTGTCGACGTCGGCGGCGTAGCTCCACTCCGCGAGCGCCTTGTCGGGCACGAGGTCGTTGTGCAGCGCGCCGCCGTAGAGCGCCACCCACGGCCGGTGGTCGGGCTCCTTGTCGCGGTGCGCGACGGCGCTGATCGCGATGCGCTTCAGCTCGCGCGTGGTGATCGTGAGCATCGCGAGCGGATCGACCTCGCCCTTGGGCACGAGCGTCTTGTAGTCGGCGCACGACAGGGTCATCGCGTGCGGCTGGATCTTCGCCGCCTTGGCGGCATCGGCGAGCAGCTGGATCTCGGACTTCGTCGCGACCGGCCGTTTGACCTCGGTCTCCATCTTCTGGGTGGCCGTGGCCGCGGACTGGCCGCACTTGGGATCGACGATGAACGTCTCGACGACCAGGTCGGAGACCTTGTCGCCGAAGGCGGGCAGGGCGTCGGTGAACAGGGCGAGCGCGGACTTCACCTGAGCGCGATCGACGCGCGCGTGCAGCTCGCCGAACCCGACGACCCGTGCGTCGGCGGGGATGATCGCGACGAGCGCGTCGGCCAGGGTCGCGTACATGCCCTCGGGGGGCTTCGGCGGTGCCGCGTCGGGCGCGATTGCGACGACCGCGGCATCTTTCACGACCGCAACGGGAGGTGGCTCTTTCGCAGCGGGCGCAGCGCCCTTTCCGCAGGCGAGGAGCGTGAGCGCGAGGAGCGGATACCGCACCCACCGACGGTACACCGAAGTGGGCGGTGTTATGGTCCCGCGCATGGGGCCGAGCGCGACCGAGCTGAGAACCATTCCGTTGTTCCACGGCTTCGGGGACGAGGAGCTGGGGAAGCTCAGCAATCTGTTCTCAAAGGTCACCGTGGACGCGGCCAAACCGCTGTTCGACGTCGGTGAACAGGCAGCCGAGCTGTATCTGTTGACCGCCGGCGAGGTCGTGCTGGATCGCCCCGGCGATGACCTGTTCCGGCTGCACCCGCCCGCGCTGATCGGCGAGCTCGGCGCGCTGACCGGCCTGCCGCGGTCGACACGCGCGAATGTCGCCGCCGGATCGACGGTGTGGGGGCTGCGCGCGAAGACCATCCAGGACTTCTTCGCCACGAACCAGGAGCTCGGGGTGCGGTTCCTCGTCAACCTCCTGACCGTGGTCGCCGACAAGGTCCACCGCGATCAGACGCGCATGGGCGACATGCGTCGGAATCTGATCAGCACGCAGAAGGACCTCAAGCGCCTGCGCGAGCTCGTGCTCGAGGCGGACGAGACTCCGATTTCGGCGCCGATCCACGACACGCTCGACAAGCTGATCACCACGAACCGCCGCGTGAACTATCGCGTCGAGCCGCCGATCGCGCTGCCGGTCACCCTCCGCCTCGACGGCGGCATCGGCAAGGTGGTCGACATCTCGCGCAGCCACGTCACGGTGGTCCCCCCGACCGCAGCGCCCAAGGCCGATAGCTGGCTCTCCGGCGTGCTCTCGCTCGCGGGAACCGAGATCCCGATCTCCGGCAAGATCCACCGCGTCACGAACGGCAAGGTGACGCTCGAGCTGGATCTCTTGATCGACGAGTACGCCGCCACGCTCGAGGGCTACCTGACCCGCGCGCAGCTCCTCGACGTCCTGGTCTGAGCCGAAACGAGAACCGGCCGGTACGAGACCGGCCGTTCGAGCGTTGAAGTGAGCTGACTAGCGAGACGAGACCTTGTCGGTCTTCTTCTCGGTGGTCTTCTTCGCCGTGTCGGTCTTCTTCTCGACCTTGTCGGTCTTCGGCGCTGGCTTCGCGTCGGCCTTCGGCTGCTCCTTCGCCTTCTCCTTCTCCGCGGTGATCGGCGCCGGGGTCTCCTCGGCCGCCTTCTCTTCCGAGTGCGGGCACGCGAGGACCGGAGCAGACAGGAGACCGAGCGTTGCGAGGGTCAGGGCGAGCTTCTTCATGGGCGAAAGCATGACGGAAACGTCAGGCCTCAGCAAGCGCCTTCACAGCAGGCTGGCGACCCAACCCACACCGATCCAGAACCCGACGGCGGTACCGATCCCCGACGCCACGGCGATCAACAGGATGCGCGTCACGGGGTTTCGCCAGAACCCCTTCAAGCTCTGGATATCGTCCGGGAGTCGCTCGCAATCCGCGACGCTGGGCTTTCTCCGCCACGCCTCCACGACGCCCACGACCATGCCCGTGCCGAGCAGGGGATGGATCGCGGCGATCGGGGAGACCAGCAGGGCAGATGCGACACTGAGCAGTGACCCACCCGCGAGCAGGGTCAGGCCACCCGCGCCGATCGAGGTCGGGAGGATCCAGGCGAGCATGATCTCCGCGAAGCTCGACTTGTCGCTCCATCGCCAGCCGTAGATCAGCGCGGCGATGAACAGGAGCGGGATCATCCACTTGATGATCGTCCACACGAGCGACGGCGGCGGGATGCGATCGAGCGCCGCGCGGTCGATGTGCTTGCCGATCTGCGGAATCATCCCTGGCACGTGCGCCGCGCCGACCACGGCGACCACGCGCTTGTGACCGGTGCCTGCTTCGACCAGCTTCGACGCGAGGTAGCGGTCTCGCTCGTCGATCAGCGGCTCCTTGATCTCGGGGACCTTCTTCCCGAGCTTCGCGAGCATCTCGGAGAGCGCCTCGGGCTCCTTGAGCTCCTCGATCTGCTCGCCGATCGGCTTCGGCGCCTTGTCCTTTTCGTCGTCATCGTCCCAGCCCACGAACAGCGACGCGAGCAGTTGCGATCGCTTCCACAGGCCGAGGTTTCGCCAGGTGCGCCGCAGCGTGATGTTGATGTCGCGATCGATCAGCTCGACGGGGATGCCCTTCGCGGTCGCCGTCTCCGATGCCGCGAGCAGCTCGGCGCCGGGTTTGACACCAAGCGCGGCACCGATCCGCCGCTGGTACGCCGACAGCGCGAGGTGCGCGAGCAGGTACAGCCCCTTGCCCTCGCGTACGACCTTGAACACGTCGAGGTTTCTGAATGCGCTGTCCTTGGTGAGCGCCTCGTACCGCGCCTTGTCGAGCTCCACGCACACCACGTCGGGCTCGAGTTGATCGATCACCGCGCGGACTTCGTCGACCGACCGCTGCGAGACATGCGCAGTGCCGACGATGTAATACGTGGTTCCGTCGTGGACCACCTCGGTGACCGAGGCCGGCAGCGACGGGGCAACGTCCACGAGGACGGCATAGCACGCGGGTCGCGGGTTTCGCGCTACACAGTCGCCATGGCGACCGAGATTCCCGAGCCCACCCGCACCGAGATCGAAGCAGCCGCGTTCCGCCGGCTCGTGCAGCACTTCCGCGAGCGCACCGACGTGCAGAACCTCGACGTCATGAACCTCGCGGGGTTCTGTCGCAACTGCCTCTCGAAGTGGTACCGCGCGGCGGCCACCGAGCGCGGCGTCGAGCTCTCAGATCCCGAGGCGCGCGAGCTGATCTACGGCATGCCGTACGAGCAGTGGAAGGCGCAGCACCAGAAGTAGCTAATAGACGGAGAGACCGAACAGCATGTCGGTGGCGCGCTCGCCGTGCGCGTTCACGTAGCCGAGCCGTCCGGTCAGCGCGATGCGCGTGTGGAGCTCGAGCTGCAACATGCCGCCGGTGATGAACGCGAAACCGCCGCCGCTGACCGTGCCGCGATTCGTGTCTTCGTGGCGATACGCGGGACCGAGGCCGGCATAGGCGCCAGCGTGCAGCGGACCGAGCTTGAGCGGCAGACCCTGGACCTCGAGCATGTAGCGCGAGTCGAACAGGGTGCCGCCATCGCGGTTGTTGCGCCACGCGAACTCCATCGTCGCGAGGATGCCGACCTCCTGGATCGGAAAGTAGCCGCCCTGGATCGCGAACGACGGGCCGAAGTTCGTGTCTCCGTACGTCGAGGTCGACGTGCCGTAGCCACCGTAGACGCCGTAGGTGCCATGGCGGGTGAGCGGGCTGCGATCGAGCTGCTGCCACGGCCCTTCGTACGACTTCACCACCGCCTTCTCCGTCCACGCCGCCGCCTGCGGATCGATCCACGCGAGCGGCATGATCGCCTGGCTGCCGTCCTTGCCGATCAGGTGGACCGGGTGCATCGGGTGGAGGCGAACGTGGCCATCGAACCGCGAGCTCTCGATGGCAGCAACCACGACGACCGCGGTCACCGCGAGAACGACGACCGCGATGGCCGCCGCCTTGCCATCACTGCCACCCCCCGAGGGCGCCGTGACCCCGCCGAGCCCGCCGCCGCCGTGTACCCGCGGACCGCCGCCGGAGCCGCGCACGCCGCCGCTGTACACGTTGACCTGGGGGACGATGATGATCGTCGTGTCGCCGTTGACCGGATCGGCCGCCTCGGTATCGGTGCCGCTGATCTCCTGCGAGACGAGCACCGACTGCGACCGGACGTCCGGGGGCAACTGGCTCAGGCGCTGCAGCTCCGAGGTCGGGATCGTGTAGCTGTTCGAGGCGCACCCCGTGCCGAGGAGCAGCGCTGTCATCATCGCGGAAACTAGGCGCATCGTCGGCAGTATCGCAGCAAACCCCGTGCCCGGCACGGGGTTGCCGCAAACCGTACCAGGGCAACGTGGGGTGGCCGCTTGGTCACACCGGATGGCACGCCCGGTGTGGCGTTCAAACTACACACCATCCGCTACAATCACACCTGAACGCTGTATGCAGCCGGTCGACCTCGCCTCGGTCGCCGACGACTTCGATCGCGAGATCGCGGTGACCCCCGCGATCGATCGATTCTGTTCGTCGAGTGCGTGGATCCTCGCGGCATCCGCGACCCTGATGCCCCCGCGCGCGCCGTTCTCGTTCCGCGGGACGCACGGCTACTTCGCGGCGGCGCGCGGCATTCACCCCGCCGGCTTCCCGTACATCGAGCCGATCGAGCTCGCCTGGGGGCTCGCATCGCCGATCGTCGGGCGCGATTCATTGGCGCTCTCCGAGGAGATCGTCGCCGTGCTCGCCGAGCGCCGCGACTGGCAGCTCGCGATCCTCGCGGGCATGGTCGGCGATGGTCCGCAGCGCCGCACGCTCGAGCGCGCGCTACCGGCCCGCTGGGAGCGCCGCCGCGGCACGCCGACGATCCGCCACGTCGCTAGCCTCGAGGGCGGCGTCGATGGCTATCTGTCGAGGCGATCGCGCGAGCTTCGCAAGTCGCTGCGCAAGTCGCTCAAGGCCGCGACCGCAGCAGGCGTGACGTTCGAGTCGGTGCGCGTCCCCGAAGGCGGGGCCGCGGCACTCTACGAGCGGATCCAGGACGCCGAGGCGAAGAGCTGGAAGTCGCGCGAGGGCGTCGGCATCTCCGCCGGTTCGATGCGCGCGTTCTATGGCGCGATGCTCCCGCGCCTGTGCCTGCTCGGTCAGCAGCGCACGATCTTCGCGCGCTATCGCGACCGCGACATCGGCTACATCCTCGGCGCGGTGTTCGAGGGCGAGTACCGTGGCCTCCAGTTCTCGTACGACGACGCGCATCGCGCCTTCGGGCTCGGCGGTCTGCTCCAGTACCACCAGATCGTCGAGCTCTGCGCCGCCGATATCGGCCGCTACGATCTCGGCACGGAGATGGACTACAAGCGGCGGTGGGCCGAGGACACCATGGAGACCGAGATGCTCGTCCTCGTCCGCTGATCTATGATGCGGGGCATATGCCTCGCTCGCCTCTCTTCACCGTGCTTCGCCGCTACCTCCGTCGGGCGCACGCCGCCAACGTGCTCGGCGTCCCCGGCGACGAAGTGGCCACGGCACAGCAGCATGGTCCGTCGCGTCGCGACTTCTTCCTCGGCACCATTGGAGCGGCGGCGCTCGTTCCGCTGGCGGCGGCGTGCGGCGACAACATCAAGGCGGGCGGCGAGGATCCGGGCATCGTCATCATCGGCGCTGGCATCGCCGGCCTGACGTGCGCGCACTTCCTGCGGCTCGCCAAGGTCACCGCCAATGTCTACGAGTCCTCGATGAGGATCGGCGGCCGGATGTACACCGATCGCACGTCACTTGCCGCGACCGACCAGCTCGTGGAGCTCGGGGGCGAGCTGATCGATTCGAATCACCTGGTGATCCAGGCGCTGATGCGCAGCCACGGCCTCGACCTCGATGACCTCCCCGAGGCGACCAGCGGGCTCGCGCAGGATCTGTTCGTCCTCAATAACGGCGTCAACCCACCGAGCGCGAGCGCGCCGGTGGATCCCGCGATGATCATCACGGCGTTCATGCCGGTCGCTGCGAAGATGCAGGCGGCGCTGATGATGACGGCGGGCACCGACGCTGCGAGCGTCGCGCTGTTCGAGCAGATCGACAACATGTCGATCCCCGAGTGGCTGCAGGATCCCACGCTCGGACCCGGGCTCGCGAAGAGCACGATGATCCGCCGTCTGCTCGAGGTCGCATACATCGAAGAGTTCGGCCTCGAAGTCGCCGACCAGTCCGCGTGGAATTTGATCACGCTCATTGATTCCGCGACCACCGATCCGTTTCACGTGTTCGGTGACTCCGACGAGCGCTATCACACGCACGCGGGCAATGACTCGCTCCCCCTGGCGATGGCGGAGCAGCTCACCGAGCACATCCACTTCGATCACGCGCTGTCCAAGGTGGAGAAGACCGCCGCCGGCTTCACGCTGACGTTCACCACATCGGGCGGCGAGCACGTCATCGAGGCGGCGCACGTGGTCTACGCCCTGCCGTTCACGCGCTTGCGCACCGTGGATCTCGGCGCGGCGGGGCTGTCCGCCGACAAGTTGAAGATCATCACCGAGCTCGGCTACGGCACGAACGCGAAGCTGATGATGCAGTTCTCGTCGCGCCCGTGGGAGACCGGTCCGCGGCTGTCGAGCGGTAGCGCGATCACCGACGCCGGTGACGCGCCAAACGATGGCTCTGCGCTCGGCTCGGGCCTGCAGGCCGTATGGTCCACGTCGCGCGGTCAGGAGGGAGCCCAGGGCATCCTGACGAACTTCGTCGGCGGCCATCGTGGCGAGCTGATGGGCGAGGGCACCGCGGAGTCACAGGCCCAGCTCGTGCTGCCGTGGATCGAGATCGTATTTCCCGGCACGGCCGCGCAGTACGTTGCCAACTCCGCGATCCGCATGCACTGGCCGAGCTATCCCCACGTGAAGGCGAGCTACGCCTCGTACAGGAAGGGGCAGTGGGCGTTCTTCGGTCTCGAGGGTGTGGCGGAAGGTGCCCAGCACTTCTGCGGCGAGCACTGCTCGGAGGACTTCCAGGGCTACATGGAGGGTGGCGCGGAGACCGGAGCCATGGTCGCCGCCGAGCTGCTCGACGCGCTCGAGCTGGACTACCCGGCTCTGCTCGCGGGGATCCTGTCGATGCTGGTCGCCCGGCCGCGCGCGAGCTACCACGGCGGGTTCGGAGAACGCATGCGAATCACGCAGATCCGCCAGCGCGCGCTTTAGTCAAAAGGGCGAGCCGGGCCGTGCGTAACGGCCGGCATGCATCATCGTCTCGTCCCCGTGGTCGTGACCTGCGTCGCCGCGCTCTCCCAGGCGTGTATCTCCAACACCGCGCGTGGGATCGCGGCGAACGGCGCGCCGCTGCGCGTCCGCACGGACTCGGCGAGCGGGACGTACCAGGCGGAACAGGTCGTTGGCCAGGACACCTACTACGACAGCAACGGCAACGCTGCGGGCAGCGTCGAGCGAACACGGATGGTCACGAAGCGATGGTCGAAGACCGACGTCTCGTTCTATCAGGGCGCCGATCAGGTCGACGAACAGGACTACTACCACCTCGCGAAGGATCCGAGCGGCGTCGACGAGATCAAGGAAGCCCGCGCGCGGATGTCGCGCGACCTCACGATCGGCTTCCCGGTCGCGATCATCGGTCTGCTCGGCAGCACGTTGCTCGCGACGGGCAAGTTCGGCGACAGCAAGGGGCTACGCGTCTATGCAGCGACCGGCGCGACCGTGATCG
>JBBRBG010000294.1:0-9011 GCA_038206055.1 Haliangiales bacterium
GACTGCGCACCGCGCGCGCTCTCGGCGAGCTGCCGGTGCTGTCCGCGGCGCTGCGCGACGGCGTTCTGAGCTTCTCCGCGGTCCGCGAGCTGACCCGGGTCGCGACGCCGGCCACCGAGGGCGCGTGGCGCGCTGACGCGATCGGCAAGAACCTGCGCGACATCGAAGACCGCGTTCGCGGCCACGTGCGCGGCGACCTGCCCGACGCTCCGCCAGATCCGGACGTCTGCACCCGCATCGTCCGGTTCGAGCTATCCCCCGCGACCTACGCGCGGCTGCGCCAGGCGCGGCTCCAGCTCGACGAGGAGCACGGTCGCCACCTCGACGACGACGAGCTGATCGCCGCGCTGGCGAGCGCGGTGCTGGAGACCACGCCAGCGCAGGCCGCGCCGAGCCCGAGCGGACCTCCCGTGCACCGCGTCCCGGTGGAGCGCGGCGGCCGCGCGACGTTCCAGATCGCGACGATCGTCTGCGAGCGCTGCGATCAGGGCTGGATCGAGGCTGCAGGCGTCCGCATCGCCATCGACGCGGCCACCCTCGATCGCGCACGCTGCGACGCGCAGCATGTCGGATCTCTGGAGGGAGACGGGCCTGCTCGTGCGGCTCAGGCCATCCCACCCGCGATCGATCGGTTCGTGCGCCTCCGCGATGGGGGCCGCTGCCAGACACCCGGCTGTCGATCGGCGCGCGCGCTCGAGCTCCATCACATCGTCCACCGCAGCGATGATGGCTCGCACGATCCGAGCAACCTCACGCTTCGATGCTTCTCATGCCACCAAGCTCATCACGAGGGTCGGCTGACGATCCGCGGTACCGCGCCCGATCAGGTGGTCACCGAGCGGCGCGAGCAGCAGGCGCTTGCGGTGCCGCGTCCGATGGCAGATCCGAGCCACGCCGATGCCCGGGCCGAGGCCCGCGACGCGCTCGTCACCCTCGGGTTCAAGCCGTCGATCGCCAAGGCCGCGATTGACGAGGCCACGGGCCACGTGGCCCACGACGCGACGATCGAGGCCTGGATTTGCGCGGCGCTCCGGCGGTGTCCCAGGCCGTGCACCTGAGTACCACTCCAGCGCGCCGCTCCATCTCCGCTCGCTTCGAGCTTCATTGCGTGCTGCAACCTCGAGCACCGACAGCTTGCAGAATTGTCGTATGCCACAATCGCGGCAATGACGCGCTGCCCTTATTGTCTAGTCCTTCTTGCAGACAACGGTGTCGAGGTTATTCTCAAGGTGATAGCCCTCGAGCACGAAGTATTCCTTTGTGCCGGCGCTAGCCTGAAAGCTGAACGTCTCGATGCGATAGCCGTACTCGCCGGGAGGTCGTCCTGGGATCGCCCGCGCGATCGGGAAATGCGTGTCCGGGGTGACTCCGGCCTGTCCGTACTGCGCGTACGGAGTACCTGCGACTGCCTTCGCAGCGTCGACGACCAGCGTGCCTTCCTCCAGTTTCACAACGGGAACCTTCGACCCACTCGCAACCGCGACGCCTCCTCCGGTCGTCGCGGGAACAATGCCCTGCTCGGTCTTCACGGTGCCGCGTGGCATCAGGTGATCTACGACCGTCACGATCGACCCCGGCATGAAGTCTAGCTCAGCCTCTGCGAGCATTGGCGCCGTCGCAGGAGCCAGGTAGAGCTGCGTACCGCCGACCACGTTGACCACGGTGTACTCCAGTGCCTTCGTCGTTGGGGTCGCCGCAGGTGCAGTGACCGAGTCGTACGAACCACCCGCCGGCTTCACTGTGAATGGGTTCGAGCTCGCGGCAACAACCTTCGCCCCGACCCAGCGCTGTAGCTCGACCTCCGCCGTGAGCACGCGCTTTCCATCCTTGAACTGCATCAAACCGAGCCATTCGAGGTGCGCAGCGATCGAGACGTTCGGGTGACCCGCAACGCCGGTCATCCCATGATCTTCGGGCGGTGTATTGGTGCGCAGCCATTCGGACCATAGGCGCTTCTCGAGGTCGATCGCGCTCGACGCGTTGATCGACGCCTGATGCTGCATCTCTACCGCGGCACGCAGCGCTGCGTCGCACTCCTTGCCGGTGGTCCCGCATTGGGCGTCGACGTCGGCAACCTTCAGCGCAATCGCTGCGATCCGGTCGAGCTCGGCAGGTGTTCCAACCATCTCGAGCTTTGCCGAGATCGCCGCACCCGAAGTCTGAACGGGGTCGAGTGCCTGATGGGCCACAGTAGCGTGCCCGAGCTTCAAGCAGACTCCGATGATGTCGTCGAGGGCGGCGGCGAGCTTGTCTGCGTTATCCGTGGTAAGAGCCGGAACTTCGAACACTGGCGCCGGCGGGATCAGCGCCTGGTACTCTTTGTCGACGATGCCGGTGGCGTAGTTTTGAGCCATCCCGAAGATCTTGTCGCCGAGGGGAAACTCGAACAGAGGCGCCGCGGGGGCCATGATCATGTCGACCACCGCAGCGACGATCTTCTCCCGGATCATGTCGGGGATCATGTTGTCCGCGTTGGCCTTTCCGTTGGCCATTGCGAGAACGTTGCACATCTTGTCGCGAGCGATATCTGCGTTCGTCTTCAACAGGTGAGCGGTTTTCTGCGCGTTGGAAACGCACGTGAAGCCGGGGCCGGACACGCGGTATAGCTTGGACTTAACCTTCGTGATCGCAGTAGACATCGCCGCGAATTGGGTAAGTAGGCTCTTCGCCTTCGCCACATCCCAACCCGCGTCGGTCTTGTCCTTGTCACCGGTCTTGTTCGGATCGTGAGAGAGCACGTCGCGCGCAGCGCCGCCAGATGCACCGCTCACGAAGGCCGGCGCTCCGCTCACCATCGCATCCGCAGCACGGTCCGCTTCGTGCTCGTGCGAATCGCCGGGCGACGAGACCGCGAGCTTGAACTGCATGCGCTGCGCGCCGCCGCCTTGCTGCACCGTATGCGCGACCTCGTGCGCGAGCAGATGCTCGCCGCCCTTCGAGGAGGGATCGTAGTTGCCCGCGCCAAAGTGAATGTCGTTGCCCATCGTGTATGCCTTCGCGCCGACGGCGTCGTTCGCGGCGGCCGACGACTCCCCGGTATGCACGCGGACGCCGGAGAGATCGGCGCCGAGCGACGACTCGAACTTGCGCTGCAGATTCTCGGGCAGTGGCGAGCCGCGCGACGAGCCGGCGGCGGCGACGGCGGTGTCGGCGCCCTCTGCGACCCCGTTCGCATCGCGCGCCCTGCGCTGGACCAGCCCCGAGGCGATCGCATGATCGGGCTTTCGCATCAGTGCGCTGTTCGACCCACGCCCAACATCTGCATCGTGCGCCGTGGCGTTGTCGGAAGATGAGGCCGGAGCGGAGTGGGTTCGATCTTGCGTCATCGAGTCGGCCTTTCAGTCATTCGTTGAGAGCTCATGACAACGACTTCGGCATGCTGCCGTAGAGCGCGGACCAGACCATGTCGCCGTTGAACTGCACCCAGCTGCGAAGCTTGGTGTCGCTCATTTCATCCTCGAGCGTGTTACCGGCGCCAAGGCCATTGTTGAACCACGATTTCTCGGCCATCAGAGACGCGCGTGCCGACGAGGTGATCACCGGCGCTCCGCCGTTCACCGCCGCGTACAGCGCGTCGAGCACGGGTTGCCCGCCCGGGAAGTACTTCACGACCGTCGGGTCGATCTTCGGCGCGACGCCCGGCTGTCGCGGCTGCTTCATCCACTCGAGCAACGCGACCTCCTTGCCCTGGCTGCTCTCCATGCTCATCTGCTTCGCGATGTACTGAAAGCAATGCTCTGCCGCGGGTCGGTAGAACTGGCCCCACAGACTGCCGACGACGGGCACCGCCTTCAGAAACGTGGATGCAACGCTGACCGCCGCCAACCCGACTTTGAGGCTGGCGATGGCCTGGAGATCACCCTTCCCCGGGTTCTTGACGAGTCCGATCAAGGTCGAGAGGGCGTCCGTCGCTGTGTCGAGGTACTTGAACGCGGTGCCGACCGGTTTCAAGTACGTGCTCGCGAACGTCACGGGGGTTGGATGCTTGAGCGCGAGCGCCCATGGCTCGCCCCACAACGACGCAATGGTGACCGCATTGCCATTGATGCTCTTGATCAGCCCGTAGGCCTTCTTCGCCATCGCGACGGTCTCGCCAGACTTCTCGTCGGTCGTCGTTCCGGCCGTGTACATCGCATGCAGCTTCTCCGCTGCGGCGTCTTCGATGACCGACCGCTCTGCAGCCAGCTTGGCTGCTGCTGCCTTGACCTTCGCACCCAGCGCGACCGCGTGTGCATCGAACGTCGACACGGCGGCGCTGACCGCCTTGTTGATTGTCGCGATGTCGCCGGCCTCGAGATCACCGTCCTTCGGAATTGCTTTGACGCAGCCAACCAACGCATCGATGTGCGGGTCGAGTGCGTCCGCCATCGCGGCCTGGCTCGCATCCGTAGCGTCGAGCTTGCCCTTGGCGTCGAGCAGCATGTCATAGACGCGCTCGACGCCAACCCGAGCCTCCGAGCGCTTGCTCGCTGTTCCGAGGTCGTACGGCGCGACCCAGGTCGCTTTCCCGGCGCCCTTGGCTGGCTTCTCCTGGCGCATCACCAGGCGCGCAACACCCGTTCCGAAGGTGACTGCGGCAGGGAGTCCACTCATCATCGCATCCGCAGCGCGATCGGCCTCGTGCTCCATCGCATCACCGGGCGACGACACGGCGAGCTTGAACTGCATGCGCTGCGCACCGCCGCCCTGCTGCACGGTGTGCGCGACCTCGTGCGCGAGCAGGTGCTCGCCATCGGCCGACGACGGATCGTACTGGCCGACGGCGAAGTGGATATCGCTGCCCATCGTGTACGCCTTCGCGCCGACGGCGTCGTTCGCTGCCGCCGACACCTCGCCGGTGTGCACGCGCACGCCGCTGAGGTCTGCGCCGAGAGACGACTCGAACTTCCGCATCAGGTGATCGGGCAACGACATCCCGCTCGACGACGACGCAGCGGCGACCGCACGCTCGGCGCCATCGGCAACGCCGTTCGCATCGCGCGCCTTGCGGTGCACGAGCCCGGAGGCGACGGCGAAGCTGGGCTTGCGCAGCAGCTCGCTCCGCGACCGCCGGCCAGGATCGAGCTGGTCGTCGTCGTCGTCGCGATCGCGCGAGGTCGCCGTCGACTCGTACCGCCGGGCGAGCTCGCGGCTCATCAATCGATCGCTCCGCCGGTGGACAGCTTCCCGAGCTCGGCAAACTCGAGCGCCACGGCGCGTTCGAGGTGGTGCTGGTGCAGCGAGGTCTCTTCCTGTGCCGCGAGGAACGCGGCGCGCAGGCAGGCGTTGCGGATGTAGCCGCCGGAGAGCTGGTACTTGCGCGCGAGGGCGTCGAACACGAGGTCGCCGGCGCGCGGCAGCTCGCGCGGGAGGTGGGTGCGCCACAGCTCGGCGCGCGTATCCTCGTCGGGGAACGGGAACGAGAGGTGGAACGAGAGACGGCGCTTGAAGGCGGGATCGATCGCGCCGCCGGCGTTGGTGGTGAGGATCGCGATGCCTTCGAACGAGTCGAGGCGCTGCAGGAGGTAGTTGACCTCGAGGTTCGCGTACCGATCGTTCGAGGAGCGGACCTCGGTGCGCTTCGCGAACAGCGAATCGGCCTCGTCGAACAGCAGGATGACCTGACCATCCTCGGCGGCATCGAAGATGGTGGCGAGGTTGCGCTCGGTCTCGCCGATCCACTTGGACATGATCTTCGAGAGGTCGACCTGGTAGAGGTCGAGACCGAGCTCGCGCGCGATCACGCCGGCGACGAGGGTCTTGCCGGTGCCGGGCTGGCCCTGGAACAGCGCGGTGAGGCCGCGCGAGGTGGCCATCGTGCGGCTCATGCCCCAGTCCTCGAACACGGTGCGACGGTGACGCACGCGCCCGATCAGCTCGCGCAGGCTGTCCATGATGTCGGGCGGCAGGACGAGGTCATCCCAGGTCGCGAGCCGATCGACGCGGCGCGCGTGATCGGCGAGACGGACGTCGCGGCTCTGGCGAAGGAACGCGTCGATGCGATCGTCGGCGGGGGTCTGCGGATCGAGGCCGGCGAGCGACGCGACCGCGCGGTGGACCACGCCCGGGCCGACGCGGTAGCGCGCGGCGAGCGCGGCGGCGTCGCGTAGCCAGTAGGACGTCGGGGCGAGCGCGCGCTGCCACACGCCGGCCCGCGCGGTCTCGGAGAGCGCGGGGAGATCGATCACGACGTGACCGACAGGAAACGGCGGGCTCACGCCGGGGGGCGAGATCACGGCGATGGGGCCGGGGTGGCCGGCGAGCACCTCGTGCGCGAGGTCGGCACCGTCGCGCTCGTCGAACACGACCTCGTCGATCCCACGCACCACGGGGAGGAGGCCCGCGAGCTGCGTGCGGCGGAGCGCGAGCTGCAGGGCGCGGCCGAACCGATCGGCGTCGCGCGGGAGCTGGGCGGTATCGATCACCCCGAGGGCGCGATTGGCCTCGCGCGCGATCGCGGCGAGCAGCGTGCGGCGCCCGGTGCCCGCGCGACCGCGCACGGCGATGCGAGCGGGGCGACCTGCGCGCGCGAGGGCATCGACCGCGGCGACGACGACGCCCGGCGCGAGCTCGAGGGAGGCGAGGTCGCGATCGGCGGTGCGCAAGGTTGGCGTGGCACCGAGCTCGGGTGGCTCGCCGCGGAGGCGCGCGAGGATCACGGCGTCGATCTCGAGACCGGTGAACGGGCGCGGGCGCGACGAGCGCATCTCGACGATGCCGAGCGCCACGAGCGGCGCGCGCGGGTGGAGCTCGGCGGCAACGTCGTGGCGGTTGACGCGGCCCGCGAGGACCTGCTCGACGAGGAGCTGGTCGACGATCGCCCGCCCCGGATCGTTCGCGAGGATGCCGTAGAGGCGCGCGACCTCGCCGTGGATCGCGGGTGCCGCGATCACGAGGAGGATATCGAGCGCGGCGCCTGAAAGCCCGAGCTCCTCGGCGAGCTCCGCGAGGGGCATGGTGGGGCCGCGGTGGGCCGGGAGCGCGGCGAGCTGCTCCTCGTGCGCGGCGAGCGCGTCGCGTGCGGAGGCGATGTAGTCCGCGGCGAAGCCACCGTTCATGCCGACGAGCGCCGCGACCTCGTGCTCGAAGGGATGCGCGCCCTCGTTGCCGTAGCCGAGGCGCCGGGAGTCCCACGCACAGGCGATCGCGCGCAGCGTCCACAGCGTGACGGAGCGAACCTCGCGATCGAGCTCGGCGAGCGCCTCGGGCCGAGATGCCCACGGCCGCACCGGGCGGGGTTGCAGCGCAGCGACGGCGAGCTGCTCCCAGCCCTGCTCGATGGGCTCGGGGACCGCGATCGCCGACGAGGATCCCTGCGGCAGGACCGGCTCTGCTGAGACTTCCACCGGTGCGTCCTCGTCGACGATGCGCGGCCGCGCGAGCAGCTCCGAGAGCGGCACCACGGTGAGCTCGCCGGGAGCGGAGCGCAGCACGAGCAGCGTGCCATCCGGATCGATCGCGATCTCCGCGATGTCGCGGTCGATCGGCGCGGTGCCCAGCACCTTGCCGAACCGCAGGTCGACGACGGAGATGCGATCCGCTGCCTCGCGCACGATCGCCAGCCCGCGCCGCGCCGCGATGGTGATCGATCCGATCGGCAGCACCGAGGTCTGCATCCCGCGCCCGCTCGCCAGCCCGAACACCACGGCCTCGCGGCCATCCCGGCGGTCGACGATCGCGGCGACCGCGGAGCCGTCGAACAGCACGGCCGCGCTGGTCAGCCGTGACCCCTGGTGCAGCGTGCAGCTCGCCCCCGAGGGCAGCGTGATCCGATCGCGCCCACCCCGCACGTAGCGCCGCCCTGCGACCGGCGCGAGGGCATCGCGATCGACGGTGATGGTGGTCAGCGTGCCCAGGTCATCGACGAGGAGGATCGGCTGCTCGCCGGTGAACAGCGCGGCGGGCGGCCCCACCGGCGCAGGCAGGAGGCGCCCTCCGAGATCCACCGGGAGCGGGTGCTCACCGAGGGTGCGACCGTCGAGCGCCAGGCGCAGCAGCACACCTGCGCGGGTGGCAACCCACACCTGGTCCGCGAACGCGGCGATCGACTGCACGCCGGTGACGGGGATTCGGTGACGCTGATCTCCGCGCAGATCCACGAGCGTGATCGCGTCGCGATCGCCCACCACGAGGGTCCTGCCGTCCCGCGTGAACTGGAGCAGCTGCATCGAGGGGGTAGATGCACCTGGTGCGCGTTGTGACTGATCGCTCTACCTGGCTGTTCCGGCAGGCAGAATTAGTCGATCGGCCACCCGCTCGGCGCGTTGCACCTATTGCCTGGCACTCGTACAGTCGAGGAGATGAAGCCCGAGATGAGCTATCTGGTCCCGACGGTTATCGAGCAGACTCACCGCGGCGAGCGCGGCTGGGACATCTTCTCCCGGCTCCTCAAGGACCGGATCATCTTCCTCGGCACGGCGATCAACGATGACATCGCGAATGTCGTGATCGCGCAGCTCCTGTTCCTCGATTCCGAGGAGCCCGAGAAGGACATCATGGTGTACATCAACTCGCCCGGCGGTCACGTCTCCGCGGGTCTCGCGATCTACGACACGATGCAGTATCTGCACTGCGACGTCGCCACGATCTGCATGGGCCAGGCGGCATCGATGGGCAGCTTCCTGCTCGCGGCCGGCACGAAGGGCAAGCGCTATGCCCTGCCCCACTCGCGCGTGATGATCCACCAGCCGCTCGCGGGCTTCCAGGGACAGGCCACGGACATCGAGATCCATACCAAGGAGATCTTGAAGACCCGTGACACGCTGAACGAGCTGTACTCGAAGCACACCGGGCAGCCGGTCGAGCGCATCAAGAACGACACCGACCGCGACAACTTCATGTCCGCATCGACGGCCAAGGAGTACGGGATCATCGACGAGGTCCTGATCACGGCCAAGAAGAAGCCCGACGAGAAGTCGGACAAGAAGTGAGCTAGGCTGTCAGAGCTGATGCCCATCGAGAAGAGAGACGGAGCTTCGCTGACCTGCTCCTTTTGCGGAAAAGCGCAAAAAGAGGTCAAGAAGCTGATCGCC
>JBBRBG010000295.1:0-8749 GCA_038206055.1 Haliangiales bacterium
CGACGCCCGCCGGAGCGCGCGTCTATCTCGATGGCTCGGATACCGGCGTCACGCCGGTCAAGCTGCCCGGCTCACCGGATCGCCACACGATCGCGCTACTCCTCGCCGGTCACGAGCTCTACATCGCGCAGGTCGATGGACATGGCGCCTTCGCGATCCCGCTCAAGGAGGTCACGCCGACGGCGGGCCCCGCGGGTATCAAGGTGATCAAGTGCAAGGACAAGGATCGGTACTACGTCTTCGTCGACGGTAAGCCGACCGGAATGATGTGCCCGACCGAGCGCATCGAGACCGACGTCGGTCCGCATACCGTCGAGGTTTACGACGCCGTCACCGAGGTCAAGAAGAAGTGGGATGTCCTCGTCAAGGACACCCGGCTCTCGGCCCGCGTGAAGATCGAATAGCTCAGTCGGCCGCGTTCGGATCCTCGTCCCCATCCAGCTTGTGGCGGGGATCGAGTCCGTACTTGCGGATCAGCTCGCGGAGATGCTTGCGGTCGATCTGCGCTTCGCGCGCGGCGGCCGAGAGGTTCATCTTGTGGCGGCGCATCAGATCTTCGATGTACTCGCGCTCGAACATCTCGACGAGCTGACCCTTGGCCTCCTTGAACGGGAGGTCGGTGCGGATGCCGAGGCTCGGTGCCGCCTCGGAGACGAGCGCATCCTCGAGGTTGATCGTGTTGCCGCGCGCGAGCAGGCACGCGCGCTCCATCACGTTGCGGAGCTCGCGGACGTTGCCCGGCCACGAGTGGCGAACGAGGCGCGCCATGTCCTCGGGCGTGACCGTGAGGCCCGGGCCGAAGCCGTTGACGAAGTGCTGGATGAGCAGCGGGATGTCGGTGCCACGCTCGCGCAACGGCGGCACGGAGACGCGAATGACGGCGAGGCGGTAGTAGAGATCCTCACGGAACGCCTTCTTGGCGACTTCGGCGCGGAGGTCGCGGTTGGTGGCGGCGACGACGCGGACGTCGATCTTCTCGTAGGTATTCGAGCCGACCTTGCGGACGGCGCGCTTGTCGAGGACGCGGAGCAGCGAGGGCTGCAGGTCGAGCGCCATCTCGCCGATCTCGTCGAGGAAGATCGTGCCGCCGTGCGCCTCGGCGAACGCGCCGCGGCGATCCGTGATCGCACCGGTGAAGCTGCCCTTGACGTGGCCGAACAGCATGGATTCGATCAACTCGCGCGGGACGGAGCCGCAGTCGAACACCACGAACGGGCCATCGCGGCGCGGCGAGTGGTTGTGGACTTCCTCGGCGATCAGCTCCTTGCCGGTGCCGGTCTCGCCTTCGATCAGCACCGTCGCGGTGGTCGCTCCGACCTCCTCGAGCAGCGTGAACATCTGGCGCATCTTCGTGTCACCGCCGACGATCGTGCCGAACGCGGTCTGCGCGCTCGGCTCGGGATCGACGATCTCCTCATCGGGGAGGAACTTGATGACGGTGCGGCCGAGCTTGATCTCGGCGCCAAAGCCGATCGAGATGCGCTCGAACCGAGAGCCCTGGATGAACGTGCCGTTGGTCGACCCGCAGTCGATCATCATCACTTCATCGCCGACGAGCTGCGCCTCGACGTGCTTGCGCGAGACGGTCTTGTCGGTGAGGACCAGGCTGCACTGCGGACCGGAGCCGAACGAGACCGGTTCACGGGCGCTGGTCAGCCGGACGGCTTCGCCGCGATCCGGGCCCTTGATGACGATGAAAATGCCGCCCTGAGTCTGCCGCGAGTAGGACGGCGCGTCGTCGAGCAACGCCGTAACGTTGGAGCGATCCTTCGACATCTTCTCCCGGCTGGGCCATCGTAGCCCCGGGTGCTGCGGCTGTAAATACGCGCTCTGCCTACTTCTTCTCGGGCTTCTCGGGCTTCTGCTTCACACCGACATCCGGCCCCGACATCGCCACCACGGCCGCTGCGATCCCGGCCGCGAGCAGGACGAGGATGACGATCACCCACGGCATCTTCGACTTGGCCCCACGGCGTCCCCGGGTCGACTGGCGCGACGAGCCACCGGGTGTCGGTGCGATTCGCATCCCCACGGGAGGCTGCTGTGACGCCTGCGGTGCACGGCGCGGCGCGGTCGACACGCTGTCCATCGGATCCGCCTGCCCACGCAGGGGAGCCTGCCCGCGTGGCGGGGTGGGCAACTCCGGCTCGAGCTGGCGCGGTCCCGAATCGAACCGCGGGCCGGCGTTGAGATCGACGAGCGGCTTCGCACCATCCGAGCCCTCGAGATCCATCATGTTGATGATCGACGTCAGCTCGACGCCGGCGAACTTGCCGACCTCGGTCTTCGGCCGCGACTGCCGGTCCGCGGTCTTGGTGCGCGCGAGCGCGATCGAGTGGATCGACACCGGCCCCATCCCGAGATCCTCGTCGTCGAGCTCCTCCGCCTCCTCCTCGTCGTCACTCGCGTCGTAGACCTCGGTGCCGGCGCGCTTGCCCTCGGCGTAGCCGAGATCATCGTCGCCATCGTCATCGCGCCACTGGTCGATCGGGCCGCACGTCTCGAGCAACTCGCGCGCGAGCTCGGGCGCCGCGATCAGCAGCCCGTGCCGGTGCGCGAGGCGCGACAGTGCTTCGTTGAACTCGCCCGCGGTCTGGAATCGATCGTCGGCGTTGATCGACAGCGCCTTCTTCATGATCGCGTCGAGATCCGCCGGGATGTTGGGCACCTTCTTCGAGATCAACGGCACCAGCTGCGAGTAGATCTCCTCGGCGGAAGTGGTCAGGCCCGCGTGGACGAACAGCCGCTCGCCGGTGAACACCTCGAACATGCAGACGGCGAGCGAGTAGAGGTCGCTGCGGTGATCGAGCGGCTCGCTCCTCGCCTGCTCGGGCGACATGTAACCGATCTTTCCCTTCACCTTGTAGAACAGCGAATTGTGCGTCGACGCCTTCGCGATGCCGAAGTCGGTGAGCTTCACCTCGCCGGTGTACGAGACGAGGATGTTCGACGGCGAGACGTCGCGGTGGATGAGCTTGAGCGGTTGCCCGTCGAAGTCGCGCTTGACGTGCGCGTAGGCGAGCGCAGAGAGCGTCTCGCGGCAGATCCGGATCGCCGCCGCCGGTGAGAACCGCTTGCCGCGCCGCTTCGCCCGCTTGATCAGCGTGCGCAGATCGCCGCCGGGCAGGTACTCCATCACGATGAAGTACTCGCCGCCCGCGGTGACGAGATCGATGGTGTGGACGATGTTCGCGTGGTCGAGCGTCGCGGACAGCTTCGCCTCGCGCAGGAACAGGTCGATGAACTCCTCCTGCTTCGTGAACTCGGGGAGGAGCTGCTTCAGCACCACCTCCATCTCGAACCCACCCGCGCCGAGCTTCTTCCCGACGTAGATCGCACCCATCCCGCCCTCGGAGAGGTGCTCCAGGACGACGTAGCGATCGATCGGTGCGCCCCCGACGTCGACCATGACGCGCGCAGTGTAACATTGCAGGACCGTGGGCGAAGCGGACGGCTACCGGCTCAGGCCCGTGCGAGATGCACGCACGCGCGACGAGCGTGTGAAGACGGGCGAGCTCGCCGGCGCGGTCGGTGATGCTGCAACAACGGCAAGCGCGCTTGCAGCGGCTACCGAGCGCGCCGAGCGTGCGCGCGCGGCCCTCGCAGCGGCGGTCATGGCGCGGGCCGCCCAGGGGGCCGCAGCGGCGATCGTGCGCGGAGAGCAGTTCGTCCTGCGCCGGCGCAGGGAGCTCGACCAGGCGATCGACGCGCTGCTCCGCACCGAGGCCGCGCATCGCGGGCAGCTCGCCGAGGTGGATACCGCGCGCGGTCGGCTCGTCCACGCCCGCGGCCAGCGCGAGGTGATCGAACGACACTTCGCACAGTGGCGCACCGAGCGGCGCAAGCTCGCGGAACGTCGGGAGGATTGAGCGAGGGTCGAGCTGCAACCGCCGCACCCCCATCGTGTCTGGATGGCATGCGCACACTGCTCGCCGGAGCTCTCCTCCTCGTCATGACCACCGCCGCCGTTGCCGACACGTCCACGACCCCAGACGTCCAGACCATGGCGACGGATGACTGCGCGAAGGCCCGCAAGGCCGGCAAGACCTGTGTTCTCTCGATCGCGGACGACGACGACATCATCGGCAACACGCCGAGCTATGGCGACGTCAACACCGGGTTCATTCGCTTCGGCGACCACGAGAGCCTGATCAAGCTCCGGTACGACTTCATCCCCGAGATCCTGCGGACCGCGGAAGACATCGACTAGGCAGGTCGCTAGTATCGGCGCAGGTGCGCTGGTTCTTGCTCCTCACGATCGCCGCGCTCGGATGTACCGAGCCGCGCAGCGCCGCGTGCAAGGAGGTCTGCAAGCGCGAGGCGGAGTGCGTGGACACCACCGCCAGCAAGATGCCGTTCGACGAGAAGGAATGCGTCGCCGCCTGCGCCGCACTCGAGAACGATGTCGCGGATAATGGCGCCAAGGTGAAGCGCCACATCGACTGCGTCCACAAGCAGCAGGCGTGCGCCGCCGTGCTGGAGTGCAAGTAGTGCTCTCCGCGACAAGCACGCGGCCGTTCGGTCAGAGCACGCTTTCGACCACGATCTTCCTCGAGCGCCGGTTCCGCGCGCATCTCGTTGTCCGCGATCGCCTGCTCTACGACTCCATGTACGCGCCGCCGGCGAAGAAGCCGAGCGCGTTCGTTCACCTCTACGCGCAGCTGACCGGATCGTTCTCGGTGGATCGCGGCCCGATCACCACCGGCGCTCAGGCCTACGTGCTCGCCGAGACCGAGTTCGATCGGATGATGCCGGGCTCGCCCACGTTCCGCTCGTCGGGCGCGCCGGGGACGATCGTCGAGCTCCGCGTCCCGGCGACCTCGCTGCGCCTGCCCGTGGGGCTGCGCAACGGCCAGATCCAGCTCCCCACCGCCGTATGGGAGGCGTACGCGGCACTCGAGGCGGCGCCGAGCGACCAGGCGCTGCACCAGTTGATCGTCAAGCTCGGCGACGCCGACGTCCTCTCGAAGGATCTGACGTCGAGCGTGGTCCCCGAGGAGCCCGAGAGGTTCGTGCGCCTGTGGCAGGTGCTGCGCCCGCTCTACGAGGACCTCGCCACGTCGGCATCGCTCAAGCAGATCGCGATCGTCGCGAAGCTGTCGCTGCGCCAGCTCGGCCGCGACCTCGGGGATCTGACGCGCACCTTCGGCCTGTTCGGCGCGGGCTTCCGCGATGCGATGCGCGTACTCCGCCTGCGCGCCGCCGTGTTGCTGCTCTCGGCTCCGGGCGGCACCCCGAGCGATGTGGCGAAGGCCGTGGGCTACGGCAGCCTCGATGCGATGGGCCGAGCGTTCCGCGATGCACAGCTTCCGGCGCCCAGCGTGGTGCAAGAAGCCGTGCGGTTCACGGAGTAGCTAGAATACGATCGGTTTGATCACGTAGATCGCGAGGCCCAGCAGCGACGCGGCAAGCAGGATCACGGCGATCACGCCTCGCCGCGGCAGCGGAGCGTCGTCGGGGAGCGGCATCTCTCGCGCGGTCTGCTTCGGATCGAGCGCGAGCAGCCAGCCGGTGACCAGCACCTGAACGACCGCCGCGGCGACGTAGCACGTTGCGTAGTCGAGGTGCTTGCCGAGCTTGCCGGCGAGCGCCGCACCGATGGTGAAGGAGAAGTTCGCGAATGCCATGTACGCAGCGAACTGCGACGCGCCGATCTTGGGCCACGAGACGTCCATGCAGAGCGCGAACAACGATGCTGTCATCACGCCGGTGCACAGCACCTCGAACACCGCGAGCGGATAGATGAACGCGTCGGTGTGCCAGTAGCTGGTGGCCTTGCCGAACACCAGCCAGCCCGCCGCCATGCCGATCGAGGCGATCGCCGCGAGCCGCTTGCGCCCGACGAAATCGGCGAGCACCCCGCCGAGCACCGACCCACCGACCCCCGCGATGGGCCCGAGCACGCCGACGAGGAACCCGTACTTCTCGGGGCCCCAGCCAAGATCCTGCGTGTAGAGCACGAAGCTGTTCGTGGTCAGCACGCCGAGGCACAAGTTGATCGTCAACATCAACAGCGCCATCACGAGCGCCGAGCGCACCGAGAACACCTCGATCAAGCCGCGCACGACCTCGCGCGCCCGCGGCCGCACCTCGAGGGGGCGATCTGTCTCGCGCACGAGCAGCGGCACCATCATGATCGCGAGCAGCACCACGGTCTGGAAGATCAGCGCCGTCTGCAGATTCGCGCGCGCGATCAGCCACGACATCCCACCGCCGCCGATCATGCCGCCGAGGTATTTCGAAGCGTACATGAAGCCGTTCGCGCGACCTCGCTCGCTGTCGTCGAGCAGGTCCACCGCGAGGGCATCGACGGCCACGTCCTGCAGCGCGTTGAACACGGTGTGGATCAGGATCATCCACGCGAGGATCTTCACCTCCGCCGTGAGGTCCGGGATCAGGACCATCGCGAGGATGGTCAGCGCCATCATTCCTTGCGCGAAGATGATCCAAGGTCGCCGGCGGCCGAACCGCGGCAGCGTGAACGCATCGATCACCGGCCCCCAGATCCACTTGAATGTGTAGGGCAACGTCGTCATCGCGAGCGCCGCGCCGACCGTGCCCGCGTCCAGGCCTTTGGCGGCGAGGTACGTCGGGATCGTGATCGCCGTGAAGCCCCACGGGATCCCCTGCGCCACGTACAACGCGCACAGCGTGAACAGCCGCAGCCAGCGTCGCTCCGCGAGGCTCACCGATCGCAGCGTAGCAGTTACTCGGCGGCGCCAAAGCCGATGGTGAGCGAGACACCACCGGTGATGTACGTCTGGCCGCTGTCCTCCATGCCGTTGACGATGCGCGGCATCCAGCCGACCGAGAACATGCCGGCGAGGCGCGCGACGTGGAAGCCGCCCTTCGCACGGCGGCCGAGATCGAGGCCGTTGTCGCCGTGCTCGCCCCACAGCCGCGCCGCGACGAACAGGCCCGGAATGCCGAGCAGGCGATCCGGATCGAACAGCGCGCCGAGCTGCGGGTTCGCGTTGCCATCGGGATCGTTGCCGCTCGCGCTGTCGCTGAGCCGGAAGATCGGCGCGATGCTGGCGCTGATCTCCCCGCCGGGCCGCCCCGTGGGGAGCGCAGAGATGCCCGTCGACGTCGGCATCGGCCCGAGCGTCGTACAACCGGCGAGCAGTGCGATCAGCGGTGCGGCCCTCATCAGATAGACTGCACTCGTGGCGTTCTGGGACCGCTTGTTTTCGCGTCGGCGTGCCTTCCTTGGAAGCGATCCGCCGTGATCTCGATCAAGCTGTTGATCGCGCTGATCGGCGGCATGGTCGCCGCGGGTGGCGCGATCGCCAACGCGCTGTGGGGGCCGCGGGCACGCGCGCGCAAGCGCCTCGATGCCGGCACGCGCACGACGATCGCGGACCGCGAGATCGTCACGCTGACCGGGGTGGTGCGGGCGATCGGCGAGCTGCTCGAAGCGCCGCTCACCGGACTGCCATGCGTGCTCTTCGAAGCGGTCGGCCGGGTCTACGGCGAGACCGTCGGCCGCAATGCGCGCAATGTCGAGGCGGAAGTCACCGAGCAGAAGCTGATCCCGTTCGAGCTGGTGACCCCGGAGGGTGTGGTGCGCGTCGAGGCCGAGCACGCCGAGGTCGAGCTGCCGCGGATCCCCTGCATCCCGCGCAAGATCGATCGCGAGCGCACGTTCCTCCTCGAACACGGACAATCCGCGGAGATGATTCGCTATGCCGGCTTCGACGAGCTGCGCATCGTCCCCGGGGACAAGATCCGCGTGCAGGGCATGGCGATCGTCGAGCTGGATCCTGGCGACGGAGCGGAGCGCGGTTACCGAGAGGACGCGCCCCGGAGGATCCGCCTGGTTCCGCACGCCGAGCACCCGCTGACGATCGGACGCGCACGCCGGTGAATCCGCGTTATCGTTCCAGACGATGAGCGAGCTCTACCTCGATGCCGTGCTCGGGTACCGCAGTCGATCCAGCCTGCCCGGCGAGCTGTGGTTCGTCATCATCGTCGCGATCGTCGTGATCGCGATCTGCGGATGGTACTTCGGCGCGGCGCAGCGGATGAAGCGGCAGCTCAAGCAGGCCAAGCCGTGGTCGCTGAGCGAGCTGCCCGAGGATACGCACGGCCGCGTGATCGGTCAGGCGCGCGCGCTCGGCGAGGAGCTCAAAGGTCCGCTCACGGGTCGCCGGTGCGTCTACTACATCGCGCTCGTCGAGGAGCAGCGCTCGACCGGTCGCTCCTCGTACTGGCGCACCATCGCGTCGGAGACCCGCGGCGTGCCGTTCATGCTCGAGGATGGCACCGGCCGCGCGATCGTCGATCCGAACGGCGCGCAGGTCGCGCTCGACTTCGATGGCAACAGCAAGTCGGGCACGTTCAACCAGGCGGACCCGGTTCAGGAGCAGTTCCTCGCGAAGCACGGCCAGAAGAGCGAGGGCTGGGTGTTCAACAAGACTCTGCGCTACCGCGAGGCGATGATCGAGGTCGGCGAGACCATCGCCGTGCTCGGCTCCGGAACGCGTGAGCCCGATCCGAACGCCGCACCCGAGGCTGCCTATCGCGGTGCACCGCCCACCCGCCTGCGGCTCACCAGCTCGTCGAAGTTCCCGCTGATCATCAGCGACGACCCCGCCACGACGCGCGCCACCTAGGAGCGCGTAGGTCATAGACCTGCGCGCTCGGCAATCCGCAGTGCCGGATGCGAACCGGAGTCCGCTGGTTCAGGTGAGCCCCAAAGGCCCCGAAGGTCCCGAAGCAGAGTCTTCTCCAGCAGGAGAAAGCCTCT
>JBBRBG010000296.1:0-8737 GCA_038206055.1 Haliangiales bacterium
GCCGGAGTTTCGTCAGTACCCGCCGGCACCGGCGGACAACGGCACGATCCCCGGGCGGATGCTGCGCCACCGCTGGGCGGCAGATCGGCTGTGGGAAGGCATCATCGGTGGGGCAGACGAGCCGTGGCAGGCCGGGCTCGATGTACTCGCGGCGGCGCCGCTGGACTGGGGCGATGGCAACAAGGAGCGCGAGACGCTCGCGCGCGATCTGCAGCGCCTGGCCTCCACCGCTCGCAAGCAGAAGACCGAGTCGCTCGATACCCGCGCGACCGCGTACGGGGAGATGCTCTCGACCTGCGCGGCGTGCCATACGCTGAAGCCGACGCAGCCAGCGGCCCCCACGAAGTAGGGATAGGGATCCAGACGATCCCGAAGTTCGACCAGCGCACCGCCGAGTGTCACGTCTTCACGTTCAAGGAAGGCGCGCTGTCCGCGCTGGCACATGATCTCGAGATCGGCGTCGGTCGGTTCACGATCGACGTCACGGACGAGCTCGCTGTCGATGCGAGGTTCGAGGTCGGCTCGCTCAGCGTGCTCCACGCGGTCAAGGATGGGCGCCCCCACGCGGTGGCCGAAGGCGACAAGCGAAAGATCGAGCGGAACATCGCCGACGATGTCCTCGACGCGCGCCGCTACCCGGAGATCCGCTTCCGCGCCGCCCAGGCAACTCCAGCGGGCGATGGCTTCGTGCTCGCCGGCGAGCTGTCCCTCCACGGCAAGACGCGACCACTCGAGATCAAGACGCGGCTCGAGAACGGTGCGCAGATCGCCGAGGTCACGCTCCATCAGCCGGACTTCGGCATCAAGCCGTTCTCGGCGATGCTCGGGACGCTGAAGATC
Organism: Haliangiales bacterium; assembly: GCA_038206055.1. Taxonomy (GTDB): domain Bacteria; phylum Myxococcota_A; class Polyangia; order Haliangiales; family Haliangiaceae; genus JABFXX01. Next base: position 841 of record JBBRBG010000296.1, read on the forward strand.
AAGCCGAACCTGAAGGTCCGGCTGTCGCTCGTGTGGCCTCCCGCCTCGTAGCAGGCGCGAGGCGTTGCGATGCGTCTTGCGCGCCGGTTATCCTTCGTCGGCGGCGATCCCCTTCTTGTAGCTCGTGTACACGTAGACCGGGTTCGTCAGCTCACCGAGGTGACGCTGGATCAGGGGGCGGACGTCCGCCCAGGCGAGGCCGCCGAGCCCCGCGGGCTCGTCCTTGACCAGCGCTGCTCACGGAGCCGGCTTTTCCGATTCGTCCCACTTCAGCCGCACGTTTCGCCGCATGTTCGGCATCGCCGCGGACTCGCTGCGCGTCTCCTAATCCCACAGTGGTCTGGCAGATGAACGACGGCGCGATCATCGCGCCCGTCCTCGCACCCCTCGAGGTCGACAATTCATGGACGCCGAAGGCGGCCGGTGACTTCGACGGCGATCAGCACACCGACGTGTTCTGGCAGAACACCGACGGCCGGACCTCGATCTGGCTCATGAACGGCCGCTCGATCAGGAGCTCCGGATCGCCGCGGGCGGTGACGGCGGGCTGGCAAGTTCAGGTCGCAGCAGACGTCGACGCCGACGGGAAGACCGATCTGCTGTGGCGCAACGGCACCAGCAGCGGGCTGTGGGTGATGGATGGTCTGTCCATCCGGTTGGATGTGCCGCTGCCTCCCCTCTACAGCATGTGGCACATGGTCGGCGCACTGCAGGGCGCGATCAATCCGGTGCACTGACCCAGAACCACGTTCGCAGGCATGGCCGCGTCGAGTACCACTTCCGACCCCCCGATCCATCCGGCCGCACGTCGTGGGTCACGATCGCGTCGCCCCCACGGCGATGAGGCTCGCACGCAGGCTCGATTGGGCCGCGCTGCTGCGCAGGGTTTTCGGCGACGACGTCACCCTATCCTCGAGGGCAGTCGGCAGGATCGGAAGCCGGATCACGCGCGTGGGTGAGCATGATCGGTGGCTGCGCACGGCCGATCGCGGGCCCGATGCGGCGCGGCAAGGACAAACAAGCGGGGTTCGGCGAGGCGAGCTTGGGCGACTAACCGCGTATGCATGTGGCAAGCTCGGACCGTGACCGAACCGATCGCGCTCCTGAGCCACGCCCATGGCCTCCCGCTGGTGGTCCTCGCGCGCTCGGTCGCCGCGAAGAACGGCATCGAGTACATCGCGGACAGGCCAGTCCCGAAGAAGCTGTTCGGATCGTTCCGCGGCCTTCGGGGGCGTGCCGCTTCAGCGCACGTGCTCGATGCGGCGCCGCTATTGCTGCGGCGCAGTGCGGTCAAGTCCCTCCTCGCCGAGCTCGACAGGAAGGACGCGCGGCTCGTATCGGTCTCGCTGTGCGACGGCGACGTAATTTACGACGAGGATTGGGTGCTCGTGCACCCGCTCAAGACGTTCGCGGTCGACCGCAGGGTCGGCAAGCAGCGCACGTTTGTCTGGCGCGAGCCACCAATCGCACCGCTGTTCCGGATCGCCGAGTATCCCAACATCGTGTGCGCGCAGCGGTCGGTCTACCAGCGCCTCCACGTGGCGACGAAGAAGAAGATCGTCGAAGCGCTGCCCCCGTACACGCACCCCAATCCGAAGTTCTACCCGCTCACGCTCAGATAGCGTTCACAGGTGAGTCCCGGAGCGAAGCGGAAAAGTCAGAGTTTGGATTGTCTTAACTAACTAATGAAGGCAGCGACGATCAAAAGGCTTCAGGCTCTGTTCGCAGGGTCACCCATCCTCGTCGCCGAAGGCGTTCGTGACGACGAGATCGACGCAACTTCAGGAACTCGCTGCGTTCGAATGCGAATTCGGTCCCATCCCTCCAACCTATCGCTGGTACCGCGAAAACCCTGACGGGCTGTAACGAATCTCGATCCGCGCGCCGGCGGGATCAGATCACAGACCGTGGTTGCGCGATCATTGTCGTCCGCGATGTCGGGTTAGCGAGTTGGGTCAGCGTAGCTGCGACGCCAGAGGCCTCGATCGCGCCACACAGGGCGCGCGTATGCAGCAGGCGGTCCGTGGCGCACTCGAACAGGACGCGCGTGTTCAGTCGACCGAGGGCCGTTGCCGACTTCAACGGTCGCTTCCTGTTGCTAGCGCTCAAGACCGGTGAGTCACGTCGACTGGTCGGCGCGCTCGCCACCGAGGTGGTGTTCCTGGCCAGTCAGCCGGCCGAGTGCTTCCCGTGAAGACGCGATCGTGCCGCTCCGCGCGGCGATCGCCGCCGCCGCACAGCACGACATGGCGCTCCACCTCGCCGCCGCCCGTGATCGACTGGCGGGCCTCCTCGGCGGCGACGAAGGGGCGGCACTGCGGGCCACGGCCGCCGCGTACGCTTCCACCGAGGGCGTCGTCGCGCTTGGCCGCATGTTCGAGGTCCAGGCGCCTGGGATCGCCCGGCGCTGAACCGAGGCGCCCACGCCGTGCCCCTGTCGAGATCCTGCGTGGATCGCGACCTCTCCGGCGACAGGACTCGTGTAGCACGTCGCCTTTGTATCGTTGGCATCGCCTTGCTGACGCGGGGTCTACGCGTTCGGCGCAGGAGATTCTACACCCGAGAGGAGATCGACGGACTTGGTCCGGAGCGTGTCCACCGACCAGAGGAGCTCCTCGCTCGGTTGCACGAGATAGCGGCCGGGCCAACCGATTTCCGGCGACTCGCCGCTCGCCTGTTTTCTTCGCGCTAGCTCCCTGCCGGTGGCCGCGTTCCGCGCGACCCAGAATCCCCACGTCGAGCCAGGATCGGGCGCGTCGTGAACGACCACCTCCGCGAGCTCGGGGGCAGCCACACCGCGTTGCGGGAGGCGTCGAGTGTTGAGCGTTCAAGGTTTCGTGCTTGCCGCTCGTCTGCGCGACGAGGGCACCGCTCTCGATGTCGAAGCACGCCGCCTTCTGCTTCGCGATCGTCACGAGGAGGAGGGTGCCGGTGAGGTCGAACAGCGCGCTCTCCTAAGGCTGTTCGGTCCTGGTGAAGAGACGCTCACCCGTGCGCCAGGCGATGACCACGATCTCGTTCTTGTGACCCTGCCAGTGCTTGCCGCGAAACAACGCGACGCGCTCGCCGTCGCGCGAGAGGTCCATCGGCTCGAAGTTGTCGTAGCCAACGAGACGCACCGACCGCTGCTTCGCGATATCGCGCACGACGACATACTGGAGATTGTTGGCTCTCCAGTTGCTGAAGAGGAGAATCGCTGCGTCCAGCGAGATCCGCGCCCGCATCGCGACGAGCCTATCAGATGACGCGAGCGCAGACCGAACAGGTCTTTCAGAGCCGGTCCGTTCCGAGCCGGTCCGATCGGGCCGGATCCGTTCGTCGAGCGCGGTCGTCCCGCCTCATCTAGCCGTGCGACCGTGGTGCCGCTCCCGGGGATGAGACGTTACACGGCCCCGCCGACGCGCCCACCGCGGCGCACCGCGCTAAGGTCGGTCCACGAATGCAGGACATCACGACGCGCGCTGACGACGAGCCGATCACCAAGGGTTCGCGGATCCTGGTGACCGGCGCGACGGGCTTCGTGGGCACGGCCCTCATCCCCGCACTCCTCGACCAGGGCTACCGGGTGCGCGCAACCACGCGCTCGTCGGCGAGGGCGAGCAGCCGCACCGACGTCGACTGGGTGACGTGTGACGTGGGCGTGCGCGCGGACCTCGAGCGCGCGCTCGCGGGTGTCGATGCGGCGTACTTCCTGGTCCACGCGATGGGCGGTGGAGCGCACGGCTTCGCGGCGACCGAGCGCCGGGTGGCCGAGCAGTTCCGAGACGCAGCGCACCGGGCTGGAGTCAAACGCATCGTGTATCTCGGCGGCGTGGCTCCTGCGGCCGCTGCGTCCGAGCACCTCAAGAGCCGGCTCGCGGTCGGCGAGGTGCTGCGCGGCGGAACCGTCCCGACCGTCGAGCTCCGCGCGTCGATGATCATCGGCAACGGAAGTGCGTCGTGGCAGATCGTTCGCGATCTCGCGCTGCGACTGCCCGCGATGCTCCTGCCGTCGTGGACCGCGTCGCGAACGCGCCCCGTCGCACTCGAAGATGTCATCGTCGCGCTCGTGCGCGCTCTCCATGTGCCGATGACCGCGAGTAGCTGGTACGACATCCCAGGGCCCGACACCGTGAGCGGCCGCGAGATCCTGTCCACGATCGCCGCGCTGCGCGGACGGCGGGTTCCAAGCATGCGCGTGCCGTTCCTCAGCGTGTCGCTGTCCTCGTGGTGGCTCAAGCTCGTGACGCGCGCCGACTTCGCACTCGCCCGCGAGCTCGTGCTCGGCTTCACCGGTGATCTACTGCCCGCGGACGACCGCTACTGGGGCGAGATCGGATACACGCCGGCGTGGAGCTTCGAGGCGGCAGCTAGCAAGGCGCTCGGCGACGAGACCGCCGACACCAGTCTGCGTGGGGTCGCGGGCAAGTTCGAGGAGCGCCTGGTCCAGATCGTGTCATTGAAGCTCGCGCGGTCGGGCGAGTAGCCGTCACGACTCACAACCCGAGCATTGTACGAACCGCACGCTTACAGGCGGTGTTACTCGAGTAGTCACCCCGGACAGCAGAATTCGTGCGGCTGGCAGGTGCCGGCGACCGCGAAGCACACGCCGTGAAGACACACGCCCGCGCACATCGCATCGGTCGTGCACGAGCTACGGACGCAGCGGCCACCGGTGCACGTGAAGTTGTGCGGGCACTCGGTGTCGCGCGCGCAGTGCAGCGCCTCGCACTCGCCGTCGTCACCGCACTGCTGATCGCCCGGGCAGCTGGTCTCGGTGCAGCGCGGCACGCAGACATTGCCCGTGCAGTGAGCGCCACCGCGGCAGTCGCCGTCGCGGCTACACTGCAGGTGGCCGACGCCGGGCTCGAAGTCCGGGAAGAAGCACTCCTGACCATCGCTGCAGTCGTTGGTGTCGTGACACGGTCTCGGATTCGGCGCGGACGACGCGACCGGATCGGGGACGCGCTCAGTCCGACCCTCATAACGGCGATGCGGGCCGCAGCCAATGGTCGCGAACAGAGTGAGCGTGAGGATCAACGCACGCATGAAGCTCCGGCGACGGCGCGCCCAGCATAGCTCGGGCGCGTTTCGCCAGTTAGACCAACGACTAGGCGCTGTGGGGCTTTCCATCGCTGTCGCAACATCCCACAGTCGAGCTGACGAGATTCCGCGCACCTGCGCGAGCATGCGGGGTGCACCTGGCCGGGCGACCATGGTTGATAGCTCGCGACAGCTGTACTCCCTCGCGCTCGCGCTCGCGCTCGCGCTCGCGGCCGTCGCGTGTAGCGACGACACACCGAACACACCGCCCGACAGTGGGCTGATCGACGCGGGTCCCGAGGTCGACCCGAGCGCCGTGCTGTTCCCAAGCGACCGCGTGCTCGACGTTCAGATCACCCTCGCTGCCGCGGACTGGAGCACGCTGCGCAACCAGCCCCGGCCCAGCAACCTGGCCGACACCACGTGCGCCAGCCAGCCCTCCGCGGCGGGATACATGCAGTTCCCGGCCACCATCACGATCGACGGCGTGACCGTCGCCAACGTCGGGTTGCGCAAGAAGGGCAACCTCGGCTCGTTGTCGACTCTCCGGCCGGGGCTGCGCGTCAAGGCCAACGAGTACGTGTCCGGGCAGCGGATCGGCGGCCTCAAGGTGCTGACCCTGAACAACAACCATCAGGATGACACCCTGATCAGCCAGTGCCTCGGCTACGGCCTGTTCCGCGCCGCCGGGCTGCCGGCCCCGCGCTGCGCGTTCGCGCACGTCACCGTCAACGGCGAAGACCTCGGCGTCTACTCCCACGTCGAGACCATTCGCGAGGAGTTCCTCGCGCGTCACTTCACCGACGCGACCGGCGAGTTGTACGAGAGCGGCGGGGACTTCGTTCCGGGCAGCACGGGCGGGTTCCAGCCGAAGACCAACTCCACGGCTCCCGACTGCAGCGACCTCGATCCGGTGGTTGCCGCGCTGGCGGTTCCGGACGATCAGCTCGCCACACGTGTCGACGCTGTCATCGATCTCCCCAAGTACATGCGGTTCTGGGCGATGGAGGTCGTGACCGATCACTGGGACGGCTACGCCAATAACCGGAACAACGTCTTCTTCTACGACGACCCGACGTCGAAGAAGATCCAGTTCATCCCATGGGGCATCGATGCGCTGTTCTCGGGGCGCGAGCGAACGACCCGACCCTATTCGGTGTTCGCGTGCGGCTCCCTTCCGTGGCGACTCTACGCGGCGCCGACCACGCGCGCGATGTACCTGGCAGCGCTCCGCGACGTGCTCGACACGGTCTGGAACCCGCAGACGATCATCTCCGAGATCGATCGCCTCGAGGCGCTGCTGCGTCCACTCGCGGACCCCCTCAATGATGGCAGGTTCTCCATCCGTATCGCCCACGTGCGCGACTTCGTGCGGACCCGCGAGGATCAGCTGAGGGCCGAGCTCGCCGCCGGCGATCCGGTCTGGCCGTATGCCGCCGGCGAAGCGTCGTGTCGCGTCAACCTGGGCACCATCACGGCCGCATTCTCGACGACCTGGGGCACACTGAACACGTTCAACGTCGGCAGCGGCAACATGAGCGGCACGGTCGCTGGTGTCGACGTGACCACGTCGGCGGTGTTCGCCGGCGCGGGCAGCGACACCGAAGGCAAGGGCGCGCTCCAGCTCCTCGGGCGCCTCCCGGACGGCCGCTACGCCGTGGTGTTCGTCATCGTCACCAACCCAGCCGACGTCACGCCCGGCACCCGGTCGATCGATCTGCTGAACGTCGCGGCCCTCATGACGTTCTACGACCCCATGACCGACACGAGCCGTGGCGGCGGCCTTCTTCTGCCTGGCTCGCTGACGCTGACCTCGGCCAGCACGACCGCCGGGGCTCCCATCGTCGGATCCGTCACTGGCACGGTGATCGAGCTGTAGTCTCGTCCACGGCCGCGGCGCGCGGAAGCAGGCTGCCGACGACGGCCGCACTCACGCTCGCCGATAGCCTGTCGGCGGCATCGCGCCGCAGGCCGCGACGGTGCAGCTCGCGTTCGCCGCGACGTTGACGGGATGGGTCGTCACCAGCGACAGCCCCGCCACGCTGTGCCAGGTGGGACGGAGCGCGCCGCGGTCATGCGCAGTCCGCGGTCGCGCCGTAGCGATACACATACAGCCAGCCGGCGTCGCCCAGGTTGATGCCGAAGCTGTCGTCGAGCTGCATGATGAAGGCGTCACCGGCGTCATGGCCGCTCGGCGCGAGTCGGCCGGGCCAGCCGGTTCGGTTCTTGCCAAGTCCAGGCTTCGTTCGCCGCACCGAAACCCGCATCGATTGGCCTATCCTCCCCGTCATGCGCGCCCACCTTCTGCTGCTGATCCTCGCCGCGTGCGGCAGCTCGCAACCACCAGTCGCGTCGCCCGTCGCGTGCCCCCCCCCCTGAAGAGCGCTCTCGTCAGCGTCGTGGCTCCAACGTCGCCAGTCGCAAGCACCGACGAGACGGGCCGCTTCGATCTCGTCGGCCTCGTGCCCGGCCATTACGAGCTACGCATCACCGTCGAGCGAGACAACGGTCGATTCCCGATCGACGTCGTCGAAGGTGCGCAGCCGATCCCGTTCCCTCTCGAGCTCACACTCCTCGATCGCAGTTGCGACTGCGGCGGCGAGTGCACGAACTAGAGCCGAACCTCGGCTAACGTTCGCGACGGCCTCGGCGGCCGGCTCGGCGGTGCGTCCGTCGTGCGATCCTCGCTGCGGGTGACGCTCGGCGGTGCGATGGCTATGGCGATCACCGCTGGGATCGGCAGGCTGCTCGGCGTCGCCGTCGGGTGAGACGGACTAGAAGTCGCGGCCGAACGCGATGCCGCCGAGTACGAGGCCACCCTTCACGGGGACGTCACCGAGCGGCGCCACATGCAGCGAAACCTCCGGCACGAGGT
>JBBRBG010000297.1:0-8537 GCA_038206055.1 Haliangiales bacterium
CCACGTACCGCCTGCGCCGCTAGAACCCCGGGCTTCTGTGTGGTAACCACACCTGCCTTTCAGCCCGAGGACGACCATGCAGGTACGCATCGAAGACGTTTCCCCTGTCGAGAAGAAGATGTTCGTCGAGATCCCGTGGGAAACGGTGAGCGCCAAGCTCGGCGAGGCCTACAAGGATCTGAGTAAGGGCGTGGCCCTCAAGGGCTTTCGCAAGGGCAAGGTCCCGCGGCCGGTGCTCGAGCAGGTCTACGGCCAGCGCGTCAACGCCGAAGTCGCGTACGCGCTCGTGCGGGAGTCGTTCTTCAAGGCGTCAGAGGAGAACAACCTCGCGGCGGTCGCCGAGCCCCGCGTCGAAGAGGCCGCTCCGATCAAGAAGGGCCAGCCGTTCACGTTCTCCGCGATCATCGAGATCCGCGGCGAGGTGAAGGTCGAAGAGTTCAAGCAACTCCCGATCGAGCGCCGCAAGCTCGACATCAAAGAGGAGCAGGTCGAGGAGTCGCTCGCTCAGCTCCGGCGCGAGCACACCGAGCTGAAGCCGATCGAGGGCCGCGACGTCACCGCGGCAGGCGACATCGTCGGGCTCAGCGTCACCGGCAAGATCGGCGAGCACGAGATCAACCAGCCGCAGTTCGCGGTGGACCTCGATGACGCCGAGCGCGAGCCGCTGCCCGGCATGCGCGATGCGCTGCTCGGCGTACCGATCGACACGAAGGACAAGCAGATCGAGATCCAGGTCCCCGACGACCACAAGGACGAGTCGATCCGCGGACGCAAGGCGATCCTGACCGTCACGATCCTCGAGGCGCGCGCGAAGGACGTCCCCGCCCTCGACGACGAGTTCGCGAAGGACACCGGCAAGGCCGACACGCTCGATGGCCTCAAGGCGGCGCTCCGCAAGGAGCTCGAGGACAAGGAGCGCGAGGTGATCGATCGCGAGGCGCGCGAGGGCGTGCTGCGCGAGCTCATCAAGAAGAACCAGATCCCGGTCGCCAGCTCGCTGATCGAGCGCGCCGTCGAGATGCAGTACCAGCGTCTCCGCCAGATGCTCGGCATGAAGCCGGATCGCAACAACCCGACCGCGGGGCTGTCCGAGGACCTGCGCGAGAAGATGCGTCCCGCCGGCGCTGACGAGGTCCGCGGCCAGTTGCTCCTCGAGGCGATCGCCGACAAGGAGAACGTCGCGGTCACCGACGAGGAGCTCACCGCTCACATCGAGACGACCGCGAAGGGCCGCAACACGCCGGCCGCGAAGCTGCGCGCCGAGTGGCAGCGCGATGGTCGCCTCGACAACGTCACGTACTCGCTGCGCCAGGACAAGGTCCTCAAGTTCCTCGTCGAGAATGCCTCGATCACCGAGGTGGAGAAGCTGACCCAGCAGGGTACGCCGCTCCCCGAGGGTGGCGATCCGGCGGCGGCCCCCGTGGCGCATGGCCACGAAGGCCACGTTCACGGCCCCGACTGCGATCACTGATCGATCTAGCTGCGCACCGCTTTGCGTTGCTGCGCGCCCCACGTCCGTGGGGCTTGCATTCAGGGATCGCGATTGCGATAGAGGCTGAGCCCGAGCACCAGCGCGAGGACAAGGCCGATGCCGGCGGCGCCGAGACGCGCGGGACCAACCCACGTCGCCATGGCGGATGACAGGCGCGGCGCGACCTCGAGCGAGAGCGGGGCGATGTTCCAGGCCGGCGACAGCGCGACCGGTCGCACGATGCTCGGCCCCGCCTCGTCCTCGGCATTCGCGAGCACGTACTTCCAGCCGGCGCCCGAGAGCTGTGCGCGCATCGCCGTCTGGGCGAGGTTCTCCCGCGAGACCGTGAAGTCGAGCGGCGTCGACAGCACGAGCTCGCCGGTGATCGGCGACGCGGCGTCGTAGGGCGCGATCGGCAGCGCGATGACGACGGCCACTTGCCGGCGGCCATCGATGGCGATACGCACGGCGGTACCGGCGGCGACCGGCGGCGAGCCTTCGGGCAGCGTGAGGAGCACAGCGCGTGCACCGTCCTTGACCTGCACGACCTCGAGCGTCTGGTCGAGGTTGCGTGGCAACTGCACCTCGCTCGCGACGATGTCCTTGACGGTCGCGGCATCCGTCATGATGCCGGCGCGGATCTGCGGACCGGTGGTCATCGCGAAGGCCTGCGCGTGCACCGCCTTCGTGGTGCTCTCGAGGATCACCGCCAGGCGCTGCGCCTCCGCGTCGACAGCCGCCGCGGTCGCCGGCGCGACGATCCGCGCGCCTTGTGGGGGCGCCAGCGTGAGCACAGCGGCGAGGCCGAACGCGGCCAGCGAGAACACGGCGAGCGCGATGTGAAGCAGGCGCCGAGCGCGAACAAGGCTCGGCAGCTCCTCGGTGGTTTCGCCCACCTCGCGCGTCATTACCACCCCGAAACCGTACACCCGCGGCGGCCGGTTGACCGCCATTCAATGGCCCCAGCCCGGTGACGCGATATGGTTCGGGAATGGAGTCCGATCCGACCCATCCCGGCGTTGCCGGAGAGAAGCATCCGACGCTCGCCGAGCTGAAGGATGGATCGCTCCCGCACGTCCACAGCCACATCGCGAGCTGTTCGATGTGCCGGTCGGTGGTGGCGTCCGCAAGCGCCACGCCCGAGAGCGGACCGATCGAGCTCGATCTCCCGAAGGGCCTGGTCTCCGAGAACGCGTTCAGGTGGCCCGCCGAGCCGATCGCGCGCGGCGGCATGGCGCAGATCTTCCTCGGCGACGATCGCCGGCTCGGTCGCACCGTGATCCTCAAGGCGCCGCGCGAGGGTGAGGACCTGACGCCCGGCATGGCGCAGCTGTTCCAGCGCCGGGTCACCACCGAGGCGCGGATCCTCGCGAAGCTGCAGCACCCGTCGATCGTCACGATCTACGAGCTCGGCAAGGCGACCGTTGGGTGGCCGTTCTGCGTGCTCGAGCGCGTCGAAGGGATCTCGCTGCGCGACCGCCTCGACGAGCTCGCCGAGCTGGAGACCGATGGCAAACCGCGGACGCGCGAGCGCCTCGAGCTGCTCTCGAACCTCGTCGCGATCGCAGAGGCGCTCGCGTATGCGCACGAGGCGCGCGTGGTGCATCGCGATTGCACGCCGAACAACATCATCCTCGGCAAGCGCGGCGAGGCCACGCTGATCGACTGGGGCATCGCAAAGGATCTCGACACGCCCGGCAGTGACGCAGCCGATCTCAACGATCAGCCGCCGTCGATGAGCGGCCGCATGGTCACGATCAGCGCGGGCACGCCGCCGTACCTGCCGCTCGGGCAGAGCCAGGGCCGCGCGGCGGAGCCGAGCTTCGATGTCTACAGCTTCGGCATCACGCTGTACGAGGTGGTCTCCGGCACCACGCCGTTCGAATGGAAGACCGTCGAGGGGCAGGCCGCACGCACGAAGCAATTGCATGCGTTCCTCGACTGGCTGAAGGCCAGCGACGCGGCGCCGCCCGCGATGCCGAAGGATACCGAGCTCTCCGGCATCATCGCCAAGGCGATCGCGCGCGACCCCGCGGCGCGGTTCACCGCCGACGAGCTGGTGCGCGCCCTCAAGCAGTACCTCACGGGCGACCTCGTGTTCTCGCATCGCTACTCGCTGACCGGCCGCCTCTCGCGATGGGCCAGCAAGCACAAGGCGACCACCGTGCTGATCGGCGCGCTCGTCGCGTTTGCGATCGTCGGTGCGCTCGTTTGGGCCCAGCTCTCGCGGCAGGCGCGCGAAGAAGCCGAGCTGCGCGCGATGGCCTCCGCCGCAAACGCCGACGCGAGCCAGAAGGGGCGCGCAGCGGACGAGGCAACACGCGAGGCCGAAGAAGCCAAGGCGCTCGCCGAGGACGCACAGCGCAAGGGCCAGAACGCCGACCAGCTCCGCCGCGACGCCGAGGCCAAGCGCAAGGCGGCGGAGCAGATGCGTAACGCGGCGGACAACGCGGCGAAGACCGCGAAGGGCCAGGCCGACGACGCCTTCAAACGGTTCCAGGAGGCGATGAAGGCGAAGGAAGACGCCGAGCGGATCCGCGACGCCGCAAACGCCGAACGAGACTCCGCACAGCGCGCCCAGACCGAGGCCGAGAAGTTCCGCGACGCGGCGCGCCTCGCGCAAGCCGTGGCCGAGAAGGAGCGCGACTCCGCGAAGACCGCGCGTGAAGGCGCCGAGCGCGAGCGCGAAGCGGCGAAGCAGACGGCTGCTGCTGCCGAGCAGGAGCGCGAGGCCGCGCGGTCGGGACAGACCCGCGCCGAACAGGAGCGCGAGGCTGCGCGCGCCGCGCAGTCAGCCGCAGAACGCGAGCGTGACGCCGCGGCGAACGCGCGCGCGAGCGTCGAGCGGGAGCGCGATGACGCGCGCCGGCGCGTGCAGGAGCTCGAGCAGCGACTCCGCGATGCGCAGCAGGGTGGTCCACCGGGGCCGCCGCCGGCGAATCCGCCGGGGCAGTGAGCGCTAACGGGCGCGTCGGCGCACGCGCGCCGTGGGACGCACCCGGCCGCGTGTGGATCGCGTAGACCCCTCTCCCACTCGTGTGTCCCTGATGTTTAACAGGAGACACGGAGACACGGAGCAGAGAGAGAGCTTCCGGTCTGCACCGAAGAGCCTCTCCGATCTGCTCCGTGTCTCCGTGTCTCCTGTTAATTTTCCGGGCACCCGAGTGGGGGGCGGGCGCGGGCGCGCGTACCGAGCCGCGAGCTGCGCTGGGGGGGCTGGGAGCGCGCTTACCGAGCAGCGAGCTGCGCTGCGAGCGCCGCGGCATCGGCCGCCACGTGCGGCGATGGGCCGAACGTGATCTGCGCGCGGCCGCCTGAGATCCGGCCGTTGATCACCGGAGCGGAGACCACCGTGCCATCGACGAGCACCGCGAGCTTGTGGCCCTGGATGCGCGCCGTGAGGTCGCTGAAGTGGCGGGCCGCGGTGGGGGTGAAGTCGACGGTGACCGATGGTTGCGCGATCGCCGCATCGAACGTGACCTCGCTGCGCTCGATCGAGGCGTCGTCGAGCTCGGCGGTTGGAAACACGAGGTACGTGCGCCACAGGCCGGACTCGGTCTGCTGGTAGACGAGCTCGCGATCGGGCGGGATCAGGAGCGCGTGGTCCTGCGCACCTGCGCTCTCCACGAACTTCTGGATCGTGCCGGGGGCATTTGCGGTGAGGTAAAAGTCGGTGAGCGCGCTTCCAGACTCGGAATGCCAGCGATCGACCTCGGCCTTGACGCCGCGCTCGCGATCGATCGCGACGTACTCGGTGAGCTGCTTCATCACGGTCGCGCCGTCGTCGACGACCTTGAACTGCAGGCCGTGCGGCGCGTTCATGCTCGCGGGCTGGACCTGCTCGACGCGAGGTGTCTGGTCGACCTCGGCCTGGGTGGAACATGCGACGAGAAGGCCGAGGACGGCGACCAGCGAGCGAAATCTCATTGCTGCCTAGATGGGCACGGTCGGATGACCTGTCAACGTACAGGTCAGAACTCTGTACCCATCCATTCGGCGAGGGAGCGGAACGAGCGGTCGCCGATCACGACGTGATCGATGATCGGAATGCCAAGGAGTCGCCCGACCTCGCGGAGTCGCTTGGTCAATTCAACATCCTCGGTCGACGGCGTGGGATCGCCCGAGGGGTGGTTGTGCACGAGCACGCCACCAGACGCTGCCATGCGGATCAGCGGGCGGAACACCTCGCGCGGATGCACCTCGACGCCGGCGACGCTTCCGCGCGCGACCTCGACGACATCGAGCAGGCCGTTGCGGATATCGACGCCGATCGAGATGAACACTTCCTGTGTCAGGCCGGAGAGGCGCGGCGCGACGATGCGGAATACATCCTCGGCGCGGCCGAGGGTGTCGCGATGCTGCACGGCATCGACGGCGCGACGCCCGAGCTCGAATGCCGCGGCGACACATGCGGCGCGCGCTTCTCCGACGCCGATGATCTGCGAGAGCTCCCGAGGTGACGCGCGCGACAGGGGGCCGACGCCGCCGGCGGAGCGGACGAGCTCGGCCGCGACATCGCGCGCCGTGTGATGACGAACACCGGTGCCAAGTACGACGGCGAGCAGCTCGTCGTCGCCCAGCTCGGACGCGCCGGATCGCCACAGTCGTTCCCTTGGTCGCTCCGCATGAGATTCCATGCGCGCGAGGAGAGCAAGTGATGCGCCAAGGGCGATTCGTGTCGCGCCACGGGGTTGCACGTCCGGGTCGGCCGATGCTCGGACGCGACTCGGACGTGCGGCCGGCATCCGGACAGACAGGTGATATCCTCGCGGGATGTTCGTGTGTCCCGAGTGTGGCGGGCAGTCAGGCGCGCCTGGTCACTGTCCGATGGATGGATCGCTACTCGCCGCGGTCGGCGAGGATCTGTTGCTCGGTACGACGATCGGCGTGTATCGCGTGGCGCGGCTGCTCGGCATCGGCGGGATGGGCCGTGTCTACAAGGGCGTGCATCCAACGATCGGGAGCCGCGTCGCGATCAAGGTGCTGTCGCGCGAGTGCAGCGATCGGCGTGATCTGGTGGAGCGGTTCTTCTCGGAAGCGAAGGCGGTGAACCTCATCCGCCACGAGAGCATCGTCAACGTGCTCGATCTCGCGATGCTGCCCGATGGGCGCCCGTACATCATCATGGAGTACCTCGATGGCGCGCCGCTCTCGGCGCTCGTCGACGCCGCGGTCAACGCGCGCGCACCGATCCCGCTCGGCGGTCTCGCCCGGCTCGCGGCGGAGGTGCTCGATGCGCTCGGCGCCGCTCATGCCAAGGGCATCGTTCACCGCGACCTCAAGCCCGACAACATCTACGTCACGCCTGCCGGTCGGCCGAAGGTGCTCGACTTCGGCATCGCGAAGCTGACCGACAACGCACCCGGAACAGGCACCGCGACGGGCTCGCTCCTCGGTACGCCGCACTACATGGCGCCGGAGCAGGCGGCGGGCCGGCCGGTCGATCACCGCGCCGATCTTTATGCGATGGGCGTGATCCTGTTCGAGTGCGCGACGGGGCAGAAGCCGTTCATGGCGGAGTCGCTGTTCGACCTGTTGCGCAAGCACGTCGAGACGCCACCGCAGCCGCCGCGCCAGTTGCGCCACGACATGCCGCCCGAGCTCGAGATGGTGATCCTCACGGCGCTCGCGAAGGCACCGGATCAGCGGTTCGCGAACGCGCAGGCGATGAGCCTCGCGCTGCAGCACGCGACGGCGCAGCTCCCGGCGGATCAGTGGTCGCCGCTCACGCTGCAGAACCGGCCGACCGGGGTCCCGACGCCCTCTTGGCCATCGCAGCCGCCGAGCTGGGCCGGTGGTGCGCGCGGAGCGAGGGAGTCGGTGCAGCCGCCGGTGGCGCATCAGACGACGGTGTCGGCGGGGCAGGTGACCGGGAAGGCCAAGGCGCAGAAGCCGGGGTCGAAGAAGGGATTGTGGATCGCGCTGTTCGCGGTCCTGCTCGTCGGTGGCGGCGTGACAGCAGCGGTGCTGGCGGCCGGATCAGGAGATGGAACGGGGATGGCGTCGTCGGGGTCGAGCTCGACGGAGACGGCATCGACGGAGACGCCAACGCCAGCGCCAACGCCAACGCCAACGCCGACCGTCGTCGCGGGCAAGGATCCCACCCCCGCTGCCAAGTCGACGCCCACTGCCAAGCTCGGAGAGAAGTCGCCGCCTACGCCTACGCCTACGCCGGAGAAGGACGACGATGATGACGATGACTCGCCGGCGAGCGTCGTCGCGAAGATCGCCGACTCACCTCCGCCTGCGGGTTCGTCGCCGAAGGCTTCGGCGAACGGCTGGTTCGAGCGGCATGATGTGAGCCCGCCGGGCAAGGATATGAAGCGGGTCGATGTCGACAAGCATATCGCGTGGGCGATCGCCGAGGCGAAGCGGACCGTGCCGGATGCGGCGCTGTTCCGCATCGATGTCGAGAACGTGTTCCCGGATGGTCATGCCGATCTGACGCTGCCGGGCTTCGCGTACAAGTACGGCGGCATCGATCTGCGGTTCGTGTCGCCCTCGCACACGAAGCGCGATCCGAGCGTGCCGCGCGGCGTGAAGGTCGAGCGCACGTGCGCGCTGCGCGTCGATGGCGGGCCGGACGGCTTCGAGATCCGAGACCTGTCGGGCGATTGCGACGAGGTCGGCATCCCGGTTCCGAAGTGCAAGATCGCCCAGGTGTGGAAGAAGGCGCTCGCGAAGCACCCCGATGTCGCCGATGCGGTCGCGTCGATCGGCTATCGCGGCAGGAAGTGGTGGTTCACGATCTATGACGACGGCAAGTCGATGGTCAGCGAGACGTACGCGGACGATTGCCCGTGAAGCCAAGCCACTCGCAGTGTGGAGCAACGACGCGAGTCCGCGAGCGCCGGCACTACGCTAGGAGCGCGTAGCGTCATAGACCTGCGCGCTCGGCAATCCGCAGTGCCGGATGCGAACCGTAAGTCCGCTGGTTCAGGTGAGCCCCAAAGGCCCCGAAGGTCCCGAAGCAGAGTCTTCTCCAGCAGGAGAAAGCCTCTCCTTAGGGCCTTCGAGAACTTCGGGGCTCATCTTTCTGGAAGCACGGTCGCGTGGATTCGTCGCC
>JBBRBG010000298.1:0-8522 GCA_038206055.1 Haliangiales bacterium
CGGATTCTCGACGAACCTCCACGTCGGTGTGCGATCACACGTCGGCGTGCGGAAGCCGGATCAGGCTCGCCACAGCGCGACGCCGCCCTTCATCCCGGCGTCGTTGGAGACGACGCTCACGTCGGCATCGAGCTCGAAGTCGAGGAGCCGTGCGCCACCGCTAGGGACATCGTGGGGCTCGAGCTCCGACCCCCGCGAAACCGTCGCCTGTAGCCACCGACCGGTTCGAGATCAAGGCGCTTTGCCGTTCGTGGCCTGACTCCAAGCGACGATGAGCGGAAGCGCGCGTGGCGTCGGCGTTCATCGCGCGCCACGGCACGCCTGCGCGGCATGTGTGATGCAATCCGATCGCCTCACGTAACGATGTAGCTGTCCGCGAGACTAGTCGGAACAACATCCAAGGAGCGTGTCATGAGTGAAACGATGAGGCGTGGACTGAAGCAAGGGCTCGGAATCGGTCTGATCGCAGGAATGATCTTCGGTGTGATGGAGATGGTGGGAGCAGTGATCATGGGCAATCCGCCGTTGATGCCGATCCGGATGTTCGCGAGTACGGTGCTCGGACACGCGGCGCTCATGGAGACGCCCGCTGTCACAGCCTTGCTCGTCGGCGTCTTCGCCCACCTGGCGCTGTCGGCGGTATTCGGCGTGATCTACGGCGTTGTGAACGGGGCGTTCTCGGCCACGACGGAGACCCGCTTCGGCCGTCAGGCCGCGATCGGGCTGCTGGCCGGAGCGATGTTGTGGTTGGTCAACTTTCAGATCATCGCGCGGATTGCCTATCCGTGGTTCCTCGGCATGCCGCAGGGGATGCAGATGCTCATGCACGCGATGTTCTTCGGACTCCCGCTCGGTCTCATGTACGCGGGTACCCAACGCCATGCGCGGCACGTCGGAAACGTGCTCGCGCCGACGTAGTGCCAGGTCATTCGCGCATCGTTGGCCAGAGCGAGCTGGCCCCGACGAGGGCACCACGACCAGCTTCGATCGCGCGCGTGACCACTGCATCGTCCGCCGCTAGGTCGCGATAGACGCTCTGGGCACGGAAGGGTCCCAGCGCTCGCGCGAGGATCTCGCAACCCGCGTGTTGATCCGCGTCGCGCAGAACATCAGGCGAGAGGATGTCGCCTGCGCCGAGGTTCTCGAGAGTTCGGCGATAGCTCACCGCAAAGCGATCGCGAAAGGCGGCGAGCTCGAGCGCGCGAGAACGCGAGGCGCGATCGGCGTGCATCCAGAGGTGCGCGAGGAGGTGGCCGAGGTCCTGCGCCGGGTGGCCCGCGTGCGCGAACTCCCAGTCGATCACCCAGAGCCCGTCTCCGTCGACCAGCAGCGAGCGCAGCCAGAGATCGCCCATGATCGCGCATCGTCCGGGCTCGAGAAAGCGTTGCCCGAGCTCGCACGCGATCGCTTCGGCGATCCGCCACGCCTTGTGCCCGGCGGCGGCAACCCACCTGCCAACCTGCGAATACTGGCTCGCGTATCGAACCTCCTGGATCGAACCATTGTCGAGCTCGGCGAGTAACTCGGGTTGGAAGCGGCTCGAAGCGTGCAGCCGGGCGATGAAGACGCCCAGCTCCCCGCCCACCCCTGGCGCGACGACGTCGCTCGTGCCGAGATCGGGAAGGCGCCCGCAGTCCTGCATGATCAAACAACAGCGCGGGCCATCGAACGCGAGAAGCCTCGGGGCCCGGATCGACGCACTGGAAACGTCGGCGAGTCGCCCACCCGGACCGAGCTCGCGCAGACACGTGGCTTCGATCGCGATTCGGCGCGTGGACAACGCGAGCTCCGGAATCGCTGCCGCGAACGGTGGCGCCCGCTTCACGATCACAGATCGGTCTGCTGCGCGTGCGCGGAAGACCTCGTTGATGAGGCCACCTGCCACCAGTTCGACGACGATGTCCTCGCGTGTCCAGCCGAGGTGTTCGCAGACCAGGCTCGCGACCTCGGCCGGCGTCATCTTCTGAATCGATGGATGCGGTTGGCGAACGGCACCGGCCGGAGCTCGTCGACCAGGCGGCGCAACACACGCTCGAAACCGCGGCGACCGAGCTCGAGGGTGTCTGCGATGTCTTCGGCTACCGGCACGTCTGGAACCGAATACTTGTGGCCGATCACGAGTGCCGCCGTGGCGATCTCGAGCTCGTTCGCGAGCACGAGCTCCGGACCGACCGACATCGAGTTCACGTTCGCGCCGAGCTGGCGGAGCACGCGGTTCTCGGCGGTGGTCTTGGTGCGTGGCCCCTGCGCGTAGGCGAACAGCACGTGCTTCGCGATCGGGGCCTGGGCGGCCTCGGCGATCGCCTCGATCTGTCGCGCGAGCAAGCGCGAACACAGTCCGTCGTCCAGGACGAGGTGACCCTGCGAGTCTGACGGCACGTCGAACATCGTGCACGCGGAACCATCCGGGAGACGATTCTCCAGCATGAGAACATCGTCCACGATGAGCGGCTCGTGAAGCGGGACGCCCGCATCGAGCACGCCCACCGAGCTCGTCACGACAAGGCTCGTGACGCCGGCATCTGCGAGCGCACGGGCATGAGCGCGGTATGGGATCTGATTGGGTAGCCAGCGATGTGGCATGCCATGCCGAAACACGATCACGACGTCTCGATCGATCGCGCGGTGCAAGGTCACCTCGCCGTGAGATGTCACGTGGCGCTCCTCGACGAGCTCGAGACCCAGCGGCCGATCGCTCGCGAACGCGCTGCCGAGGATGATGCCGATCGTCATCGCCGTGACCTTGGCATCGGGACTTGTCTCGATCCAGTGCCATGTGCCGCGGAGACTTCAAGGTCGGCGCCGTGCTCGACCGTCGTGCTATTTTCGGTCGAGAGCGTCTTGCGCACTTCGCTTTGGATGAAACGTCGCATCGCGGTTCAACCCTTGCTCTTCCTGCTCGCGGGGAGACGACCCGTCTGGTGCATGACCTCGGCTCATCTGGAGCTCGCGCCACTTGAGCTTCAGATCCGCGAAGCGGTGACCTGGTGCCTTGTAGTCCACCGCGCGATACTCGCCTGGCTCGACAAGGCCCTTGGCTTCGACGTGGGCAATGAACCGCGTTGCCCAGCCGTCGAACGCAGAAAGGAACGACGAATCGCGCGCGGCGTCCTCGGCTTGCATCTCGCTGTACGGCTTGCCCGTTCCGACGTATTCGTGGGACCACAGCGCGTCGGGGACCTCGATCCCACCGTAGCGGCATTGCCAGACGAGTGGCTTGTAGGCGTCGCGGTCGTCCTTCATCTCCTCTTTGGGATCGAAATACGCCTTGTGGCGTACGAGACGCGGACGTCCGTCGGCGCCGATCTCGTCGCCACCACCATCGCCATAGCTGAAGAACGCGGCGGTCCGGCCTTCGAGGTGATTGCGCGTGAGTTGCTTCCACTCCGGTGTCTTGTCGAGCGCCATCGCCTTCTCTGGGTTCTTGTGATCGATCAGCTCCTCGCGCGGATTGCCGCCGTTGGCGCAGACCAGCCGGTCGAACATGAGCTTGAGGTTGCTCGTGGGGCCATACCAATTCACCGGACCTATGATCGCCCACGCATCGGCGGCATCGAGCCGCGCATACATGTCGAGGTCCCACATCAAGTCGGGCTCGTCCCTGTTGTCGCGCTCGTAGCAGTTGCACGGCCAGACACAGAGCGCCATCGACGTGGAGACGCAGCCATTACAGCTCTGGATTCGCGCCCGGCCAAATACGTTGCCGATATCCTCGATGTCGACCTCCCAGTTTCCTGGAAGCTGATCGGCCATCCGGAGCATCAGCGCGCGCGCCTTCGAATCAACGCCCGGACAGTTGTACTGTCGGCGGTTCGAGCCCGCGATCAAGAACACGCGCAACGGACGTTCAATGGGGGTCATTCGCACTCCTTCGGGTTGGTCAGCAGCATTCAAGGGACGGGATACTCAAGGTCTGTCGTCAAGGGCGGCGTTTCGTTACGCGCGTCCCGCAAAGAACGTGTAACGAATCGCCGTTTGCAGGGACCGGAGATCATGTCGGATCTGCAATCGAGGCTGCGAACGCGCGACCTCGAAGGCGCGTGCGCGAGCGCCACGGCAGCACTGCCCAGGTGCGCGAATCCGCACGATGCTGCCCGACGTCGTACGACCCACGCTTGCTCGAAGCAGTCCCGCGGGACGTTGTCGATCGCGACTACGGGTGTGGCGATCCCCGCCGGTTTCTTCGTCCTGGAGAGACGGTGCTCGATCTTGGTTCAGGCACCGGCAATACGTGCTTCCTCGCGGCGCAGATCGTCAGTGTTGCCGGCCGGCTGGTCGGTGTCGACATGAACGACGAAAATGCTCGCGCTAGCTCGCAGTGCAGCGCCCGCGGTCAGCACGCCGTCCCCGAGCGTCTGATCGAGCTGCTCGCGGCGAGTCCCGAGGTGGCGACCGGCGACATCACCGGAGGTGCGCCTGAGCTCAACGAGGCGTGGTGGCTCGGTCGACATGTCGTCGACCGCTGCAACCTGACGGTGCTGTTCGTATGAGCGTTCCGGTTCGCAAGATCGCGATCGGACTCGCGGTCGTCGCCGCGCTGGTGGTCATCGTCGTCGTGCTTCCAGCTCGCCAGTGGGCGATCTCGTTCGTCGAGTGGATCCGCGGCAAGGGTGCGGCTGCGGCGATACTCTTTGCCGTCACCTACGTCGTCGCGGCGGTACTCCTCCTCCCGGGCTCGGTGCTCACCCTCGGCGCAGGGTTCGTGTACGGCCCCGTGTGGGGGAGTCTAGTCGTTGTGCCGGCGAGCATTGCCGCTGCCCTGATCTCGTTCCTCATCACGCGCAGGGTCGGTCGCGGCTGGGTCGCAAAGCGAGTCAAAGGGAGCAAGAAGTTCGAGGCGCTGGATCACGCGATCGAGCACGCGGGATTCAAGATCACGCTGCTCGTCCGCCTGTCGCCAATTTTTCCGTTCGGCCTTCTCAACTACACCTTGGGCCTCACCAAGGTAACCGTTCGCGACTACGCGCTCGCGACCGCAATCGGGATGCTCCCGGGCACGGTCGCGTATGTCTACGTGGGCTCGCTCGTGACCAGCGCGACCGACCTCGGTCACTCGAACGGCAGCTGGCTCTACTGGGTCGGTGGCGGACTCACGGTCGCTGCCAGCGTCGCGATCACGCTGATCGCGAGGAGCGCGTTGAAGCGCGAGCTTCGGAGCGCGCAGTGATGACAATGACCTCCCCGGCGCTGCTTGTCGAAGGCGATCCCCATGACCTGTCGCTCGTCGAATCCGTCAACCCACCAGGATGGCCTAACCCCACCCCGAGTCCCATGGCACGACAACATCCATCGTCACCTGATCACGAGTGGAGCACGTTGGCCGCCGACCGGGCTCACGGCAAGCCCAAGGTGCGGATCGATCGCAAGGTGGACTCCGCGCAACGTACCGCCGCTTGTCGCACCGGCATCGCGAACACGCCATGATCGCTCCCGCCTACCGCCCGATCCAGGACTACGCGCTCGTCGGCGACTGCCATGGCAGCGCGCTCGTTGATCGCCAGGGCTCCATCGACTGGTGCTGTCTCGAGCGCTTCGACGAGGATCCGGTGTTCTGCCGCGTCCTCGATCAGAAGCTCGGTGGGTTCCTGTCCCTGACGCCAGACGGTGAGTCCACGAGCGAACGCGCCTACGTGCCCAGCACCAACATCCTGCGCACCGAGCTCCGGACGCCGCCCGGGCGACTCGAGGTGATCGACTTCATGCCGGTGGGGCGCGCGCCCGGTGCGAGCGTGCACGACTACGTCACGCTCGCGGCTCCCGGGTGCCTCGTTCGGATGATCCGCTGCGTCGAAGGCCGAGTCGGTGGCGAGGTGCGCTACAAGCCGTCGATCGACTTCGCTCGCACGCCGGCGCGGCTGTCGACGCACGCGCTGGGCGTCCTGGCCGACGCTGGCCCGGCGCTGACCTCGGACATCACGTTCGCGCTCCAGCGTGACGAGGCAGTGGGGCGCTTCGACCTGTCAGCCGGGCAGAGCCACTGGCTCGCCGTCTCACGCAAGCCTGTCGATCCCGAGCGGCTACAGGGCTGGCTCGACGTCACCACGGCGTTCTGGCGCGAGTGGTCCGACTACTGCCGCTACGACGGGCCGTACCGCGAGCACGTGCTTCGCAGCGCGCTCGCTCTCAAGGCGCTGACCTATGCACCGAGCGGCGCGATCGTGGCAGCCGCGACCACCTCCTTGCCGGAGGAGATCGGAGGCGAGCGCAACTGGGACTACCGATACTGCTGGCTGCGCGATTCCGCATTTACCCTTCATGCCTTTGCTGCGCTCGGTTACTCCGGAGAGGCCAAGCGGTTCGCGCAGTTCCTCGAAAGCGCCTGCACGTCGACCCACCCGCGCGTCCAGATCATGTACGGCATCAACGGTGAAGCCCAGCTGGACGAGCGCCGGCTCGACCACCTCGAAGGCTACGAAGGTAGCCGCCCGGTCCGGACCGGGAACGGCGCCCACACGCAGCAGCAGCTCGACGTGTACGGCGAGGTCCTCGACTGGGCGCTCCTCCATACCGCGCTGGGCGGCCAGTTCGGCCGAGAGTCTCGACAGTTCTTGCGCGGGCTCGCTGACTTCATTCGGGACAACTGGGAGAACGCGGGCCAGGGCCTGTGGGAGATGCGCGGCCCGCCGCGCCACCACGTGTTCGGCAAGCTGATGAGCTGGGTTGCGATCGACCGCGCGATCACGCTGTTCGGCGCAGAGCCCGAGCTCGTGCGCCTCCGCCAGCAGATCGCCGACGCCGTGCTCTCGCGTGGAATCGATCCCGGGGGCGGGTATCTGCTCCAGGCGTTCGACCATCCCGACGTCGATGCCGCGCAGCTCCGAGCGTGGGCTGTCAACTTCCCGCTCCCGCCCGGCGTGTTCGAGAAGACGATCGAGGCGATCCGCGCGCAGCTTGGACAGGGTGACTTTCTGCAGCGGTACCGCTCCGAGGATGGCTTGTCGGGCGGTGAAGGGGCTTTCGTGATCTGCAGCTTCTGGCTTGTCGACGCACTGCTCGCCTGTGGCAACGTGTCCGAGGCACGTGCGATGTTCGACCGCCTGCTCCAGCGGGCCAACGACGTCGGGCTCTACAGCGAGGAGCTCGAGCCGGCGACCGGACGGTTTCTCGGCAACTTTCCGCAGGCCTTCAGTCACCTCGCGATGATCGAAGCGGCGGTGAACCTCGATCTCGCAGAACGCCACGGCGCCGCGGCGCTCCGCGGCACCCACGCCGATCGAGCACGCCAGGGCGTCTCCGCGATCGCCGGTCCCCGCGCGTTGTGGGCAGCGTTTCGCAAGACGCGGCGCGTGGGACGGTGGCGCTCCTCGCGCCACTCGACCATGTCGTCGTGAGCGGCGGTGATGCGACTGTTCCTGGCGCGATGGATCTATCTTGACGGGCGGCACCTGACGGTTGGCGTGACAACCAGGACGCGGCAAGGCCAAACACGTACGCCGCGGCGAGCTCGGTGGAATGCGCCACGACCGTCAGGCTGTGTCACGCACCGATCAGGCGGAGCGCGCCGTATACCGTGATCGCCAACGCAGCGGCGAGCGGTACGGTCACCACCCAGGCCGCGAGCATCCCGCGCACCGTGCGCCAGTCGACGGCACCTCCGCGCGTGATGCCAGAGCCGATGATCGCGCCCGTCGAGACGTGCGTCGTCGACAGCGGGAGACCCTGCCAGGCGCCCACGCCGACCAGCAGCGCGGTCACCGCGTTCGCGACGAAGCCTTCGCGGTGGTCCATGCGCGTGACGTTCTCGGCGAGCACGCGCGTCACGCGAAGCCCGCCGAGCACGCTCCCGGCGACCATTGCCGCGGTGATGACCCCGAAGAACACGAGCGGTGAGATGTGCTCGCCCGACACAGCCGCGCCCGCGAGGATCAGCGCCGCCATCTTCGGCGCGTCATTGAGGCCGCGCGCGAAGCTCGTCGCGCCGCTCGTCAGCCAGTGCAGCTGATCGAGCGTGACGCGGGCGACCGTCGGCCGTGCGTCGCACGTCGCGGTGCTCGCGAGGATCAGGCGTGGCGGCTCGAACGTGCGCGCGGCGGCGCCGCCACCGATCGGCACCAGCGCGGCGACCGGAGCCGTGACGCACGCGCAGTCCGTGACCGCGACGCGGCGCGGCACCAAGCGGAGCACGATCGTAGTCGCGACGAGCGCGATCAGCGGGCTCGCGAGGAGCGGGACCACCACCTTGTGCTCGAGCGCGTCCCAGCGGACTCCGTGGACGCCGTAGGCGATCACGGCGACGCCTGTCAGCGCTCCGACGATCGCGTGGGTCGTCGACACCGGCAGTCCCGCGCGGGTCGCGATCAGCACCCAGGCGGCCGCGCCGAGGAGCACCGCGAGCGCGGTCGCGAACGTGGGCGTCACGTCGCTCGCGAGGAGGCCTTTCCCGAACGTCGTGATCATCGCGCCCGCGATCGCAGCGCCCGCGAGCCCGCCGGCGCCGGTCCACACCGCCCCCCACAGGATCGCGCGCCGATGATTCGCCACGCCGCTGCCGACGAGCGTGGCGATCCCCTTCGAGACATCGT
>JBBRBG010000299.1:0-8483 GCA_038206055.1 Haliangiales bacterium
AGGCCTCACCGGCACCGACGGCACCGGGCAGCATCACACCACGCGACGTCGCGGAGTCGCCGCCCGCGCACTCGGCGTTCGAGACGTTCGGCATCGCCGCGCTCTACGAGCAAGCATGGACCGACGACGGAACCTCGTGGCGCGGCGGCAGCATAGGCGCGTGCGTGCGCGTCCACGGCGTGTGCATCGGTGGCCGCGTGCGCGGCATGACGCAGCCCGATCACGTATCGAACCTCTCCGTCGCGGCGCGCAGCGACCTGTCGGTGCTCGCGACGGCGAGCCTGCCGGTCGCGGCGGGCCAGATGATCATCGCGCCCGAGCTCGGCGTCGGGGTTGGACGGTTCTCCACCCGCCGCGTCGAGGGCTGCACGGCCCCGGCGAGTCCCGGCAGCATGATGACGCCGAACTGCGATCCCACTGATCCGACGTGCGTGATGGAGCCCACGCCGATGTGCCAGCCCGATGCGTCGGGCACGGATCCGAGCCTCGGCAAGCTCTACGTCGGCGACAAGTTCGAGACCGCGACCTACACACCGAGGATCTCCGTCGCGCTGCGGATCTCGATCCCGTTGTTCCGGCACCTGTGGCTCGACGGCGTGGCGTCGTACGCGCTGATGCCGCTCGGCCACGGCGATGCGTTCCAACCCGCGATGGCGCCTGCCGGCCTCACCGCGAAAGACGTCGCCCTGCCCGGCGAACCGGCCGCGGGCCTGGTGCTCGGCGTCGGCCTGCGTCTGGGAGCACCGTGAGCGCAGGCAAGCCGACGCCCGCGCTCGGTGGTCAGGTGGTTCCGCTGCGTCGCCCCGAGCCGCGCACGACGTCGCTCGCGGATCTCTCCGACGAAGCGCTGCTCGCATCGTGCGGCGTGGGCGATCCGGCGGCGCTTGGTGCGCTGTTCGATCGTCACCACACGGCGGTCTATCGCCTGATCTCGCGACTACTTCGCACCGAGCCGGGCGAGACCGATGATCTCGTACAGACCACCTTCATGGCGGCGTGGAAGTCGGCGAAGGGCTACGCGGGCCACGGCTCGGTGAAGAGCTTCCTGTTCGGCATCGCCGCGAACACCGTGCGCCGCCACTTCCGCACCACGCGCCGCCGGCTCGATGCCTATGCCGGCATTCCCGAGCCTGCACCCATCAGTGGCCCCGATGCCGCCGCCGTGCGCGCACAGCAGATCAAGCGGCTCGCCGCCGCGCTCGACGAGCTGCCGCACGACCTGCGCGCCGCCTACGTGCTGTGCGACGTCGAGGATCTCTCGGGCGCCGAGGCCGCGCGCATTCTCGACGTGCGCGCCGGGACCCTGTCGCGACGCTTGCACGAAGCGCGGCGCGCATTGCGCGAAGCGATCGAAGGAGACGGCACATGAGCGATGACACCCTGCGCGAGCTCGCGACTCAGCTTCCCTACGACCGCCCCGGCATCGATCGCACCGAGAGTGTGCGCGCGTCACTCCTCGCCGCTGCCGTGGTGCCCGTCCCGCCGATCCCTCGCCGCTGGCTGCTCGTCGGCGGTGGGTTCGTCGTGGGCGCGCTCGCGGCTGCCGCGATCGCAGTCGTGGTGCTGCGTTCATCACCTTCGTCGTCGCCGCACGAGGCCTATGCACGCATCGAATCGTCGTCGGCCGCGGCGGTCGAGCACACGCTCGCCGCCACGCCGAGCGGCGGCACCGACGAGATCGTGCACGTCCACGCCGGCACGCTGCACCTCGCCGTTCCCGCGCCCCGGGCGGGCGATCGCGTGCGGATCGCGACGTCGGACGCCGAGATCGAAGGCGCCGGTGAGTACGAGGTCATCGTCGCCGCCGAGGCGCTGTCGCGGGTGACCGTGATCTCCGGGAGCGCGACAGTGCGACTCGTCGGAAAACAGGACGCCGTGTTCCTCGCGGCGGGGCAGACATGGCGCGCGGCGATTCAGACCGCAGACCTGACGCCGTTGATTCCCGCACCGCCGTCGGGCGCGACCACCGCGAGTGGATCGCCGATCGAGACATCACTCGATGGCTCGCCGCCGCCGGCCCCCAGCGTGGCTCCGCCGCCGCCCGCATCGAGGAGGCCGAACCGGCCGTCGACCGCGAGCGGTGCGCCGATCGAGACGTCACTCGATACCGCCGCGAGCCCGCGCACGACCACGCCGGCGCGGATCGATGGGGCGCCGATCGAGGCTGAGATCGCGCCGCAGCAGCTCACGACGGACGCCGCGCCGGCGAAGCCAACCCCGACCGCAGGCTCCGAGATCGAGCGCCACTTCCGCGCCGGCACCGCGCTGCTCCGGGCGAACAAGCTCGCCGAGGCGGTCGTCGAGCTCGGCGCCGCGGCCGACGCCGGCGACAGCCCGCTCGCGGCCGACGCCCGCTACTACCAGGCGGTCGCCCTCGTGAAGGCGAAGCGCGGGTCGGATGCGGAGCGCGCGCTCGTGCAGTTCCTCGACCACGCGCCGACGTCGATCCGCCGCGGCCGCGCCGCGATGATGCTCGGGCGCCTGCTCGCGGATCGCGGTGACGCGAAGACCGCGCGCGACTGGTTCGAGGTCGCCGCGAAGGATTCCGATGCGACGGTGGCTGCCGCCGCCCAGGCGGCGCTGAAGGCGCGTTGATCCCCCGCCGGCGTCGGCTACCATCTACCGATGTTCGCCAGCCGGGTCAGGCCACCGCTGTTCGTCGCAGGTCTCGGGCTCCTCGCGCTCGCGCTCGCTATCGATGCTCCGGGGATCCCGCAGCCGGGCACGGTCTACGTGCTTCACGCCAAGCTACGCGGCGCGGGGCTGCCACTCGCGATCGCGGCCACGGGCATGCGGATCGAGCCGATGTTCTCGAACGTCACCTACGCGCAACACGATCCGCGCGCGCAGTGGATCGTGGTCACCGCTGCGACGACCGACACCCCGGAGGACCTCGTCGCGCGCGTGGCGGCCGATCCCGCCGTCGAGCAGGCGTTCCTCGCGCCGGTGATCTCGCTTCCGACCACCAACCTCGCGGCCGACGACAGTTGCCCGGTGACCACGCCGTCGTTCGAGGAGTACCAGGGCTACCTCGGCCCCGCCCCGTACGGGATCGATGCGCCCGCCGCGTGGAAGCTCGGTCAGCGCGGGGCGGGCGTGTGGTTCGCCGATATCGAAGGCGGCTGGAACGCGAAGCACGAGGATCTTCCCGGGGATCGGATCCGCCACGTCGGCGGTCGGCCGATCGACGATCCGAGCTGGCGTGCGCACGGCACCGCGGTGCTCGGCGAGGTTGTCGGCGTCGATAACGGAAAGGGCGTGGTCGGAATCGCGCCGGATGTGGAGCGCGTGTTCACGTCGTCGATCGGCGGTACGAACGTGCCCGACGCGATCGATCGCGCGGCGGCCGAGCTCCGCGCGGGTGACGTGTTGTTGATCGAGCTCCAGGGCGCGGGTCCGCGCGGCCGCTATCTCCCCGTCGAGTACTGGGACGACATCTACGAGGTCATCGAGCGTGCCACGCAACGCGGCGTGATCGTGATCGAGGCCGCGGGCAACGGCGGCGAGAACCTCGACCACAAGACGTACAAGGGGAAGTTCGATCGCGAGCTCCGCGACTCGGGAGCGATCATGATCGGCGCCGGCGGACCGCCGCGCGATGGCTTCGTGGATCGCGCGCGGCTCGACTTCTCGAACTACGGCGGCCGCGTCGACGTTCAGGGCTGGGGGCGCAAGGTCGCCACGCTCGACTACGGCGACCTCCAGAAGTGCTCCGGCGCGGTGGATCGCCACTACACGAACGAGTTCTCGGGCACATCGAGCGCGTCGCCGATCGTCGCCGGTGCAGCGGTGCTCCTCGAAGGCATCGCGCGCACGCGCGGCACGGTGATCACGCCACAGGCGTTGCGCGAGCTACTCCGCGCGACCGGCTCACCGCAGACCGGCGATACGTCGGAGCAGATCGGGCCGCGGCCAGATCTAGCCCGGGCGATCGCAGGGCTCGGCGGCTGACACCACGAACCACACGGGCATCCGCGCCGTCCGGTCCACCACGAGCTGCCCGAGGCGCTCCAGGGTCCGCACGTGGTCCGCCCGCTCCTCGGCACTCGGCCGCTTCCAGCCCTGTTTCCGCACGAGACTCCGAATCGACCCGATGACTAGTTCGTGTAGATGAAGGTGTCGTCGCCGGCCGTGGCGGTCACGATCACGATCGTATTGGCCTTGGTCTGCGCATCGGCGGCGGTCCACGCCTGTGTGACGATGTCGGCAGCCTGGTCGTCCCACGCGAGGACGGCCAGGATCTGCTTGTCCCACTTGTCGCCAGCCGAGACGTTCATCGTCGAGGTCTGGATGTCCTGCAGCTTCCGCGTGATCAGCGTGGACGCGGTGGCCAGCGTGTAGGGCTGACCGAACGGGAACGCGACCGCGCGCGTCACGCTGACGCCGATCTTGTGCCCGGCGATCAGCACCTCGAGGTCGGTGATCTTGCCGGTGGTGTCGTAGACGATCTCCGTCTCGGTCTTGAGCAGGGATGCCATCTCGCAGCGCGCGAGCTCCTCGAACGCGAAGATCTCCGAAAGCCCGGAGCTCCCACCAGCGTTCGGCGTCTCCGCGAGGTGACGGCCGCCGGGCGTGAGCAGCCCACGATCCGCGGGATCGACGTACGCCCGCGGGAACGTCAGCGTGTCGGTGAACAGCTGCGGCGTCGTGCCGGTCAGCTGCATCTGCGCGAGCACGCCGCACATTCCGGAGTAGGTTCCGAAGCCCGACGCGGCATCGGCCCCCACGTCAGGGGCCGCATCCGGTGCCGCCGCATCGGGCGGCGTGCTCGCCGGACCGCTACAGCCGAGGAGCGTCAGGGCGAGGAGGGCAGCGGTGCGCACTCACGCCTGATACAGCCAAACCCGCAGCAACGACAAGAGCTGATCTGCATCCACCGGCTTGGTGATGTAGTCCGACGCACCGGCCTCGAGGCACTTCTCGCGGTCGCCCTTCATCGCCTTCGCCGTGAGCGCGATCACGGGGAGGTCCTTCCACTGCGCGCGCTCGCGGATCTTCCGCAGCGCCTCGTAGCCATCCATCTCCGGCATCATGATGTCCATCAGGACGACGTCGATGTTCGGGTTCTCCTCGAGCTTTGCGAGCGCGCGGCGACCGTTCTCGGCGTACTGCACGTGCATCTTGTGGCCCTCGAGCAACGACGTCAGCGCGAAGATGTTGCGCAGGTCGTCGTCGACGACGAGCACGTTGCGCTCCGCGAGCTGCGGATCGCTCTTCGCCAGCCGCCGCAGCACGCGCTGCTTGCGCTCGGGGAGGTTCGCTTCGACGCGGTGCAGGAACAGCGCCGTCTCGTCGAGGAGCCGCTCCATCGTGGTGACGTCCTTGATGATCACCGTCTGCGCGAGCCCGTGCAGGCGGCCCTTGTCCTCGTCGGTGAGCTCGCGGCCGGTGTACACGATCACCGGTAGGCGCCGGTGCCGCGGGTCGGCCTTGATCCTCTCGATGAGCTCGAAGCCCGACATGCCGGGTAGCCGCAAGTCCATGACCACGCAGTCATAGGCCTGGCTCTGCAGCGACTGCAGTGCGCCTTCACCGGAGGTGACGCTCGTGGTGAGGACGTCGCCATCGCCGATGAGCTCGGTGATCGCCTGGCTCTGTACCGGATCGTCCTCGACGACGAGCAGGCTCTTCACCTGCTTGTCGACGAACGTCTTGATGCCGTCGAGCCCGTCCCTCAGGCTCTCCACCGTGACCGGCTTCTGGAGAAAGCCGAGCGCGCCGTTTTGCAAGCTGCGGCGTTCCTCGTCGAGGCCGGAGATCACGTGGACCGGGATGTGCCGCGTGGCCGGATCGTGCTTGAGCCGGTCGAGCAGCACCCAGCCATCGATGTCAGGGAGCCGCAGATCGAGCGTCACGGCATCGGGCTTGACGGTACGCGCGAGCTCGAGCGCCTGCGCGCCACTGGTCGCGACCACGCCCTTGAAGCCCGACGCACGGCCCATCTCGAGCAGCGTCATCGCGAACGTCACGTCGTCCTCCACGACGAGCAACACCCGGTCACCCGGCTCGAGGCCCTCGTAATCATCCTCGACCGTGCGCGCGAGCGGGAGTGGAGCCAGAGTCGACTCCTTGACCACCTGTGACGCGGCCGGCGTGTGCGGAGACAGTTTCGGTCCGTGCTCCGCGGCCTGCACCGCTTCGAGCACCGCCTGCGCCGCCTGGGCCGCGCGCATCTGCGTCTGTGGACGCACCGTCGGCACCGCCGCGCGGTACACGGTCGGCAGGAACAGCGTGAACGTGCTGCCCTGACCGGGGTTGGACTCGACACGGAGGTCGCCGCCGAGGAGACCGGCGATCTCGCGCGAGATGGCGAGGCCGAGGCCCGTGCCGCCGTACTTGCGGCTGGTCGAGCCGTCCGCTTGCTGGAACGCCTCGAAGATCAGCCGCTGCTTGTCCTTCGGAATGCCGATGCCGGTGTCGGTCACCGCGAAGCCGACCACGTCCGGCGCCGCGCGATAGAGGCGCAGGCTGACCCGACCGCGCTCCGTGAACTTCATGGCGTTCGACAGGAGATTACGCAGCACCTGGCGGAGCCGCATGTCGTCGGTGTCGATCGACTGCGGAATGTCTCCGTCCAGCTCGACCGAGAACCCGAGTCCCTTCTCCTCGGCCACCTGGCGGAACGTCTGATCGACGTAGTCGCGCAGGTTGCCGAATCGCACCGGGCCAACATCGACGGCCATGGTGCCGGACTCGATCTTCGCGAGATCGAGGATCTCGTTGATCAGGGTCATCAGATCGGTACCCGCCTGCCGGATCGTGTCGGCATAGCGGATCTGCTTGTCGGTCAGGTTGCCTTCGATGTTGTCGGCGAGCTGACGCGACAGGATCAGCAGACTGTTGAGCGGCGTGCGCAGCTCGTGCGACATGTTCGCGAGGAACTGGCTCTTGTACTTCGACGTGAGTGCGAGCTGCTCCGCCTTCTCCTCGAGCGCCTGGCGGGCGAGCTCGACCTGCTTGTTCTTCTTCTCGACCTCCGCCTTCTGATCGGAGAGCTGGACCGCCTTCTCCTCGAGCTCCTCGTTCGTCTGCTGCAGCTCTTCCTGCTGCGAGCGGAGCTCCTCGGTGAGGCCCTGCGACTGGCGCAGCAGCTCGTCGGTGCGCAGCGTCGCTTCGATGGTCGCGATCACGATGCCGAGCGACTCGAGCATCTGGTCGAGGAACGCGAGCTGGATGCCGCTGAACTTGTCGAACGACGCGAGCTCGATGACGCCCTTGACCTCGCCCTCGAACAGGATCGGCACGACGACGATGGCGTGCGGCGGCGCTTCGCCGAGGGCGCTCGAGATCGCGATGTAGTCCGCCGGCACCTTGGTGAGAACGATCCGCTTGCCCTCGAGGGCCGCCTGGCCCACCAGGCCCTGGCCGAACCGCCACGTGTTCGAGACCGCCTTGCGCTCCTGGTACGCGTACGACGCGAACAGCTTGAGCGCCGGACCTTCATCGTCGGCCTCCGTCATGTAGAACGCGCCGTGGTGTGCGTTCACGAGCGGCGCGAGCTCGTTCAGGATCTGGCGCGCCACCGTGAGCAGATCGCGCTGACCCTGCAGCATGCGGGTGAACCGCGCGACGTTCGTCTTCAGCCAATCCTGCTCCTGGTTGACCTTCGTGGTCTCCGCCAGGGTGCGGATCATCTGGTTGACCGTGTCCTTGAGCTGCGCGATCTCGCCGCGCGCTTCGACGGTGATCGACCGCGTCAGGTCGCCCTGCGTCACGGCCGTGGCAACATCGCGAATCGCGCGGACCTGGCCGGTCAGGTTGCCGGCGAGCTCGTTGACGTTGTTCGTGAGGTCGCGCCACACACCGGCAGCGCCGGGGACGTCCGCCTGACCACCGAGGCGGCCGTCGACACCGACGTCGCGGGCGACACCCGTGACCTGCTCGGCGAACGTCGACAGCGTGTCGATCATGTTGTTGATCGTGTCGACCAGCGTGGCGATCTCGCCACGTGCCGTCAGCGTCAGCTTTCGCTCAAGATCGCCCATGGCGACCGCGGTCACGACCGTCGCGATGCCGCGCACCTGCTCGGTGAGGTTACGCGCCATGACGTTGACGTTGTCGGTGAGGTCTCGCCAGGTCCCGGAGACGCCGCGGACCTCGGCCTGACCACCGAGCACACCATCGAGACCGACCTCGCGGGCGACGCGCGTCACCTCGGAGGCGAACGAGCCGAGCTGATCGACCATCGTGTTGATGGTGTTCTTGAGCTGGAGCAGCTCGCCGCGAACCTCGACCGTGATCTTGCGGGTGAGGTCGCCGTTCGCGACGGCGGTCGTCACCTCGGCGATGTCACGCACCTGGTTGGTCAGGTTCGAGGCCATCTGGTTGACGTTGTCGGTGAGCTCCTTCCAGGTACCGCGGACGCCCTCGACCGAGGCCTGGCCACCGAGCTTGCCCTCGACTCCGACGTCGCGCGCGACTCGTGTCACCTCGTCGGCGAACGAGCTCAGCGTGTCGACCATCGTGTTGATGACGTTCTTGAG
>JBBRBG010000300.1:0-8444 GCA_038206055.1 Haliangiales bacterium
GACCGGCAACCCCGAGGTCCCGATCGATCCGGGCAAGCCGATGCCCGCCGGATCGCTGTCGACCGACACCGGGCTCGAGCTCGGCAAGCCGGCGACGGTGATCGTCGACGGCCGCGCCGATATCTACTCGGCCGGGCTCACGAAGGCCGACGAGCGCCACGGCGGAAAGCTCCCCGTCCTGGTCACACTCGTCGGTGGCGGTGGCTACGTCACGTTCTCCGCGGTGAAAGGTGTTGTCGGCTGCATGGCCGGCGCGACGACGCCGCCCGACGGTGGTAACTGCGCCGGCGGTAACACCGAGATCACCGCGGCGAACGGGATCAGTGGCATCGTCGATCACCAGCACACGCAGTTCCTCGTCGGCGTGTTCCTCGGTCCCCTCGCATCATCGAAGGCACCCGCGACGCTCGACTTCAGCGACGCCGCGCAAGGCGAGTCGTTCGCCGAGCTCGCACCGCTGATCGGCCAGACGTTCTACATCGGCGACGGCTCGACGAAGTCCGGCCTCAATCAGCGCTTCGTGATCCCCGCAGGCGCGACGCGGTTCTACCTCGCATTCGCCGACGCGTTCAGCTTCCAGGGCGCACCTGGCTCCTACGGTGACAACACCGGCGGCTTCGCGATCACGCTGACACAGGCGAAGTAATCAGCTCTGCGTGGTTCGACCACACGGGGTGACATCGTCGCCGCGCGATGGCGTCACGGGAGTACGTTCCATGCGCACCCGCGCACTATCGACGCACTGCAACCCCGCACGACTCCACGTGCGGTAATGTTCACGCGATTTGCATACTGGAGTGTTCCCCAGATGGTCACCGCTGTTGCTCGGAACGTCGGATTCACCTCGTCACGGATGCTGGCCCGCCTCGGGGCCGAGAGTGAGACCCTCCTCGACATCGTCGACGACGAGCTAGTCGGAACGCTGATCAAGCCGACGCGCAGCGCCTATCGCTACATGCTCGCGCGGATCTACGGGTTCGAGGCGCCGGTCGGCACCGTGCTGCTACAGATCCAGAACTTCGACGCGAACTTCGCGCGCCCGCGGATCCGCGCGGGCCGGCTCGCCGCGGACCTGCTCGCGCTGACGATCTCCCCCCAGGAGCAGGCACTGCTCGCGCGTCGCCACCCCGTGCCGGTGATCCGCAGCGCGGGCGAGGCGCTCGGCTGGCTCTACGTGCTCGAGCGGCTCGCCCAGCGCATCGCTCCGCTTTCGCGCCATCTGTACGACCGGCTACCCACCGAGGTCGTTGCCGCCGGTAGCTATCTGCAGAGCGCGCACGAGCCCTCACTGTTCGGGCTCGGCGATGCCCTCGATCTGGTCGCGCGCACGAGCGCGATGGCCGACCGGATCGCCGCCGGCGCGCGCGCGGGCTTCGTCTCGCTGCATGCATGGCTCGCGACGACGCCCCCGTGGGACGGCTTCTGACGGTAGGCTGCGCTGGATGTTTCCAGCGCTCCTCGCCGCGGCCGGTCGCGTCGCGCTCGCGCCGATGGAGGACGTCTCCGACGTGGTGTTCCGCCGCGCGTGCCGCAGCGCGGGCGCCGCGCTGTGCGTGACCGAGCTGGTCGGTGCGGAGCAACTGGTCGCGGACTCGCAGCTCGCGCGACGCAAGGCCGGGCTCGCGGCGGATGACATCACGACCGGGATCCAGATCTACGGGGCGGATCCGGATCTCCTCGTCGGCGCGGCGCGAGTCGCGGTGGCAGCACGGCCCGCGTTCCTCGACCTGAACTGCGGCTGCTGGGTGCCGAAGATCGCGGCGCGCGGCGCCGGCGCCGGATGGCTGCGCGAGCCGGCGGCGATGGTTGCGATGGCGCGCCGGATCGTCGAGATCGGTGTCGCGGCGGGTGTGCCCGTCACCGTGAAGACGCGGATCGGCTGGGGGCCGGAGTCACACATGCCGATCGTGGACCTCGCTCGCCGCCTCGAGGATGCGGGCGTCGCGGCGTTGACCATCCACTGCCGCGTTGCGCTCGCCGGGCACGCGGGCGCCGCCGACTGGAGCTGGGCGCGGCGCGCGCGCGAGGCCGTGGGAATTCCCGTGCTCGTCAATGGCGACGTCCGGACCGCGGACGATGTGGTCCGCGCCCTCGCGGACACCGGCTGCGCCGGCGCGATGATCGGCCGCGGCGCGATCGATCACCCGTGGGTGTTCCGCGAGGCGCGCGCACGGCTCGCCGGCGAGGTGTGTGCACCGCCGACCCCCGTCGAGCGGACCGGCATGTACCGCACGCTGCTCGCCGGCAACGTGGTCCAGCGAGGTGAGCGCCTCGGTCTCGGTGTCACGCGGCGTCATGTCGGCGTACTCGGGCCGCTCCTCACGAACGCCGTGCGCGCGGCGGTCTATTCCGCGCCGACGTTTGCCACAACGTGCGCGCTGCTCGACAGCCTTTTGCAGGCACGAAACGCGACAGAAACATCCGCCGTGTCACGCTCTGATCGTGCCGCGCCCGATCATCCAGGTTCACCATCGTGGTGATCGCGGCGTTGACGGCATCCTTCGGCTGATCGAGCTCGCTGCGCACGACGGTCCGGTCGAGACCATGCTGTCCGCGATGTGCGACGAGCTCGCGACGATCACCGGCACGGAGATCGCGAGCATCTACGTGCGCGAAGGCGATCGACTCGTGATGCGCGGCAACCATGGCTTCGCCTCCAGCGCGATCGGCACCACGCTCGTCGTCGGCGAAGGCATCACGGGCCTGGTCGCGGAGTGCATGCGCCCTGTCTCGGCCGAGCACGCCGCCGCCGAGGCCGCGTACAAGGCCGTCCCCGGGCTCGGCGAGGAGCGGTTCCCGGTGTTCCTCGGCGTGCCGCTGATCGGCGCCGGCGCGGTGATCGGTGTGCTCGTGCTGCAGCGCCGCGGGACCGCGTTCGCCACCGATGAAGTCACACTCGCCACCGCGCTCGGCGCGCCGGTCACACTGGCGATCGAGCGCCGCCTGAGCTCTGCCGCGCGCTCCGCCCGGCTCTCTGGGCTCGCGCACGTTCCGGGCGCAGTACTCGGCCGCGCCGGCGTTGTCCCCACCACGACCGCACTCGGCGCGCCGCCGGTCGAGCTCGAGCGCGCGTTCGGGCGACTGCGCGAGGATCTCGGCCGCGCGATGAAGAAGCTCGCGGACTCGCCGGTGCCTGCCGTCGGCGCCGCGCTCGATCGGTTCGCGCTGCTGCTGTGCGACGCGCGCCTGCGGGAACGATTGCTCGCCGCCGCAGGTCAGCCGGATGGCCTGCGCTCGGTCGCGAAGGAGTATGCGCGGGCGCCGTTCAAGCTCGGCACGGTGCTCGAGTCCGCGGATCACGTCGCGGATGTCGAGGAGCTGTGCGTGCTGCTCGGCGATCCGCGCTCGCTGCGCCCCGGCTCGATCTGGATCGCAGATCGGATCAACGCGTTCATCGCGATCGCCGCCGTCGCCCGCGGTGCATCCGCGCTGGTCGCGAGCGATGCCGTCGCGCCTGCCGCGATCGCCGTCGCGCGCGCGGCCGGGCTCCCGGTGGTCAGCGACGTTCCCGGTCTGTTCGGCTGGGCGCGCCCGGGAGATCTGCTCGCCGTCGACGGCGATACCGGCGCGGTGCTCGTGCATCCGGCGCCGACCGATATCGAGAAGCTGCGGCGCGCTCGCTAGGACTGCTTGGGCCCGCGCTTCGGCGACTTCTCGGGATAGCTGTTCGCCATCGCGTCGGCCTCGTTGAACATCGCGATCGTGCGCTCCAGTGCTCGCTCCATCAGATCGAACTTCCACTCCTTCTTGATCTCGTTCGGATCCGGGGCGGGGATCCGGTTGTCGTAGTCGGTCCAGATCCGCTTGTCGTCGCGGCAGTGATAGGTGCGGCAGATCCTTGGCCGCACCGCGTGCACCGTGCAGAACCGTGTGTCGGGAGCGTTGTGGACGCAGCGGCCATCGCTCTCGCGCTGCCGGATCATGTACGGGCGACCGTAGTCCCAGCGGACGATGCCCTCGTCGAGATCCTGCGTCGACAGCGCGAACCGGAGCTTGCAACAGCGGGCCTGGCAGATGGGGATCAGCTCCTCGCACGGCGGAGACTCGGCGACCGCGTCGTACTTGCTCTCGGGGACCAGGTCGTACGCGACGCCGTTGTCGTTGACGGCGTCGTTCGCGCGGACCTTGTGCAGGTGCTCGTCGGTGGTCAGCGCGACCATGGTCTCGACGGTGGCGATCGGCGGACTCGCCGGCGTGTTCGGCGGCGCCGGTTTCGGTTCTACCCCGTCGATCCGGCGCGTCACCTCGTCGGTCAACGCCACGACCTGCGCCGCCAGGTGCAGCAGCTGATCGCGAACCATCAGATTTGCGGTGTTGAGGCCACGAAGCGCTCGCTCGAAGTCGATGCGAGAGACCGGCTGGTCCCGCGGCACGGTGCCCCAGGTGTTCGCGTCGACGTCATCGGTGTTGTCGTCTTTGTCCCGCACGGGTCCAGCGTAACACCACGTCACTCCACCGCGCCCTGGCAGAACCAGCGCCGGCGATTGCGGTCGTAATAGACCCACAGGCAATCGCCGCGGCGGAGCTCGGCGTAGTGGTACTCGCGGTGCGCGCCGCCCGACGCGCCGGGGTGGGTCCACCAGCCGCCCGAGACCACGTACGGACCGAAGATCCGCACGACCGCGCCGTGCTCGAGGCCCGAGAGCAGCCAGCCATCGTCGCGGACCTGGCGCACCTGCGGCGGAAGCGGCTGCGGGCGCGCGAGCATGCGGCGCACGAGCGGCCGCACGAGCACATCGGTCGGCTTCGCGGCGACCACGTGGACCAGCCGTTCCCAGCCAAAGCTCGCCTCGGGCAGATGACCTTCGCGCAGCACGGCGCGCACCACTGCATCGTCGCCGAGCTCGGCGCGCAGCTTGGCGAGCGCTTCATCGGCGGCGCGCAGATCGCGGCGCGGCCTGGACGCGAACAGAGCGAGCTGCTCGCGCGTGGCGGCGATGTCATCGGCCCACACGCGGACCGCGTTGACCGGCGCGACCGGCGGCATTCCGGTGAGCCGCAGGTGGACGAGCCGCATCAGCGCGCGCGCGTCGAGCGTGGCCTGTGCGGGCTTGATGCAATCGGCGCGCAGCTCGACCTTGCCGACGGTGTACTTGAGCGCGAGCTCGAGATGCAGCGCCGTGACCGCGCGCCCGCGCGACGCGAGCCGCTCGATCAGGCGATCGACCGGTGCCTTGATCACGAACATCAGGCGTTCGACGTCATCTTCCTCGTCGTCGAGGAGTGCATGCTCGTCGGGTGCCTCGGGCGGCGCCAGCGGCACCAGCGGATCCCAGCGCTCGCCCGCGGCGAGTTCATAGAGGCGATGCGCCTCGCGACCGAACCGCTCGAGGATGCCGCCACCCGGTAGCCGCACCATCTGCCCGACCGAGGTCACGCCGAGTCGCGACAGTGCATCGCGCAGCTTCGGATCGAGATCGAGGCGCGCGAGTGGAACCGCGGCCGCCATGGTGCGTTCGTCGGCATCACCACGCAGCACCGTGACGCCATGCCGCGTGGCGCGCGCGATCGCGTACGTCGCGAACCGCGAGAACCCGACGACGACCGCGCCGTGAAATCCGCGCTCCGCGATCGCGCGCCCGATCGCCATGCCCCACGTGGTGCCCGCCGGGCCGCGCCCGTCGACAAAGATCCGGTCGAGCCCCTCACCGTCGAGCCAGAACGTGCCGGGTGACCCCGTCTCGACGCGCGGCGACAGCGCGTGCAACGCCGATCGCAGCTCCACGATCGCCGCCTCGATCTTCTCCGGCGGCACCACGCGCGCGCGCAGTCCGCTGCACAGCGAGAGCGCATGCGCGTAGCGCTGGCCGTTCAGCACGCCGGCCCCGCGCGCGCGCTCGCACGCCCACTGCACCACACCCTGCGGACGGTCCTCGTCGATCACCACGACCGGGTGCTCGCGCCACGCGGGCTCGGCTCTCCACACGAGCTGCAGCGGCAGCGCAGGGAGATCGACGCACGCAACGCGGCTCACTGTACAAGTGTTCAGCCAAGCGCTTACCCTTGTCAATCCAGGAGGTTAATCCGGAGAGATCTCCTAGGATGCGCCGATGAAGGACAAGGTCATCGTGATCACCGGTGCGTCGCAGGGCATCGGCGAGAAGCTCGCCGAGGTCTGCTACGCCCGCGGCGCCCGCGTGGTGCTCGCCGCGCGTAGCCCCGAACCCCTCGCTGCTCTCGCCGCTCGTCTCGGTGATCGTGCGCTCGCGGTTCCCACTGACGTCGCGAATCGCGAAGACAACATCCGCCTTGCCACGCGCGCGATCGAAGTGTTCGGTCACCTCGACGCCTGGGTCGCAAACGCGGGCCGCGGCATCTCGCGCGTCCCTTCGCAGCTCACCGACAGCGACGTCGACGACATGATCGCGACGAACTTCAAGTCCGTGCTCTACGGTATCCAGGCCGCGCTGCCGCACTTCAAGGAGGCGAAGCGCGGCCACGTGATCGCCGTGTCATCGATGCTCGGCAAGGTCCCGTTCACGCCGATCCGCAGCGCGTACAGCGCATCGAAGGCCGCGGTCAATTCGCTGATGGCGAGCCTGCGCATCGAGCTGCGAGCCGAGTTCCCCGACATCCACGCGAGCACCGTGCTGCCCGGCGTCGTCGCTACAGGCTTCGGCACGAACGCGCTGCACGGCGGGATGGACTCGCGTGCGATGCCCGGCGCCCAGGCTGCCGACGAGGTCGCGACGATCATCGCCGACTGCATCGAGACGCCGCGCGCGGAGGTCTACACGCGACCGCAGATGAAGGACATCGCGGCGAAGTACTACTCGGCCGACGACATCGCGACCATCGAGGCGGGCCTCGGCGGCCCGCCGCCGCGCTAACCTCTCGCGGTGGCGCGCCGCGGCGACACGTTCCGGTGCGCTCGCGTCGCCTTGAATTCGGCAGCCTTCTTCGCGGCATCCTGGCCGGCGCGGGGCTGTGGGTGGCGGCCGGAGGCGTGTGAGCTGACCTGGCTCGACGAAGATCTGACGCGCAGGTCATCACGCCGACCCGCCATCCACAGCCGTCACGCGATCGCGACGACGTTCGTTCTGGATCCGGGTCTCCTCCCGAATCGAAAGATTCGAAGCGCGGCAACATGGCCGGCGCGGGGCTGTGGGTGGCGGCAGGAGGCGTGTGAGCTGCGCGAACCAAGTGGCTCGGCGAAGATCTGACGCGCAGGTCATCACGACGACCCGCCATCCACAGCCGTCACGCGATCGGCGCGACGTTCGTTCCGGATCCCGGTCTTCTCCCGAATCGAAAAGATTCGAAGCGCGGCATCCTGGCCGGCGCGGGGCTGTGGGTGGCGGCAGGAGGCGTGTGAGCTGCGCGAACCACCTGGCTCGACGAACATCTGACGCGCAGGTCATCACGACGACCCGCCATCCACAGCCGTCACGCGATCGTGACGACGTTCGTTCCGGACGCCTCCGCCTCATTCAACGCGCGGCGGACATGAATTCGGCAAACTTCATGTTGCTGTCTCTACTGCCTCATACGGAATTATTCCTCGTCGAAGCTGCGCCGCCGAGTGTCAGAGCCACACTGTACAAATAGTCAGTCATGGCAAGGAAGCATCAACGCAAGCGTCATATCCAGCTGACCCTCGACGAAGCTCGCCGCCCCATGGGCCACGGCGGGTGGCGACCCGGAGCAGGCCGACCGCGGACCCGCAAAGGCGTCTCGCACGATGCGCGCGAACGCATCTCGCCGAACCATCCGCAGCACGTGACGTTTCGTCTCGTCGACGGATTGCCGTCGGTGCGAAAGCGCAAACTCGTGGCGGCGCTACGCCAGTGCATCGCCAAAGGGCACCGCGAGAGCTTCCGCGTGATCGAGTTCAGCATCGAAGCGAACCACATGCACTTCATCATCGAGGCGAGCGACAACAAGAAGCGCGCCCGCGGCATCCAGGGTCTGAAGAACAGATTGGCCAGATGCGTGAATCGCTATCTGGAACGGACTGGCAAGGTGTTCGCCGATCGCTATCACACGCGCGCGCTCAAGACCCCGCGCGAGGTCCGGCTCGCCTTCCGCTACGTGCTCAACAATGCGCGGCACCACGGAATCGATCTCGGTCGCGACTGGATCGACCCGTGCTCCAGCGCGGCATGGTTCGACGGATGGAAGCAGCCGATCCAGCCCGACACGTGGTGGAAGCGCGAGTTGCTCGCGGAGTCATCGCCGGTCGCACGGTCAACCGTGTGGCTGTTGCGCGTCGGGTGGCGGCGGCACGGCGCGATCGCGTTCGATGAAGTGCCCGGCCCGCGACCGCGGTGATCCGGAACGAACGTCGCGACGATCGCGTGACGGCTGTGGATGGCGGGTCGGCGTGATGACCTGCGCGTCAGATCTTCGTCGAGCCAGGTGGTTCGCGCAGCTCACACGCCTCCTGCCGCCACCCACAGCCCCGCGCCGGCCAGGATGCCGCGCTTCGAATCTTTCGATTCGGG
>JBBRBG010000301.1:0-8437 GCA_038206055.1 Haliangiales bacterium
CCTGACTTCGTTCCCGTCTCGATCAAGATGGCGAAGGACCAGGGGCTCGTGCTGTCGCCGACGAAGGTCGCCGGTCAATGCGGCCGCCTCAAGTGCTGCCTCGTGTACGAACAGCAGGGCTACGCCGAGATGCGCAAGGGCCTGCCGAAGCTCGGCAAGCGCGTGACCTCGCCGCGCGGTGAAGGTCGCGTGGTGGAGGTCGATGTGCTGCGCCAGCGGATTCGCGTGTCGTATGGGTTCGGCGACACCGAGGTGCTGCCAGCGACCGAGGTCAAGCCGCTGTTCCCGGCGGGCAACCAGGCGCCGCGCGAGAAGAGCGATCGCCCGGCGCATGCGCGCGATGCCGACGCGGACAACACGGACACCGACGACGCGCCGGCCGAGGACCCGAGCGCGCTGCCGCCGCCGATCGACGAAGCGCTGCTCCCCG
This sequence comes from Haliangiales bacterium, assembly GCA_038206055.1. Classification (GTDB taxonomy): domain Bacteria; phylum Myxococcota_A; class Polyangia; order Haliangiales; family Haliangiaceae; genus JABFXX01. Next base: position 431 of record JBBRBG010000301.1, read on the forward strand.
CCGACGATGACGACCTCGGCCCCACCGACGATCCGAGCTCTGACCACTACAAGCCCGAATGACCACGCCCTTCTACATCACGACACCGATCTACTACGTCAACGACGTCCCGCACCTCGGGCACGCCTACACGACGATCGTCGCGGATACGCTCGCACGGTTCCACCGGATGCGCGGCGAAGACACGCGCTTCTTGACGGGCACCGACGAGCACGGTCAAAAGGTCGAGGCAGCAGCGACGAAGCGCGGCCTGACGCCGCAACAGCTCGTCGATCAGGTCGCGCCGCGGTTCGACGAGACGTGGAAGGCGATCGGCATCGAGAGTTATCGGTTCATTCGAACGACCGACGCGAAGCACAAGCGCGTGGTCGCGTCGCTGTGGAAGCGGATCCGCGAGCGGAACCCCGAGGACATCTACCTCGCGACGTACCAGGGTTGGTACTGCGTTGGCTGCGAGGCGTTCTACACGGAGAGCCAGCTCGTGAAGGACGGCGAGCGGTGGAACTGCGCTGTGCACAAAACGCCGGTCGCCTGGATCGACAAGGAGCGGTCGTGGTTCTTCCGCCTCTCGAAGTACGCGCAGCCGCTGCTCGCGCACATCAAAGCGCACCCGGAGTTCATCCGGCCGACGGCGTATCGCAACGAGATCGTCAGCTTCCTCGAAAAGGAAGAGCTGCGCGACCTCTCGATCTCGCGGACCAGCTTCGCGTGGGGCATCCCGACGCCGGAGCCGGATCCCGAGGGGCTCTCGCACGTGATCTACGTGTGGATGGACGCGCTCACGAACTACTACTCGGATCTGTGCGGCGAGGATGGCTCGCTCGACAGCGCGGATGCGCAGCGCTATTTCCCGCAGGCGATCCCCCTCATCGGCAAGGACATCCTCCGGTTCCACAGCGTGTACTGGCCCGCGGTCCTCATGGCCGCCGGGTTGCCGCTGCCGAAGTCGATCCTCGCGCACGGCTGGTGGACGGTGCGCGGCGAGAAGATCTCGAAGTCGATGCCCGCGACGCGCATCGATCCCGTGACGCTCTCCGATGCGCTCGGGGTCGGTCCGCTCGGTCGCCCGATCGGCATCGATGCGATGCGCTACTACCTCATGCGCGAGGTCCCGCTCGGCAACGACGGTGACTTCACGTTCGAGTCGCTGTTCGGCCGGTTCAACGCGGATCTCGCGAACGACCTCGGTAACCTCGTGAACCGCTCGCTGACGCTGATCAGCAAGTTCGCCGCCGACCACCCGCCGGCGCCCGACCAGGAGCTGTTCGCGAAGGGCGAGAATCCGCACTGGCAGCTCGAGGTCCACGCGTTCCAGGCCATCCACGCGGTCGCGCGCGAGCTCGAGGCATGTGCGCCGAGCAAGGCGCTCGAACAGCTGTGGAAGTTCATCGGCCAGGCGAACCGCTACATCGACCAGACTCAGCCGTGGGCGATGGCGAAGGCCAAGGATCCGGACCTCGCCTACACGCTGTGGTGCCTGCAGCGCAGCCTGTGGACGATCGGCCAGATGATCGCACCCGTGCTCCCCGCAACGTCGAAGACGCTGCTCGGCTGGCTCGGCGACCCCGCGGCGCCGCACTGGCCCGAGGGCGTCGAAGGTCGCGTGTTCCCGACCGCACCGACGGTCCTCGCGACCGACGCGACGACCAGCGTGCTGTTCCCCCGCCTCGACGAGCCGATGCAGGCCGCGATCGTCACCGCGGTCGCCGGGGAGTACGCGGCTGGCGCCCCGCCGGCCCCCGCCGCCGCCAAGGCCGAGAAGCCGAAGGCGGACGCCAAGCCGGCCGCAGATGCAGCGCCCGCCGGCCCGATCACCTACGACGACTTCGCGAAACTCGAGCTGCGTGTCGGTAAAGTGGTGACGGCCCAGGCCGTCCCGAAGAAAGACCGCCTGTTGCACCTGACCGTGGACCTCGGCGAGGGCAAGCCGAGGACGATCGTGGCGGGCATCGCAGAGGCCTACAAGCCCGACGCGCTCGTCGGGAAACAGGTGATCGTCGTCGCGAACCTTGCGCCGCGGAAGATGGCCGGGCTGATGTCGGAGGGCATGATCCTCGCCGCAGGCGACGAGGCGATCCTCGGACTTTCGGCGGTCGATGCCGACGTTCCACCGGGAACCCGGGTACGATAGATGTCGATGTCGAGCGAGCATCGTCGTGCAGCGCGCCTGGTGGTCAACTCCCCCGCCGTCGTGGAGTCGATCGGCCAGGTGCCGATGACGCTCCATCCCAACCTTGCGGCCGTGTTCAAGCGCGTCGAGGCGGATGGCAGCACGATCGGCAAGCGGTTCCCCGCTGTGGTCCGCGACCTGTCGACAAACGGGGCGTTCATCTCCGGCCCCACCCTGCCGCTGCTGTCGCGCGTCGCCGTGAAGTTCGAGGTCCGCGGCATCGGCGCGATCGATGCCGTCGGCTGGGTGCTGTGGCAGCGGGCGGATGACTGCGAGCTGCCGAGCGAGAACGGCAACGTCACGCTACCCAAGGGCTTCGGCGTGCTGTTCGAATCGATCCCGCTCGAGACGCGAGCGCAGATCGCAGCGCTCGTCGCGAAGCAGTGAGCACGCACCAGTTTCGTCCGCGGTATCGCGGCGTGGCGTGGACGGCCATCGGCCTCGGCGGTGGACTCTCCGGCCTCGCCGTTGCGATCGGGTTCGCGGCGCTTCCGCTCGCGACCGGCGCATTCGGCATCGCGCTCGGCGCTGCATACCTCAATTCGCGCGCGTGGAAGCTCCATGTCGTCACCGATGACGCGGGCCTCGAGGTCCGAGATCCGAAGGGCACGCGGTTCCGCCTGCTGTGGTCGGAGATCGTGCGCGTGGTCGCGTCGCCGACGACGAAGACGTGCTTCGTCGACGGTGGGACGCCCGAGCGCAGCCTGCTGGTTCCCGGCGATGGTGCGCCCGCGCCGTACGCGATCACGGATCGCGACGAGCTATTCAGGGCGATCCTCGCGCATGTCACTCCGGACCGCATCGAGACCGTCGAATCGCTGGAGCGCGCGGAGTCGACCCCGAAGCCTGCGTGATAGCGTTTTGGTGCAAGCCCCACGAACGTGGGGCGCGCAGCAACGCGAAGCGTTGCGCAGGTCGACGGGTCGGAGCGGGAACCGCATCAGCAGGAGGAGCCATGGGTCTGTTCGATAAGCTCAAGGGAGTCGTCAAGGGTGTGCAGAACGCGGCGGAGCCGCAACCGCAACCGCAGCAGGCGCAGCCGCCGCAGCAGCAAGCGCAGGCACACGACGAGCATGAGGACGAGCCCGAGGACGAGACCGAGGAAGACCAGGCCGACGAGGATGCTGATGATTGGGGTGGATGGAACCCGCACGACCACGAGGAGTTCTGGTTCCGCCTGAAGGCGATCGAGAAGGCCGGCAACGACAACGGCGACGACGCCTGCGATGCGAAGTGCCGCGAGTACGGTCTCGCCGACTGGCGCCACATGTCGCGCGTGCGCGACACGTTCAACCGTCACTTCGGTCACACGCACGAGTTCGTGCAGGCCGCGATGAACGCCGGCAGCCGTCAGGCGCGCGAGCAGTTCGGTGCAGCGGCCGCCGCCAACCCCGAGATCCTCGCGCCGGTCGAGGGCATCGACATCAAGACCTATTCGTTCACGCAGGCCCGCGCGATGGGCGTTGGCAACGACATGGGCAAGTGGGCCGCGATCCTCGCCGAGAACGGCATGGACCAGGCGAAGTGGGATCGCGTCAACACCGAGTGGCAGCGCCGCATGAGCGGTCAGGCCGGTGACATGAACGCGACGATGGCGCTGATGACCGAGTACGGGAAGTACTTCGGCATGGCGCAGCAGGGTCAGTTCGGCGAGGCCGCCGCGGCGAACGCGGGCGTGGCCGGTAATTTGAACGCTGGCCAGGGGGCCGTCGGCGCCGAGCCCTGCACGATCGAGCGCTATGCCGAGATCGGTGGCGCACAGTCGGCGTGGGCGCAGCAGGGGCGCGACGTCAACCAGATGCTGCAGCAGCAGTTCGGGATGAACGCGCTCGACTGGTCGAATCTCTCGCAGTACTGGTCGGCGAAGATCGCCGGCGACTACCGCATCGGGCTGCGCTACAGCGAGCTCCAGACGCACTACGAGGAGCAGTACAAGGCGCAGGGCGGCTCGTTCGACGACGACCTGAGCGTCTAGTCCGTGACGGATCAGTTTGCGCTCGTCGGGTATCTCACCGAGGAGCTCGGAAAGCTGTTCGACGACGCGCTGCTGGTGGAACCCGCCGGCGGCGTCAACGACGCGTGGACCAAGGTCCTCGCGAAGTACGGCGTCATGCCGATCGCACCGACCGAACGGGAGAAGTTGCGCGCGCAGTACAACCTCGCGCGCGGCGCGTTGCCCGGAGAGGTCGCGGCGTGCGCGCGCGCGATCGCGACAAAGTTCGCGACTGCGGTCGGAGAGCCCCGGCTGATCGCGGCGGCGGAAGAAGTCTGGCGAACGACCGAGGCGAAATATCTCGAGCACGCCACCTGGCGGCCCAAGAGCATGTTCGCGTTCGCGGTGCAGAGTGCGAAGACCGCGAAGAGCAAGGGCTGGCAGCGACCACCCGGCGGCTTCGTGATCCGGTGCTCGCAGTGCGGCGGACCGCGACTGGCCGAGGAGCTCGCGTGCAAGTTCTGCGGAAAGGACAAGCTCGGAACATGACGATGCAAGCAGTGCCTCCCTCCCTCGCCCCACTCGCGACAAGGTGGACCACGTTTCTCGACAAGGTCCGCGCACGCGTGCGCGAGATCAACAGCGAGGCCGTCGCGGCGTACACCGAGGTGCTCTCGGTCGAGGCGGTCGACGGCACGGCCGTCTCCGGCGTGTCGAGCGCGCTCAAGGCTCGATTGCTCGCGCTGGGTGCCAAGGTCGGCGACTCGTGGAGCACGATCGACGCCGAGATCGACAAGATCGATCTCGACGACGCACGGGCGGTCGGGCGGTTCCGCGGCCAGATGCTGACCCTCAAGGCGGCGTTCGAGCGCGAGCTGGAGCGCGAGACCGAGCGGATGATCATGCAGGGCGAGGCCGATAGCGGTCGTGCGCTACAGGCGGTGGCGATGCAGGAGATCGCGGTCGCGGTCCCGTGTCAGCAATGCGGCGCGCAGCTCGATCGCCGCAACTCGCCGTGGCACCAGGCGGTCAACCTCACGTGCCCGCACTGCAAGGCGATCACCACAGCGACGCCCGGCACCGCCGCGCAGTCGTTCGCGATGGGCGCCGGCGCGATGTTCCTCGCGAAGGAGATCGCCTGGCCGTACTGGTGCGCGATGCAGGACGCCGAGGCCGCGTGGCACAAGCTCCGGCACAAGACGCTCGATGATCTCGCGCGCTGGGAGGGTGCGAACCGCGCCTACTGGCAAGCGTTCGCGAGCGCGATGGGCAACGTGCATCCGGGCTGGACGGCGAAGCACGTCGCCGACGAGGTCACGGGTAAGATGAGCTGGTTCCTGCAGACCACCGCGGCCGACGATCGCACCGTGCGCGAGCAGAACGGCTACGGCATCGGCGCCGTCGCCTCCGGCGATCCCAACCAGGTCGCCGGGTGGCTACAGCACCAGCGCGATCCGAGCAACGCGGCCGACATGCTGATCGAGGCCGCGATCGAGCGCGGCTGGGGGCAGCACGCGCCGTGGATCGCGCAGATCGCACAGCCGATCGTGGCGGGCGACGAGCCGGGCTGGGCCGCCGAGAAGGTCGACGAAGCGACCTACTACCACCAGACCCGCGGCGAGTAATCAACCGGGCCGCGTCGCTGCGGTCACTCGATCGATCTCCGAGCCGCCGCACTTCGGGCACGTGCCACCGATTGTTGCCGCCTCCACGGTCCGCGAGCAGTCCTTGCACCAGTAGAGGACGTTGTCGCCGGGGACCCAGCCGGTCGCCGCGCAGCGATCGCACCTCACCTCGGAGGCCGTCCAGCCCCAGCCGCTGCACCAGTCGCAATTGCCGCGCGCGCGTCGCGTGCCGCTGCCGTGGCACTCCCAGCAGCTCGCGATGCCATCGCATGGATGCGGCCACCAGCCAACGCCGCTGCACAGCTCGCACTCGTCTGTGGAGGCCTCGGCCATACCTCCATTTTACAGCTCTTCTGGTACGGTGCAGCCGTGTCGTTCCTGTTCCCGAGCTCGACGATCACGCTCGAGGCCGCGCTGCGCGATCTCGCGCAGGGCAGCCCGAAGGGGCGCGCGTTCGCCGCGCACGCGCTCGGCGAGATCACGGAGCCGGCAGAGAAGCGGCGCGCGCTCGACGCGCTGATCATCGCGCTCGAGGACGACCGCCCCGAGGTCCGCGCCGAGGCCGCCGGATCACTTGGCGAGCTGCGCGAGCCCGCGGCGATCCCCGGCCTGATCAAGCGACTGGGCGACGGCGTCGCGGTGGTGCGCCAGAACGCGGCGATCGCGCTCGGCACGATCGCTCATCCCGATGGCTTCGAGCCGCTGGCCGAGTCGCTCGCCGAGGGGCCGCCGGATCTGCGATTCCAGGCCGCCACGTCGCTCGCCGAGATCGATCAGAAACGATCGCGACCGCTGCTCGTGAAGGCGCTCGCCGACAAGGATCCGCAGGTCGTCGGTGCGGCGGCGCTCTCGCTCGGTGCGATCGGCGATGCGACCTCGATCGCCGCGCTCGTCGCGCACCTCGATGACGTGGATGCGGGAGCGCGGTTCGACGTCGCGTATGCGCTCGCGGAGCTGAAGGATCCCGCCGGCCGGCGCGTGCTCTCCGAGGCGCTCACGGATCCCGAGCGCGCGTGGGATGCGGTGACCGCGCTCGCCAACCTTGGCACCACCGATGACGCCGAGGCGCTCGGTCTCACCCTCGTCAACAAGAAGACTCCGCCCGAGGCCACGGTGCTCGCCGCCGGCAAGCTACTCGCGATCGCGCCGAACGGCACGCACCACGATGCTGCACGTCGCGTGCTGCTCGCCGCACTCGCCGCGCGCAAGGTCCACGTGCGTGGACTCGCCGTCGAACAGCTCGGTGCGGTGGCCGGCGACTGGGCCAAGATCCCGCTCGAGAAGCTCGCGCGCAGCGGGAAGGGCGGCGACCTCCTCGAGGCCATCGCGACCGCGCTGCGCGCGATCCAGGACCGCCTGGTGTGATGCTGTTCGATTCGCACGCGCACGTCGACGGGCCGGAGTTCGATGCGGACCGCACCGACGTGCTCGCGCGCGCTCGCGAGGCCGGCGTGGAGCGCATGGTCGTGATCGGCGCGGTCGGCGATCCCAGCAGCGCGGAGCGCTCGGTCGCTCTCGCCGAGTCCGATCCGAACATCTGGGCCACCGTTGCCACGCACCCGCACGACGTCGGGAAGATGACGGACGAGTGGTGGGCGGTGCACGAGCGCCTCGCACCGCACCCGCGCGTGGTCGCGATCGGCGAGACCGGACTCGACTACTTCTATGACCACTCGCCGCGCGAGACGCAGAAGGTGGCGTTCGCGCGGTTCATCGAGCTCGCACGCAAGGTCGGCAAGCCGGTCGTCTGCCACATCCGCGATGCCCACGAAGACGCGCGCGCGATCCTCGCGGAAGGCCGCGCCGGTGAGCTCGGCTGCGTGATCCACTGCTTCACGGGAACCCCGGAGGACGCCGCGGCCTACGCGGCCCTCGGTTACTACGTCTCGTTCTCGGGCATCGTCACCTACAAGACGGCCCAGGCGCTGCGCGACTCGGTGCCCCTCGTGCCCCGCGACCGCCTGCTGATCGAGACCGATTGCCCCTACCTGGCACCGATCCCGAAGCGCGGAAAGCGCAACGAACCCGGGTTCATCGTCCACACCGCAGAGGTGGTTGCGCGCTGTGCTGGCATGAGTTTCGAGGACTTAGCCGCACAAACGGTCGAGAACACGTGCCGGGTCTTCCGGCTAACCTGTCCTTGACGCGCCGTACCCACGCGGGTATGTATTCCCCCCTCGTTTCCGGTACGTAGGAGCTGTCACGTCATGTCTCTCAAGATCGGCCTGCTCGGCAAAAAGCTCGGAATGACCCAGGTGTTCGCGGACGACGGTGAGTCG
>JBBRBG010000302.1:0-8431 GCA_038206055.1 Haliangiales bacterium
ACGCCCGGGGGCTTTTCGAGTCCGACGAAGTTGTCCTCCTTGTCGGTAGACGTACCAACATCCGCCTGGATGAACGCTCCCGAGATCAAGGTTCCGAGCCCGGAGACACCTCCAACTCCGATGCGAGGGCGCTCGACCCAGAACGTCGAATCACTGACGGCCAGGCCGGCACCGCCGCGCGTCAACTCGACGCTCGCGACGATGCGCTTGTAGTCGTTGCTGATATCGACGGCGGTCACCTTGCCAACAGGAACGTTCTTGAAGCGCACCTCCGACTTTCCAGCCTCGATGCCATCGGCGTTGTCGAACGTGATGTAGATCGTGGGCCCGATGCGCAGGTACGTTCTGATGGCGAGTGCTCCTGCTGCCACGACCGCGAGGATCGGTATGATCCAGACGGCTGACGGACGACCTCGTTTGCGCGTGTGAACGGCGGGCATCGGGAACTCGTTGTCATTCGTGTCCATGTGCGCTCCTCGGTCCTGCGTCATCCCAGATCGCTCGCGGATCAAAGGAAGCCGATGCGAGCATGGTCATGAGGACCACGCCGGCAAACGGAACCACTGCGGGTCCAGGCTCCACGCTGGCGAATCGTCCTAGCTGCACGACCGCGGCGAGCAGCGCGACCACGAAGACGTCGAGCATGGACCAGTGACCGACGATCTCGAGCACCCGGTAGAGCTTCGTGCGGCCTCGCGAATTCCACTTCGAGCGACGCGCCGAGGTCCACAACAGCAGTCCCAACGCGCCGAGCTTCAGCATCGGCACCAGGATGCTCGCGGAGAACACGAGCACGGCGAGCAACCACGAGCCTTCCCTCCACAAGAAAGCGATGCCCGAAAGGATCGTGTCGGAGCGGTGGAGCGGGAGCTGCACGCTCACCATCATCGGAAGCGTGTTCGCGGGCACGTAGAGCGCAGCCGCGGCGATCAAGAAGGCCAGCGGACGCGCGATCGAGTTGGGCTTGCGCCGCTCGATGTGTTCGCCGCACCGTGGGCACGTACCTGAGATAGGGTCACGCGCGCGCATCACGAGCTCGCAGCTCTCGCAGGCCACGAGCCCGATGTCGATCGCTCGCGTCACGCGCGCACCTCGTCGGCACGCCGCCACAGGGCGCTGGTATCAAACGAACCAAGCGACGCGAGCGCGAAGGTCATCACGGCGACCCCGAAACACCCCCAACCGGGCATCGTGGACGCAAGCCCGGCGAGCTTGACCACGGCGACGACGAGGCCGAGCAAGAACACCTCGACCATTCGCCACGGGCGCATGACGCGAATCGCCCGCATGATCAAGGAGAAGCCGAGCGGCCGGGTCCCAGCACAGAGCGGCACCAGGACCCAGAGCAAGAGGAAGATCTCGATGAGAGGCGCGATGATGAGGCTGACGGCGAGTGCCGCTGCGACGAGCGGGAGTTCTTGATTGTACGAAGCGACGATCGCCCCCCACAAGGTTGCTTCGGTCTTGTGGCCGTTGACGGACAGCGTGATGAGCGGAAATCCATTCGCGACCACGAATGCAACGGTCGCAGTGACCGTCACTGCGAGCATCGCGCCGAGGTCGGCATTCGCGTGATAGAGCGGGGAGTTGCACGTCACGCACCGTGCCGTCGCGCGTCCCGGGACGTCAAAACGTCGATGCACGGTGTCGCAATACCTGCAGATCGCGAGCTCTCTCATCGTGAGCGGATCTGTGTCCTTCTGGCCCCAGTAGCCCAGGGGGCGTGCCCGGCCGCACGTTTGGCGCCGGATCTGCACGCGCGTAGGGGTACCAGGCACATCCTTGGCCGGTGACTGCAGCCGGCGTACCAATCCCGTCGGGGACCGGCACGATTTCGACCGAAGGTTTCGGGCGACGATGTCACTCATTTCCATGCACGCCCTGACTCGCGCGACGTTCCTGCTCGTCGTCGCCGCGTGCGGGAGCTCGACCGAGGTTGCCGATGCCCCGATCTCGACCGACGCGGGCACCATCGATGCGGCTCCCGAGGGCTGTGCCCGGCGTGCCGACTGGCTCGTGAACGAGCGGTTCTCCGATGCGCAGGTGACCACCGAGAACGATGCCGTCTACGGAACAACCGGAATGACGATCGATATCTACGTGCCGAGCGCCGCCGTAGACACGTGCGCAGCGCGCCCGATGCTCGTGATGGTGCACGGCGGAGCGTGGGTGATCGGCCAGAAGGAGTGGCTCGAGACGCGAGCCCGATTCCACGCGCGCCGCGGCATGGTCGTCGCCACGCTGGACTACCGGAAGACGACGCAAGGTGCGCTGTGCAACTCGCCGAATCCGGTGCAGGCCTGGTACCGCGCCGCGCAGGATCTACACGCCGCGCTTCAGTACCTCGCGAGCAGAACCGCCGAGCTGAAGATCGATCCGAACAAGATCCTGCTCTACGGAAACAGCGCCGGCGCATTCACGACGCTCGACCTCGCGCTCGCGTCACCGACCGAGATCGCGACGAGCTACCCGCAGCTTGCGATCAACGAGGGCGCACTCGATGCGGTCAGTACGCACAAGACCTCGACGTATCGAATCGCAGCTGCCGCATCGCAGGCCGGCGCGTTGTTCGATGGCGACTGGCTGAAGCGCGCTGCGGGCGAGACACCGCCGGCGCTGTTCCTGCTCCATGCCAACGGCGATCCGACGGTGCCATTCGGTCAGGCCGCGATGACAGGGTTATGCTCCGGTCGCTCTGATCTCGTCGTGTGCGGAACCGGCTGCATGTGGAACGCGATCGCCGCGGATTCGACGCTCGGGTTGTGTACGACCTCGATCGAGGTCGCGAGCAACATCCACGATCTCGACGAGGTCTACGGCGAGCGCTGCGCGAGCACGTCGCCGGCATGTGCGGCGTCGCGCATCGACGAGGCGACTTCGCGGTTCTTCTCCGTCGTCACGTTCGGCGCATGTGAATCCCAGAGCTGGCAATGTACCGGAACGAGTTGCTCGCTCAGCGGAGGAGCACCCACTCGACCGCTCGGCATGTTCTCGACCTCGACGGAGTGGCCGTGAAGCATCTCGTCATCTGCGCAATGGTCGTCGCGGGATGCGGAGGGTCACCGGCTGCCGTCGATGCACCGGGCGACGAGGCGGGTGACTCCGGTATCGATGCAGCGGCGTGCGCGCAGCTCCCTTCCGGCACACTGACGCGCCTCGCCGGACCGATGCTGAAGAACGGCCCCGAGACGTACGACAACGCGAAGACCGGACCGCGCGTGGTCATCAAGTTCGGGGCGACCGACTACCGCATGTGGTACGAGGCCGTCGCCGACAACCTCTACACGACCGTCGGCTACGCGACGAGCACCGATGGGATCACGTGGATCAAGGTCGGCACGGTGATGTCGCCTTCCGCGAGCTGGGAAGGCAACGAGGTGTCGCCCAATTCCATCCTGCGTGAAGGCTCGACGTTGCACCTCTACTATCACGGTGGGGGAAATCAGCTCGTCAACCGTCGGATCGGCGTCGCGACGTCGACGGATGGCATGACGTGGACGAAGCAACCGAATCCCGTGCTCGATCTCGGCGCGAGTGGCGCATTCGATGACAACCAGGTTGCCGAACCGCGCGTGATCAAGGTCGGGGCGGTCTACCGCATGTACTACACGGGGCGGCACACCGCCGACAACAAGACCAGCCTCGGGCTCGCCACGAGCAGCGACGGGATGACGTTCACGAAGCAGCCCACGCCGGTGCTCGCTGCGAACCGATGGGGCAACTTCTGGGGCGGCGCGTTCGTCCTCGATCGTGGGCACTGGCACCTCTGGCGCGGCGTGACCCCGGACAACGGCGCCACGTCGTATCTCGTCTATGCGAGCAGCGACGATGGCCTCACGTGGACGGATGGACCGAACAATCCGGTTCTCACGACGAACCCGAACGTCAACGCGGCCGACCGAGGTCTCGTCGGCGACTCGGTCTCGGGATATCTCGACGGCGACGGATACCGGATCATGTACACGGGATACAACGCGAACCTCGGCGGGAATCAGGGCCGCTTCGAAGGCATCTGTCTCGCGCAGGTGATGTCACCGTGTCCGTGAGGTAGTCGACGCGAACAGCGCCGCGCGCTCTTCCAGCTACGCTAATCGACGCTTGACGATGAAGACGATCACGGGCGTGCTAGACCACCACCGCAGACCAGCTGCGTGAAGGGCTCTACGGACTGTGCGCCTTCGATCGCGACAAGGCGCAGCCCACGAGCGGCATCACCGCGAATACTGACGCTAGTCGTTCGGCCACGTGACGCCGACCTGCCGCAGCATGCCGACGAGCTCACCGATCAACCACTGCTGGCCATTCTGCGGAGGATGCGGCTCTTGCGACGACATCGATAGGTTCCAGCCATCGCTGCTGAACGAGATGTTCAGCGTGAGGTGGTGCGTGAAGCCGTACACCGTGACCTCCATCGTGGATTCCTCGCTGACGATCGTTCGCGGCAAGCGGTTCGGATCTGGGCACGGAAAGTCGACCGGATCCCCATCGACCTGAGTGTCCGCGTAGACGTCGGCCCAGACGGTGCGCAGCCGTTCGATCCACCAGCCAACGGCATCGTTGAGCTGCGCGAGCGTTGCCCGGACCTCATCGACGTCCCACTCCATCTCCGGCGGGCCGCTCGGCGCCGGCTTTGCGCGAGCCGCCATCTCTTCGAGCGAGAGGTTCGCGAAGCCCTCCATCGTCGACGTCTCGCCGCTCGCCAGGAGATTCACCGCGTAGGGCTGGCCGTGGCTCGCCGCGACGCGCAACCAGTGCTGGCCCTCCGCTGCTTCGCGCGGGTCGCTCGAGTCCTTCAGATCGATCAGGTTCGCCATCGCGTTGGTGTTTCCCGCGTTCGCTGCATTGCGCCACCACGTGCGCGCCACCGCGTCGTCGTCCGGAAGCCCGTCTCCGCGGGCATAGCGATCTCCGAGGCGGCACATCGCGCGCGGATGTCCCATCGAGGCGGCGGTCTGCTCGAGCTCGATCGCGGCCGCCGGGTTCGGCGCGTAGCCGCGAAGCCCGTGCTCGAGGAGCCGCGCCAGTGCGAGCGTGAAGTCTGGGTTGCCCTGCGCAGCCTGTTGCAGCTCCGCTTGGGACATCTGGTACAGCGGCTTCATCCTGATGAGAGCGTACTCCGGCCGAATGTGACAACGCGACTCCTCGCGCGCAGCGTGTCAGGATCTCGCACATGCTGCGCATCGCACTGCTACTCGGGCTGACCAGCATGGCCTACGCCGACGGTGTCGGAATGGCCGGGGCACCGACGCGGGTGATCGCCGCCGGCATCGACGGCAACTGGGTCGTCATGTGCCAGGCGCGCAAGGATACCGACAAGGATGGCCGGCTCGCGATCCGCAACGGCTTCAATGGGACGAGCGGCGACGAGCAGCACGCGTACTTGATCGTCGGTGGCGGCCTCGGCGAGCAGATCGACGACTTCTATGGCGAGGACCCGACGCACCGGCGCGCGTTGATCATCCGCAAGAAGCGCGTTGTCTTGATCCAGCCGGGACTCGGCAAGGACATCGACCTCGCCGCGCTCGGCGCTGGCGGCTCGATCCACTTCGACGGCACCGGAGAGCGGCTCGTGTTCTCTCGCAAGCGCTCCGGCAAGGAGGTGATCGTCATCCGCGACATCCCCACCGGGAAGGAACGCGTTCTCGCTCCGGGGCCCGGCAAGCTCGATTCGTTCTACACGTACCCGGGGGACCGCTGGATGGAGGCGATGGTGTTCGCGATGAACAAGGGCGACCAACCGTGGCGGACGACCGCAGAGGGTGGCCACGGCTCGTGCTGGACCGGATACACCTCGGACTCGAGCGTACAGAGCGGCACGCCACCGGTGCGGCGTTATCTCTCGACCGATGGCAAGAGCCCCGCACGCGAGCTGCCCGATCTCGTCGGCATCGTCGGCGAGCGGTTGTTCCGGCGCACCGCCGACGGCGCGCTCGCCAGCGAGCGCCCCGGCGAACAGCCGCAGACGATCGTACCGGCCGCGTGCGGTGGGCGTGTGATCGGCATGCACGACGGCGCGCTCGTGGTCGCGTGCACCAAACGCGGCACGCCCGCGCCGCTCGAGGAGTACGCGCCGGATGGCACGATGCGGGCGATCAACGCCACGATCACGCCCTCCGATGCCGACGGGACCGACGACCTCGGCCGGTTTCTCCTGCACACCGGCCGCGACGCGAACGACACGATCATCGATCTCGTCACTGGCAAGGTCCACCAGAGCCCCGAGTACCAGCAACACATCGCGCTCGGGGCTGACCGCGCGATCGTGCAGCGCGGCGAGCACCTCGTCGTGATCGAGCCGACCGGCGATCGCGTACTCGGTCAGATCGCGAAGTATCCGGCGACGATCGACGTTGGCACGTTCACGTATGTGGAGCCGCTCGTCGTCGAGCGCAGCGGCGACACGTTCGTCGGAATCGCGCCGACACGGAAGTCGACCGACCCCATGTACGCCGACTTCCAAGGCACGGTGATGGCGGTCGCGAAGGACGGCCGCATCCTCGTCGGCTGGGGGTCCGACCACGGCCGCTGGGCCTGGGTGCCGGGACCGCTCGAGTGGATCGCGCCGGTCAAGCCGTAACAGGTAGCTGGCCCCGCTGGAAACCGTTACGCTCGCGGGATGGCGCGCTTGGTGGTGTTGCTGGTCGCGCCACCGGTGCTGTACGCGCCGACCTGGTGGAGCTCGCGCGTCGCTTCCAAGCCGCACCTGCACAGCCTCGCCGGGTTCGTGCGCGACCTCGCGGATGTGCGGATCCTCGAGCTCGACACCCACGCCACCGTAGCTCCCGGTGACGTCGCGGCGCTGCTCGCCGGGATCGATGAACCGCTTGCGACCGCGTTGGAGAACGTGGATTTCGTCGGCATCTCCTGCTGGACGAGCCTGCATTACCTCGGCGCCGTCGCGGTCGCGCGCAAGATCCGTTCATCGCGGCCTGACATGCCGATCGTCGTAGGCGGTCACCATCCCACCGCGATGCCCTCGGACTTCGACGACGACGAACACCTGTTCGATGTCGTCGTGTGCGGTGACGGCGAGCACGTGTTTCGTCGCTTGTGCGAAGAGCGGCGGCCGCGGGCGCGGACCACGGAGGTCATCCGCGCGACGCCGTACCAGATGTCCGATCCGACCCGCATCGACTGGGCACACTATCCGTGGCACGACGAGAAGCAGCGCGTGGTGTGGCTGTCGCTATCGCGCGGCTGCCCGTTCAAGTGCGCCTACTGCGCGGAACCGCAGCGCGGAACCAACTGGAACAACTACGCGGTCGAGGATGCGCTCGATATTCTCGACGGGCTCGCCAGGACGCACGCACCG
The DNA here is from genome assembly GCA_038206055.1 of Haliangiales bacterium. GTDB lineage: Bacteria > Myxococcota_A > Polyangia > Haliangiales > Haliangiaceae > JABFXX01. The sequence goes on from JBBRBG010000302.1 coordinate 7,313, forward strand.
AACGTGGTGTGCTTCGCCGATCCGTTGTTCGGAGCGAGCCGCAAATGGACGGAGGCCCTGCTCGATGGGATCCAGGAGCGGCAGCTGCCGAACATGTTCTGGTGCGAGACCCGCGCAGATGTGATGACGCCGGCGCTACTCGACAAGTTCCGCGAGTGCCGGTTCAAGGTCGACTTCGGGCTCGATACCGGCAGCGAGACGATGGCTCGCCGCATGGTGAAGAGCCCGTCACCCGCGAACTATCTACGCAAGGCCCGCGAGATGATCGCGCACGCGAACTCCATCGAGCTGTTTCACGATACCTACGTGTTGTTCAACTTCCCGGGCGAGACGCCGGAGACCACGCGCGAGACGCAGGAGTTCGTCGTCTCGATCGCAGAAGGCAACGGACCGATCAGCGGCTGGGTCTCGAGCCAGAGCTTCTTCATCTTGCCCGGCACCGAGACGTACAAGCGGATGGACGAATACAAGCGCGAGTACGGAACGGAGATTCGCAACCCCACGTGGTGGCGCGAGGTGGGCGACCACAACGCGCTCGCGACCGACGTTCTGCCCAGCCGCGAGTTCCTGGGTCGAGAGCAGGACCTTGTCGCGTTCCGCGAGTGGCAGAACACCGTCAACGTCAGCCGTCTCGAGCGGCACTCGAACGCCACCCGCGCGTTCATGAAGGGATTCTGCGGGCTATGAGCTCCCCGGAGCTGGGGGACTACTAGCGACGACGGAAGAACATCCCTCCGCCGCCGAGGAGAAGGACAATCAGGACGATCAGGAGGATGGTGGTCATGCTCATGGTGACGCTTGGAGCAATCTGCGTGCCGCTCGCTCCAGGCACCTCCAGAGCGGTACCGCCCGCAGTTCGCCATTTCTTCGAGCGGTGGCGACACGCTCGCGTGGGGCGCGAGACGACAACGCGCAGCGCGGGAGCGGGACGCTCGACGAGGCGGACGGCACCCTGGTGCGATAGGTTCCGATGACCACATGGCTCGAGCCGACGCCCATATTGACGTTGCCCTGATCGGCGGTGGCGTCATGAGCGCCACGCTCGCCACGCTCCTGCGCAAGCTCGACCCGGCGCTGCGCATGGTCGCCTACGAGCGCCTCGATCGCGCAGCGGCGGAG
>JBBRBG010000303.1:0-8319 GCA_038206055.1 Haliangiales bacterium
AAGCGCCTGCGCACTGCGGCACGGGATGCGGTCGATGCGAGCGTCGAGAAGATCGGTTCGAGCATCGGCACGATCGGCGAAGGCGTCAGCAGGCTCGGCGAGAAGTCCAAGGGCGTGCCGCTCGTCGGCGCGGGCGTCTCGAAGCTCGGCGAAGGCATCTCGCAGGTCGGCGAGTCACTGCACCACCTGCCGCGCGCAGCGAAGACGCGCAAGGGTCGCCTCCTCGTGCGTAGCCTGTTCGTCGGGTTCGTGCTCGTGGCGTCGTGGATCAGCGTGATCGTCGCGTTGCAGCTCCACGGCAACGAGACTCCCGACTTCCGCCCGATCGCCGAGCAGCTCCTCATCGATCTGTCGAAGGATCAGACCTCGGTCGAGAGCGTGTACGACGCGTCCTCGCCGCGATTCCAGGAGATGGTGCGCAAGGAGAAGTTCGTCGACGACATGAACGATCTCAACGCAACCGTCGGCAAGTTTCGCGAGATCACGGCCATCAATGACACGCTCGTCACCTCGGGGCCCACGGGACGGATCGGCCGAGTGTCGATGACCGTCGCGTACGACAAGGCGACCTGCAAGGCGTCGGTCAGCCTCCACGAGGACAAGGGCGTGTGGAAGCTGCTCGGGATCGGCGTCGATCTGCCGAAGGAGCTCAAGATCACGCAGGCCGAGCGCGAGGAGCGCGTGCAGGCGTGCAAGGACGCGATGTCGAAGAGCTGCGATCTTTACGTCGACGCGAACACCATCCTCGAGCTGCTGCGCGATGGCCACGCAGATCAGGTCTGGGACGGCGCCTCGGCCGTGTTCCAGAAGCAGGAGGAGCGCGCCCGGTTCATCACGCTGCAGGAGGAGCACCGCACGCTGCTCGGCCCGTACGTCCGCATCCTGAAGGTCACCGAAGCGAAGGTCATCGGCAACGCGACCGGCGGCAACAACGCCGAGTTCGATATCATCACCGAGTACGCGCGCTCGTCGGGCGTGGCGGTCACCCTCGGCTTCTATCGCGGCTCGCGCACCAAGCCGTGGAAGCTGCGCAGCTTCAAGGTCGTGCTGCCGATGCCGCGCGCAGGCGATGTCGGGCCGTCGCTCGACGAGGGCTCGGCAGGTTCGGGCGCTGCGGGATCCGGCGCGGGACCCGGACCGGCCAAGCCGACGAAGCCGGCCAAGCCCGTCCGCTAGGGGGCAAAGCCGGACGGCCCGACCAGTAACTTATTCGGCGCACGCCGTAGAGCCGGGGTGCATTCACATCTGGATCTGTTCTGGAGCGGTGCCATCGCGGTGTCTGCCCTGGTGGTATGGATCCTGAGCGTTCCGCGTCCGCGTCGTCGTTGCGCAGAACGCAACCGCGAATTCGAGGTCGCGTGAAACCTGGATGGTACGCGGTCGTCGGCTGGCTCGTTCTGATCGCGGGCGGGTGTCTCCCCGCGGAAGACCCACCGGCTCCGCGCTGGCACTACCTGCACGCGGCGATCATCCAGCCGAACTGCGCGACGTCGGGGTGCCACTCCGCGCTCACCGCTCTCGCCGGCGTGAACCTCGCCGACGCCGAGGGGGCGTACGTGATCCTCACGGGCCATCTGTGCGGACAGCCACCGCACCCGCAGGATCCTCCCCGCAACTACGTCACCCCGGGTAGCGCCGAGTACTCCGAGCTCGTCTACCAGCTGCGCGGTGTTGATTCGACGGGTAGGTCATACCGGAACGTGATGCCGCGCGACACACGCCTACCGGAGAGCGAGATCTCGCTGATCGAGAGCTGGATCGATGCGGGTGCCGCATGCGACTGATCTTCGTCATCGCGCTGCTCCTCTGCGGGCGGATCGCTGATGCATATCCACAGTTCCAGCTGTCGCAGGGTGTCGATCGCTGCACGGCATGTCACTTCTCTCCGGCGGGCGGCGGGCTTCTCAACGACTACGGGCGCAACGAAGCGGGCGAGACCATCAGCCGCGGCGGCGACGGTCGGTTTCTCCACGGCGTGTGGGAACCGCCGACATGGTTGCGTCTCGGTGTGGACCTGCGCGGCGCCGCTGCCGCAAAGGCACAGGCCGGCGCTCGCGATGTGATCGTGTTCCCGATGCAGGCCGACGCCTACGTTCGCGCCGGCGGCGAGGCCTTCTCGGTCAACCTCACGCTCGGTGTGCGCGGCGGCGCGCGCGACCCGCAACCACCGTTCGTCGAACGCCTCGCGTCGCGCGAGCACTATGTGATGTACGAGCGCCCGAGTGGCACCTACGTGCGCGCGGGCCGGTTCTTCCCCGTGTTCGGGATCCGGTCGCAGGACCACACGGCGTTTGTTCGCCGCTACCTCGGGTTCCACACCCTCGAGGAACCGTACGGTGTGGCGGGAGGGATGTTCGGCAAGACGCACGAAACGCACGTCTCCGTGTTCATCGCGCGCCCCGCCGAGGTCCTCGGTTCCGGCGTCAAGGCCAAGGGCGTCGCGGTCTACCACGAACGTCGGCTGATGGACGACACGGCCGCGGTGGGAGCGCAGGCGCGGTTCGCCGTGTCGCCGGACGACTCGCGCCTGGCCATCGGGGTGATCGGCAAGCGGTGGTTTCCGGACGCGAAGATCCTGTTGCTCGGCGAGCTCGATCTCCAGCGGCAGGCCTTCGCCGCGGATGCCGGGCCCACCCGATACCAGCTCGCGGCGTACGGGGGCGCGAGTACGTTTGTCGCCCGCGGCTGGCAGGTCGGCGCGGCAGTCCATCGCTGGCTACCCGATCTTCGTCAGCGGTCGGCGCGCGACGCGTTCGAGGTCAACGTGCAGTACTTCCCACGCGCTCACTTCGAGCTGCACGCACTCACCCGGGTGACCGGCGCGGGCGACTTCGAGGAGCCATCGCTGCTCGCGCTCCTCCAGCTCCACTACTACCTATGAAGCATCTCCTCCCCATCATCATGCTCGGCGCGTGCGTACCGGACGTCCCCGAGACGCCGAGCTTTCAGGAGCACGTGCTGCCGATCCTCGCGGCGAACTGCGTGCGATGTCATGGCGTGCCGACGCTCGACGGGGCCCCCAATGAGTTTCGACTCGACTCGTTCGAGGACACCCTTGTTTCGGATGGCACCACCCCACCGCCCGGCATATGCGGTGTCCCCGACGATCCGACGCAAGCAACCGTGATCTGCGGAGCCCGGCAGTACGCCTTGCTGATCGGCAGTCGGCTCCGTAACGAGAAACGGCCGATGCCGCCGCGGTTTCCTCTCGAGGAGGACCAGATCGAAACGCTGTCACGCTGGGTCAAGAAGCCGGAGCGAGGGTTGCCGCATCCGGGCAACCAGCCGCCGACCCTCGTCGTCGATGGGACATCGCGCGCGGGATCAAGCATCGACCTGGATGTTCGCGTCGACGATCCTGATCGCGATCTCGTCGTCGGTACCCTGTTCGCGCTCGTCGAAGGGCGCCGGCGGCTCGTCGGGGGAGTCAGGTCGGGCCGCGTCCAGGTCACCTGGGACATCACGGGCGTGCCGGCAGGCTCGTATCCGTTGACCGCCGAGCTCGACGACGGATCCGAGGTCTATCCCATGAAGCTCGGTGCTCTCGAGGTCGGACCGTGATCCGACCTATGCTCGTGGTCGCGGCTTTGTTCGCCGGCTGTGTCGAATCGGTGAGCCCCGAGCCGCTCGGGGACTACACCGCGTGGAAGCGCGTCGATGTCATCGGTGAGGCCCCGGGCCACGGCGATACATACAGGATCATCTACGCCAACGGCGTTGCGAGTAACCCAGACGCGACGCTCCACTTTGGCTATCCGCAGGGGGCGATCATCGTCAAGGAGATCTACGAGAACGACGGCGATCGTCCCGGAGCGCTGAAGTACGTCGCGATCATGCGGCGCATCGGCGCGGAGACGACGGTGACGGTGCCCCTGGACCAGGGCGGATGGCTGTTCAGCGAGAGCTCCGAGCCGCACGGAGCCGAGACCCACACTGATCGCTGCTGGAATCGCTGCCATGTCGCCGCCCCCTTCAACGGCGCCTGGTACGACTACCGAAAATAGTCAGCGACTCGCACGCAGCGTTCGAATCTTTGTCGCGCTGTGCTGGGTAACCGTCGATCGCGACGCAGTCGCCGGCTTTCTCGTCTGGCTGCGGACGGCGACCCAGAACGCTCTGCGTTCGAAGTTCTCGAACGCAGGTACCGAATCATTGAGCGGTAACCGACGAAACAAATGTCGTCGACACACGTACGTGTCACCAATGAAGCTCAACAAGTTCTCGAACCTTCTCCTCCCCGTCGCAATGCTCGGTCTCGCCGCATGCGCCGAAGCCGATCCGGGCAGCTCGACTGATGAAGTCGCGTCGGAGCTCGCCGGTCCGACCGGAACGCGAGCGGTGTACACGATGAGCAACGACGCCGCGGGCAACTCTGTCGTGTCGTTCGCACGCGCGTCCGATGGCAGCCTGACATCGACTGGCTCGACGCCGACCGGCGGCCTCGGATCGGGTGGCGGGCTCGGCTCGCAGGGCGCGCTCGCGCTCTCGGCCAACGGTCGCATCCTGGTGGTCGTCAATCCCGGCAGCAACGATGTCTCGAGCTTCGCGGTCACCAGCAGTGGGCTGGCCTTGCGCTCGCGCGTGTCATCGGGTGGCGAGCGTCCGATCAGCGTCGATATCCATGACGGTCTGGTGTTCGTGCTCAACGCGGGCGGCACCAACAACGTCTCCGGCCTCTACCTCGACTGGCAGGGTCGGCTGCACTCGATCGCGGGCTCCACCCAGCCGCTGAGCGCAGCATCGGTAGGCCCCGCACAAGTCGCGATCTCACCGTCCGGTGGCGCGGTCGTCGTGACCGAGAAAGGGACCAACACGATCGACACGTTCACGGTGCGATACGATGGCACCTTGCGCGCAGGCGTCGCGAGCCCGTCTGCCGGGCGCACGCCGTTCGGCTTCCAGTTCACCTCGTCCGGCCAGCTCGTGGTGTCCGAAGCGTTCGGCGGCGATGCGGGCCTGGGCGCGGTCTCGTCCTATCGTCTCGGCCATGCGCCGGGCAGCTACATCAATCGGCGTGCAGAGCTGATCACCGGACCTATCGCCGATCTCCAGACCGCTCCGTGCTGGATCGTCGTGACCGAGAACAATCGCTACGCGTATACGTCGAACACCGGCGCCGGCAACATCTCGGGCTACCACGTCGACCACCAGGGTGAGCTGACGCTGTTCGGAGATGGCGGCCTCACCGCCGACACCGGTACCGGCAGCAAGCCGATCGACATGGCGCTCGATCGGTCCTCGCGCAACCTCTACGTGCTCAACGCCGGCACGCATGAAATCGTGGAGCTCGACGTCGCCGGCGACGGCTCGCTGGTCGACACCGGCCGCTCGGTCACTGTGCCCGACACCACGGTCGGCTTGGTCGCGCGCTGAGAACGGCTTGGCTTCACGCCACCTTGGCCGCCGCTCGGGTTTACCAAACCCGCGGCCGCGAGCCGGTGTCCAATGAACCAATGGCCTACCGCAACGATGTGGATGCCCTCGAAGCGCGCCTCGCCGCGGTGCAGCGCGACCTCGACACTACGACGCGAGATCGAGACGAGGCCGCGCGCATGCTCGGCGAGGCCCGCGAGCGCGTTCGCAACGACGATCTCGCCGCCGATTACGCCGCGGGTGGACCGCAGCGCCGCAGCCGCCGTCGCGCTGCCTACATCGCCTCGGCCGCGCTGCTCGCCGCGGTCGGTGGCTTCGCGACCTACAAGCTGACGCGGCCCTCGGGCGGCGACCAGTTCGGGAAGATCTACGCGCAGTTCATCGGCTTCGAGACTGCCATGTGCAAGTGCACCGAGAAGACGTGCGCCGATGCCGTGATGGACGGCATGAACAAGTGGGCGACTTCGATCGCGAAGGAAATGCCCCAACACTCGAGTCAGCCCACGGAAGAGCAGATGAAGCGGATGACCACGGTCGCCGAGCACTTCGGTCAGTGCATGACGAAGGCGATGACGCCGGCCGAGCCGCCGCCGCAGTAGACTCGCGGGTGTGCGGGAGCAGGCAATCAGCGAGCTGTGGGCGTGGTTCGCCGATCGCGCGGAGCTCCTCGCGCGCAACACGCGGAACGAGGCGATGCATGCCGAGCTCGATGCGCGGGTCAGCGCACTCGGCCCACTCGTGTGGGAGATCGGGCCCGGCCTCGTGAAGCCGAACGCCTTCGTCGTCTCGCCCGACGGCGACCGAGAGCTGCTGCCGCTGACGACCCAGATCATCGCGGCGGCACCTCCGCTCGCCGATTGGGAATGGCACGCCGCGCGACCGCCGAAGCAATGGAACCTGACGTTCGAGCTTCGCGCGGATGAGGCGTCGCGGAGCATCGATGCGAGCCGCTGGCGCTACGTGCTCTACGATCTCGGTGACGATGTGTTCGAGCTCACGGTCTACGCGCTGTTCACCGAGGATCTTCGCGACGAGCTGCGGCAAGCCGCGGTGGAGATCGTGCTGCAGGGCGTTCTCGGCGAGCGGCGCCGGATGAGCAACATCAGGCGCTACGACGTGAAGGTGACGCTCGATCCGGGGCAGGTGGCGGTCGCGATCGCCTCGCTCGCGCATCACGTTGACGATCTCCTCGAGGATCTGAGCCGTTCATGAGTCACCTCACGGGCTAGGCGCCGAGCTCGCGACGCGCGCTTCGGGGATCCGCGCTCGCTCGCGGCGTCGCTTCCATAGCCGGAGACCGAACCACGCGGCGAGGGCGACGGCGGGCCACGCGAGCCACGAAGCGTGGGCCCACCAGGGTCGCTCGAACCGGAACTGCACGAGGTGGCGGCCCTTGCCGACGTCGACGGCGACGAAGTCGGGCGTGACGCGACGAACGGGAGCCTCGACGCCATCGATGTACGCGTGCCAGCGCGGATGCCACGACTCGCGCGCCATGAAGGTCGTGAGCGCCGTGACATCGACCTCGGCGTTGATATCGGCCTCGTCGCCCGGCGAGTCCTGACGCCAGGAGCGCAGGGTGGTGCCCATCGGCGCGGAGCCCGGGTTGCCAAAGCCGGCGTAGACGAGATGCCGGTTTTTGAGCGGCATGTCGGTGCGCAGCCAGGCGATCGCGGCCTTGCGAGCTTCGGAGTTGGCGGTGGTGGGACCGTCGGGGAGGACGCCGGTGATCTGGACTGGCGAGACCAGGCCGGGCGCGGGGAGCCGACGCACGGTGTAGCCGGCGGTCTCGATGACGGTGTCGCCGACGGGCATCGATGCGCCTTTGACCTTCTCGAACACGAGGTAGGGGGCGTCGTAGAGCCAGGCGTTCTTGGGGAAGTCGCGCACGCTCCACAGGTAGTCGTAGTTCGGCGAGGCCTGGAGGCCGCCGCCGCCCATCTGCAGGAGTGAGGGGATGCGGCCGTAGACGTACGAGAGGAGGTTCCACCAGTGGTTCTCGCACCCGGGGCCGACTTGCTTGCGGCCGGGCGGCGCGGTCTCGAGCGCGGCGATGATCTCCATCATCTGCGGGCGCACGCTCGGAGGATCGGAAGCGAGGACGCGCGCGCGACCGGCCTGGACCCTCGAGCCGGGAACGGCGACGAGCACGACGAGCGCGGCGATCACGGCGGCGATGCCGGTGCGTGCGCCGTACTGCATCGGGTGCTTGTCGGCCCACGGGCCGGTGAGGCGAAGGGCGGCGCGGATGCTGCGCAGGAACCACCCGTCCTCGGGAGAGTTCCACAGGTACATCGTGATCGAATAGAGGCCGGCGCCGATGCCGAGCGCGAACACGATCTGCATCGAGCCGAGGAAGCGCACGGCGGGGATGAGATCGTCGGCGGTCTTCGGCATGTGCGGGCCAGCGCCGAGGAGGAGCGCGAACGCGATGCCTGGGATCCACAGCCAGCGAAGGGTGTTGCCGCGACCGAACAGCATTGCGATGGGCAGCGCGCAGGTGAGGACGATGACGCGGCCGTAGTCGAGAATCAGGCCCTGGTAGAACCAGGTGCCGAGGAGCTTGAAGCCCGGGCCGACCTCGTCGTCGACGCGATGCGGGAACCCGCCGAAGCCCTTAGCGTCGATCAGCATGGTGATCCAGCCGGGTATGGTGGCGATCGCGAGGCCGATGCCGAGGATGACGAGGCGGAGGGGCTCACCGAGGACGGTAGGAAATGCAGTGCGCCAGGTGAGGTCAGCGCGGACGTCGCGCGCGAGACGAGCGCCGGCGCCGGCGACGAGGACGCCGGCGGCGAGAGCACCCCAGATCAAGGTCGAGCGACCGAAGACGTACCAGACCGCGAGGACGAGCGCGTTGAACAGGAACGCGACGATCGACGTGAGCACGGGCGAGCGCCAGGTGGCGGGGTTCATGAACACGCCGCCGATCACGCCGAGCGCGAG
>JBBRBG010000304.1:0-8308 GCA_038206055.1 Haliangiales bacterium
CGCGCTGCTTCGCCAGCGCACGCGCGACCTCGAGCGCACCCGCGCTCGCAGCCGAGAGATCGGTACCGCAGATGATGGGCATCAGAGCCTCAGGAAAGATACGCGAACCGCCGGATCAGCTCGAGGAGCCGATCGCGGACATCATCATCGAGCGCTTCGAACCGGATGCCCATGCCCGGGTGCAGATTATCGGGCGCGCCGGGGCGATACGGGTTCACCCAGATCACCTCACCCTCGACTTCGAGGGTGCCGAATTTAAGATTCAGGTGCGTGCCGGGCTCCTCGGGCGTGGTCGTGCGCACGAAGATGCCCGTGGCGCTGATATCGGTGATGTACGCGAAGAGGTAGTTGTCCTCGCTCGCATAGTCGACCTCGAGGTTGAGCAGGACACGGGGAGCCCTCCGCCGCTCGGCGTCGCTGATCGCAACCGGTACCGGCTCGATCACGTCCCCCTTTGCCTTCGCTCCCATCCCCGGGTCATAGCCCTCTCTCGCGACGGGCGTCAATCACCCAGGTGCAAGCCCCACGAATGTGGGGTGCGCAGCAACGCGAAGCGTTGCGAAGGTAAATCAGTCGAGGGTGATCGACAGGATCTTCACGCGATCGGCGGTGTCACGCATGTCACCGGGCGCTTCACTGACGCTCATGTTCTTCCAGTTCGGTGCGGAGCCGGTGAAGAACCCGATCCACAGCTCGTACTTGCCCGACGGGAACGCACCGCCGCCGGCGGTCACCGTGTACGTATCCACGATGTAGTCGCCGGGCTGCCACGTGGACGTCGGGCAGCGATCGTTGATCGGCTTGTGATCGCCGCTGAACCGCAGCGGTCCGTCGAAGTGCATGAGCGAGGTCCATGCGCCGCCGACCGGCTGCAGGATCTTGTAGTAGAGGGTGATCTTCTGGCGCGAGCCGCGCGCCATCGTCGTGGGGATGTCCCAGCCGAGCAGCTGGATCTTGTTGTCCCAGGTCACCTTGCCCTTCGGCTTCGCGCCGAAGCCGGTCGGCTCCTTGTGGAGGATCGTCTGGGCGAGCGGGTTCTTGTCGGTGGTGCCATCGACCTTGTTCGAGAGCAGCAGGCTCCGCACGTTGCGATCCTCGAGCACGTAGTACGGCTTGCCAGCGACCTCGCGGTGGAGCGTGCACAGCTCGCTCTGCGGCGCGATCGCGAACACGCGGTTCGGCCGGCCGAGCGCGGCGACGATCTGCTCGCGCCCCGTGGCCGTCTCCGGCTTGGCATGCGGTGCGTACGCGCGTGGCGCCTGACCGAGGTCACCCATGATCACGAGCTGGTCGCCCGGCTTCCGCAGATCCTTGTAAGTCTCGAACATCGCCTTGCTCGAGACGTTCTCCGCGAGCCGCGGCTGCCAGATCAGCGACCAGAACCCAGCCATCACCACGGTGCCGACGAACGCGACGGCGGCGCACCACGCCGCGATCTGGTGCGAGCGGTCGAACTTGTCGCGCGGCCGCCAGATGATCATCGACAGTCCGAAGCCGAACGCGGGCAGCATCGAAAGGATGAAGATCCACAGCTTCGTCGGGATCCACAGCAGCCGCGAGTCCTTCGGATACGGCAGCTGATCGCCGCCGATCAGCAGCGACGTGATGCGATCCGCGAAGCCCTGCATGTCCTTCCCGAGATCGATCACCGCGATCAGGAAGAACAGCCCGACGAGGATCATGTCGCCGGGCATCGCATCCTTGTCGCCCGCCGTACGGCGCGTGAGGACGTCGTCGAGCCACACACCGACGGCCACGGCGAGCGCCGGGAACCCCGCGTACAGCGTGAACCCGACCTTGCGCTGGAACACCTCGCAGGCGATCCACGCGCCGGCGCCCCACGCGAGCGTCACGGCGCCTGCGGTGCGCCGATCCTTGTCGGTGCTGCCGAGGAGCGCGACCATCGCGATCGGCGCGAGCACGCCCCACGGGAACGTCCCGTACGCGATCTGCTCGAACATGCTGTCGAACACCATCCGCAGGTCGTCATCGGGCCGCCACATCGCGCCGAGCGCCGACGACCAGCAGTTGTCGGCGACGATCGCCTTGCCGAACAGCACGCGCGGCGCCGGCATCATCCCGGGCTTCGGATCCTTCAGCTCGTAGAGCTGATAGACGAGCAGCGCGATCAGACCTACCGTGACGAGCGTCGCGATCAGCGCCGGGATCGCGGACAGGATCTTCTCGCGCCGGATCATCGGTACCACGCCGAATCCACCCGCCGCGGCGCAGGCGCCGATCGGGACCACGAGTCCGAGCAGCGCACCGCCGCCGCGGAACCCCAGGTAGCCGCCGACGACGAGTGCGCCGACGCTGACGGCGGCATCGACGGCGGCGAGCGCCGTTCCGTACGCGCTGCCGAGCCGGGCGAGCGCGAGGAAGCTGTAGACGAGCAACGCGCCACCGCACGCCGTTCCGATCTCCGATGTGAGCATGCGCGACTGCAGCGTGAGCAGTGGCATCGCGAGCACGATCAATCCCGCGAGCAGGCCGGCGCGCGGACGCCCGAGGCGCATCGCAATGCCCGCGGTCGCGAGCGCCGTGAGGAGGCCCATCAGCGCGAACGGCAGGCGCCGGCCGGTGTCGGAGTCTCCGAAGGTGTCGCGGCCGAACACGATCGCGCGATTCGTCAGCGAGCGCGCCTGGGCATCCTTCGGCGCCATGCGATCGCACGTGTCCTCGATCTTCTGCGGCGGCGCGACCTCGGGAGGCTTTGCGGCCTCGAGCTCCTTCGGCGGCGCGACGCGGTCCGCGAGCTGGCGCTCCTGCGGCTCCCACAGGCCACTCGATCCGAGCCCGGGCAGGAGAAGGAGTGCGCCCATCACGAGCACGGTCGCCAGCGCTACCGGCCAGCGGCCGAGGAGGGTCGCGAGCTTCCTGGCGGCCAGGGAGACCGGGTGGGCGGGGGCGGGCACGGCGGACCGAGAACGTACCCTCGACTTGCGTCGCGCGGAAAGCCCAGCGACAGTCGCAGGTGAGGAAGATCATGTCCGCGGAGGTCACGGCGCGCGCGGCGGAGCTGGTGCGGTTGCACCGCTCGGTCCCGGTGCGCCGGTACCGCAGCCTGGTCGGGCACTGGATGAGCCGCTGGTTCCGGGCCCCCAGGCCCGCCCAGCTCGAGCCGGTGCCCGCGATCGACGACGGCGAGCTCGTGGTCACGTTCGGGGGCCACGCGACCGTGATCGCTCGCTACAAGGGCCTCGCGATCGCGTTCGATCCCATGCTGGGGCGGTGGATCGGAGGTGTGCGGCGCGCCGTGGAGCCCGGGCTCGCGCCGGGGGACTTCTCCGATGTCAGCCTGATCCTGATCTCGCACCGGCATGCAGATCACCTCCACCTCCCCACGCTGAAGCGCCTGCCGCGCACCGCCACGCTCGTGGTCCCGGCGGGCACCGCGTCGTGGGTCGGCGCGCTCGGGTTCGCGCGCGTGGTCGAGCTGCAGCCGGGCGCGGATCTCGAGGTGCGCGGCGTCCAGGTCGTGGCGGCGGCGACCTCGCACGGTGACTCCGAGCTCGCGCGCGGCCTGTCCTACGTGCTCCGCCCGAGCGCCGGCCCGAGCGCCTTTCTATGTGGCGACAGCGGCTACTTCTCTGGCTTCGCGGACGTCGGCGGTCGCTACGCGCCGGATATCGCGCTGCTGCCGATCGGCGGGTTCATGCCGCAATCATTTCGCGAGCGGCACATGTCGCCGCTCGACGCGCTCTACGCCTTCGAGGACCTGCGCTCTCGTATGCTCGTGCCGATCCACCACGGTGCGTTCCCGCTGTCGTACGAGCGCCTCGACGAGCCCGCGCGCTGGCTCGTCGAGCTGGCCACGCAGCGCGGTCTGCGCGACCATGTTCTCATGATGACCGCCGGCCAGACCGAGCGATTCGTCGATCAGTCGTCCGTGTGATAAGACCGGCCGTCCAGATGCCCGACGTCTCGATCGTGATCCCGGTCTACAACGAGGAGGGGATCCTTCGCGAAGCGGTGACCGAGCTGCTCGACGGCCTCGACATCGTCCGCAACGCCCTCGATAGCCCCGACCTCACGTTCGAGATCATCCTCGCCGAGAACGGCAGCAAGGACGGCACCGCTGCGCTCGCGGCCCACCTCGCCACCGAGCGCACGGAGATCCGGACGTTCTCGACCGGCGAACCGAACTACGGCAAGGCGCTGCGCCGCGGCATCCTCGAGGCCAAGGGCACGTGGGTGATCTGCGAGGAGATCGATCTCTGCGATCTCGATTTCCACCGCCGCGCCCTCGAGCATCTGCGTCACGGCGACTGCGCGATGGTCGTTGGCTCCAAGGCGATGAAGGGGGCGAGCGACGAGCGCCCGCTGTTCCGCCGCGCCGCCACCCGCGTGATCAACACCATGCTGCGCGTCGCGCTCGACTTCCGCGGCACCGACACGCACGGCCTCAAGGCCTTCCACCGCGAGACGCTGATCCCGGTGGTCGAGGCGTGCGTCATCGATCGCGATCTGTTCGCGAGCGAGCTGGTGATCCGCGCCGGTCACGCGAATCTCCACGTGCTCGAGATCCCGATCCGCCTCCACGAGAAGCGCCCGCCGGCGATCAACCTCGTGAAGCGCGTGCCCAACGTGCTCCGCGGGATCGCGAAGATGACGTACGTGATCCGGTTCGGCGGAAAGCCGTGAAGCCGCCCTGCGCCGTCTCGATCGATCTCGACGGCGTGGGTTGCTACTACCGGATTCACGGCCTCGGCGCGCATCCGCCGGAGCTCGAGCACGTGATCCTCGAGCGCGCGCTCCCCCGCGCCGTCAAGCTGTTCGCCGATCGCGGCATGAACGTCACCTGGTTCGTCGTCGGCCGTGACGCCGACGCGGACGCGTCGCTTCCGGATCGCGCCGCGCGCACCGCGAACGCCGCGCGCCTCAAGGCCCTCCACGACCACGGCGACGAGCTCGGCAATCACTCCTACTCCCACCACTATGATCTCGCCCGGCTGTCGGCAGAGGTCGTCGAATCCGAGATCGCGGGCGGCGATCGCGTGCTGCGCGCGATCAGCGGCAGGCCCACGCGCGGCTTTCGTGCCCCCGGCTACGACGTCTCACCGGCGATGCTCGACGCGCTCGCGACGCGTGGCTATCGCTACGATTCCTCCGTGTTCCCGGCGCCCGGCTACTACGCCGCGAAGGCCGTGGTCATGGCGGGCCTCGCGATGCTGCGCCGGCCGAGCGGCGCCGTGATGACGAACCCCCGCCTTCTCGCAGCACCGAGCGAGCCGTACCGCCCCGCGATGGGCGCGCCGTGGAAGCGCGGGCAAGCACCACTCGTCGAGCTACCGATCGCCGTCACGCCATGGGCGCGGATCCCCGCGATCGGCACGTCGCTGATCGTCGCCCCGGAGCGGCTGCGCAAGCACGTGGTCGCGGCGATGACCGGCCGCAGCTTCTTCAACTTCGAGCTCCACGGCATCGACTTCGCCGACGCGGAAAAGGATGGCATTCCCGGGGAGCTGGTCGCCCACCAGCCCGACCTGCGGCTGCCGATCGCCGAGAAGCTCGCGCGGCTCGGTGCGATCCTCGACGTGATCGCCGAGAGCTGGGACATGGTCACGCTGGGCCACGTCGCCTCCAACGTGCAGCTCACGCAGTGACTGATGTCCGGTAATGGGGTCCGACCCCATATTCGGACAGGCGCTAGCGGCGACGGCTGACCGCGCCGGTCGCGAGCTGGTCGACGCGCTCGTTGAGCGGGATGCCGGAGTGCGCGGCGACCTTCACGAACCGGAGGTCGCCGAACGTCTTCGTCACGCCGCGGAGCTCCTCGACCAGCTCCTTGTTCGCCTTCGCCTTCCACGCCTGGGTGAGGAGGCCGATCGAGTACGCGGAGTCCGAGTACACGACCACGGGGCGCTTGCGATCGGCGACGGTCTCGAGGCCGCGGAGGATCGCGGTCAGCTCGGCGATGTTGTTCGTCCCCTCACCGAGGTACTCCGAGATCTCCTTCTCGTCCTTGCCGTCGATCACGACCACGCCGATCCCGCAGGGGCCCGGGTTTCCCGAGCAGGCGCCATCGGTCCACACGTGGATCGCGTCCTCGGGGGCCGCGGGTTGCGCGCCTGGCTTCGCCTTCTCGGGGGCGCGCTCGCCGGCCTCGAACTCGACGGCTGGGCCGGGTAGCGGTGTGAGGTTTCGCGCACCGGCGCGGTAGACCTTTGCGCCCGGCGCGGCCTTGTAGACGACCTCGACGCGGCCGCCGTCCTCGACCAATTTCCCGGCGGCATCGACCTTCGCCCACACGTCCGCGTCGCGCAGGCGATGTGGCATCCACGGCATGCGCGGCACCCTAAACGAGCACGGCGCCAGTTGTCAGCAAGGCGTGACAATTCCGACGAAGACCGACGTCAACCGCCGACCGATTCCGTGGATCGACCGGTGGGGATCCCCGTGTTATAAGCCCGTCGTCCTCAGGGGACTCCAAGGAGACAAAGAGATGGTTCGCATTCGCACTGTATCCATCGTCGGTCTGCTCGCTCTCGGCTTTGTCGCTGGGGCCTGCAAGAAGGACGAGAAGAAGACCGAGGCCACTGGCAGCGGCGATCCCAAGCAGGCGCAGAAGCCGGCGGAGAAGCCGGCCGAGAAGCCCGCGGGTCAGACCACGTCGCCCAACGTCATGGCGGTCAATCCGAACGCGGACGACCTCTCACTCCTCCCGCTCGACTCCGAGATCGTGATGGGTCTCAACTTCTCGCAGCTGCAGACGAGCGCGCTGTGGAAGAAGTTCGTCGAGCCCCAGATGATGAAGGGCGACACGCAGCAGAAGCTCGCCCAGTTCAAGGACAAGTGCGGCTTCGATCCGATGGCCGCCATCAAGAGCATCTCGATCGGCCTCAAGGGCGTCGGCGCCGACAAGCCGGATGGCGTTGTCGTGGTGCACGGCCCCGACAAGGCGAAGGTCATGGCCTGCCTGGACAAGATGAAGGACGAGGCGGCGAAGGACGGCTCGACCATCGACAAGGACGGCGACGTCGTCAACATCAAGAACAAGAGCGGCGAGAACTTCGCGTTCACGTACGTCAGCGATGACACGCTCGTCGGCGTGATCGGCACGAACGCGAACAGCGCGGGCGTCAAGGCCGTTGCCGCGGGCGGTTCGGCGCTCAAGACCTCGCCGGCGTTCGTCGAGATGTACTCGAAGATCAACACGGCGGACTCGCTGTGGATCCTGATGAACGGCAACTCGAAGGCGTTCGACAAGGCCGCGCAGCTCGGCTTCAAGCCGAAGGCCGTGTTCGGCTCGGTCAACGTGACCGATGGCCTCACCGTTGACCTCCGGGTTCGCCTCGATACGCCCGACCAGGCGGTCCAGATCGCGAACATGGCCAAGGGTCAGGTCGCGCAGTTCGCCAAGATGGTCGACAAGCTCGACATCGTCGCCGAGGCATCGGACGTGAAGGTCAACGTGGCCCTCTCGACGCAGAAGCTCGAGGCGCTGATCCAGCAGTTCGCGGGTCTGATGGGCGGCATGGGCGGCGGCGGCGGCGGCGCGGGCGGCCCGCCCCCGGGTCCGTGATGCGCGGGAGACTGGGCATCGCCGTACTGGTGCTGAGTCTCCTCGCCAGCGCGTGCGGCAAGCACAAGGACGTCGATCGCAATCCACCACCCGAGGTCACTGGCCTCGCGGCGGTGCCTGCCACTGCGCAGGTGCTGATCGGCGCTGATGTCACCAAGCTCTCCGACTCGCCGATCGTCGCGCGAGCGGTGGAGCAGCTGCTGATGCGCGATCCCGCGCTCGCAGCGCGATGGACCGAGGTCCAGGAGAGCTGCAAGCTCGACCTGACCAGGCAGGTCAAGCGCGTGATGCTCGCGCTCGGTCCTCCGGCGGCCACCGCACCGACCGGCACCGGTCCGGTGCTGATGATCGCGACCGGCACGATCGCCGAGCCCGACCTCACCGCATGCGTTCGCACGATGGTCGGCAAGGGCGGCGGTGCGCTGACCGTGAAGACCGTCGGCGGTCGCTCGCTCTACCAGGTCAAGGATGGCAACCGGATCATGTTCTTCGCGTTCGGTCGCGCGGACACGGTGATCCTCGGGACCAGCGAGCCGTGGGTGCTCGATGCACTCGGAGCTGGTCCCAAGGCTGTCGACAACCCGGAGCTGAAGGGGCTGCTGGCGCTCGCGAATCAGAATTCGCCGGTGTGGGCGGTCGGCAAGGTCGACGAGCGGGTCCGCCAGGGCCTGGTCGGCGCGTCCGGTGGACGGCTGAAGGCCGGCCCGACAGCGATCGTCGCATCGGTGGATCCCACCGCCGGCGCGAAGCTCGATCTCGGCGCGGTGATGAGCACTCCAGACG
>JBBRBG010000305.1:0-8244 GCA_038206055.1 Haliangiales bacterium
TCGCAGATGCGTCCCCGGCTGATCCAGGCCCGCAGATGTGATCGGAATGACGGAGAGTCCGCCCTCGTCGATCACGAACGGATACTCGTTCGTTCCGTGATTCGAGCCGCGATATTTGATCACGCGAATTCTGCGGATCGAGACCTGTTCGCTGACCCGATTGTCGAGAAACACGATGCAGTCGGAGGTGTATTCCTCCAACCCGTGACGCGTGTAGAAGCCCTGCTCCCCCGGCTCTCCGGTGACGATCGCCGTTACCCGCTTCTCCTTGAGCCACCGGAACAAGCGCTTGATCTCGAGGCGAAGAATACCGACATCCGTGAGGCCGGCAAACAACGACTCGATCGAGTCCAGGACGACGCGTTTGGCGCCGATCTCGTCGATGGCGCGTTCCAGCCGGATGAGCAGGCCCTCGAGGTTGAAGTCGGTTGCCTGAATGTCCCTGCGCTCGAGCACGATGTGGTCGAGGAGAATCTTCTTCTGCGAGACGAGGCCGCGGAGCTCCATGTTCAGAGAAGCCACATCTCTGTAGAGCTCTTCTTCGGTTTCTTCGAACGATATGAACACTCCGGGCTCGTCGAACTCGGTGGCTCCTTTGACAAGGAAATCGATCCCCCACAGAGTCTTCCCGGAGCCGGCACTACCGCAGATCAGCGTGATGCGGTCCTTGGGAAGCCCGCCCTCGGTGATCTGGTCGAAGCCTTTGATCCCGGTGGGGCACTTGTGCGCGTGTTTGCGATTCGAGGTCGCTGGCGTTTTGCGTGTTCTTGGCATGGAATGGTCCGGCCCTCAGTGGCTCTTGCGTGAAGCAAGTCAGAGACCTGAGGTAGCTCGCGGGGGAACGCGGCCAACACACGTTGACGGGTCGCGAGGTGGCTGAGGCGGGCACTCAGCCCGGGCTCGTGCACGCCGTGAGCGATTCAGCTTCCACGCGCCGCCCGCCGTGCGGTGCCGCTACGCGCAGAAGTACGTAGCGCGCTCATCCCATCGCTACGGTGCCCTGTCCGCAGGATCTCGATCCACGGCTTGCCGAGCTGGACAAAGATTCCGATATCGAGGCCCGACCAACGCGCAGGCTACTGCTCGCGCCGCGTGCGCGTGGACAATCGCGGGTGCCCGATTGCGCGCTCGGCCTCGCCGGTCAGCGCGGGATGAGCACAAGCCAGGCGTGCTGACTGTCGCTGCCGATTCGACAGTCCGCCCGATGTGAAGATGATCTGTGCGCCGGCGCTGAGATCGAAGAAGTCGCCCGCGGTGATCACGTCCTTGACCTGCGGAATGAGCTCGTCCTTCGTACGCTTGAACAGCCGTCGAGGACATGCCGGAGCGCACGCGCGCCGTCGATCGTGGAGAAGTCGCAGCAGTCTCGCGCCAGCCGCTGCCGGTGAGGTGGGGCGTCGACTCGGGCAAGATTCGGCTACCGGTCGCGAGGACGCGGTACCCGCCGATTGGCAGGAACAGCCGTCCAGGCTGATGGACATGGACGCCGTCGCGGTCGAGGAGCACGACCTGCCAGCTCGCCGGCAGGCCGAGGATCACGATTCGTTTCATTCGGTACGCCGTACCAACCCTGATCGAGATGGGACGACGCTTCATCGATATCAATTGTCGGCCAGCGACCGACAAGCCGAGCTTCGAGTCGCGCGCAATAGCTGCGTGCATGCGCTCACGGCGCGCGCCGATTGCGTGCGTACTGCCATGGGCGGAGATCAACGTACGCACGTCAGGCGTACGGGATCGTCGGAGCTATGCGTCGTCGGCCAGCCGGAGGCTCCGCAGCCGGAGCGCGTTGCCGATCACCGACACCGAGCTGAAGCTCATCGCGGCGCTCGCGATCATGGGGCTGAGCAAGATCCCAAACACCGGATAGAGCACCCCGGCGGCGAGCGGGATCCCGAGGGCGTTGTAGATGAACGCGAAGAACAGGTTTTGACGGATGTTGCGCATGGTGGCGCGTGAAAGCCGCCGCGCATGGACGATGCCGCGCAGATCGCCGCGCAGGAGCGTGATGCCGGCACTCTCGATGGCGACGTCCGCCCCGGTCCCCATCGCGATCCCGACGTCGGCGCTCGCGAGCGCGGGCGCGTCGTTCACGCCGTCGCCGGCCATGGCGACAACCTTGCCGCCAGCGCGGAGCCTCGCGATCTCGGCGCCTTTTCGCTCCGGTAGCGCCTCGGCGATCACCTCGTCGAGCTCGAGCTGCTTGCCGATCGCATCCGCCGTGGTGCGACTGTCGCCGGTGAGCATGACGATGCGGAGACCCTCGGCGTGCAGCTCGCGGATCGCGTCCTTGGTCGAGGGCTTGATCGGATCGATCACACCGATGGATCCGGCGAGGACACCGTCGACCGAGACGAACATCACGGTCTGACCCTGCTCGCGGAGCGTCTCGACCGCGGCGCTCGCGGCGCCGAGCTCGATGCCGAGCTGAGCCATCAGCGCCGCGTTGCCAAGCGCGACGTGCTTGCCGTCGATCGTGCCGGTCACCCCCTTGCCGGTGATGGACGCAAACGCCGATGCCTCCGCGAGCGCCACGCCGCGCGCCGTCGCGCCGCCGACGATCGCCGCCGCGAGCGGATGCTCGCTCGCGCGCTCGAGGCTCGCCGCGTAGTGGAGCAGCTGATCGGCCGAACCCGACGTGGGTGTCACGGACTCGAGGCGAGGCCGGCCCTCGGTCAAGGTGCCAGTCTTGTCGACCACCAGCGTATCGACCTTCTCGAGGAGCTCGAGCGCCTGCGCGTTCTTGATCAGGATGCCGGCCGCCGCGCCGCGTCCCGTGCCGACCATGATCGACATCGGCGTCGCCAGGCCGAGCGCGCAAGGGCACGCGATCACCAGCACGGCCACGCTGTTGACAAGCGCGTACGCGAGCCGCGCCTCGGCCGGCCCCGCGACGGCCCATACGATGAAGGTCGCGATCGCGGCGACGACCACGGCCGGAACGAAGTACGCCGCCACCACATCGGCGAGGCGCTGGATCGGTGCGCGGCTGCGTTGCGCCTCGCTGACCATGCGGACGATCTGCGCCAGCACGGTGTCGCTGCCGACCCGCTCGGCGCGCATGACGAAGCTGCCGGTGCCGTTGACGGTGCCACCAGTGACGCGCGCGCCGGCGGTCTTCTCGACGGGGATCGACTCGCCGGTCACCATCGACTCGTCGATCGAGCTCGTTCCCTCGAGCGCGACGCCGTCGACCGGTACCTTCTCGCCAGGACGCACGCGCAAGCGATCGCCGCGCACGACCTCCGCGAGCGGTACCTCGCGTTCGCCGCCGGCGTCGTCGAGACGGCGCGCGGTCTTCGGTGCGAGTCGGAGCAGGGCCTTGATCGCCGCCCCCGTCGCGCTGCGTGCGCGCAGCTCCAGCACCTGGCCGAGCAGGACAAGCGTCGTGATCACCGCCGCGGGCTCGAAGTAGAGCGGCGGCGTGCCGTGCATCGCGAAGGCACTTGGCAGGAGGCCGGGCGCGAGCGTCGCGACCAGGCTGAAGCCGTACGAGGCGGCGATCCCGAGCGCGATCAACGTGAACATGTTCAGCGAGCGATTGCGGACCGACCGCACGCCGCGCACGAAGAACGGCCAGCCACCCCAGAGCACGACGGGGGTCGCTACGGCGAGCTGCAGCCAGGTCAACGCTCGGTTCGAGATGAATCCGCCGAGCGATGCTCCGAACATCTCCGACATCGTGTGCGCGAGCAGCGGCACGGTGAGCACGGCGCTCACGATGAACCGCCGGGTCATCGACCGGAGCTCGGGATCCGGTGCGTCGGCGAGTGACGCGGTGCGCGGTTCGAGCGCCATGCCGCAGATCGGACAGGCGCCCGGCGCGGGCCGGACGATCTGCGGATGCATCGGGCAGACGTAATCGGTCTGCTCGACGGCGACTGTCGGCACGACCGACTCGAGCGCCATGCCGCATTTCGGGCAGTCCCCCGGATGATCCTGGCGAACTTCCGGGTGCATCGGGCATGTGAAGGTCGCGCCATCCGCGACGGGTGCGATCGTCGGCGTCGGATCGAGATACTTCGCCGGCTCGGCGACGAACTTGTCGTGGCACTTCGGGTTGCAGAACCAGTAGTCGTGCCCCGCGAAGCTCACGCTGCCACCCTTCGCGAGGCCAGGCGTCACGGTCATCCCGCAGACGGGATCCACGACCGTGGGAATCGCCAGGGGCGTCCGGTCTGGATGATGAAGATGTTCCATGGCAGTTCCTTCGTTGCGGTGGATGCAGGAACCCCGCCGGTCCAGACGCCGTCCTTGCGCGCGGGCGTTCGAGGTGGAGTAGCGCTCGAACGCCCGCTTGTCCGTGATCGCGAGGGTGACCTCCGCTTCCTGGCCAGCGGAGGCCGCCCGAGATCAGCGCGCGCGATCAGGCGACCGCCTGCGCGACGAGATGCCCGCAAGTCTTGCGCGAATCGCTTCTGAATCACTGGCACGCGCGATGCTCCTCGTACAGGCGAGCCGCGCGAGATGCGCTGCTGAGCTCGGAAGCTGCGAACAGCTATCGCTCCGGCTCTCATTCAAACAGGAGGTCCGTATGTGGAAGAATGAATCCGGGATCGATCGGGCCTTGCGGCTCATCGTCGGTGTCCTGCTGCTGGCCCTTGTCTTCGTCGGCCCGAAGACAGCTTGGGGCTGGATCGGGATCGTGCCGCTCGCCACGGGTTTGGTGGGCTTTTGCCCGCTGTACCGGCTGCTTGGGATCGACACGTGTCGCGTGAGGTCGACGTCTGCCAACCCGCAGCACCACGGAGCGTGACGTGGCCAAGCCAGCACCATTCCCGCATCGCTACACCGTGACTCTCGCGGACGGTCTCCTCGTCGCGCCTCCGCGCGATCCGATCGCGCTCGGGCCTCCGCCCCAATTCGGCGGGACCGATCGTCGGTGGAGCCCGGAGGAGCTCCTCGTCGGCTCGGTACTCGAATGCCTATGGACAACGTTCGACGCCTACGCGCGTCACGATGCGCTCGAAGTCAGTGGATGGTCCGGGACCGGAGTCGCCGTGCTTGACAAGGGCTCACCCGTTCCGGTGTTCACGTCGATCACGCTCTCCGTCGAGCTCGTGGTCGCTGCCGACGACGAAGAACGCGCGCGCCGCCTCCTCGCCACGGCCGAGCAGCGCTGCATCATCTCGAACGCGCTCAAGGTCCCGGTCACGCTACAGGCGACCGTCCGCGCCCGATAAAGCGAACGCGCAAACTTTTCAGAGCTTCTCGAGGACGCGCAGCAGGCGGCTTCGGACCTGCTCGGCGATCGAGGCGAGCGCGCCATCCTGGGCCGCCATCGTCTGCATCGGATCGACGGCGATCACCGTGGCCCCGCCGCCGTCTCGCTCGTAGACGACCACGTTGCACGGCAGCATCACACCGATCTCGAGCATCGCGCCGAGCGCCTCGTGAGCGAGCGTCGGGTTGCACGCGCCGAGGATCTTGTAGCGCCGAAACTCGACCCCTAGCTTCGCCTTCAGCGTCGCGGCGACGTCGATCTCGGTCAACACTCCGAAGCCTTCAGTCTTCAGTGCCTCGGGGATGCGCGCGAGCGCTTCGTCGAAGCTGATCGAGAGATCTTTGCGGATTCCTGGCGTCATACACGTGAGAGTACTGCCAGCGTGAAACGGTTCAGACGATCTGCCCCAGCCGCGCGCGTCGGCGCTGCTCCCGTCGCTTCATGAGGAAATACACGACGGGGACGGCCATGAGGATTCGCGCCGGTCAGCGCCGGATGGCCACGACCTGCACGGTGGCGCTCGGCCCGCCGTGAAACTGGCCCTCGTGGATCTCCCGGTCCACGTCGCGCGCGATCACCAGGTCGAGCCCCGCGAGCTCGGTGCGCAACGCCGCGAGGGTTGGCGTCATCGTCGCATCCTTCGGGCCGCCGGTGCCCAGGGCGATCTGCTCGGGCCGGTACGCCTCGAGCACGAACGCCCCACCTGCGTGGAGAGCATGCGGAACGGCGGCGTGGACGCGCTGCCTCACCGGCGCCGGCGTATGCGCAAAGATCGAGACGATGCCGTTCCAGGCATCCTCGCCCAGCTCGAACGTCGCGAGATCCGCTTCGATCAGCGTCAGCTCGACTCCCCTGCTCGTCGCGAGCCGCTCCGCCTTGCGCAAGCCCTCGGTCGAGAAGTCGACGGCGGTAACCTGGTATCCCAGGCTCGCGAGGAACACGGCGTTCCGACCTTCGCCCTCGGCGAGGCACAGCACCCGTCCCTTTGGGATCAGCCCGACCTCGGCGTGCAGGAAGTCGTTCGGCTCGACGCCGTAGGCGTAGTCGTCGCCGCGATAGCGTTCGTCCCAGAATGGATTCGACATCAGGATGCGTGCCCGGCTGCTTGGGAGTGAGCTTGTCGGCGGACCTCCGCCATGTCGAGCGCCTTGACGTGATCGATCAGGATGTCGAGTCCCTCGGGGCCGACCATCCCGGCGCGGCGGAACACCTGGACGCCGTCGCGGAACACGATCAGCGTCGGGATCGCCGAGATCTGGAACCGGCCCGCGAGCTGCTGCTCCGCATCGGTGTCGACCTTGCCGAACACGATCTCCGGATACCGCTGGCTCGCGGCCTCGAATACCGGCGCGAACGCCCGACACGGGCCACACCACGTCGCCCACCAGTCGATCACCACGATCCCGCTCGCGATGGTCGGATCGAAGGTTTGTTGGGTCAGCGCCAATGACATCGTTGCCTCCTCTCGACGTGAGAGCACACCGCCACCGAAAGGGTTCGGGTAGGTTGACAGACCGCACGATCTCGCAAAGGTTGTGAGGGGATGGCCGACCCACCCGACGCCGACCTGATCGCTGCTTCCCGTGCGGGCGATCGCGAGGCCCTCGAGCTCCTGCTCGAGCGCTACGAGCCGCGGATCTACCGGTTCGGCCTGCGGATGTGCGGCGACGAGGAGTCGGCGCGCGAGGTGCTCCAGGAGACACTCCTGGCCGCATTCCGCCACCTGCCTGGATTCCGTGGCGACGCCGCACTGTCGACCTGGCTCTATCAGATCGCGCGCAGCTTCTGCATCAAGGAACGGCGCGGCGCGCGACCGACCACGTCGATCGACGATGCCTCGGCGGCAGAGCTCGTCGATCCCGCGCCCGGCACGGACCTGCGTGCTCACGCACACGAGATCGGCGTCGCGCTGTCGCGGGCGATCAACGCGCTGGCACCCGAACAGCGCGAGGCCCTCGTGCTACGCGATGTCGAGGGGCTATCCGCCGAGGAGGCGGCGCAGATCGCCGGTGTGGACGTGGGCGCGCTCAAGAGCCGGTTACACCGCGCACGGATGGCGGTGCGCGGCGAGCTCGCAGCATGGCTCGATGGCGGTACCACCGAGCCGTGCCCGGAGCTCGCACAGGAGCTCACCGCATACGTCGGCGCCGAGATCGATCAGGCAGCCTGCGCGAAGATCGAGGAGCACCTCGCGACGTGCCCGCGTTGCGCCGGCGCGTGCGACGCGCTCAAGCGGACCGTCAGCCTGTGCAAGCGCATCCCCGGCGACGTCGTTCCGATGTCGGTGCGCGCCGCGGTCCGTGCCGCGATTGCGGAGGCGATCCCCACGACCTGGGCGTCCACGCCGAAGAGTTGATAGAT
This sequence comes from Haliangiales bacterium, assembly GCA_038206055.1. GTDB lineage: Bacteria > Myxococcota_A > Polyangia > Haliangiales > Haliangiaceae > JABFXX01. The sequence goes on from JBBRBG010000305.1 coordinate 7,586, forward strand.
CGGGAAGGCGTCAGGCCCGCGCGACGACGCGCCCACCCTGGAGCACGACGATCTCACCTTCGGCGACCGGCAGCCACGGCTCGTCCGACAGTGGCACGCTCGCGACCAGGGCGATCTCCTGGCGAGCATCGTGCGGCAGCGAGATCGCCGCGAGTGGTACGCCGTCGTCGAGTGCGCTGCACGTCCGACACAAGACGTGCAGGCCTGGGGGCCTGATCTCGCCGCCATCGTGACGGCGACGGTGGGCGTGCGCGAACATCGCATCGCCGTCGCTATAGATGAAGTTCGCCGGGCCGAGCGAGCGGAGCTCGGTTGCGAACGCCACCACCGCGGCGAGACGAGCGTCGAGCGCTGGCAGGCCGCGCTCCCACAGACCCGCCAGCCGTTCGAGCAATGCGCAGAACGCGTGCTCCGAGTCGGTGTCGCCGACACATCGAAACCGACGTGCGGAGAACCGCGGGTCGACCTCGATGCCCGGCACCATGCCGTTGTGCGCGAAGACGTGGATCCGCCCACCGAGCTCGCGCGTGAAGGGCTGCGTGTTGCTCAGGTTCCGCTCACCCTGCGTGGCCCTCCGGACGTGTGCGATCACGCTGGTGCTGCGCACCGCTTGGTGGTCGAGGCACGCCAACCATGCGCTCGACGCCGCGGCCTCCGGC